>NZ_JBHJPX010000002.1:0-639127 GCF_042262425.1 Streptomyces sp. NPDC056373
TACTTTTTTCGCTTGTTTTATTTTGGTTTGTCCCTTTTTTGGATCTGGCGGGGGGGGCGGTCGGTTTTTCACGGTCCGGCCCCTCCGTCATGAGTGGGCAGCCCTACCAGCCGCTGTCATGGGCGGGCAGAGGTTCAAGCTGCTTCCGGCTGCTTGCCGTCGTGCAGGGCGATGGCGCGCTGCATCGCCTTGCGGGCGCGCGGGGTGTCACGGGCGTCGTGGTAGGCGACGGCGAGGCGGAACCAGGTGCGCCAGTCGTCGGGGGCGTCCTCCGTCTCGGCCTTGCGCCTGGCGAAGACCTCGTCGGCCGAGTCGCGGTCGATGCGCCCGCTGGGGGTGCGCCGCAGTTCGTCGACGGGCAGACCGCCCTCGGCGTCGAGTTCGGCGGCGAGTTGATCGGCCCTGCGGGCGAACTGCGTGTTCTTCCACAGGAACCACATGCCGATGACCGGCAGGATCAGCACGGCGACACCGAAGGTGACGGTGAGGGGCGTGCCGATCTCGATGAGCAGGACGCCGCGGCTGCCGACCAGGACGAAGTAGACGACCAGGACGGCGGCGGTGAGGGCGTAGGTGAGCTTCGCGCGCATGACGGTCAGGGGCTCAGTTCAGGTCCAGGAAGTGTTCCAGGCCGAACGTCAGGCCCGGGGTGCTCACCACGCGGCGGGCGCCGAGCAGGATGCCCGGCATGAAGCTGCTGTGGTGGAGCGAGTCGTGCCGGACGGTGAGGGTCTCGCCCTCGGCGCCGAGCAGGACCTCCTGGTGGGCCAGCAGGCCGCGCAGCCGGACGGAGTGCACGGGGATGCCGTCGACGTCCGCGCCCCGCGCTCCGTCGAGGGCCGTCTCCGTGGCGTCGGGCGCCGGGGCCGCACCCGCCTCGGCACGAGCCGACGCGATGAGCTGGGCCGTGCGCGTGGCGGTGCCCGACGGGGCGTCGACCTTCTTCGGGTGGTGGAGCTCGATGACCTCCACCGACTCGAAGTACGGTGCCGCGATCTGCGCGAACTTCATGGTGAGGACGGCGCCGATGGAGAAGTTCGGCGCGATGAGCACGCCCGTCTCCGGGGAGGCGGACAGCCAGCCGTTCAGCTGTGCGAGGCGCTCGTCGGTCCAGCCGGTCGTGCCGACGACCGCGTGGATGCCGTGACCCACGCAGAAGTCGAGGTTGGCCATGACCGAGTCGGGCGTGGTCAGTTCGACCGCGACCTGGGCGCCGGATTCGGTCAGCGTCTCCAGCTCGTCGCCCCGGCCGAGGGCGGCGACCAGTTCCATGTCCTCGGCGGCTTCGACGGCCCGGACGGCTTCCGAGCCGATCCGGCCCTTGGCGCCGAGGATCGCCACGCGCAGCTTGCTCATCTCTTGTGCTTCCTTCACCAGGGGATTGTCAGGCGACGGCGTCGTTGAGGCGGGTCGCCTGTTTGTCCTTCAGCGGGCCGATGACCGACAGGGAGGGCCGCCGTCCCAGGATCTCGCGGGCGACCTCGCGGACGTCGTCCGGGGTGACCGAAGCGATCCGGGAGAGCATGTCGTCGACGGACATCTGCTCGCCCCAGCACAGCTCGCTCTTGCCGATACGGTTCATCAGCGCGCCGGTGTCCTCCAGGCCGAGGACCGTGGACCCCTGGAGCTGACCGATCGCACGCCCTATCTCGTCGTCCGAGAGGCCGTGCCGGGCGACCTGGTCGAGCTCGTCGCGGCAGATCTTCAGCACGTCGTGCACCTGCGAGGGCCGGCAGCCGGCGTAGACGCCGAACAGGCCGCAGTCGGCGAAGCCGGAGGTGTACGAGTACACGCTGTAGGCCAGGCCGCGCTTCTCGCGGACCTCCTGGAAGAGGCGGGAGGACATGCCGCCGCCGAGGGCGGTGTTCAGCACGCCCAGGGCCCAGCGGCGCTCGTCCGTGCGGGACAGGCCCGGCATGCCGAGCACGACGTGCGCCTGCTCGGTCTTGCGGTCGATCAGCTCGACGCGGCCCGCGGTGCGCAGGGCGCGCGTGCCGCTGCGCGGAGCGACCGGGTCGGCGGCCGGCTCCTTGAAGGCACCCGCCTTCTCGAAGGCGCTGCGGACCTGCCGTACGACCTTGGCGTGGTCGATGTTGCCGGCGCAGGCGACGACCAGGTGGGTCGGGTCGTAGTGCTTCTTGTAGAAGCGGCGGATGCGGTCGGCGGTGAGGGCGTTGACCGTGTCGACCGTGCCGAGGACCGGGCGGCCGAGGGGGTTGTCACCGAACATCGTGTGCGCGAACAGGTCGTGCACGCAGTCGCCCGGGTCGTCCTCGGTCATGGCGATCTCTTCGAGGATCGCGCCCCGCTCGACGTCGACGTCGTCCTCGCGGATGAGCGAGCCGGTCAGCATGTCGCACACGACGTCGATGGCCAGCGGCAGGTCGTTGTCGAGCACCCGTGCGTAGTAGCACGTGTACTCCTTGGCCGTGAAGGCGTTCATCTCGCCGCCGACCGCGTCGAGCGCGGCGGAGATGTCGAGGGCCGACCGGCGGCCGGTGCCCTTGAAGAGCAGGTGCTCCAGGTAGTGCGTGGCGCCGTTCAGGGCGGGCGTCTCGTCGCGGGAGCCGACGTGCGCCCAGATGCCGAAGGTCGCGGAGCGGACCGAGGGCTGGGTCTCGGTGACGATGCGCAGACCGCCGGGGAGGGTGGTCTTGCGGACCGTGCCGATGCCGTTCTCACCCTTGATCAGGGTTTGGGTACGGGCGACGGCCCGCGCCTCCGAGGAGGTGCGGGCCGTCGCCTGGAAGCCGCGGGACGTCACTTGTCGCCGTCGTCCTTCTTCTCGTCGCCGTCTTCGCCCTCGATGACCGGGATCAGGGAGAGCTTGCCGCGGGAGTCGATCTCGGCGATCTCGACCTGGACCTTGGCGCCCACGCCGAGCACGTCCTCGACGTTCTCCACGCGCTTGCCGCCGGCGAGCTTGCGGATCTGCGAGATGTGCAGCAGGCCGTCCTTGCCGGGCAGCAGGGAGACGAAGGCGCCGAAGGTGGTCGTCTTCACGACCGTGCCCAGGTAGCGCTCGCCGACCTCGGGCATCGTCGGGTTGGCGATGCCGTTGATCGTGGAGCGGGCGGCCTCGGCGGCCGGGCCGTCGGCGGCACCGATGTAGATGGTGCCGTCGTCCTCGATCGTGATCTCGGCGCCGGTGTCCTCCTGGATCTGGTTGATCATCTTGCCCTTGGGGCCGATGACCTCGCCGATCTTGTCCACGGGGATCTTGACGGTGATGATCCGCGGGGCGTTCGGGGACATCTCGTCCGGCGTGTCGATCGCTTCCATCATCACGTCGAGGATGTGGAGGCGGGCGTCACGGGCCTGCTTGAGGGCCGCGGCCAGGACGGAGGCCGGGATGCCGTCCAGCTTGGTGTCGAGCTGGAGGGCGGTCACGAAGTCCTTCGTGCCGGCGACCTTGAAGTCCATGTCGCCGAAGGCGTCCTCCGCACCGAGGATGTCGGTGAGGGTGACGTAGTGCGTCTCGCCCTCGATCTCCTGGGAGATCAGGCCCATGGCGATACCGGCGACGGGGGCCTTCAGCGGCACACCGGCGTTCAGCAGCGACATGGTGGAGGCGCAGACCGAGCCCATGGACGTCGAGCCGTTGGAGCTCAGCGCCTCGGAGACCTGGCGGATCGCGTAGGGGAACTCCTCGCGCGTCGGCAGGACCGGCACGAGAGCGCGCTCGGCGAGGGCGCCGTGGCCGATCTCGCGGCGCTTCGGGGAGCCGACGCGGCCGGTCTCGCCGGTGGAGTACGGCGGGAAGTTGTAGTTGTGCATGTAGCGCTTGCGGGTCACCGGGGAGAGGGTGTCCAGCTGCTGCTCCATGCGGAGCATGTTCAGGGTGGTGACGCCCAGGATCTGGGTCTCGCCACGCTCGAACACCGCGGAGCCGTGGACCCGCGGGATGGCCTCGACCTCGGCGGCAAGGGTGCGGATGTCGGTGACACCGCGGCCGTCGATGCGCTTCTTCTCCTTGATGACGCGCTCACGGACCAGGGTCTTGGTCAGCGAGCGGTACGCGGCGGAGATCTCCTTCTCGCGGCCCTCGAACTCCGGCAGGAGCTTCTCGGCGGCGAGACCCTTGACGCGGTCGAGCTCGGCCTCGCGCTCCTGCTTGCCGGCGATGGTCAGCGCGGAGGCGAGCTCCGGGCGGACGGCGGCGGTGAGCGCCTCCAGGACGTCGTCCTGGTGGTCGAGGAAGATCGGGAACTCGCCGGTGGGCTTGGCGGCCTTGGCGGCGAGGTCCGACTGGGCCTTGCAGAGGACCTTGATGAAGGGCTTCGCGGCCTCGAGACCGGCGGCGACGACCTCCTCGGTCGGCGCCTCGGCGCCGCCCTCGACCAGCTTGATGGTCTTCTCGGTGGCCTCGGCCTCGACCATCATGATCGCGACGTCGCCGTCCTCCAGGACGCGGCCCGCGACGACCATGTCGAACGCGGCGTCCTCGAGCTCGGTGTGCGTCGGGAAGGCCACCCACTGGCCGCGGATCAGCGCGACGCGGACGCCGCCGATCGGGCCGGAGAAGGGCAGGCCGGCCAGCTGCGTGGACGCGGACGCGGCGTTGATCGCGACGACGTCGTACAGGTGGTCGGGGTTGAGCGCCATGATCGTGGCGACGACCTGGATCTCGTTGCGCAGGCCCTTCTTGAAGGAGGGGCGCAGCGGGCGGTCGATCAGGCGGCACGTGAGGATGGCGTCCTCGGAGGGACGGCCCTCACGGCGGAAGAAGCTGCCGGGGATCTTGCCGGCGGCGTACATCCGCTCCTCGACGTCCACCGTGAGGGGGAAGAAGTCGAGCTGGTCCTTGGGGTTCTTGGAGGCGGTGGTGGCCGACAGCACCATGGTGTCGTCGTCCAGGTACGCCACGGCGGAGCCGGCGGCCTGCTTGGCCAGGCGGCCCGTCTCGAAGCGGATGGTGCGGGTACCGAAGGCGCCGTTGTCGATGACGGCCTCGGCGTAGTGGGTCTCGTTCTCCACTAGCGTTATCTCCTCGTCTTCGTCCCGTCGCTGCCCGTGTGGCAGGGGGACGGTCGCGGAGAAGCGCTCCGGGCTGTGCGGGCCGGTCTTCGATCGAAGCACCCGGGATTCACTTCCCCCGGGGGCCACTACCGAGGACCGGCGGCGGCTAGGTGCGCCTCTCCTCTTCTTGTTGTGCTGTGTCGTCCGTATTGCGTTGTGCTACCACACTACAAAGCAGTGGTGACACTCCGCACGTACAGCAAAGGGAGCGGTCCCCTTTCCTTCGGGAACCGCTCCCCTCACGGCGTCTTACTTGGCGCCCGCCGCACCGCGGCGGATGCCGAGGCGGTCGACCAGCGCACGGAAGCGCTGGATGTCCTTCTTCGCCAGGTACTGGAGAAGGCGGCGACGCTGACCCACGAGGATCAGCAGACCACGGCGGGAGTGGTGGTCGTGCTTGTGGGTCTTGAGGTGCTCGGTCAGGTCCGAGATGCGGCGCGAGAGCATGGCGACCTGGACCTCGGGGGAGCCGGTGTCGCCCTCCTTCTGGCCGAACTCGGTGATGATCTGCTTCTTCGTAGCGGCGTCGAGCGGCACGCGTACTCCTCGTAGTCTGTGGTGGCCACCGAGTGCCCCCGGTCTGTGTCTCGGGGGAGCTTCCATGACTCGGAAGGCGGGGATCCGCTGAGCGCGGCCTCCAGAGCGCTGGGCTCCGGGGGTGCGTACACAAACGGCCGTCGACCAGGGTACCAGGCGAGCGGGGTCCCCTTTGCCCTGGTCTCGCGAACCTCCGGGCCGGAGCGGAGGGGGCCACTAGGGTGAGCAGATTCGGATCGTTCGTACGTCGGGAAGGGGTCGCTGCGGCATGGCGGAGACGGCTGAGGAGATCAAGGCACGCAAGGAGCGGGAGCGGGACGAGCTCTACGCCCTCGACATCTCCGGTGTCGAGTGGCACAGCGCGCCGGGCACCGAGGCGCACGAGGAGCGGGTCGAGATCGCCTACCTGCCCGAGGGGGCCGTGGCGATGCGGTCCTCGCTCGACCCGGACACGGTGCTGCGCTACACGGAGGCGGAGTGGCGGGCGTTCGTGCTGGGGGCTCGGGACGGGGAGTTCGATCTGGAGCCGGGGGCGCACACCGGGGGGCTCGAAGCCGGGCGGTAGGGATCGTGGTGGACGAAGAGGGGCGCGCCGGCGAACGGCCGCCCCTCTTCTCATGTCTCCCGCGCGTCAAGGAGACCGCGTTCTCGTGACCTCAAGGCGGCCGCTGCGCAAGGTGGTTCACGACTCTTCACATGCATCGCCCTTTTTCTTCACCGAAGTGCGTGCCGTATACGTCACTTCCGGGCACCTTCTGGGCAGGTTGTGACGCGACGGACAGCTGCTCGGGGGCGGACGGGCCTGCCGGGGCGGGCCTTGTGGTGATTAGGCTGGGAGAGGGCGCGCCGTCAGAACCCGTGGTAGGCGTCGGCGTCCCAGGGGGAAGGCGGGGGAGCCTGTGGAGCGGACGACCTCGGACGACCCTCGATACGCCGCAAACGACGTCGCACGACTGCGTACGACGTCGGACGACAAGCAAGGGTCGCCCCAGCACGGCATGAGGGTGCTCGACCACACCAGGAGGAACACTGTGAGCAGCGATCGGGACGGGATCCGCGGGGGCTGGGCGACACCCGGCGATGACCAGCCCGACGCGGAGTCCGCATCGGAGATGACGGGCGAGTTCACCATCGACTACGCCCCGCCCGCCTGGTACACGCAGAACGCCTCGGGGAGTTCGTCCTCGGGGCAGGGGGCGGGGGCGTCCGAGGACTCCAGCGCCTCGGGGGCGCCCGGTTCCGGGCCGGGGGCTTCCGGTGTGCCTGGTGGTCCCACCGGGCCGAAGGGGCCCGTGCCGCCGCTGCCCGGGCTGACCCGGCCGGCGCACGCCAATCCTGGCGGTGGGCCTTCGTCCCTGCCGACCTCGCTGCCGGGGCAGAACTCTGCACCGGCTCCGGCGCCCGGGGCGCCCTTCACTCCTCCCGCGCCGGCTCCCACTCCGGGCGCCCCGTTCACGCCTCCCGCGCCCGCGCCGGGTGCGCCTTTCGCGCCTCCGGCGCCGCCCGCGCCTTCTTCGGGGGGGCCTTCGGCCGTGCCCAGGCTTCCGATGGGGAGCGGGTTCGAGCCGCAGGGGCCGTCGCACGAGGACCGGTCTTCGGGGCAGGCCGAGGCGCCCGCGGGAGATCCCGCGCCGGACGCTGCCTCCCCTACGGCCGTGCCGCACATCCCCGTCGGCGGGTACCGGTCGCAGTGGACGCCGCCGGCGTCGCCGCAGGCCCCGGCCGTTCCCGAGACCCCGGCGACTCCGCCTGCTGCTCCCGCGACTCCGCCCTTCGCTCCGGCACCTTCGGCCACTCCCGAGGCTTCGAGTGCTCCCCAGGCTGCGAGTACCCCCGAAGCTTCGGCTGCGGCGGCTTCCGGTGATGCCGCGGAGCCGGAGAACGGCGATCTGGAGAGCGGTGCGACCATGCGCTTCTCCGCCGTCGCGCTGAAGCGGGAGATCGAGGAGCGTGCCGCTGCGGAGGCGGCCTCCACGCCCGACGCTCCGGAAGGGCCCGAAGACACCGACGCCCCCGACATCACCGAGGCGAAGGACGCCGGCGAAGCCGGTGACGGTGTTCGTGCCGAGGGCGCGGAGGACGGCACGCCCGGTGTGCAGGTGGACGACTCCGCCGTGGTTTCGGATTACGCGCTGGACGTGGACTCCTTCACCGACGTGCCGCCCGTCGACGAGGCCGAGTCGGAGAACACGCGGGCGGAAGCGGAGGATGCAGCCCCTGACGAGGCCTTGGAGCCGCAGGTCGCAGCGCCCGCAGTCGCTGAGGCCGAGGACACCGAGCCCCAGGACGCCGCCGAGTGGGAAGACGCGGAGTCCTCGGACGCCGACGCCGGCCAAACCGAGGCCGAACAGGCACAGACCGAGGACGGGCAGCGCGCGGACACCGAGTCCGAGGACCCGAAGTCCGAGGACGCGCAGCCGGAAGACGCACAGCCCGAGCCCGCCATGCCCAGCTTCGACGAGCCTGTGGACGCGGTACCGGCGGCCGGGGCCGCGCACGAGGACGAGGACTCGGTGGCGCCCGTTGCCGAGCCGGCCGACGCGCCCCCCGCCGACCACGCGCCCGCACAGAGTGAGCCCGCGGACGCCGTACCGGCCGCCCCGGCAGCCCCCGACGTCCCCCACAGCACGCCGTCCGACGTCACTCCCCCGCCCCCGCCGGGCATGCCGCCGCTGCCGCCGTCGTACCAGCCGGCCGCTCCGGCCCCGGCGAGCGAGTGGCCCGCCCAGCCGCAGCAGCCGACGCAGCCCTCGGACCCGAACGCGCCCGCCCAGCCGCAGCCGGCGGCCGCACAGGGACAGCCCCAAGTGCCGCAGCAGCCCTCCGCACAGCAGCCGCCGTTCCAGCCGCAGGCGCCGCAGCCCGCGCCCGCCGCGTGGCACCAGCCTGCCGCGCCGACGCCGCCCGACCAGCAGCCCGCGCAGCCCACACCGCAGCCCGGCGGCTACGGCTTCCCGCAGCAGGGCACCCCGCCCACTGCCCCGCCCGCTCCGCAAGGCGCCTACGGCTTCCCGCACCCCGGCGCGCCCACCCCGGCCGCACCCGGCCCCCAGGGCGGCTACGGCTTCCCCCAGCAAGGCACTCCGCCCACCACCCCGCCCGCTCCGCAAGGCGGTTACGGCTTCCCGCAGCCGGGCGCTCCGGCCCCGGGCCCCCAGCAGCCTCCGGTTCAGCAGCCCCAGAGCGCGCCGGCCCCCACGCCCGCTCCGCAGGGCTCCTACGGCTTCCCGCACCCCGGCGCACCGACCCCGGCCGTACCCAATCCCCAGGGCAGCTACGGCTTCCCCCAACAGGGCACCCCTCCCACCCCCGAGAGCGCCTACGGCTTCCCGCACCCCGGTGCCCAGCCGCCGCACCAGCAGGACCCGCCGCAGCCTCACATTCCCCCGCAGGCCCAGCCCCAGCCCCAGCCCCAGCCCGAAGGCCACTCCCCGCAGCCCGACGCGTCGGGGCAGCCGCAGCAGCCCGTCGACCCTCGTACCGGCGCCGCCTGGCCGCAGCCCATGCAGCACGACCAGCGGCAGCCGACCAACCCCGGGGCCGCGCCGCTCGGTTACACCGCTGCCGTGGAGCTGTCGTCCGACCGGCTGCTCAACAGCAAGAAGCAGAAGGCTAAGAGCAGCCGTCCGGCGGCCGGTGGCGGGCGGTTCAAGATCGGCGGCAAGAAGGAGGAGGCCGAGCGGCAGCGCAAGCTCGACCTGATCCGTACGCCCGTGCTGTCCTGCTACCGGATCGCGGTGATCAGCCTCAAGGGCGGTGTCGGCAAGACGACCACGACCACCGCGCTCGGCTCCACGCTCGCCACCGAGCGGCAGGACAAGATCCTCGCGATCGACGCCAACCCGGACGCGGGCACCCTCGGGCGCCGGGTACGGCGGGAGACCGGGGCCACCATCCGTGACCTCGTCCAGGCGATCCCGTACCTCAACTCGTACATGGACATCCGCCGGTTCACGTCGCAGGCGCCCTCCGGCCTGGAGATCATCGCCAACGACGTCGACCCCGCCGTGTCCACGACCTTCAACGACGAGGACTACCGGCGCGCGATCGACGTGCTGGGCAAGCAGTACCCGGTGATCCTCACCGACTCCGGTACCGGTCTGCTGTACAGCGCCATGCGCGGTGTGCTGGACCTCGCCGACCAGCTCATCATCATCTCGACGCCGTCCGTGGACGGTGCGAGCAGCGCGAGCACGACGCTGGACTGGCTGTCCGCGCACGGGTACGCCGACCTCGTCTCACGGTCCCTCACCGTCATCTCCGGGGTCCGCGAGACCGGCAAGATGATCAAGGTCGAGGACATCGTGTCGCACTTCGAGACGCGCTGCCGGGGTGTCGTCGTCGTGCCCTTCGACGAGCATCTGGCCGCCGGTGCCGAGGTCGATCTCGACATGATGCGGCCGAAGGTGCGGGAGGCGTACTTCAACCTCGCCGCGATGATCGCCGAGGATTTCGTCCGCCACCAGCAGGCGCACGGTCTGTGGACCTCCGACGGCAACCCGCCGCCGGTCGCGGCGCCGCCGCTGCCCGGTCAGGCCGTGCCGGGTCAGCCCTACGCCCAGCCGGGACAGCCTCCCTACCCCGGTCAGCAGCAGCCGGCTCCCGGCCAGCCGGGCCCGTACCCGCAGCAGCCGCAGCCCGGGCAGCCCTCTCCCCAGCCGGGTCAGCCTCCGTACTCCGGCCAGCAAATCCCCGGCCAGCCAGGCGCGTACCCGCCCCAGCCGCCGCAGCCGCAGCCCGGGCAGCCGTACGCCCAGCCAGGGCAGCCGTACCCGCAGCCCGGCCAGCCCTATGCCCAGCCCGGGCAGCCCCCGGCCCAGCCCGGGCAGCCGTACCCGCAGGCAGCCGGCCAGCCGCCCTACCCGCACCCCGGGCAGCCGGGACAGCCTGAGCAGCCCGGGCAGCCGGCGGCCCACCCCGGCCAGCCGTACCCCCAGCCCGGTCAGCCCCCGGCCGCTCCCCCGCAGCCGGGCTACGGCTACCCCCAGGCCGGGCAGCCTGGCTACGGCTACCCCCAGCCGGGGCAGCCCGGGCAGCCGGGCCACCCGGCCCAGCCGGACGGGCAGACCCCGCCGCCGCCTCCGACGCAGTAGTCGCCTCACCCGATCGGCCCCTTCTCAGGGGCCGATCGCCATTTCGGCCCGCGCCGCTTCTCCCCGGCGCGGGCCTCGGCGCGTTCAGGGACGAATTCCGTTGCCAGGCCCTGGCCAGGGGCGCGTCAGTGGTCTCGACCAATGGGTGCGGAAAGCTCGCCAATTCGTTATTTCCGCAGGCCACAAGGGGTGAATGCGCCGTTGACGGTGAAGAGGGCCGCTGGTACACACACATCACGCATCTGACAGCTGATCAACCCGTCCTTCCCGTCCGAGCGATGACGCGAGGTCCGACCATGGGCACGAACGATCAGAAACGCAGCCTCCCGAACGGCCTCCGGCTCGTCGCCCTGGCCGGGGCGGCCGCGCTCACCCTCACCGCCGGTCTCGCGACCCCGCTCGCCCCGGCGCCCCAGCAGGCCCGGGCGGCCGACGACGGCAAGAAGGTGCTGACCGTCGCCGTGGCGCAGAGCGTGGACTCGCTCAGCCCGTTCCTGGCGGTCCGGCTGCTCAGTACGAGCATCCACCGGCTCATGTACGAGTACCTGACGAACTACGACCCCAAGGACAACCGCGCCATCGCGGGCCTGGCCACCAAGTGGGAGCCGTCGCCGGACAAGCTGACCTGGACCTACACGATCCGCGACAACTCCACGTGGTCGGACGGCGAGCAGGCCACCGCCGAGGACGCGGCGTGGACGTTCAACAAGATGATGACCGACACCGGCGCGGCCACGGCGAACGGCAGCTACGTCGGCAACTTCAGGAAGGTGACCGCGCCCAGCCCCACCAAGCTGGTCATCGAGCTGAAGAAGCCGCAGGCCACGATGGCCGCGCTGGACGTGCCGATCGTGCCCAAGCACGTGTGGGAGAAGGTCTCGGACTTCTCCGAGTTCAACAACGACAAGACCTTCCCCGTAGTGGGGAACGGGCCGTTCGTGCTGAGCGGCTACAAGGCCGACAGCTACGTCCGGCTCAAGGCGAACAAGAGCTTCTGGCGCGGGTCGCCGAAGTTCGACGAGCTGGTCTTCCGCTACTACAAGGACCAGGACGCGGCCGTGTCGGCGCTGCGCAAGGGCGAGGTGTCCTTCGTCGCCGGGTCCCCGTCCCTGACGCCCGCTCAGGCGGAGTCGCTGAAGGGCGCGGACGACATCCAGGTCAACGACGCTCCCGGCCGCCGTTTCTACGCCCTCGCCACCAACCCGGGCGCGAGGGCCAAGAACGGCGAGAAGTTCGGCGACGGCCACCCCTCCCTGCTGGATCAGCGGGTGCGCAACGCGCTGTTCCGGGCCGTGGACCGCGAGGCCATCATCGACAAGGTGTTCCGGGGCCACGCCGTCGAGGGTGAGGGCTACATCCCGCCGCGCTTCCAGGACTACTTCTGGAAGCCCTCCGCGGACCGGAAGCTGGCGTACGACCCGGCCGAGGCGGCGCGGCTGCTCGACCAGGCCGGGTACAAGAAGAACGGCGACGGCAAGCGCGTCGGCAAGGACGGCAAGCCCATCACCTACCGCGTGCTGTGCCACGCCACCGACCCCAACGACAAGGCGGTCGGCAAGTACCTCCAGGAGTGGTGGGGCGAGCTCGGCATCGGCGTCCGGCTCGACTGCCTGGACAACGTGACCGACCCGTGGCTGGCCGGCAAGTACGACCTGGCGTTCGACGGCTGGTCGGTGAACCCGGACCCGGACTTCGTGCTGTCCATCCACACCTGTGGTGCGCTGCCGGCGACCCCGAAGGACACGGGCGCGACGGACAACTTCATCTGCGACAAGAAGTACGACGAGCTCTACGCCCGGCAGCTCACCGAGTACGACCCCGCCAAACGGGCGGACATCGTCAAGCAGATGGAGTCGCGGCTGTACGACCTCGGGTACATGAACGTCATGGCGTATCCGAACGCGGTCGAGGCCTTCCGGACGGACCAGATCAAGTCGATCACGACCATGCCGGCGAAGGCGGGCAACATCTACGGCCAGGACGGCTACTGGAGCTGGTGGTCGGCGGTCCCCGCGGACTCCGGCGGCTCCTCCGACACCGCGTCCTCGACGGGTGTCGTGGTCGGGATCGTCGCGGGTGTCGTGGTCCTCGGCGGGCTCGGCGTCTTCGCGGCGATGCGGCGGCGGGCCACCGCCGAGGAGCGCGAGTGAAGCGGCGAGCGGGTACTCATGACCGCTGACGCGACCCCCGCGCTGGTCGAGGACGAGCAGCGGACGGCGGCAGGCCCACGGGTGCGCAAGAGCTCCGCGTACCCGCGGTACCTGGCGGGCAAGCTGGCCGGTGCCGCCGTGTCGCTGCTGGCCGTCCTCGTGACCAGCTTCTTCCTCTTCCGGCTGATCCCCGGCGACCCGGTGAAGACCATGACGGGCGGCCGTCAGGTGTCGGCGGAGCAGCTGGCCGCCTATCGCGAGGAGTTCGGGCTCGATCTGCCGTTGTGGCAGCAGTTCACCGACTACTGCGGCAAGGCGCTCACGGGTGACTTCGGGACGTCGTACCAGTTCCGGGCCCCCGTCATCGACAAGATCACCGAGGCACTGCCGAACACCCTGCTGCTCACGGGGACGGCCTTCGTCCTCTACACGGCACTGGGCATCTTCCTCGGCACCCGCTCCGCGTGGCGGCACGGCAGGCTGGGCGACCGCCTCAACACGGGCCTCGCGCTGACGCTGTACTCCATCCCGTCCTTCTGGCTGGGGCTGCTGCTGATCATCGTGCTGTCGGTGGGCATCGGCCCGCTGCCCGGCATGTTCCCGACCGGCGGCATGGAGTCGGGCGGCGAGCAGGGTTTCGCCCACGTCCTGGACGTGGCGCACCATCTGGTGCTGCCGGTGGTGACGCTGGTGGCGGTGGAGTACGGGCAGACGCTGCTGGTCACGCGGTCGGCGCTGCTGGACGAGATGGGCAGCGACTATCTGACGACCGCGCGGGCCAAGGGGCTGCGCGACGACCTCGTACGCCGTCGGCACGCCGTGCCGAACGCGCTGCTGCCGACCGTGACCCTGATCTTCATCAACCTCGGCCGGACGGTGGCGGGCGTGATCCTCGTGGAGACGGTGTTCTCCTGGCCGGGGCTCGGCGGGCTGTTCTACCAGGCGCTGAGCGTGCCCGATCTGCCCTTGGTGCAGGGCCTGTTCTTCGTGTTCGCCGCCGCGGTGATCCTGATGAACACCCTCGCCGACCTGGTCTATCCGCTGCTGGACCCCCGGGTGGCCCGATGACGACGACCGAGACGGCCCCGAGCCCGCGCGCCCTGGCCCGGCAGCGACGCAGGGCCTCCGTGTCCCGCTTCTGGCGGCAGTACCGCTCCGAGCGCGCGGGGCTGTACGGGCTGACCGCGCTGTCGCTGTGCGCGCTGCTGGCGCTGTTCGCGCCGCTGTTCGTCGGCTCCGACGTGAGCAGCGTGACCGACGCTCCGGGGCGTCCGATGCAGAGCCCGAGCACCGAGTTCCCGCTCGGCACCGACCAGTTCGGGCGTGACCTGCTGGGCCTGGTGATCTGGGGTTCGCGGGTGTCGCTGCTGGTCGGGCTGCTCGCGGCGGTGCTGTCGGTGGCGATCGGCACCCTGATCGGGGTGACGGCGGGGCACTTCAGGGGCTGGTACGCGACGGTGATGATGCGGATCACCGACTGGTTCCTGGTCATGCCGACGCTGGTGCTCGCGATCGCCCTGGCGACCGTGATGTCCCGTTCGCTGACCACGACCGTCGTGGCGATCGGCGTGACCACCTGGCCGACCACGGCCCGGCTGGTGCGCGCCCAGACCCTCGCGGTGGAGACCCGGCCGTACATCGAGCGGGCGCAGGCGCTCGGCGGGGGCCACTGGCACATCATGTCCCGGCACGTGCTGCCGAACGTGATGCCGCTGGTGCTGGCCCAGACGACCCTGATCATCTCCTCGGCCATCCTCGCCGAGGCGACGCTCGCCTTCCTCGGCCTGGGCGACCCCACGGTCGTGTCGTGGGGCGGACTGCTCCAGGACGCGAGGGAGGCGGGCGCGGTCAGTGCCGGGGACTGGTGGTACCTGGTGCCGCCGGGCATCGCCATCGCCGTGGTGGCGCTGGCGTTCACGCTGTGCGGCCGGGCTGTGGAGGCCGTCCTCAACCCCAGGCTGGGGGTGTCGCGTTGAGTCTGCTCGACGTCAGGAACCTGACCGTGACGTACGCGGGCGGGGCGGCCGCCGTGCGCGGGGTGGATCTGCGGCTGGACGCGGGCCGCAAGCTCGGCCTGGCCGGCGAGTCCGGTTGCGGCAAGTCGACGCTGGCGCTGGCCCTGCTGCGGCTGCTCCCGGCGGGCGCCCGGATCACCGGGGAGGTGCTCCTCGACGGCGAGGACGTGCTGGCCATGAAGTGGGGCCGGGTCCGGGCGGTCCGCTGGGCCGGGGCCTCCGTCGTGTTCCAGGGCGCGATGCACTCCCTGAACGCCGTGCACCGCATCGGCGACCAGATCGCCGAGCCGATCCTGCTGCACCGGAAGGCCACTGCCGCCGGGGCGAAGAAGAAGACCGGCGAGCTGCTGGAGCAGGTCGGCCTGCCGGCCGCCCGCGCGGACGCCTACCCGCACGAGCTGTCCGGCGGCCAGCGCCAGCGCGTCATGATCGCCATGGCACTGGCCTGCGACCCGCGGCTGGTCATCGCCGACGAGCCGACCACCGCCCTCGACGTGATGATCCAGGCCCAGATCCTCCGGCTCATCGAGCAGCTGGTCGCGGACCAGGACCTCGGCCTGATCATGATCAGCCACGACCTGGCGGTCCTCGCCGACACCTGCGACCGGCTGGCGGTGATGTACGCCGGGCGGGTGGTCGAGGAGGGACCCGCCCGGCAGGTGTACGAGGACGCCCGGCACCCGTACGCCCGGGCCCTGTCGGCCGCGTTCCCGCGGATCGGCGACCCGGCGTCCCGGTTCGCCCCGCAGGGGCTCGCGGGCGACCCTCCGGACCCGGCCGCGCTGCCGTCGGGGTGCACGTTCCATCCCCGGTGCCCGGTGGCCCTGGAGTCGTGTTCGGGGGAGGACCCGGCGCTGCGCGCGGCGGGACCGGAGCGACGGGCGGCGTGTGTGCTGGTCGGGCCGCCGGGAGCCGAGGCCCGCGAAGAACGCACGACGACGGCACCCGGGGACCGGGGGAAGGACCCGGCCGACGGGCCGGGAACCCTTGAGGAGCGGTCGGCCGAGGGCCCGCAGGCCCTGGAGGAAGCGAGGCGCAGCACGCCATGACGACGTCCCCCACGGCCCCCGAGGTCACCACGGTCCCGCTGCTGAGCGCCCGGGGCCTGCACGTCACCTTCCCCGGACGGCACGGCGGCCCCCGGGCCCGGGCGGTGGACGGGGTCGACCTCGACATCGGCCCCGGAGAGGTCGTCGCCCTGGTCGGCGAGTCCGGCTGCGGCAAGACGACCCTCGCCCGGAGTCTCCTCGGCCTGGTCCCACCGACGGCGGGCCGGGTCACCTTCGACGGCCGCCCGATGGAGTACTCCGGCCGGTCCCTCAAGGCGTACCGCAAACGCGTCCAGCTGGTCCTCCAGGACCCCAGCGGCTCCCTCAACCCCCGTCACACGGTGTACGACGCGGTCGCCGAGGGCCTGCGCATCCACGGCCACGACGGCGACGAACGGACAGCGGTCGCCGAGGCCCTGTCCCGGGCCGGACTGCGCCCCCCGGAGCGCTTCTTCCTGCGCTACCCGCACGAACTGTCCGGCGGACAGCGCCAGCGGGTGGTCATCGCGGGCGCGCTGGTCCTGGAACCCGAACTCCTCGTCGCCGACGAGCCGGTGGCGTCCCTCGACGCCTCGGTGCGCGGCGAGATCCTCGCCCTGTTGCTACGGCTGCGGACCGAACTGGGCCTGTCCGCCCTGGTCGTCACGCACGACCTGGGCCTGGCGTGGAACATCGCCGACCGGGTGGCCGTGATGTACCTCGGCCGGATCGTGGAGACGGGCGCGGTGGAACAGGTCCTGACGGCACCGAGGCATCCCTACACCCAGGCCCTGCTGTCCGTGCTCCCGGAGGCTCCCGGCGCCCCGGTGGTCCTCAAGGGAGAACCCCCGGACCCTTCGCGCGTACCGTCCGGCTGCCGCTTCCACGCCCGTTGCCAGGTTCTGGCGAGCGGCGAGGCGGAAGCGGCGGGCGTGGCGGACGCCTGCAGAAACAAGGATCTGGAGGTGCTGAGCGGGGGCGGGCAATCCCAGGTGGCGTGTCACTGGGCAGCTCGGCCTCGCCCCTGAGGGGCGCGGGGAACTGCGCGACAAGCCACGAAGCACCCGCAGACGGCCCACGAGAAGACTAGGCAGTCCCCTCGGCCGCCACCAACTCCCCGCACTTCTCCACGTCCCGGCCCATCTGCTCCAGCAACGCGTCCAACGTCTCGAACTTCGCCTGCCCCCGCACGAACGCCAGGAAGTCGACCGCGACGTGCAACCCGTACAGATCGAGCCCCACCCGGTCGATGGCGTACGCCTCCACCGTCCGCTCGGTCCCCTCGAACTGCGGGTTCGTCCCGACGGAGATCGCCGCCGGCATCGCCTCGCCCTGGGCGTGCAGCCAGCCCGCGTACACACCGTCGGCCGGAATGGCGGTGTGCGGCAGCGTCTCGACGTTGGCCGTCGGGAAACCGAGTTCCCGCCCGCGCTGGGCCCCCCGGACGACGACGCCCTCGACCCGGTGCGGACGGCCCAGGATCTCCGCCGCGCCCCGGACGTCGCCCTCGGCGACCAGCCGCCGCGTCAGCGTGGAGGAGAACGGCTCCCCGCCGCCCGCTTCACCCGTCACGTACAGGTCGACGACCTCGACCTCGAAGTCGTAGGTCTTGCCCTGCGTGGACAGGAACTCCACGTTCCCGGCGGCCTTGTGGCCGAAGCGGAAGTTCGGGCCCTCGACGACGGCCTTGGCGTGCAGCTTGTCCACGAGGACCTTGACGACGAAGTCGGCTGGCGACAGCTTCGAGAACTCGGTCGTGAAGGGGAGGATGAGCACCGCGTCCACGCCCAGGTCCGCCATGAGTTCGGCGCGGCGGTGGTGCGGGGCGAGCAGCGGCGGGTGGCTGCCGGGGCGGACGACCTCGCTGGGGTGCGGGTCGAAGGTCACGACGACGGCGGGCACGCCCAGTTCCCGGGCACGGTCCACGGCATGCCGGATGATCAGCTGGTGCCCGCGGTGCACTCCGTCGTAGGAGCCGATGGTGACGACGCTGCGCCCCCAGTCCTGGGGGATGTCCTCCAAGCCACGCCAGCGCTGCACTGTGCCTGCTCCTTGTCGAAAACTCGTCGAACTCGTGTCCGGTCGGTTGTCCGTCGTTGCCTCGTGCGCAGGTCTAAGGGTGCCATGCCGGGTGCCGCCTGCCCGCATCGGCATGGGCGCTGTGACAGGGCGCACGACACCGTACTGCGGTCCCGGTCCCGGAAGGCCTGTCACACGGAGGCGCCGGCGCCCGCCAGGTTCCCGATCATCCGGTGGGAGCTTGGCCCGACCAGCGCCTCCCACTCCCCGGGCGACCGGTCCAGCCAGGCGGCCACGCGGGCGGCGAAACCGGGCACGTGCCGGCCCAGGTCGACCAGGGCGCGATCGAAGCGGGTGGCGCCCTGAGGGGTGCGCACGAGGAGCAGTCCGACGCGGTGGACGAGGTCGCGCAGGTCGTCGCCGCCGTTGCGGGCGGCGGTGTGCAGCAGTGCTTCCAGGACGTCGGTGTCGTGCTCACGGGCGAGGAGGACGTCACGCAGTTCGCGGCGCAGCGGGCGCGAGGCGGGGATGCCGGGCGGGGTGAGGACGGTGGCGAGGACGCAGCGCAGCCGCACGTCCCCGTCCTCCAGCAGGCCGGTGACCAGGGGCAGGAGCACGGCCCGGGCGTCGGGGCCCCGGTCGAGCCGCTGGTCCGCGTAGGCGGCCACCTGCCCGGCGAGTTCCGGCCGCCCGCGCGCCACCCGGCACAGCAGCGCGGCGACCGGCCGGGCCAGACCCGGCGGCGTCGCGTCGGCGAGTGCGCGCAGCGCCTCCTCCGCGTCCGGCCGCTCCAGCCGGGCCGCGAAGGCGGCGAGGACCGGCTCGGGGTCGGTCACGAGGGCTCCGGCCAGTGCGTCCGGCGAGAACCGCGGGTCGCCCGCCGCGAAGTGCTCCAGCGCCCGCGGGAGGTAGCGGGCCCGGGTGTGGGGGTCCTGGACGAGGAGGGCGAGTGCGCCGCCGTGCAGGGCGCGGTCGGCGGGGCGGGCGAGCAGGGTGAGGGCCGCGTAGCGCAGGAGAGCCCGGTCGCCTCCTGTGCTCACGTGCGGCGCGACGCGCAGTCCGTGCGCGATCGCGGCGCTGCGCCGCGCGGGCCGCTCGTCGCGCGCCCACCGGTCGGCGGCCCGGCACACCGCCGACGGCTCCTCCTCGGCGAGCACGGCGAGCAGTTCGTCGGCCCGTGGGTGCGCGCGGTCGACGAGCACGTCCGTCAGTTCGTCCAGGGCGGGGTGGCGGTAGGTGTGCAGCAGCACCTGCGCGGCCGTGGCCACGGTCACGTGCGGGGTGGCGGGCAGCGGCTGCTCGTCGTCGAACCAGCGGACGAGCTGGGGTTGCACGGCGGTGGGGTCGCCGGTGAGGAGTCCGGCGACCGCGTCCAGGAACCGGGGCCCGGCCTCGCACGGCGGCCGGTCGGCATGGACCAGCCGGCGCAGCAGCGCGCAGCGCGCCTCCAGCGGAAGCCGTACGCCGGTCCAGAAGGAGGGTCCGAGCTCCTCCGGCACGGGCCGCTCCTGCAGTCGCCAGGCCACGATCCGGTCGGCGAGCAGCCGCAGCACGTCCGTGTACGGTGCCGCGTCGGGCAGGGCCGACAGGGTCCCGGCGAGCAGCCGTACGGCCCACCAGGATCGCGGGTCGGCGTCCAGCGCGTGCACCAGGTCGGCCAGGCGGGAGGTCAGGTGACCGGCGCCGTGCTGGCGGGCGAGGCAGAGCAGGGCCTGGACCACCGGCCCGATGCGGTGCCGCGGCACAGGGTCGGTCTGCGCGTCCTCGCCGCGGTGGACGAGGGCGTGCAGGGCCTCGTCGAGGTCGAGGTGCGTGCCCTGGAGCCAGTCGGCCAGTCCCTCGTGCGCGAAGCGGTAGCCGGGCCCGGCCGGAACGAGCAGGCCCTCGGCGAGCACGGCCGACGCCCAGCCGGAGCAGCCGCCCAGCCGCTCCGGCCCTCTGCCCCACGGGAACACCGCCTCGAACGCCGCCCGGTCCAGGTCCCCCTGCCCCGGGCCGAGGCCGCGCCGGGCGGCCTCGTGCACCTGCCCGGCGACCCCGGCCGCCAGGCGGCGTACGGCCGTGCCGTGCAGGCCGTTGCCCGTGGCCAGCCGGGTGGCGATGCGCAGTGACATCAGGTCCAGGTAGGCGGAGAAGACCTCGTCCCGGCCGACGGGGCCGGTGAGCAGGACCGGCGTTGCGGACGCGTCGGTGAGCTCGTCCCGGATCTCGGCGAGCAGGCGCAGGGTGAGGGGGTGCCGGGCGTCGGTGCCGGCGAGGGCGCCCTCGCCGATGCCGTACCGCAGCCGGGCCTCCCGGGCCTCGTCCTCGGTGAGGTCGCCGAGTCGTACGCACGCCGGACGGTGCAGCAGGCCGCACACCTCCTCCCAGTACTCCGGCCGGCAGGCCGTCACCAGCCGCGCTCCCGTCTCCGTGAGCCACCGCAGGGTCCCGCCCGCCCAGTCGGCCAGACGGCGGGCCACCGCCGGGGGCATCCCCTCGGGGTCGTCCAGCAGGAGCAGCAGGGGCCTGCCGACAGACCCGGCCAGGCGCGCGAGGCGTTCGGGGGTCATGTCCCCCGGGCCGGCCGGGGAGGGCAGGGCGTGCGGAGAGGAGGCCTGCGCGCCGGCCACGACGGGGACGGCCCGGGTGAGGGCCCTGCGGACCGCGTCCGCCACCGACGTGTCGTCGTCCCGCAGGTCGCAGCCACGCAGCCAGAGCGTGGGGTACCCGCTGCGGCCGCGGCGCGCGGCGAGCGCGGCGAGTTCGGTCGTACGACCGCTGCCGGGTGCCCCGACGAGGCCGGCGACGGCCGCCGTGCCTGCCGCGAAGGCGTCGAACTCGGCGGCCACACCCGCCCGTTCGACCGGCTCCGGGACTCCCGTCCCGCCGGGCGGACCGTCCAGAGCCGCCGATCCGCTGGTCAGTTCCAGCACCCCGGCGAGGTTCAGATCGGCCCCGAAGGCGGGGACCGTCGCGGCGTTCTCGGCGAGCAGCCCGGCGAGCGGGCCCACCGCTCCGCGGGCCCCCGCACGCAGCGGTACGGCGAACCCGACGTCACGATGGCCGGAGCTGAGCGCGGTGCCGAGGACTCCGACGACGGCGCCGGTCCCGGCGTCGAGCACGGGGCCGCCGGCCGCTCCCCCGCCCAGTCGCAGCGCGTCCCGCCCCGCCGTGCCGACCGCCAGCTCCAGCACGTCGTCGAGGCGGTGGAAACGGTCCGCGGCCGCATACGTCACGGAGGCCGGGCCGAGCACCCGCGCCTCGCGCCAGCCGCCCGCGGCGATCCGTACATAGGCGCCGGTTCCCGGCCCCTCCCGCACGGTCACGGGCATCGGCGCCACACCGAGCCCCTCGGTCCGTACGAGCGCCAGGTCCAGCGCGGGCAGCGGGGTGACGGCGTCGGCGGACACGACCCGGCGGCGGCCACCGGCCCCGTGCAGCACGAGCCGGGGCAGGCCGTCGACGGCCTCGTGGCTGGTGATCAGTGTGCCGTGGTGGTCGGCCAGGAAGCCGGTGCCGCGGGGGCGGCCGGCCGGATCGTGGACACGGACGAGACGGTCGCCGGGGACGGCCCCCACGTCATGTCCCGCTGTCCCGGGGCCGGGGAACGCCCGCCCCTCGGGCCCTGTTGTCCCGGGGCCGTGCACTGCCTCACCCTCGGGCCCCGCTGTCCCAGGGGCGAGGGGCGCCCTCCCCTCGGGCCCCGCCGTCCGGGAGCCCGGGACCGCCCCGCCCTTGTGCCCTGCCCCGGACCACGGCACCGCCCCGCCCTCGTGCCCTGCTGTTCCGGGGCGGTCCGGGGAGCCTTGTGGGCTGTCGTCCGTCTCCCGGGACCGGTTCCGCGACGCCATCGTCGAGCCTCCCCGCCGTACACCCGTGCCCTCGTGTTCGACAGTAGGGGCGGGATGATCAGCAGGACAGATCGCTCCGTGAAAGCGCCCCCTTCCGCTCCCCCGGTTCACTCCGAGCGCCCGCACAAACGGGTGAAGGAACGGGGGCGGCTGGATAAGCCTAGGGGTGGGGGAACCGAGGGGGACCGTGGAGCGGCGGCAGTGGAGGTACCCCGTGGCCGCCGCTCCACGGGCGGACACCCGCTCGGCGGTCCGTCAGGCGAAGACGGCCAGACTCCTGGCCTTGCCCCGCTGCTCCTCGACGAGCGCGAGGAAGCGGCCCTCCGGGTCGAAGACGGCGACGGGGCCGGAGCCCGCGTACGTCTCGGGCATCTCCAGCCGGACGCCGTTGGTGAGCAGCTTGGCCCGCCGGGCGTCGACGTCCCACCGGCGGAACGCGGCCGCGGCGGCCTCGGCCATCGGCATCACGGTCAGCTCCTCCTGGAGCTGGTCGAGGGTGCGGGCCGCGTCCAGCTTGTACGGGCCGACGCGGGTGCGGCGCAGCGCGGTGAGGTGACCGCCGACCCCCAGACCGGCACCCAGATCGCGCGCCAGGGCCCGGATGTAGGTGCCGGAGGAGCAGACGACCGAGACGACCAGGTCGAGGACGGCCGTGCCGTCGTCGGCGACGGCGTCCCGGACGTCGTACACGCCGAAGGACGAGACGGTGACCGGCCGGGCCGGGATCTCGAACTCCTCGCCCTCGCGGGCCCGCTTGTACGACCGCACGCCGTTGATCTTGATGGCGCTGACCTTGGAGGGCACCTGCATGATGTCGCCGGTCAGCGCGGCGACACCGGCGTCGATGGCGTCGCGGGTGACCTCGGAGGCGTCCACGGAGGAGGTGATATCCCCCTCGGCGTCGTCCGTGAGGGTGTTCTGCCCGAGCCGGATGGTGCCCAGGTACTCCTTCTCGGTCAGCGCGAGGTGGCCGAGGAGCTTGGTGGCCTTCTCGACGCCGAGGACGAGGACGCCCGTCGCCATCGGGTCGAGGGTGCCGGCGTGCCCGACGCGTCGCGTCCTGGCGATGCCGCGCATCTTGGCGACGACGTCGTGCGAAGTGAAGCCCGACGGCTTGTCGACGATGACAAGGCCGTCGGGCGTGGTGGGCTTCTGGGTCATTCGGTGCTGTCGTCCGTCTCGTCGGCCTCGTCGGGCTTGCGGTACGGGTCGGCCTCGCCGGCGTACTTGGCGCCCGCGGACGCCTCGCGCACCTTCTCGTCGGACTGGCGCGCCTTGTCGAGGAGGTCCTCGATGGTGCGGGCGTTGTCCGGCAGGGCGTCCATGACGAAGGTCAGGGTCGGCGTGAACTTCACACCGGCGGCCCGGCCCACCTCGGAGCGCAGGATGCCCTTGGCGCTCTCCAGGCCGGCTGCGGCCGCCACGCGCTCCTCGTCGTCCCCGTACACCGTGTAGAAGACGGTCGCCTCCCTGAGGTCACCCGTCACCCGGGTGTCCGTGATGGTGACGTGCGAGCCGAGCCGCGGGTCCTTGATCCCGCGCTGCAGCTTCTGGGCCACCACCTCTCGGATGAGGTCCGCCAGCCTTTTGGCGCGCGCGTTGTCGGCCACTGGTCCGTCTCCTTAAGTGCTTTCTTGTTGCTTCAGTCTTCGTCGCTGTGGAGCCTGCGTCGAACCGAGAGCAGTTCGATTTCGGGCCGCCCGGCGACGAGCCGCTCACAGCGGTCCAGTACGTCGGTGAGGTGCCCCGTCTCGCCCGAGACCATCGCGAGCCCGATCTCGGCCCGGCGGTGGAGGTCCTGGTTACCCGTCTCGGCCGCGCTCACCCCGTACTTGCGCTGGAGTTCGGCCACGATCGGGCGGACGACAGAGCGTTTTTCCTTGAGCGAGTGGACGTCGCCGAGGAGCAGATCGAAGGACAGAGTCCCCACATACATGTGTGTATCCGGATGTCCCGCCGGTTCGGGGTACGGGCGCCACGCTTCGACGCCGATACGGGAACCGTACACGCAACGGCCGGGGCCGATCGACGGAATAAGTCCCGCCGATCGGCCCCGATCGTGGCTCAGGTCAGACGCGCGGCTTCTCGCGCATCTCGTACGTCGCGATGACGTCGTCGACCTTGATGTCGTTGAAGTTGCCGAGGTTGATACCGCCCTCGAACCCTTCGCGGATCTCGGTGACGTCGTCCTTGAAGCGACGCAGACCCTCGATGTTGAGGTTCTCCGCGACCACCTTGCCGTCGCGGATGAGGCGCGCCTTGGTGTTGCGCTTGACCTCGCCGGAGCGGATGAGAACACCCGCGATGTTGCCCAGCTTGGACGACTTGAAGACCTCGCGGATCTCCGCCGTACCGAGCTCGACCTCTTCGTACTCCGGCTTGAGCATGCCCTTGAGGGCCGCCTCGATCTCCTCGATCGCCTGGTAGATGACCGAGTAGTACCGGACGTCGACACCCTCGCGCTCGGCCATCTGCTGCGCACGCCCGGCGGCGCGCACGTTGAAGCCGATGACGATGGCGTCGGAGCCCATGGCCAGGTCGATGTCGGACTCCGTGACCGCACCGACACCACGGTGCAGGACGCGGATGTCGACCTCTTCGCCGACGTCCAGCTGGAGCAGCGAGGACTCGAGCGCCTCGACGGATCCGGAAGCGTCACCCTTGATGATCAGGTTCAGCTGCTGGACCTCGCCGGCCTTCAGCACCTTGTCCAGGTCCTCCAGCGACACGCGGCGCGTGCGCTTGGCGAACGCGGCGTTGCGCTCACGGGCGGCGCGCTTCTCGGCGATCTGACGGGCCGTACGGTCCTCGTCGACCACCAGGAAGTTGTCGCCCGCACCCGGGACGTTGGTCAGGCCGAGGACCTGAACCGGCGTCGAGGGACCGGCCTCGGCGACGCTGTTGCCGTTGTCGTCGTGCATCGCCCGGACTCGGCCGTACGCGTCGCCGACCACCATGGTGTCGCCGACCCGCAGAGTGCCGCGCTGGACGAGGACCGTCGACACGGCACCACGGCCGCGGTCGAGGCGGGACTCGATCGAGATGCCCTGCGCGTCCTGGTGCGGGTTGGCCCGCAGGTCGAGCGAGGCGTCCGCGGTGAGGACCACGGCCTCCAGCAGGGAGTCGATGTGCAGACCCTGCTTGGCGGAGATGTCGACGAACATGGTGTCGCCGCCGTACTCCTCGGCCACCAGGCCGTACTCGGTCAGCTGACCGCGCACCTTGGTCGGGTCGGCACCCTCGACGTCGATCTTGTTGACCGCGACGACGATCGGGACCTCGGCCGCCTTGGCGTGGTTGAGCGCCTCGACCGTCTGCGGCATGACGCCGTCGTTGGCCGCGACGACGAGGATCGCGATGTCCGTCGACCGCGCACCACGGGCACGCATGGCGGTGAACGCCTCGTGACCCGGGGTGTCGATGAAGGTGATCTTGCGCTCTTCCTCGTTGACCTCGGTCGCGACCTGGTAGGCACCGATGTGCTGGGTGATGCCGCCGGCCTCGCCCGCGATGACGTTCGTCTTGCGGATGGCGTCGAGGAGCCGGGTCTTACCGTGGTCGACGTGACCCATGACGGTGACGACGGGCGGGCGGACCATCAGGTCCTCCTCGTCGCCCTCGTCCTCGCCGAACTCGATGTCGAAGGACTCGAGGAGCTCGCGGTCCTCCTCCTCCGGGCTGACGATCTGAACCGTGTAGTTCATCTCGTCGGCGAGGAGCTGCAGCGTCTCGTCGGAGACGGACTGCGTGGCCGTGACCATCTCGCCGAGGTTCATCATGACCGCGACGAGCGACGCCGGGTTGGCGTTGATCTTCTCCGCGAAGTCGGTGAGCGAGGCACCGCGCGACAGGCGAACGGTCTCGCCGTTGCCGCGAGGCAGCATCACACCGCCGACCGACGGGGCCTGCATGGCCTCGTACTCCTGGCGCCTCTGCCGCTTCGACTTGCGGCCACGACGCGCCGGACCGCCGGGACGGCCGAACGCACCCTGCGTGCCACCACGGCCACCGGGACCGCCGGGACGACCACCGAAGCCGGGACGGCCACCGCCGCCGGGACCACCGGGACGACCGGCGAAACCGCCGCCACCGCCACCGGGACCACCGGGACGACCGGCGAAACCGCCACCGCCGCCACCGGGACGACCGGCGAAGCCGCCGCCACCCGGGCGACCGCCGCCGCCACCGGGACGACCGCCGCCGCCGGGACCGCGGCCGCCGGGGCCACCGCCGCCGGGACGCGGGCCGGCAGCCGGACGCTGCGGCATCATGCCGGGGTTCGGACGCGGTCCGCCGGGACCGCCGCCGGGACGCGGGCCGCCGCCCTGCGGACGGGGCATGCCGCCCGGGGTCGGACGCGCGCCGCCCGGAGCCTGCGGACGAGGACCGCCGCCGGCACCCTGCGGGCGGGGACCGCCCTGGCCGCCCTGGCCCTGCGGACGCGGGGCGCCACCGGGCGCACCGGGGCCGCCCGGACGCGGGGCGCCGCCCGGACGGGGCGCCTGCGGGCGCGCCATGCCGGTGGAGCCGCCGGAGGTGAAGGGGTTGTTGCCCGGACGGGGACCCGCCGGACGGGCACCGGGACGCGGGGCGCCGCCACCCGGGCGCGGAGCGCCGGGACGGTCGCCGCGGTCACCACGGCCCTGGCCACCCTGACCGGGGCCGCCCTGACGGGGGGCACCGGGGCGCGGCGCCTGGCCGGCCGGACGCGGGGCGCCCGGACGCGGGCCGGAGCCCTGGCCCTGACCCTGGCCCTGAGAGGCGGCCGGTGCGGCGGGGGCCGCCGGGGGTGCCGTGAACTCGGGCGTGGTCGGAGCCGGGGACGCCGGGGCGGGCCGCGGCGCGGGCTTCGGGCCCGGGGTGGGACGGGGGCCGGGAGTGGCCGGCGCGGCGGGAGCCGCGGGCTTCTCGGCGGCCGGCTTGGGGGCCGGCGGGCGCGGGGCGGCCGGACGGGCGGCCTGCGCGGGAGAGGGGGCACCCGGCTTCGCCGGGGCAGCCTTGCGGGCGGGGGCGGGCTTGCCGCCTCCGCTGCCCTGCTGGAGGGCGTCCGTCAGCTTGCGTACAACGGGCGCTTCGATCGTCGAAGACGCCGAACGGACGAATTCACCGAGTTCCTGGAGCTTGGCCATGACGACCTTGCTCTCGACGCCGAACTCCTTGGCGAGTTCGTAGACCCGGACCTTAGCCACTTCGCTCCTTTGAGGTCCGGGTTGCGTCCGGACCGTCGCTAGTTCATGGGCGTACTCATCGCGTACTCATCGAGTGCTCATCGCAATCTCGACCTGCTTTCGACTCGCGAGGTACCTAGCCGCACGGGGTTCCGTGCGGCACGTCTTACCGTGTTGCCTGCTCGGCAACTGTCGTCTGCTCGACGTACTGGCGCAACGCCTTTGTGTCGAGCGGTCCCGGGACGCGCAGTGCCCTCGGGAACGCCCGGCGGCGTACCGCCTGGTCGAGACAGACCGGTGCGGGGTGTACGTACGCACCCCGGCCGGGCAGCGTACCGCGTGGATCAGGGACGCACGCGTCCTTGATCGCTACGATCCGCAGCAGTTCGGCCTTGGCCGCTCGCTCCCGACACCCCACACAGGTGCGTTCAGGGCATGCGCGGGCGCGCGTCCGGCCAGACACTGCTAAGTCTACCTCCCCGTACGCTCCTCACCCCTTTGGGGCAGGATTCGAACAGTTGCCGCGCATGAACCTGTCGTGATCTGAACGGCGCGCGGCTTGGATCTATTCCTCGGAGCCGGCCGCGGCCGGCTCGGTGTCCGGGCGGATGTCGATCCGCCAGCCGGTCAGCCGGGCCGCGAGGCGGGCGTTCTGCCCCTCCTTGCCGATGGCCAGGGACAGCTGGTAGTCGGGCACGGTCACCCGGGCCGACCGGGTCGCCATGTCCACGATCTCCACCTTGGAGACCCGGGCCGGGGACAGCGCGTTCGCCACCATGTCGGCCGGGTCGTCCGACCAGTCCACGATGTCGATCTTCTCACCGTTCAGCTCGGCCATGACGTTGCGTACACGGCCGCCCATGGGGCCGATGCAGGCGCCCTTGGCGTTCAGGCCCGAGCGGGTGGACCGTACGGCGATCTTCGTGCGGTGGCCGGCCTCGCGGGCGATCGCGGAGATCTCCACCGAACCGTCGGCGATCTCCGGCACCTCCAGGGCGAAGAGCTTCTTCACCAGGTTGGGGTGCGTGCGCGACAGGGTGACGGAGGGCCCGCGGACGCCCTTGGCCACCCGGACGACGTAGGAGCGCAGGCGCATGCCGTGCGGGTAGGTCTCGCCCGGCACCTGCTCCTGCACGGGCAGGATGGCCTCCAGCTTGCCGATGTCGACGAGCACGTTCTTCGGGTCGCGGCCCTGCTGGACCACTCCGGTGACGATGTCGCCCTCGCGGCCGGCGTACTCACCGAGCGTCGCGTCGTCCTCGGCGTCGCGCAGGCGCTGCAGGATGACCTGCTTGGCCGTGGTGGCGGCGATGCGGCCGAAACCGGACGGGGTGTCGTCGAACTCGCGGGCCTCCTGGCCCTCCTCGAGGTCGTCGGGGTCCTCCTTCGCCCACACGGTCACATGGCCGGTCTCCCGGTTGAGCTCCACGCGCGCGTGACGGCGGCTTCCCTCGGTGCGGTGGTAGGCGATGAGGAGGGCCGACTCGATCGCCTCGACCAGCAGGTCGAAGGAGATCTCCTTCTCCCGAACCAAGCCCCGCAGGGCGCTCATGTCGATGTCCACGGCTACGCCTCCTCTTCCTTCTTGTCCTTGCGGCTGAACTCGACCTGGACACGCGCCCGGACGACGTCGTCGAAGGCGATCCTGCGCGCGGTGGCCTTGCGGCCCTTCACGCCGGGCACCTCGGTGTCCACACCCTCGTCGTCGACCTTCAGGATCCTGGCGACCAGTTCGTCACCCTCGGCCAGCTGGAACTTCACCAGCCGGTCCGTGGCGCGGACGTAGTGGCGGTGCTCCGAGAGGAGGCGCTCCGCGCCCGGGGTGCCGACCTCGAGGGTGTACTCGCCCTCGCCCATCGCGTCCGTCTCGTCGAGCTTCGCCGAGAGCGCACGGCTCACATCGGCGATCTGGTCCAGGTCGGCGCCCGTGTCCGAGTCGACGACGACGCGCAGCACACGCTTGCGTCCGACGGAGTCCACCTCGATCTCCTCGAGATCCAGGCCCTGGGAGCTGACGAGCGGTTCCAGTAGCTCTCGCAGCCTCTCGCTCTGGGTGGTGCTCATCCGGGTGACTCCTCGGCCGCGTGTGCTGTTGTGGGATGGGTCGCGTGTCTGGTCAAAGGGTATCCGGTCGCGGGGAGTGTTGCCGTCCACCCGGTCACGAACGGTGCCGCTGAGTGATGCCGGACGCAGGCCCGGGTACCGTGATCACGGGCGTGCAGCCCTTGCGGTCCCTTCTCTCTCGAAGTGTTTCTCGAATGTTTCTCGACACGAGCCCCGAGGACGTCTGACGTGCCGTTCCCCCCATCGCCGCGTACCCGCTCGGGGCCGCGCAGAAGGAGTCTGCTCGCCGTCGCCCCGGCGGCCCTCGCCCTCTCGGGCTGCACCGGCGGGGACCCCGGCGGCCCGGCCGGGGACGGTACGGCTGCCGCCGACCGGGCACGCGCGCGTGCGGCGCGCGACAGCGAGGGGCTGGCGGAGCGCTACGACGCGGTGATCGCCGCCCGGCCGGGGCTCACGGGCCTGCTGGGGCCGCTGCGCGAGGAGGTCGTACGGCACGTGCAGGCGTTCGGCGGTGGCCGAAAAGCATCGCCTTCGGCGTCCCCGTCGGCTGCGGTGTCCGCGTCGGCCTCTCCGTCGCCGTCGACGGAGGTGCCGGGGAACGACAAGGACGCCCTCGCCGGGCTCGCCGCGGCGGAGCGGGAGCTCGCCGACCGGCGGGTGAAGGCGCTGGGCGGGGTTCCGGGCGAGCTGGCGCGGCTGCTGGCGTCGGTGGCGGCGGCCGGGACGGCGCATGTGTACCTGCTGACGAAGGGTGACGCGTGAGCGCGGAGAAGGACGGGGAGCTGCGGGCACTGCAGGCCGCGCTGGCGGCCGAGCACGCGGCGGTCTACGGGTACGGCGTCGTCGGCGGGAGGATCGGCGAGGGGCGGCGCACCGAGGCGGCCACGGCGTACGACGCCCACCGGGCGCGCAGGGACGCGCTGGTGCGCGAGGTCAAGGACCTGGGGGGCCGGCCGGTGGCCGCGTCGGCCGGTTACGCACTGCCCTTCCAGGTGCCGGACGCGGCGGCGGCCGTGCGGCTCGCCGCCGAGCTGGAGGACCGGGTGGCCGGGGTGTACGCCGACCTGGTGCGCGCGGCGGGCGGTGGGCGGCGGGCGCTGGCTGCCGAGGCGCTGCGGGAGGCGGCGGTGCGGGCGGTGCGCTGGCGCGGCGAGAGCGTAGCCTTCCCTGGGCTCGCCGAGCGGGCCGGCACGGCCCCGCCCTCGGCGGCGCCGACGGCGTGACCCGCGCAGGGCACGCACCGCGGACAGCACGAAGGGAACGACTCGCGCATGGTTTTCGAACCGCCGAAGCGTCTGGTGAGGGCGCTCGGTGAGACGGCGCCGGACGGTGACGACTGGCTGGAGAAGCTGCCCGAGGCGGCGCAGCAGGCCGTCGCGCTACGCGAGTTGACCGTGGAGCGGGTGCAGGTGCCCGGTGGGCGCAGCAGCCTGGTCGTGCTGGTGCGGGCGGCCGACGGGACGCCCGCCGTGCTCAAGCTGGCGCCGGGCCGGGCCCGTCCGGAGGCGGAGCGGGCCGCGCTCGTGCACTGGGCCGGGCGCGGTGCCGTACAGCTGCTCGAAGCCACGTCGACCGAGGGCGTGCTGCTGCTGGAGCGGCTGCATCCGGATGTGTCGGTGCGGTCGCTGCCGGAGGCGAAGGCGCTGCTGGAGGCGGCGGGAACGCTGCGGCGGCTGTGGGTGGAGCCACCCGCCGACTTCCCCTTCGAGACGGTCGCCGAACGGACCGGGCGGCAGGCCGAGGCGATGCGGGCGCGGGCCCGGGCCGTGCCCGAGGTGGCCGCGCTGGTCGAGCCGGCGCTGGCGGCGCGTGAGGAGTTGCTGGCCGCGCCGCCCGAGCACCGGCTGCTGCACGGCACGTTCCGGCAGAGCAAGGTGCTCGGCGGGGAGCGGATGCCGTGGCTGGCCGTGGGGCCCGACCCGGTGGTCGGCGAGTGCGCCTTCGATCTGGCGCGGCTGGTCCGGGACCGGGTGGAGGACCTGATCGCCCAGCCGTCCGGCCCGGCCACCACCCGGCGGCGGGTGAAGCGGCTCGCCGAGTCCCTCGACGTGGACCAGGAGCGGCTGCGGGGCTGGACGCTGTTCCGGGCCGTGGAGTCGGGCGTGCGGGCGGGGCGGGTCGGGCGGCCGCGGGATGCGGAGTTGTTGCTGGAATTCGCGGGGTGGCTGTAGGGCGCGGAACCGATCGGTGGGGTTCGGGGGACGGACCGCGGACCCGCCCTCCGGTTCGGCCCGACCCGGAACTCGGGATCGGCCCGGCCCGGAACTCGGGATCGGCCCGGGACTCGGGCTCGGCGCGACCCGGAACTCCTGTTAGAGCCGACCCGGGACTCGGGCTCGGCCCGACCCGGAACTCCTGTTAGAGCCGACCCGGAACTCCGGATCGGCCCGACCCGGGACTCGGGCTCGGCCCGGCCCGGGACTCCGGATAGGTCCGGCCCCGAAATCCGTCAGGTTCCTGCTTCGAAGGCCCGAGGGCCCGGGCGGACCGGAGCGGCGTCCGCCCGGCTCTCCCGGGGCTACGCCGTGAGGCGGGCGACGGCCTCCTCGACCGTCAGTTCCTCGCGCTCGCCGGTGCGGCGGTCCTTCAGTTCCACCACGCCGTCGGCCGCGCGCCGGCCGGCCACGAGGATCTGCGGTACGCCGATCAGCTCGGAGTCGGTGAACTTGACGCCCGGGGAGACGCCGGGGCGGTCGTCGACCAGGACTCGGACACCGGCCGCGGCCAGCTTCTGGGAGATGTCCAGGGCCAGTTCGGTCTGGAGGGCCTTGCCGGCGGCGACCACGTGGACGTCGGCCGGGGCGACCTCGGCGGGCCAGCACAGGCCCTTGTCGTCGGCGCTCTGCTCGGCGAGGGCGGCCACCGCGCGGGAGACGCCGATGCCGTAGGAGCCCATGGTGACGCGGACCGGCTTGCCGTTCTGGCCGAGGACGTCGAGCTTCAGGGCGTCGGCGTACTTGCGGCCCAGCTGGAAGATGTGGCCGATCTCGATGGCGCGGTCGAGGACGAGGCCGGTGCCGCACTTGGGGCACGGGTCGCCCTCCTGCACGACGACGGCGTCGACGTACTGGTCGACCTCGAAGTCACGGCCCGCGACGACGTTCTTCGTGTGCGTGCCGGCCTGGTTGGCGCCGGTGATCCAGGCCGTGCCGGGGGCGACGCGCGGGTCGGCGATGTACGTGACCTTGTCCAGGCCCTGCGGTCCGACGTAGCCGCGGACCAGGTCGGGGCGGGCGGCGAAGTCCGTCTCGGTGACCAGCTCGACGGCGGCCGGGGCGAAGTGCGCCTCGACCTTGTCCATGTCGACCTCGCGGTCCCCGGGGACGCCGACGGCGACGATCTCGCCGTCGACCTTCACGAGGAGGTTCTTCAGCGTGGCCGAGGCCGGGACGCCGAGGTGGGCGGCGAGGGTCTCGATGGTCGGGGTGTCGGGGGTCGGGATGTCCTCGGCGGCCGGCACGCCGGAGGCGTCGACGGACGTCAACTCGTACGTGATCGCCTCGGTGTTGGCGGCGAAGTCGCAGTTCGGGCAGTCGGCGAAGGTGTCCTCGCCGGCCTCGGCCGGGGCGAGGAACTCCTCGGACTTGGACCCGCCCATGGCGCCCGCGGTCGCCGCGCAGATGCGGTAGTCGAGGCCGAGGCGCGCGAAGATCTTCTGGTAGGCCTCGCGGTGCAGGGCGTAGGACTTGGCGAGGCCCTCGTCCTCGGTGTCGAAGGAGTAGGAGTCCTTCATGAGGAACTCACGGCCGCGCAGGATGCCGGCGCGGGGGCGGGCCTCGTCGCGGTACTTGTTCTGGATCTGGTAGAGGATGACCGGCAGGTCCTTGTAGGACGACGCCTGGTCCTTCACCAGGAGGGTGAAGATCTCCTCGTGGGTGGGGCCGAGGAGGTAGTCGCCGCCCTTGCGGTCCTGCAGGCGGAACAGCTCGGGGCCGTATTCCTCCCAGCGGCCGGTGGCCTCGTAGGGCTCGCGCGGCAGGATGGCGGGGAGCAGGACCTCCTGGGCGCCTACCGCGTCCATCTCCTCACGGACGATCCGCTCGACGTTGGACAGCACCTTCTTGCCGAGGGGCAGCCAGCTCCAGATGCCGGCGGCGGTGCGGCGTACGTAGCCGGCGCGGACGAGGAGCTTGTGGCTGAGGACCTCGGCGTCGGCCGGGTCGTCGCGCAACGTCTTCGCCAACAACTGGGACATGCGCTGGACCGGTGCGTTTGCCATGGTTCCTCTGCTCCTGCTGCTGGGGGTCCCTCGCTCGAGCGGAGCCGAGAGCGGGGGAAGGTGATGGCAGGAGGTTATCCGGGGGGTGCGCGGCGGTGGAAATCGGTTATCCGCGGCGCAGCGGCAGAGGGGCGCCCATCACCGCGTACGGCTTCGGCGCGCTGGGGAAGAGGACCTGGCGGGCCAGGTCCTGGTAGCCGAGGGAGCGGTAGAGGGCGCGGGCCGGGCTGTCGGTGTCGATCGCGGAGAGGATCGACCGGGGTTCGTCGGCGCCGTCGGTGATCGTGGTGATGAGGGAGCGTCCGAGGCCGCGGTTCTGGTAGGCCGGGTGGACGTGCAGTTCGGTGATCACGAAGGAGTGGTCGAGCCAGGGGTCGTTGCGCAGTGCGCGGAGGTAGGGCTCGACGACGGTGGACCACCAGTGGGTACGGTCGTTGGGCATGCCGTAGACGAAGCCGACGAGCCTGCCGTCGGCTGTGGCGCCGAGGGCTCTCGCCCCCGGGTACGTCATGTGGCGCAGGACGATCTGGCGGCGGACCGCTACCTCGTCCGGGCCCAGGCCGAAGGCCACGGCTTGGACGGCCAGCGCCTCGTCTACGTGGGCGGAGAGGTCGAGTGGGCCGATCACCAGGTCCATGGCGGGGAGCCTACAGGGGGGTTGCCGTTCATGGCCGGGTGCGGGCTCGGACGTGGCTGGTCGCGCAGTTCCCCGCGCCGCTTCGGGGGCGTTCAGAACAGCACGCTCATGAAAGCTCCCACTTCCTCGAAGCCCACCCGCTGGTAGGCCCGCCTGGCCGCGGTGTTGAAGTCGTTGACGTACAGGCTCACGACCGGGGCGACATCGGCGAGGGCGTAGCGCAGGACCGCCGCCATGCCGGGGGCCGCCAGGCCCGTGCCCCGGTGTTCGGGGGCCACCCACACGCCCTGGATCTGGCAGGCGCGGTCCGTCGCGGCGCCGATCTCGGCCTTGAAGACGACCTTGCCGTCCGCGTCGAAGCGGGCGAAGGCGCGGCCGGAGCCGACGAGTTCGGCGACGCGTGCCTGGTAGAGCAGGCCGCCGTCGCCGGCCAGCGGGGAGACGCCGACCTCTTCGGTGAACATGGCCACGCACGCCGGCATGACCGTCTCCATCTCGTCCTTGCGGACGCGACGGACGTAGGGGTCCGGGGTGACGTCGGCCGAGGGGCGGTCGGTGACCATGAGCGGCTGGTGGCGGCGGACGTCGCGGGCCGGGCCCCACTGGGGTTCCAGGAGGCGCCACAGGTCGGAGGTGGCGCCGGAGGGGCCGACGATGGAGGAACAGCGGCGACCGGCCCGGCGGGCGCGGTCGGCGAAGGCGCGGACGGCGCGCGGGCCCGCGCAGATCGGGACCAGGTTGGCGCCGGCGTAGCAGAGGGAGGCGAGTACGCCGTCCTCGTACCAGCCCCACATCTCACCGCCGAGCCGCCACGGGTCGAGTCCGGCGATCTGAACGCGGGACGTCACGAAGGCGTTCGCGACCGGCTCGCGGTCGAGGACGGCGAGCGCGGCGTCCAGGTCGCTCGGTTCGAGGACCCGTGAGGTGGTCTGCGTCAACACGTGCGGGCCTCACGAACTGGGGTTGCTGGTCCCCGCACTATAGCTGCGCTGCTCGGGTGAGACGCCTCGGAGCCCGGGAGCGACGGTAGGAGGGCGTACGCGGGAGCATCGGGGCCGTTCGCGCAGTTCCCCGCGCCCCCGGAAGAGCGGGGCGCGGGCACCGACGTCGCCAAGTGGTCAGCCCGCGACCGCCACCGACGGCTCGCCCGAGGTCACGCCGTCCTTCTCCATCTGCTCGGCCAGCTTCATGGCCTCCTCGATGAGGGTCTCCACGATCTTGGACTCGGGGACGGTCTTGATGACCTCGCCCTTGACGAAGATCTGGCCCTTGCCGTTGCCGGAGGCGACGCCGAGGTCGGCCTCGCGGGCCTCGCCGGGGCCGTTGACGACGCAGCCCATGACGGCGACGCGGAGGGGGACGTCCATGCCGGTGAGGCCGGCCGTCACCTCTTCGGCGAGCTTGTAGACGTCGACCTGGGCGCGGCCGCAGGAGGGGCAGGAGACGATCTCCAGGCCGCGCTCCTTGAGGTTCAGGGACTCCAGGATCTGGATGCCGACCTTGACCTCCTCGGCGGGGGGCGCCGAGAGCGAGACGCGGATCGTGTCGCCGATGCCCTGGGAGAGGAGCGCGCCGAAGGCGACCGCCGACTTGATCGTGCCCTGGAAGGCCGGGCCCGCCTCCGTGACGCCGAGGTGCAGCGGGTAGTCGCACTGGGCGGCGAGCTGCTTGTAGGCCTCGATCATGACGACCGGGTCGTTGTGCTTGACGGAGATCTTGATGTCGCGGAAGTCGTGCTCCTCGAAGAGGGACGCCTCCCACAGGGCCGACTCGACGAGGGCCTCGGGGGTCGCCTTGCCGTACTTCTGGAGCAGGCGCCGGTCGAGGGAGCCGGCGTTGACGCCGATGCGGATCGGGGTGCCGTGGTCCCGGGCCGCCTTCGCGATCTCCTTGACCTTGTCGTCGAACTGCTTGATGTTGCCGGGGTTGACGCGGACGGCGGCGCAGCCCGCCTCGATCGCCGCGAACACGTACTTCGGCTGAAAGTGGATGTCCGCGATCACCGGGATCTGCGACTTGCGCGCGATGGTCGCGAGCGCGTCGGCGTCGTCCTGGGTCGGGCAGGCGACGCGGACGATCTGGCAGCCGGAAGCGGTCAGTTCGGCGATCTGCTGCAGCGTCGCGCCGATGTCCGAGGTGCGCGTCGTGGTCATCGACTGCACCGACACGGGGGCGTCCCCGCCGACGGCCACGGTCCCGACCTGGATCTGGCGGCTCTTCCGGCGCTCGGCGAGCTTGGTCGGAACGGACGGCATGCCGAGAGAAATCGCAGTCATCTGCTGTGCAACCCCAAGTCGTGGATCAAGGTCCGGTCCCGTGAGCAGCGGGCTCCGAGATTCGAGATTACGGCACATGCCTCGGGGCGAGCACATCCCACCCGCCGGGCCACTCGATGGGGGGCGGCCCGGCGAAAAGTCTGCCGGGCCGCCGTGAACGCCGTATGACTAGGAGATTTTCACCGGGTTCACCACGTCCGCGATCAGCACCAGGATCGTGAAGCAGATGAAGATCCCCGCGACGACGTAGGCGACCGGCATGAGCTTCGCCACGTCGAAGGGGCCCGGGTCCGGCCTGCGCAGCACCTTGGCCGTGTTGCGGCGCAGCGACTCCCACAGCGCGCCCGCGATGTGACCGCCGTCGAGCGGCAGCAGCGGGAGCATGTTGAACAGGAACAGCGAGAGGTTGAAGCCGGCGACCAGCATCAGGGCCATGGCCAGCTGCTGGGTGGGCGGGATGTCGAGGGTGAAGATCTCACCGCCGACGCGGGCCGCGCCGACCACGCCCATCGGGGAGTCGGCCTCGCGCGGGGCTCCGTCGAAGGCCGCGTTCCACAGGGCCGGGATCTTGCCGGGGAGGGCGGCGAGGGAGTCGACGGCCTCGCCGATCCGGTCGCCCATCCAGGTCACGGACTCGCCGAAGTCCTGCTTGACCACACCCGTGGCGGCGCTGAAGCCGAGGAATCCGGCCTGGACGTACTGCCCCTGGACGATCTGGCCGCTCGCGTCCTTCCTGGCGACCTGGTTGGTGGCGATCTTCGCGTGCAGGGTGAGGTCCTGGCCCTTGCGGTCGACGACGATCGGCACCTCCTTACCGGGGGTGGCGCGGATCAGGTCGGACAGCTCGTTCCAGTCGTCGGTCTTCACCCCGTTGAAGGAGACGATCTTGTCGCCCGCCTTGAGGCCCGCCGCGGCGGCGGGGGCGGCCGGGTCGCCCTTCCCGCACTTGTCGCGGTTCTCGTTCTGCGCGATGACGCACTGCGAGACCGAGCTGACCGTGGTGGTCTGCTGGGTGATTCCGAAGCCCATCAGGACCGTGAGGAACAGCGCCACCGCCAGGATCAGGTTCATGAAGGGGCCCGCGAACATGACGATCACGCGCTTCCAGGGGGCGCGCGTGTAGAACATGCGCTTCTCGTCGCCCGGCTGGAGTTCCTCGTAGGCGGCGGTGCGGGCGTCCTCGATCATGCCGCGCCACGGGGAGGTGGAGCGGGCTTCCATCCGGCCGTCGGGGCCGGGCGGGAACATGCCGATCATGCGGATGTAGCCGCCGAACGGGATGGCCTTGATGCCGTACTCCGTCTCGCCCTTGTTGCGCGAGAAGATCGTGGGCCCGAAGCCGACCATGTACTGCGGCACACGGATGCCGAAGAGCTTGGCGGTGGACAGGTGCCCCAGCTCGTGCCACGCGATCGAGACGAGCAGGCCGACCGCGAAGAGGACTATGCCGAGGATGAACATCAGGGTCGTCATGCACGGGCCTCCGCCGTCTGTGCCGCCAGTTCCCGGGCCCGGGTCCGCGCCCAGGTCTCCGCTTCGAGGACGTCCGACACGGTGAGCGGAGTTCCCGTACGCGGCGTGCCGTGCTCCTCGACGACCCGGGTGACGGTGTCCATGATCCCGTCGAAGGGCAGTGCCCCCTGACGGAAGGCCTCCACGCTCTCCTCGTTGGCCGCGTTGAACACCGCCGGGGCGGTGCCCGCGAGCTGGCCCACGTGCCGGGCGAGGTTCACCGAGGGGAAGGCCTCGTTGTCGAGCGGGAAGAACTCCCAGGTCGAGGCCTTGCTCCAGTCGAAGGTGGGCGCCGCGTCGGGCACCCGCTCGGGCCAGCCGAGGCCGATGGCGATGGGCCCGCGCATGTCGGGCGGGGTCGCCTGGGCCAGTGTCGATCCATCCGTGAACTCAACCATCGAGTGGACATACGACTGGGGATGCACGACCACCTCAATGCGGTCGAAGGGAATGTCGTAGAGGAGGTGTGCCTCGATGACCTCCAGGCCCTTGTTGACGAGGGTCGCGGAGTTGATCGTGATGACCGGGCCCATGGCCCAGGTGGGGTGGGCGAGGGCGTCCTCGACGGTGACGTTCGCCAGCTCGGCCTTGGTGCGGCCGCGGAAGGGGCCGCCGGAGGCGGTGACGACGAGCTTGCGGACGTCGGCGCGGGTGCCGGCGGCCAGGGCCTGGAAGAGGGCGGCGTGCTCGGAGTCGACCGGGATGATCTGCCCGGGCTTGGCGAGGGCCTTGACCAGCGGCCCGCCGACGATGAGTGACTCCTTGTTCGCCAGCGCGAGGGTGCGGCCCGCCTCCAGGGCGGCCAGGGTCGGGGCGAGTCCGATGGAGCCGGTGATGCCGTTCAGGACGGTGTGGCAGTCGGACGCCGCCAGGTGGGTGGCCGCGTCCGGGCCGGTGAGGAGCTCGGGGAGCGGCTCGCCGGGGCCGTACTGCGCGGTGAGCGCCTCGCGCAGGGCCGGTACGACGTCCTCGCGGGCGACCGCGACCGTCCGCACCCGCAGCCGGTACGCCTGCTCGGCGAGGAGGGCGATCCGGCCGCCGTTGGCCGAGAGGCCGGTGACCCGGAACCGGTCGGGGTTGCGCAGCACGAGGTCGATGGCCTGGGTGCCGATGGACCCGGTGGAGCCGAGGATCACCACGTCCTTGGGGCCGTCGCCCGCCACGGGGTCGTAGACGAGGTGCGGATCGGCGAGGGGGGCTGGACTGTCGCTCATTGCTCCATTGTTGCCGTAAGGCCGGTGTGTGAGGACAGCGCATCCCCTTCCCGGGGGCGCGCGCCACACCTGTGCACGCCCCCGGGAGGGCCGGACCTATCGGATCGGCCGGTGGACGTTCTCCTTCCGGGACGGCCCCGGTGTCGCGTCCGCGATCCAGGGACCCTCGCCCGACGGGTCGACGATGCCCTGCTCCAGCCACTCGTACGTGCCGGACAGGACGCCCTTGACGACCTTGCGGTCGAGGTGGTCGGTGTTGGTCCACAGGCGGGTGAAGAGTTCCTCGATCCGGATGCGGGACTGGCGGCAGAAGACGTCGGCCAGCTGGTAGGCCTCGCGGCCGTGGTCGCCCTGGCCGCGCAGGAGCTCCGCCCGCACGCAGGACGCGCTCATGGCGAACAGTTCGGCGCCGATGTCGACGATCCGGCCGAGGAAGCCCTGCTTGGACTCCATCCGGCCCTGCCAGCGGGACATGGCGTAGAAGGTGGAGCGGGCGAGCTTGCGGGCGGTGCGCTCGACGTAGCGCAGGTGGCCGGAGAGGTCCACGTCGTGTCTGAACTCGCCGTAGGAGGCGGGGAGCTGACCGGGGCCGGCGACCAGTTTCGGCAGCCACTTGGCGTAGAAGACGCCCGCGTTCGCGCCGGCCCTGGCCTTGTCGCCCAGGGACTTCCCGGGGTCGATGAGGTCACCGGCGACCGACAGGTGGGCGTCGACGGCCTCGCGCGCGATCAGCAGGTGCATGATCTCGGTGGAGCCCTCGAAGATGCGGTTGATGCGCAGGTCGCGCAGCAGCTGCTCGGCCGGGACACCGCGCTCGCCGCGGGCCCGCAGGGAGTCGGCCGTCTCGAATCCGCGGCCCCCGCGGATCTGGACCAGCTCGTCGGCCATCGTCCAGGCCATCTCGGAGGCGTACAGCTTGGCGAGGGCGCCTTCGATGCGGATGTCGTTGCGGTCCTCGTCGGCCATCTGGGAGGCCAGGTCGGTCACGGCCTCCAGGGCGAAGGTGGTGGCCGCGATGAAGGAGATCTTGGAGCCGACCGCCTCGTGGTGCGCGACGGGCTTGCCCCACTGCTCGCGGGCCGCCGTCCACTCCCGGGCGATCTTCAGGCACCATTTGCCGGCCGCGACGCAGGAGGCCGGCAGCGACAGGCGCCCGGTGTTGAGGGTGGTCAGGGCGATCTTCAGGCCCTGGCCCTCCTCGCCGACGCGGTTGGCGGCGGGGACGCGGACCTGGTGGAAGCGGGTGACGCCGTTCTCGATGCCGCGCAGGCCCATGAAGGCGTTGCGGTTCTCGACGGTGACGCCCGGCGAGTTCGTCTCGACGACGAAGGCGGTGATGCCGCCGCGGTGGCCCTCGCTCTTCGGGACCCGGGCCATGACGACCAGCAGGTCGGCGACGACGCCGTTGGTGGTCCACAGCTTCACGCCGTCCAGGACGTAGTCGTCGCCGTCCGGGATCGCCGTGGTGGCCAGGCGCGCCGGGTCGGAGCCGACGTCGGGTTCGGTGAGCAGGAAGGCGCTGATGTCCGTACGGGCGCAGCGCGGCAGGAAGCGCTCCCGCTGCTCCTGGGTGCCGAACAGCTTCAGGGGCTGGGGCACGCCGATCGACTGGTGCGCGGAGAGCAGCACGCCGATCGCGGGGCTCGCGGAGCCGGCCAGGGCGAGCGCCTTGTTGTAGTACACCTGCCCGAGGCCGAGGCCGCCGTACTTGGTGTCGATCTTCATGCCGAAGGCGCCGAGCTCCTTCAGCCCGTCGATCACCTCGTCGGGGATCCGGGCCTCGCGCTCGATGAGGGCCCCGTCGACCTTGGTCTCGACGAAGTCGCGGAGCTTGGCGAGGAACTCCTCGCCGCGCTCGGCCGCCTCGCCGGCCGGGAGGGGGTGGGGGTGGATGAGGTCGAGCCGGAAGCGGCCGAGGAACAGCTCCTTGGCGAAGCTGGGCTTGCGCCAGTGCTGTTCCCGGGCGGCCTCCGCCACCTCACGGGCCTCCCGCTCGGTGACGGCGGGACGGGACGAAGGAGTGGTGGAAGCGGACATGAGGGGCACCTCGCCGCAACTAGAAGATGGAGGACCGTTTCGTTACCGACCAGTGCTACTGGATCGTTGGTACCCGAATCCGGACGCTCCCACCAGTCCTCGCGCGTCCGTTCAGCCGAAGGGGGGCCGAGCACCCCCGGCACTTGTCGCGCGCCTGACGACGGTGTTGCATCGAAGTGCCGTCCCGGTGGCGGCTCCGGTCCCGCGAGGGCTTCGGCGAAATCCGCATCGAAGCGCTTCGACGACCTATGGACACCCACACCTGCTGGGGCTACTGTCGAACCACCCTCACACCCCTTACTCATCAACGCGCACTGTCGAAGCGCTTCACAAAGAACTTGGAGAGCTGGATGGTCACCCTCGCCGAGGTCGCCCAGCACGCCGGAGTCTCGGCGAGCACGGTGAGCTATGTCCTCAGCGGCAAGCGGTCCATCTCCGCGAACACCCGGCAGCGGGTCGAGCGGAGCATCCGCGAGCTCGGGTACCACCCGAACGCCGGGGCCCGCGCCCTGGCCAGCAGCAAGTCGAACATCATCGCGCTCATGGTCCCGCTGCGCACGGACATGTACGTGCCGGTGATGATGGAGATCGCCATCGCCGTGGCGACCTCCGCCCGCGCCCACGGGTACGACGTGCTGCTGCTCACCGGCGAGGAGGGCCCCGACGCGGTGCGCCGCGTATCCGGCAGCGGGCTCGCCGACGGCATGATCCTCATGGACGTCGAACTCGACGACGAGCGGCTGCCCTTGCTGCGCGCGACGGACCAGCCGTCCGTGCTGATGGGGCTGCCCGCCGACACTTCGGGTCTGACCTGCGTCGATCTGGACTTCTGGGCGACGGGCGCGCTGTGCGTGGAGCACCTGGCCAAGCAGGGGCACCAGGACATCGCCGTCATCGGGGAGGCCCCGGCCGTCTACGAGCGGCACACGGGCTTCGCCGAGCGCACCCTCGAGGGGCTCAGGTCGCGTTCCGCCGAACTGGGCGTCCGGCTGCTGCACCGGCCGTGCGAGGGCGGGTACGACGCGATGGCGGTCACCCTCGCCCGGATCCTCGACGAACGCCCCGGCACCTCGGGCCTGATCGTGCAGAACGAGTCGGCGGTCGAGCCGCTGCTCGCGCTGTTGCGGCAGCAGGGCCGGGCCGTGCCGGAGGACGTGTCGGTGGTCGCGATCTGCCCCGACCAGGTCGCGACGCAGGCCTCGGTGCGGCTCACGTCGGTGGCCATCCCCGCGCAGGAGATGGGCCGGCACGCGGTGGACCACCTGGTCGCCAAGCTAGAGGGGCGCGGCAGCGACGAGGTCGTGCTGATCGCGCCCGAGCTGACGGTACGGGGGAGCACGGGCCCGGCACCGAGCCGGCCGCGGCACCGATAAGCACGACCGGGCACGACCAGCACTGCCGGTACCGCCACGCAACCCTTGGCGCGACGGCCGTGGGCACGGCCGTCGTGAGCACCCATGCCCCCGGCCGCCTCGAAGTCACACCGGCCTCGCGCATCGCACGCCTCGAACACGCCCCTCAGGGCACCCCCATGTCCGCACTCCTCCAGGAGCACAGGAGCACGCGTGAATCAGCCTGCCGAAACCCAGCCCCAGGTGAGTCTGGCGCAGTCCTCCCCCACTGTCGGCACGTTCCGTGAGCGGGGCGGTGCCCTGGAGTGGAGCGGCCGCCAGGAGACCCTCCGGATCGAACCGTGGGGTCCGGACGCGGTCCGGGTGCGCGCCCGGCTCGGCGGTCCGGTCCTGGAAGGACTCCCGGGCGCCCTGCTCGACGAGGCCCCCGCGACACCGTCCACGGTGAAGACCGAGGACGGCACCGGTCTGCTGACCGTCGGCGCACTCACCGTCGAGGTGAGCGCCGAGGGCCTGATCCGCTTCCTGCGGACCGAGGACTCCGAGGAAATCCTCGCCGAGGACCGCGCCCACTTCTGGTGGCCCGGCTCCCGCCTGTACACGGCGGTCGGCAACGGCCACCACCGCCTGGAGCAGCGCTTCGCCGCCTACGACGACGAGAAGCTGTACGGCCTCGGCCAGCACCAGCACGGGCGTTTCGACCAGAAGGGCCTGGTGCTGGACCTGGTCCAGCGCAACGCCGAGGTCGGCATCCCGGTGCTGACCTCCAGCCGCGGCTACACGCTGCTGTGGAACAACCCGGCCATCGGCCGCGTGGAGCTGGCCCACAACGGCACGCGGTGGGTCGCCGACTCGGCCCGGCAGATCGACTACTGGATCACGGCGGGCGACCCGGCCGCCGGCCAGCGCCGCTACAGCGCGGTGACCGGCCGCAGCCCCATGCTGCCCGAGTGGGCGGCGGGCTTCTGGCAGTGCAAGCTGCGCTACCGCACCCAGGACGAACTCATGGCGGTGGCCCGGGAGTACAAGCGGCGGGGACTGCCCATCTCCGCGATCGTCTGCGACTTCTTCCACTGGACGCACCTCGGCGACTGGAAGTTCGACCCGAAGGAGTGGCCCGACCCCGCGGCGATGGTGCGGGAGCTGGAGGAGCTCGGCATCAAGCTCGTGGTGAGCGTCTGGCCGTCGGTGTCGCCGCTGAGCGAGAACCACCCGGTGCTGGAGCAGCGCGGCTGGTTCATCGGCACCCAGTACGGTCCGATGGCGCACGCCGACTGGCCCGACAAGGAGGTCGCCTCCACGGTGCAGGTCGCCTTCTACGACGCCACCAATCCGGAAGCCCGGGAGTTCGTGTGGTCGAAGGTGAAGGAGAACTACCTCGACCCGTACGGCATCACGGCGTTCTGGCTGGACGCGTGCGAGCCGGAGCTGAAGCCGGGCTTCCAGGAGAACCTGCGCTACTGGGCGGGACCGGGCCTGGAGGTCGGCAACGCCTACCCGGCGGAGAACGCCCGCACCTTCTACGAGGGCCTGGCCGCCACCGGCGAGGAGGAGATCGTCACCCTCAACCGCTCGGCGTGGGCGGGCAGTCAGCGCTACGGCGCCGCCCTGTGGTCCGGTGACATCGGCACGGACTTCCCGACCCTGCGCCGCCAGATCGCGGCCGGCCTCAACACGGCGCTGTCGGGCATCCCGTGGTGGAACACGGACATCGGCGGCTTCCACGGCGGCGACCCGGACGACCCTGCGTACCGGGAGGTGATGGTCCGCTGGTTCCAGTTCGGCGCGCTGTCCCCGCTGATGCGGCTGCACGGCTTCCGCGACCCGGGCATGCCGCTGGGCCCGGCGATGACGGGCGGCCCGAACGAGGTGTGGTCCTACGGCGAGGAGGCCGGGGCGATCCTGGAGCGGTACCTGCGGCTGCGCGAGCGGCTGAAGCCGTATGTGCTGGACGTGATGCGGGCGGCCCACGAGGAGGGCCTGCCGGTGATGCGGCCGCTGTTCCTGGAGTTCCCGGACGACCCGGGAGCCTGGTCGGTCGACGACTCCTACCTGTTCGGTCCCGATCTGCTGGTCGCACCGGTGCTGACGGCCGGCGCCACCGCCCGTACGGCGTACCTTCCCGCGGGGGCGTCGTGGACGGACGCGTGGACGGGTGAGACGTACGGGGGCGGGCGGACCGTGACGGTCGACGCCCCGCTGGACCGGATCCCGCTGTTCCTGCGGGACGGGGCGGAGTTGCCGATCGCGGCATGACCCCAGGTGTGCGGCCGGTCCCCGCGAGGGCAGGGACCGGCCGCGTTCTCATCAGGTCAGCGGCAGACGGAGGGCAGCGCGCGGGCCAGGGCCCGGGTGTGCAGGGCGTCGAGGTGCTTCTCGTGGTGGACTTGGAGACCAGCGAGCGCCAGTTCGGGGCGGCAGGTGAGGGCGCCGCGGTCCGCGGAGGTGCCGGCGAGGGCTTCGACGAGCGCGCCGGTGACCTGGTTGATCTTCTGCCGTACGACGTTCAGGTCCGGCTTGGTCGTCGGGGCCTCGCCGGGATGGTCGGTCCAGCGCTGGAACAGGCCCCGCTGGACGACCTTGTTGGCCTCGATCTGGTCACGGAAGATCGCACGGATCTCGTCCGGGTCGGCGCCGAGCTGCTGGGCCCGGTCGCCCACGTCGTCGAGGACCTGCTGTTCGCGGGCGGGGTCGTCGATGGGGCTGTCGGTGCCCCATTTGGCGGCGGCGACCAGGTCGGCGGTGGCCAGGCGTTCGGCGGCGAGCTCGACGACGGAGTGCAGAGGGGACAGGGAGCGGGCGGCGGCGCGGGGGGCCGTCGTGGTGCCGGAGAACGGAACCGCGACCGCGGAACCCGTCGCCGTGAGGACGACGGCCGCGGTCGCGGTCACGGTGATCAGGGCACGTCGGAGGGGGGTGGTACGCATGCCCCCATCAAACCCGACGTTTCCCCATGATCAGGTCAACTGCTGCTCACGGTCAGGTTGTTGGTGGTGAAGTTCAGCCCGCCGGACGACGAGGTGACCTCGTAGCCGAACTGCACGTCACCGATCGTCTCGTTGCCCATCCACTTCTTGGTGTCCTTGATCCACTTCAGGATCGACAGGATGTTCACGGTGCCGGAGCTGGAGTTGGAGGTGCGGATGAACGAGAACACCTCGTTGGAGCCGTTGGTGCCCTTGAACACGTTCCAGGAGTGGCCGCCGAGGCTGACGCTGCCCTGCGAGGTGCCGAGCGGGCCGACGGGTCCGGTCTTGTTGACCCAGAGCATGATCTCGTAGTCGTGGTCCGTGTCCCAGATGTCGTAGGACGTGTTGTACGCGCCGGACGACGGGACGCTGACGTTGTAGCTGCTGGAGAGTGAGCCCAGCGAGGTGATCGGCTTGTTGATCGCCTTCGTCTGGTTCGGGTAGGACTTGATGCCGCCGGTGTTGGGGTGGTTGGCCCAGATCCCCCAGTTCGTGCCGGAGTTGGCCCAGATGCACTGGCTGCCGGCGCCGGAGCCCCAGATGTTGTTGTAGAGCGTGTAGCCGTTCAGGTTGGTCTGGCCCCACTGGTCGCAGGTGTTCCAGACGGCGGCGGAGGCGGGGGCGGAGGCGAGGCCGATCGTGGCGCCGAGCGCCAGGGCGGGAGCCAGCAGGGCCTTGGTGACCCTGCTCAGCGTGCTTGATGCCATGGTGTCCCTTCCATGGGTGGGGGGGTGGGGGGAACTACCACGCCCTCAGGGTGAGGACGTGGTCTTCTCCGGCGACCAGGTGGAGGGATTCTGCGCCGGAGGAAGTCCGCAGTTCGACGCGGTGGGTGCGGCCGGGTCTGATGACGGCGGTGGCACCGTCCCGCGTCCAGGTGAGGTCGAGCTCGGCCCCGAAGCGGGTGCGCACCCCGCGCAGGGCGCCCTCGGGGTACGTCGCCGGCAGCGCGGGCAGCAGGACCAGCCGGTCGGGGGTCGACCGGACGAGCATCTCGATCAGCACGGCGGGCAGGGTGTGCGCCGCGTCGGCGTTGTAGACGTCGCGGCCGGGGTAGTGCGCGCTCATCAGGGAGGCGTGGAAGAAGTCGCCGTCCAGGACCTGGCCGAGGGCCTGGGCGACACGGTCCGCGTCCCCGAGCCGGGCCGCGATCAGGGCATGGTGCAGATGCCCGTGCGCGGAGTCGTTCCCGGCGCCGCGCAGTTCGAGGGCGCGGTGGGCCGCGGCGGCGAGTCCGGGGCTGTCGTAGGGGGTGATCTCGTCGAGCGGCCACACGCCGTACAGGTGGCTGAGGTGGCGGTGGTCGTAGGAGTCCCCGAGGCCGGGCCACGCCCATTCGGCCAGGGCTCCGTCCTCGTTGATCCGGTGCGGCGGGAGCCGGTCGGAGAGGGCGCGCCAGCGGGCGGCGTCCGGAGTGTCCGGGTGGTAGGCCGCCGCCGTGCGCAGGGCGTGGCGGGCCGCGGAGAGGTCCATGGCGGCATTGACCGTGCCCCAGCTCGCGCCCACCGGGCGGTTCTCGGGCGAGTAGGAGGGCACGACGACGAGGTGGCCGTTCTCGTCGGTCCTGGTGAGGAAGTCCTCGTAGAACAGGGCGACTTCGGCGAGGGCGGCGGCGGTGCGGGGGTCGCGGGCGCCATGGGTCTCGTCGTGGTCGACGAGCGGCTTGAGCAGCCAGTCGGCGCCGGCGGTCCACAGGTGGAGCGGGTACTCGCGGCTGAAGTGGTAGGAGTGGCCGGACTCGCCGTCGGTGTGGGCGGGGGCGACGACGCCCCGGGCGCCGAAGATCACGCGGGCGTTGTCACGCCAGTCGGGCAGCAGACGCTGGATCAGCCTCGCGTGGGCCTCGGTGACCTCGGGGAGAGCCGCGGCGGCGGACGAGGCGGTCTGCAGGTTGAGGTTGGCGTCGTTGGTGAACGCGCCCGACCAGGCGGTGTTCCAGTCGCCGGTCCACAGCCCGGTCAGGCGGGGCGGGAAGAGGCCGCTCGCGGAGAGCAGGTGGTAGCGCCCGGCGGCGAAGAGGCGCTCCGGCAGGGCGGTGCTGCGTGGCCGCTCGAGCAGCTCCGTGCCCGGCCGGGCGCGGTCGGCGGGGTCGGCCGCGAGGTCGAGGGTGACGCGTTCGTAGGCGGTGCGGTGCAGGGCGGTGTGGCGTTCGAGCAGTTCGTCGTAGGCGGTGGGCAGGTCGCGCAGGGCACGGCCTTCGGCGACCACGTCGAGTTCGCCGGTGTGCCGGTGCACCCGGGTGAGGAGCAGCACGGACCGGGCGCCCTCGATGTGCGCGCCCGGGGGCACGAGGGTGGTCGTGCCCCCGGTGACGACGATCTGGGTGACGCCGGTGCAGGCCCGGTCGCTGTCCGGGTAGCGGGCGCGCAGGCTGAGCAGAGCGCCCTCGGGGGTGAGGACCGCTCCGTGGCCGATGCCCAGTCGGGCGGGGGCACCGGGCAGCCGGGGGTCGAGGTCGACGGCGAGGGTGAGACCGGGTCCCGCGACGTGCTGGACGATGACGTCGTCGGCGCGGGAGACGAAGACCCGGCTCACCCGGCCGGCGCAGGTCGCGCTCACCACTCCGGTGGTGAAGTCGACGTCCCGGCGGTAGTCGTGGCCGCCGTCCGGGGGCCCGGCCAGCCGGACCTGGAAGGCGGGGTGGAAGGGCTGCACCCACTGCAGGGGGCGGCCGTCCGTGAAGTCCTCGGCGGCGGTCGTGTCGCCCGCCAGGAGGCGGTCCTGCAGCCCGGGCAGGCCGTCGGCGAGCTGCGGGGGCCGGGGGTCCCGGCCGCCGGGCCGCACCAGGGTGTGATGCGTGACGACGACCCGTTCGGCGTGCGGAGGGCCGAACACCAGGGCACCGTGCCTGCCGTTGCCGCTGAGGAAGCCGTCCTCCCAGCGGGCGGCCGGCAGTGGCTCCCAGGTGCCGTGGACGGGCCCGGAGCCGGTCATGGCCGCAGCACCGCCGCCCCGTGGCGGCCGAGGGTGACCCGGTCGGTGACGTCCGTTGCGGTCAGCAGGTCGTGGTGGGTGCCGGGCACCTCCACGGTCACCGGCTCGCGGCCGTGGTTGAGCAGGAACAGCACCTCGCCCCGGCGTACGGCCTCGACGTGCCCGGGCAGACCGTCGAGCTCCGGCCGGACGCCCGCGCCTGCGGCGATCGAGGCCAGCAGGTCGCGCAGCGCCTCGGGCTCCGGGAGCGTGGAGACGTACCAGGCGCGGCCCTTGTGCAGGACGGCCGGCATGCCGTCGAGTTCGCCGCCCTTGTAGCAGGTCGTGCCGTCGGGATCGGCGGGCTCGATCTCCTCGGACCACAGCGTGCCCCGGAAGCCCTCGCAGGCCACGGTCTCCCCCGCGTCCAGCGGCCACCATTCGTGCAGCGTGCGGATGCCGAACAGGGCGCGCAGCCGGGCGTCCATGCCCCCGGGCCGCACCCGGTCGTCCTGGTCGGCGACACCGGTCAGGAAGCCGCAGACGAGGGTGCCGCCCTGCCGCACGTAGGCGAGGAGGTTGTCGATCGCGGCGTCCGTGAGGGCGTACAACTGCGGTACGACGACCAGCGGATACCGCGTCAGGTCGTGCTCGGGGTGGGCGAAGTCGGTGGTGAGGTGGATCTGCCACAGGGCCCGGTGCCAGGCACGCAGCACGTCCGGGTACTCCACCTGGCTGGAGAGGCGGCCGTCCTGGGCACCGGCCCACCAGGAGTGCCAGTCGTGCAGGACGGCGACGCCCGCGGTGAGGTGCCGGCCGGTCACCTCGGGGGCGATGCGTTCCAGGTCGGCGCCGAGCCGTTTGACCTCCTGGTACGTGCGGCCCTCGGCCCCCGCGTGGCTGACCATGCCGGAGTGGAACTTCTCCGCGCCCTGCCGGGACTGGCGCCACTGGAAGTAGCAGACGGCGTCGGCGCCCCGGGCCACGGCCTGCAGGGACCACAGCCGGTTGAGGCCGCGGGGCTTGGGGTGGTTCACACCCCGCCAGTTGACCGGCCCGGCCGCCTGCTCCATCAGCATCCAGGGCCCGCGGGCCTGGGAGCGGGTCATGTCCTGGACGAGGGCGCCGTACTGTGCGCCGAGCGGATCACGCGGGTCGGGGTAGAGGTCGACGGAGACGACGTCCTCCTCCTCGGCCCAGCGCCACGCGTCCTGCCCGAACCACAGCGGCATGAAGTTGCTGGTGACCGGCAGATGCGGGGTGTGCCGCCGGACGATGTCCCGCTCGGCGGTGTAACACTCCAGGAGCATGTCGGAGGTGAACCGGCGGAAGTCCAGGACCTGGCCGGGGTTGCGCAGGTAGTGGGGCAGCCGGGGCGGCAGGATGCCGTCCCAGGTGTCGTAGCCCTGGCTCCAGAAGGCGGTGCCCCAGGCCTCGTTGAGGGCGTCGAGCGTGCGGTGCTTCTCGCGCAGCCACCGTCGGAAGGCGGCAGCTGCCTCGTCGCCGTGGTCGTAGGTGCAGTACTCGTTGTTGATGTGCCACATGGTGAGGGCCGGGTGGCCGGCGTAGCGGGCGGCCAGGTCCTCGGTGATGGCGGCGGCGTAGCGCCGGTAGGTGGCGCTGGAGTGCGAGAAGTGCTGCCGGCCGCCCCACCACTCGGTGCGGCCGTCCTCGGTGACGGGCAGGGTGTCGGGGTGCAGCCGGCCCATCCAGGGCGGGGGCGAGGAGGTGGGGGTGGCGAGGACGACGCCGATGCCGTTGTCGTGCATCAGGTCCATCACCGTGTCCAGCAGGCCGAACTCGCGTGCCCCCGGTTCCGGTTCGAGCGTCGACCAGGAGAACACACCGAGGGTGACGGAGTTGACGCCGGCGTCCTTCATCAGCCGGACGTCCTCGTGCCAGGTCTCCTCGGGCCACTGCTCCGGGTTGTAGTCGCCGCCGAAGAGGAGCCGGCCCCGGGTGGCGTCGCCCGGCCCGGGCCGTTTCCCCTCGCTCATCGGACGGGTTCCCCGTACTGCACGCCGCGTCCGTTGCTGGCGATGTACACGCGGCCGTACACGCGCGGGTCCCCGGTGACGGCGGCTCCGATCCAGCCCCACTGGTGCCGGTCGTCGTTGATCCGCGTCCAGGTCTTCGCCTCGTCGTCGGAGCGGTAGACGGCCGTGATGGTCTCCGTGGCGCCGACCATGTAGATCGCCGGGTAGGAGGCGCCCTCGGCGGCCTTGCCGAACCCGAGCGTGTACGAGGCCCAGCAGCTGCTCACCTTGGTGAAGGTCGCGCCGCCGTCGGTCGAGCGGTACAGCCCGTTCCACTTGAGGCTCAGCCACAGGTCACCGGAGCGCCCCGGCGCCGCGACCAGCTGGAACTCGCTGTCGCCGGAGTTCAGGCCGGTGGCCCGGGCGGTGAAGGTCCGGCCGCTGTCGGTACCGGCGAAGAGCGTGCCGGTGGTGGTGTCGAAGGCGTAGAAGCGGGCCGGGTCGACGGGGTCGGCGACGGGCACGGCGCCCTTGGGGAAGGAGCCGGTCTCGGACCACGTGACGCCGTTGTCCGCGGAGCGGTAGCCCGGGTTGGCCGTGCCGAAGGACCACAGCAGCACGCTGCCGTCGGCGTTGGTGGCGATCGGGCCGGGCGCGGACTTGGCGACGGGGGGCTGGGTCGCGAAGGGGGCCCAGGTCCTGCCGCCGTCGTCGGAGAAGGCGCCGTTCCCGTGGTCCCCCCAGCCGGACCGGACCACGTAGGACGGTCTGGCCGCGGCCATCGACAGGCCTGTCGCCGTGCTGAACACCGGGTTCGACGCCATGCCGCGCGCGGGGGACGCCGTGAGCCGCTCGTGGTACATCACGCCGATGTCCCCGCAGCCGCTGAGCAGGTGCGCCTTGCCGGCCGGGGGCGAGATCAGATGCCGTACGGACGCCTCCTCCACTCCGCGGATCTGCGGGGCCCAGTGCTTGAGGTCACGGGTGCCGTAGAGGGTGGCGCCGGTGCCGTACACGACGTGCCGGGAGTCGAACGGGTCGAGCCCGACGGCCTGGATCCACCAGCCGAACTTGGGCTTGTCGGCGCCGAAGGTGAGGTAAGGCGTCTCGGAGACGTCGAGGACGGCCTTTTCCTTGAGGGACGTCCAGGTGCGGCCGCCGTCGGTGGTCCGGTACAGGGTGTCCACCAGCGACCAGCGGTTGTTGGTGGCGACGACGACGGTGCCCGGGCGCCGGGCGTCGACGGCGATGCCGCCGTAGGCGAAGGTGTCGGTCCCGCCGTCGCCCGTGGGCCCGCCGGGCTTCGCCGGGGTGACCTCGGTCCACTTCCCGGTCGCCGTCCGCAACTTGTGCACGCTGCCGTCGGTCTGGCCGTTGGGGCCGGGGGCGTCTCCGTAGGTCACGTACAGCTCGCGGGTGTGCCGGTCGTACGCGGCCCGGACCGGCACCCTGGCGGCGGTGCCGGTGGGCTGCCCGGGGACGGCCTGCCAGGTGGTGCCGTCGGACGTGCGGTACAGACTGGGCTTTTCGGCGGTGCCGTCGGAGTCACCCCAGCCGGCGTAGACGCTGCGGCCGGCGGCGACCAGGAGGGTGATGCCCTGGCCGGTGGCGCCCGGGGCGGCCGGGAAACTCACGGCCTGCCAACTGGCGCCCCGGTCGGTCGACTTGAGCAGCCCGTCGTGCCGGGTGCCCAGCCACAGGGTGTCGCTGTCCCGCGGGTCGACGAGCAGCCGTTCACCGCAGCCGCGGCCGTCCTCGTTGGCCCCGAGCTTCACGGTGAGGTCGGTGCGCTGCCAGGTGGCCCCCCGGTCCTCGGACCGCAGCACGGCGCCGTTGCCTGCCCAGGACTGTGTGTACGTGCCGAGGGCGAGGTAGACGCGGTTCGGGTGTGCCGGGTCGACGGCCATGGCCTCCACGCCGAGCAGGTTCCAGTCGTCCCAGCCGATGTGGTCGGTCAGCGGGATCCACCGGTCGGCCCGGTCGTCCCAGCGGTAGGCGCCTCCGATGTCGGTGCGGAGATAGGCGAGTCCCTCGACGGAGGGGTGGAACAGCACGCCGGTGACGAATCCCGTGCCGCCCTGGACGGCGTTGCGCCAGCGGTATCCGCTCTGCGCGGGGGTGGCGGCGGCCCGGGCCTGCCCCTGGGTCAGCGGCAGGGAGACGGCCGCGGCGGCGGCAGCGGTCCCGGCGAGAACGGCACGTCTGGAGAGGCTGGACGCATGCATGACACACACCTCGTCGTTGTGTGAGGTTGGGGGGAGGGAAGCGCCCTGAAGGGGCGCGGGGAACTGCGCGACCGGCCACAACGCTGCCCGCGGCCGCCGGACGACAGGAGCACCCACCGGGTGGGCGTCGGGCTCAGCCCTTGACGGCCCCGGTGAGCATGCCCTTCCTGAAGTGCTTCTGGACGAAGGGGGACAGCACGGCGACCGGCAGCAGGGCCATCACCATCACAGCCATCTGCACCGCCAGCCCCGACAGCTGTCCCGTCTTGATGGCCTGCCCCAGTCCCACCGGGGCCTCCTGCTTCTGCACCAGCTGGATCATGACGTTCTGCAGCGGCATCATGTCCTGGTCGTTCAGGTACAGCGACGCGTTGAACCAGGCACTCCAGTACCCGACGGCGTAGAAGAGCGTGATCACCGCGATCACGGCCCGGGACAACGGCACGACGATCTGCCACAGGATCCTGAAGTCACCGGCGCCGTCGATGCGTGCGCTGTCGACGAGTTCCTGCGATATCCCCATGAAGAACCCGCGCAGCACGAGGATGTTGAACACGCTCACCGCACTGGGCAGGATGAGCGCCAGATAGGTGTCCGTCAGCCCGAGGGTCTGCACCAGCAGGTACGTCGGGATGAGCCCGGCGCTGAAGAACATCGTCGCCAGCAGCGTCATCAGGATCCAGCGGTGCCCCAGCGACCCCGTCCGGGACAGCCCGTACGCGCACAGGACGGACACGGTCATCGAGAACAGCGTGCCGAGCAGGGTCACGAGAAGGCTGATGATCGTGGCCCGGGTGACCTGGCCGCCGCTCAGCAGTTCCTTGTACGCGACGAAGGTGATCCCCTTGGGCACCATCACCAGCCCGCCGGCCTCGTCGATGGTCCTGCGCGACGACAGGCTCGTCACGACGACGATCCACAGCGGGAAGAGGATGGCGAGGCAGGCCAGCGACAGTGCCAGGCCCTTGCCCGCGAGGCCGGCCCTGGACGGCTCCTCCTCCCAGGCCGGCCGGGGCGGGGCCTGCCACCGGCCCGGCTCGCTCACGGTTTTGTCGATGACGGCGGTCACTTCTTGTACACCCCCTGCTCGCCCATGAGATGGGCCACCTTGTTCGCGACGAGGACCAGTCCGAGGCTCACGACACCCTTGATCAGACCGGCCGCGGCCGCGTAGCTGAAGTCCTGGTTGCGCACGCCGTTCCACCACACGAAGGTGTCGAGCACCTCTCCCGCCCCCGGCCCCACGGCGTCGCGCTGCAGCAGGATCTGCTCGAAGCCGACGGTGAGGGCGTCACCGACGCGCAGCACCAGCAGCAGAGCGATCACCGGGCGCAGTGCGGGGAGGGTGACGTGCCACATCCGGCGCCAGCGGCTCGCGCCGTCCATCGCCGCGGCCTCGTAGAGGTCGGGGCTCACCGAGGCGAGCGCGGCGAGGAAGACGATGATTCCCCAGCCGACGTCCTTCCAGATGCTCTCCGCGGTGATCAGCAGGGGGAAGGTGCCCGGGTTGGTCATGATGTCGAGACCGTCGTACCCGTTCTGCCGCAGCAGTTGGGAGAGGATTCCCGCGCCGCCGAAGAGCTGCTGGAAGACGGCGATGACCAGCACCCAGGAGAAGAAGTGCGGCAGGTAGAGCACGGCCTGCGCGACCGCCCGCACCCGGGGCCTGATCACGCTGTTGATGAGCAGCGCGAGCAGGATCGGGATCGGGAAGAACAGCACGATCTGGAGGAAGAACAGCACCAGGGTGTTCTGGACGGCGTTCCAGAAGGCCGAGTCCTCGAAGATCCGCTGGAAGTTCTCCAGGCCCACGAAGGGACTGTTCAGGATGGAGACGGCGCCGTTGTCGCTGATGTACGGGTCGTACTCCTGGAACGCGACGACGTTGCCGAGGATCGGCACGTAGTTGAAGAGCAGGATCAGACCCAGGGCCGGCAGGGTCATCAGAAGCAGCAGCCGGTCGCGTCTGAACCTGACCTTGAGGCTCAGCCTGCCCGTCGGGCGCTCGCCCGCGGAGCCGGTGGCACCGCCGGGGGCCACCGGGTTCCCGGGGCGCGGAATCTTCGTTGTCGCCTCGGCACTGCTGCGAGGCACCGTGCTGTGGGACACGGCCTTCTCCTTGCCTCGAACCCGGGTCAGTTGGCCGCGCTGCCGTTCTCGTCGAGGATCTTCTGGTACCAGTCGCGCAGCTTGTCGCCGCCCTTGCTCTTCCAGTCGGAGACGAACTGCTGCATGTCGCTGATCTTCTTGCGGCCGCGGACGATGTCGTCCTCCAGCTGCTCGGCGTCGTTGGAGAGGTTCGTGTACCGGGCGGGCTCGGTGATCTGCATGCCCCAGAAGGAGGACTTCCTGGCGAAGGCGCCCATCCGCTGCTCCCACTCGACCTGGCCCTTGGCGACGTCGGGGAAGTCCGGGTGGGCGAGGGTCGCGGCGGGGCTCGCGACCATGACGTAGGCGTTCATCACCTCGATGTTGCCCTTGTCGGTCTTGACGGGGACGCCGTCCTTGACTGTGTAGTGGGTGCCTTCGACGCCGTAGTTGGTCATCATGTACTCCTTGGTGCCGTACGGCGCCGCGGTGACGTTGGCGACGGCCAGCACGTCGCGGATGACCGACTCGGAGGCCTTCTTGTTGACGAAGGCGAAGATGCCGGCGGGCTGTTCGGCCCACAGGCTGGGGTCGCCGCCGTCGTGGCCCCAGACGTCCATGCCCCAGATCTTGAAGTCGGGGTTCTGAGTGGCCTGTTCAGCGGTGCGGCCCCACCACTGGGAGATGTTGTTGGGGTAGATCAGGAACTCGCCCGCCGCGAACTTGGGGCCCGCGTCGGGGGCGTTCTTGCCCATCATGGAGTCGGGGTGGACGACCCCTGCGGCGAAGAGCTTGCGGGACCACTCCAGCGCCTCGAGGAACTCCTCGGTCTCGATGCGGTTGACGAGCTTGCCGTCGACGAGGTTCCAGCCGAGCGGCTTCTCACTGCCCGAGAGCACACCGAAGGCCTGGAAGGCGGTCCACTTCATGTCCAGGCAGGCCCAGCGCTTGGCCTTGGCGTTGGTGATCTCCTTGGCCAGGGCCATGAACTCGTCGCAGGACTTCGGGACTTCGTAGCCCTCCTTCTCGAAGATGTCCTGCCGGTACAGCGGCACCATGGAGGGGGCGGACGGCGCCGGCATCGGCAGGCCGCGCAGCTTGCCGCCGAAGATGGAGCGCCGCCAGGCGTCGGTCGGGATCGCCGCGAGGTTCGGGTACTCCTTGACCTTGTCCCCGGAGAGGTGGGGGCCGAGGTCGGCGAACTTGCTGATGATGGCGCTGGGTATCTTGCCGCCCATGTTCCAGCCGGGCACCACCACGACGTCCGGGACGTCGCTGGAGGCGAGGACCGCGCCGAGCTTCTGGTCGTAGGTGTTGCCGTCCTGGTTCTGCCAGAAGACGTCGACGCCGATCAGCTCGTTCATCGCCTTGTAGTAGGCGTTGTTCTGCTTCGGCGGCGAGCCCCAGAACGGCGCCATGACGGTGACCTTGCCGCCCTTGCCGAGCTTCTTCGACACCGAGGTCTTCAGGCCGGCGAGGTCGAGCTTGCCGGTGAACCCGAGCGCGGAGCCGTTCTTCGACGGGATGTCCGGCTTCACCACGTTGCTGGCCACGTACGCGGGCAGGATCTTCTGGGCGTCCTTGCCCGACGTGGTGCCGTCCCGCGACCCACCCTCCGACCCGCCGCAGGCGGCGAGCAGCGGCATCCCGCCCGCCACGGCCGCGGTGGCGACCGCGGTGGAGGCGAGGAAACTTCTCCGGCTCGGTCCGGAGGAGGCGGAGGCGGCGTTCGGCGTCATTGCTTCAACCCTTCGTGGCGCACCAGGACACCCGGCGGAGAGCCGTCGGCTGTGGTGTCTCGAGTGGAACTGGCTGAGCGGAAGCGGGACTCCGACCAGAGGAATCTCTGCAGTCGAAGCGCTTCGATGTTGCTGTGAGGTTAAGTGAACACCCATAGGTGCACAAGGGTCGTTCCCAAACTTCCTCACCGGCATCAGAAGGGACCATTCCTCATGCCGGGCTTGAAGTGACGTCGCCCGTCCCTTGACACCCGGGGCGTCTCCGACCAGCATCGAAGCGCTTCGAAAGCGCCTCGCCGATCCATCGCAAGGGGATCCCCACGTGACCGTACACACGCCACCCATCGCACCGTTCCGTGATCCGCGGCTGCCGTTCGCGAAGCGCGTCGACGATCTGCTGGGGCGACTCACCCTCGACGAGAAGATCTCCTTCCTGCACCAGTTCACGCCCGCCGTCGACCGGCTCGGCGTCGCCGCCTTCCGCACCGGCCAGGAAGCGTTGCACGGCGTGGCGTGGATGGGCCCGGCGACGGTGTTCCCGCAGGCTGTCGGCCTGGGCGCGACCTGGAACCCGGAGCTGGTGCGGCGCGTCGGCGACGCGGTGTCCAAGGAGGTCCGCGCGATGCGCGCCAAGGACGACCGGGTCGGCCTGAACGTCTGGGCCCCGACGGTCAACCTGCTGCGCCACCCCCTGTGGGGCCGCAACGAGGAGGGCTACTCGGAGGACCCGAAGCTCACCTCGGCGATCGCCACGGCCTACACCCACGGTCTGCGCGGTGACCACCCCACCTACTGGCGCACCGCGCCCGTGCTGAAGCACTGGCTGGCCCACGACAACGAGACCGGCCGCGCCACCACATCGAGCTCGGTGCGCCCGCGTGTGCTGCACGAGTACGACCTGCGGGCCTTCCGCGAGACCGTCGAGGCGGGCGCGGTGGCCGGGGTGATGCCGGCGTACAACCTGGTCAACGGCCGCCCCAACCACGTCTCCCCGTACCTGGCCGAGCACCTGCGGACCTGGACCGACGAGGACCTGCTGGTCTGCTCGGACGCGGGGGCGCCGAGCAACCTCGTCGACGCCGAGCACTACTTCGGCACCCACGAGGAGGCCACCGCCGCCTCCCTCGTCGCGGGTGTCGACAGCTTCACCGACCACGGCACGGACTCCTCGCAGATGGTGGGGCGGCTGCGCGGGGCCCTGGAGCGCGGCCTGCTGACCGAGGCCGATCTGGACACGGCCGTCCGCCGCCAGCTCTCCGTGCGTTTCCGGCTCGGCGAGTTCGACCCGGAGCACGACCCGCACGGCGCCACCGGCGAGTTCGACACCCCGGCGCACCGGGCCCTCGCCCGGGAGGCGGCCGAGCAGGCGATCGTGCTGCTCAAGAACGACGGGGTGCTGCCGCTCGCCCCGGACACCCGGATCGCGGTGGTCGGGCTGCTCGCCGACGAGTGCAAGCTCGACTGGTACAGCGGCACCCTCATCCACCGCTCGACCCCGCTGGAGGGCCTGTACGAGCGGTTCGGCGCGCAGCGGGTGGAGTTCGCCGAGGGGGTGGACCGGGTCCGGCTGAGGACCTCCGCGGGCGCGTTCCTGCACGTGCCGGTGGTGGAGGACGCCGCCGACCAGGTGCGCGGCGCCGAGGGCGCGCTCGACCCGGCGCTGCTCGCGGGCCGCACCGACCTGCCCCCGCTCACCACGGACCTGGAGGGCACCGAGCTGGCGCTGATCGACTGGGGCGAGGGTGTGCTGACCCTGCGCGCGCCCGACGGCCGCTATCTCTCGGTCGCCGAGGACGGCTGCCTGCGCGCCTCCGCCGACCAGCCGGGCGGGTGGGTCGTGCAGGAGACGTTCCGCCTGGAACCGCACGGGGACGGGCACCTCCTGAAGCACCTGGGGACGGGTCGCCACGTGTGTGTCTCCGCCGACGGCGTGAAGGTTGCCGACGCGGATCCCGAGGTCTTCGAGCTGGTCGTCGCCGAGCGCGGCGAGGAGGCGGTGGCGCGGGCCGCGGCGGCGGCCGACGTGGTCGTGGTGGTCGCGGGCAACGACCCGCACATCAACGGCCGCGAGACCGAGGACCGTACGACCCTGTGCCTGCCGGGGCACCAGGAGCGGCTGCTGCGGGCGGCTCGGGCCGCGAACCGGGCCACCGTGCTGGTGCTGGTCTCCGCCTATCCGTACGCCGTCGATCCGGCCGAGCTGCCCGCCGTGCTGTGGACCGCGCACGGCGGCCAGGCGGCCGGCACCGCCCTGGCCCGCGTCCTGGCCGGTGACGTCTCCCCCGCCGGGCGTCTGCCGCAGACCTGGTACGCCGCCGACTCCGACCTGCCGGGCCTGCTCGACTACGACGTGATCGGCGCCCGCCAGACGTACCTGTACTTCGAGGGGACGCCCCTGTTCCCCTTCGGGCACGGCCTGTCGTACACGTCGTTCGCGTACGGCGGCCTGAGGGCCCGGGTCGAGGGCGAGAGGGTGCGCGTCTCGTTCTCCGTCACCAACACCGGCGACGTCACGGCCGACGAGGTGGCCCAGCTCTACACCCGGGCCGTCGACGCCTGCGTGCCGCGTCCACGCCGCGAGCTGCTGGACCACCGCCGCGTCACCCTCACCCCCGGGGCGAGGGCCGAGCTCGACTTCGACGTCCCGCTGAGTGCCTTCGCGTTCTGGGACGTCGCCCAGGACCGGTGGCGCGTGGAGCCGGGCGCTCACGAGCTGCTGGCCGGGGCGTCCGCCGAGGACGTCCGGCTGCGCGCGACGGTCACGCTCGACGGGGAGCCGGCCCTGCCGCGCGCGGTCCTCGCGAAGGGCCTGGCCGCGGCCGGGTTCGACGAGCAGAGCGGCATCGAGATCGTCGACCGGACGAAGGTCTCGGGCGACGCGGTGACACCGGGCGGCACGGAGGCGGCCGAACTGGTCTACCGGGCCTGCGACTTCGGCCGGGGGATCTCCGAGGTGACGGTGGAGGTGGCCGGGTCGGGCACGGTGGAGCTCTCCCTCGACGGCGGCCCGGCCCTGGCGGCGCTGTCGCCCGCCGCACCGACCTCGGGTCCGTACGACTACGTCTCGCTCGGCGCGGCCGTCGCCGCCGCGGGCGTCCACGACGTGCACCTCAGGCTGCGCGGCCCGCTGCGGCTCGCGCACGTCGGCTTCTCCGGCTGAGGGTCCGAAGCAGGCCGGCGCGAAGAAGGGGCCCGGCACCGGAAGGCATCGGTGCCGGGCCTCTTCACAGAGCTTATATGAAAATGGTTTCCATAAGCCAGGGGGTGGGGCGGATGCGGGTCAGAGGTCGATGCCGGTCAGCACCAGCACCCGCTCGTACGTGTAGTCCTCCATGGCGAACCGCACGCCCTCGCGGCCCACACCGGACTGCTTGACGCCGCCGTACGGCATCTGGTCGGCACGGTAGGACGGCACGTCGCCGACGACCACGCCGCCGACCTCCAGGGCCCGGTGGGCGCGGAAGGCGGTCTGCAGGTCGTGGGTGAACACGCCCGCCTGGAGGCCGTACTTGGAGTCGTTGACGGCGGCGAAGGCCGCGGCCTCGCCGTCCGCCTTCTGCACGGTGAGGACCGGCCCGAAGACCTCCTCGCAGGAGATCGTCACGTCGGCCGGGACCTCGGCCAGGACGGTCGGCGCGTAGGAGGCGCCGTCGCGCTTGCCACCGGTCAGCAGCCGGGCACCGGCGTCCACGGCCTCCCGCACCCACGTCTCGACGCGCTTCGCGGCGTTCTCGTCGACCAGCGGGCCGACGTCCGTCTTGTCGTCACCCGGGTCGCCGGTGACCTGGGCCTCGACGGCGGCGACGATGCGCGGCAGCAGCCGGTCGTACACCGAGGCGTCGGCGATGACCCGCTGCACGGAGATGCAGGACTGGCCGCCCTGGTAGTTGGAGAAGGTGGCGATGCGGTTCGCCGCCCGCTCCAGGTCCTCGTCGCTCGCCCAGTCGGCGAGGACGACGGCCGCGCCGTTGCCGCCCAGCTCCAGGGTGCAGTGCTTGCGCGGCACCGAGTCCATGATCGCGTAGCCGACCTTCTCGGAACCGGTGAAGGAGATCACGGGCAGGCGCTCGTCCTGCACGAGGGCGGGCATCTTGTCGTTGGCGACCGGCAGGATGCTCCAGGAGCCCGCGGGCAGCTCGGTCTCGGCCAGCAGGTCGCCGATGATCAGACCGGACAGCGGGGTCGCCGGGGCCGGCTTCAGGATGATCGGGGCGCCCGCGGCGATGGCCGGGGCGATCTTGTGGGCGCAGAGGTTCAGCGGGAAGTTGAAGGGCGCGATGCCGAGCACGACGCCCTTCGGGAAACGGCGCGTGAGGGCGAGCCGGCCCTGGCCGCCGAGGTCGGTGTCGAGGCGCTGGGCCTCGCCGCCGTTGAACCGCCGGGCCTCCTCGGCCGCGAACCGGAACACGGACACGGCCCGGCCGACCTCGCCGCGCGCCCACTTCAGCGGCTTGCCGTTCTCGGCGGAGATCAGCTGTGCGATCTCCTCGGTGCGCTCGGCCAGACGCCTGCTGACGTGGTCGAGGGCGGCGGCCCGGACGTGGGCGGGGGTGGCGGCGAACTCGTCCAGCGCGGCGTGCGCGGCGGCCACGGCCTCCTCGACCTGCGCGTCCGTCGGCACGCTCACCTTGCCCACGAGCCGCCCGTCCCAGGGGGAGGTGACGTCGAAGGTTTCCTCGCCGGTGGCCTGGCGGCCGGCGAGCCAGAAGGCGTGGGTGGAGGTCATGTGAGTTCCGGCCCTTCGGCGTTGGGGGTGATCCTGTGCTACGGGACCAACGGTAGGCGCGAGGTGGCCGAAGCACGTTTGTCCGAGCCGTAGCAGTAGGGGACGCAGATGCTCCGGTTTGGCTACTCAGTGGAGGCCGCCTTCAGGGCCAGCCACAGCTCCATCCGGACGTCCGGGTCGTCCAGGGACCGGCCGAGGATCTCCTCGACGCGGCGCATGCGGTAGCGCAGGGTGTGCCGGTGGACCCCGAGCTCGGCCGCCGCCGCGTCCCACTGGCCGTGCTTGGACAGCCAGGCGCGCAGGGAGGAGACGAGGTCTCCGCGACCGGTGGCGTCGTGCTCGTACAGCGGACGCAGCATGCCGTCGGCGAAGGCCCGTACGGCGTCGTCCGCCAGCAGCGGCAGCACCGATCCGGCAGCCATCCGCTCGTGCTCCACGAGGACCCGCCCGCGCCGCCTCGCCACCGACAGTGCCTGCTCGGCCTGCTTGTACGCGGCGGACGCGGCGATCGGCCCGGCCGGTGCCGACAGGCCGACGACGAGCTCGTCGTCCTCGCCGCCCGGCACCTTCTCGCGTACGCCGGCCCGGGCCGTCTCCAGGGCGGCCGCGTACTCCCCGCAGGCCGCCGCGGCGGCGCCGCCGTCCGCGGCCAGCACCACCAGCCGCTCCCCCTCCGGCACGACCAGCACGGCCTCACCGGCGCGGGCCGCCGCGGACTCCATGACGTCGGCGAGAACGGCGAGGGGGTCGCCGCCGGTGTCGGCCGCGGCGAGCGCGGCGGCCGAGGACCGCTCGGCGGGCGCAGCGCCCTTGCGCGCCCCGGCACGGGCCAGCGCGGCCGACGCCGACACCGGTACCCGCTCCGCGACCAGCATCCGGAACGGCGCGTCCAGCAGCTCGCCGTACAGGTCCCCGGCGACGGCGCGGGCGTGGTCCGGCTCACCGGCCAGCAGCATGCGCAGCACCGCCGCCCCGACGCGCTGCTCGGCCGCCTGGAGGGACCGGGAGCGTTCCGTGGTCAGGGTCAGCAGCGCGATGGCGGAGTGGACGGCGTAGCGCTCGGCGGTGCCCGGGGCGGCGGCCGTGCCCACGGCGAGGGCCGCGCGCGGGCGACGGCCGGTGCCTATGGTGTGCAGCTCGACCCGGTCCTCGTTCTCCGGGCCGCCGGCCACGGAGGAGGCGGGCGCGGGGCGGTCCCGCAGCTTCTGCACGTCCCCGGTGAGCCGCGCGGCGCGGCGCCCCGCCCACTCCGGTGCCGTGGCGACGACCGCGCCCGAGGCGTCGTACAGCGCCGCCCAGCCGTCGACCTGCGCGGCCAGCGCGGCCAGGAGCCCCTCCGGGCCGCCGGTCTGGGCCTGCCGGGTCAGTTCGCGCTGGGCGGCGAACCCGGCGGTGACGGCCCGGTACTGGTCGGCGGCGATCGCGGCGGAGACGGCCTTGCTGATGGCGAGGAACGGCGTGCGGCGCGGCACCTCCAGCAGCGGCAGGCCCTCCTTCCCGGCCGCGTCGACGAGCGCCTCGGGGATCTCCTCGTAGTTGACGCCGACGGCGAAGCCCAGCCCGACCACTCCGGCCCCGGCCAGCCGGTGGACGTAGCGGCGCATGGCCTCCGGGGCCTCGGCGTCCAGCTTGAGCGCGGTGATCAGCAGCAGTTCGCCGCCCTCCATGTAGGGGACGGGGTCGGCGAGCTCGCTGACGTGCGCCCAGCGGACCGGCACGTCGAGGCGGTCTTCGCCCGCCCGCACGGTCAGTTTCAGCGCGGAGTGGTGGACGAGCGAGGCGAGCGTCGGGGGCATGAGGCCTTCTGCGTCAGGGCTGTGTGATCTCTGTGGTCTTTTGGCCGCCACGTATGAACGACCTGTGACGATTCTGCCTCACCGTACGGTCCCCGCGTACCCGCGCAGGTGGGAAGGGGTCAGCCCCGCAGATCCACCAGCAGCGGAGGCGCGTGCTCGCCCTTGACGTCGGTCAGCGACAGCACCGCGTGCCCGGCCGGCACGGCGTGCGCCAGCTCGGAGGCGGACCAGCGCTCCCGCTCGACCTGCCGCACGGTCACCGCCCGCGCGGTCGGGGCCTTGCCGGTGATCACCCGGCGCACCATGTGCACGGCCTTGCCCGCCGGGGTCTCCGCGATGATCTGCCGGTCGGTGACGTCGCGGGCCTCGGTCCACTCCTTGCCCCAGACCTCGGCGAAGTCCTGCCCGTCCCAGGGTGTGAGACCCGACAGGGCCATCCGGCAGCCGGTCGCGCCGAGCAGCGGCCCGCGCAGCGGCCGGGCCACGTCGTCGAGGGTCCGCAGGGTGAGCACGACCCCGGCGTTTCCGGAGCGCAGCCGCTGGATGCCGCGCACGGCCTCGGGTGTCACCACCCCGGTCGCGTCGTCCAGCACCAGGCAGGCGAACAGCGATCGGTCCTCGCGTACCGCGACACTCGCCGTGAACTGGGCGAGCACGAGGCGGGCCAGCATCTTGGAGGCGTCGGCGTGCCCGCGCTGGGGCAGGTCGATGCGCACCCGCACCGGGTGGTCGAGGGCCTTGAGGGTGAAGGGCCGGGACTGCCCGGAGGTGTCGAAGAACCCGGCGAACGCGGGCCGGTCGAGCAGGGCGACACGATCGCCGAGCACTCCACCGACGTCACCGGGCTGCCCCATCTGCCGCTCCCGGGCGTCGAGCTCCCGCAGCAGCGACTCCTGCCCGGCCTCCTGGAGCCCCTGCCGCAGCGCGGCGAACGGCCCGGGCGCGCCGTCGAGCAGCTGCCGCAGCTCGGGGACGGAGGGGAAACGCCCGTGCACGGCGCGGAACGGGCCGAGCAGCTGGGCGAGGACGGTGGTGGACCGGCGGCTGTCACTGCCGGGGTGCGGGTCGGCGAGGTCGCCGACGAGCGCCTCGGCGAGCACGGCCGCGGCCTCGTCCGGGTCACTGGTGCCGCCGTACAGATCCAGGTCGTACTCGGACTCCTGGTTGCCGATCCGCACGACCACGTCGTAGGCGTCGGCCGGTCCGAGCCCCGCGCCGGCCGCCCCGACGACGACCACGGCGGCCCGCCCGGCGAGGGCGTGCAGGCAGAGCGACTCGGCGAGAGGGCGGACGACGGTCCCGGTCTTGCCGGAACCCGCGGGGCCGACGGCGACGAGCGAGGTGCCGAGCAGGTCGGGCCCGAGGGCGAGCCCCGTACCGCGGTAGGTGTAGGGGTTGCGGGCGTCGTCCACGGTGGTGCCGAGCCGCACCTGCCCGGTGACGAGGTCGTGCCGGGAGAGCCGGGCGGGCAGGTCGCGCTCCCCGGAGGGGTGCAGGCACGCGGCGGCACCGTCCTTGAGCACGGCGCCGCTGAAGCCGGCGAGGCTGTGCCGCCCGGTGCGCACGCCCTGCCAGGCGCGCAGGATCCGGGCGTGGTCGACGTCCCGCATCAGTCCGGAGCGGGCCTCGGCGGCGAGCCGCTCGGCGGCATCGGGGGCTCCGGCGGCACGCAGTTCGTTCCACTGGGCCGGGTCGTCCTCGGGCGCCGTACGGGTCTCCTGGGCCTCCGGCCGGCGGAAGCGGGGGGTGACGAAGCGGCGCCACACCTCGCCCCAGCGGCCGAGCCGGGCCGCCCCGACCATGATCACCAGGGCGACGAGCAGCTCGTACCCCTGGTAGACGACGAACGTCCCGGTCTCCCCGAGGGCGCTGTCGCCGCCGCGCCAGGCGTCGGGGACGATCAGGTCGAACGGCACCCACCACCAGGTGCCGATGTAGCCGTTCTGCAGCAGCGACCAGATCAGCCATCCCACGAGGAAGGCGATCAGTGCCCCGCTGAGCAGCTGCCGGGTGGGGATCTCCTCGGGCTCCTCGGCGGGCCGCGGCCGGTGCCCGAACCGCCACACGCCCGGGGCGGCGTCGGGGCGCGGCGCCCGCAGCCAGGTGAGGAACGCCGACCCGTCCGCCGGCGGTGGCATCCCCGGCGCCCGGGGCGGCAGGGGAGGCATCGCGGGCACCTCGGGAGGTCCCGCCGGGCGCGGCACAGGGCTCGCATGCGTACCCCGCGCCTCCTGCGTCCCGTCGCTGTCCATCGCCCTTGCCCCCTGACCAGCCGTTCCGTCCACCATCAGCGAGCCAATCTAACGCCCTCTCCTGGGGAGTTCACCGCTTACGCGGCCGGGTGATGGGCACCAGCCCATCAGAGTGCCATGTCCACCCCGGACAAGGCGCCCCGCCGACAACGCCCACATGGAGCATGCCCACCCCCCTTCCCCCGCCCTAGCCTGCGAGAAAAGAAGCCAAGATTCCGCTGAGACCATCCGCACCACCCCAGGAGCCCCGCATGACCGCACTTCCGCAGGAGCGCCGCGTCGTCACCGCCATTCCCGGTCCGAAGTCGCAGGAGCTGCAGGCCCGCCGTACCGCCGCGGTCGCGCAGGGCGTGGGGTCCGTGCTGCCCGTGTTCACGGCGCGCGCGGGCGGCGGGATCATCGAGGACGTCGACGGCAACCGTCTGATCGACTTCGGGTCGGGCATCGCCGTGACCTCCGTGGGCGCCTCCGCCGAGGCCGTCGTACGGCGGGCGTCGGCGCAGCTGGCCGACTTCACCCACACCTGTTTCATGGTCACGCCCTACGAGGGTTACGTCGAGGTCGCCGAGGCGCTCGCCGAGCTGACCCCCGGTGACCACGCCAAGAAGAGCGCCCTGTTCAACTCCGGCGCCGAGGCCGTCGAGAACGCTGTGAAGATCGCGCGGGCGTACACCAAGCGGCAGGCCGTCGTGGTGTTCGACCACGGCTACCACGGGCGTACCAACCTGACGATGGCGCTGACCGCCAAGAACATGCCGTACAAGCACGGCTTCGGCCCGTTCGCGCCCGAGGTGTACCGGGTGCCGGTGGCGTACGGCTACCGCTGGCCGACCGGGCCCGGGAACGCCGGTCCCGAGGCCGCCGCGCAGGCCATCGACCAGATCAGCAAGCAGGTCGGCGCGGAGAACGTCGCCGCGGTCATCATCGAGCCGGTGCTCGGCGAGGGCGGCTTCATCGAGCCGGCCAAGGGCTTCCTGCCGGCGATCCGCAAGTTCACCGAGGACAACGGCATCGTCTTCGTGGCCGACGAGATCCAGTCCGGCTTCTGCCGCACGGGCCAGTGGTTCGCCTGCGAGGACGAGGGCATCGTCCCGGACCTCATCACGACGGCGAAGGGCATCGCCGGCGGTCTGCCGCTCGCGGCCGTCACCGGTCGCGCCGAGATCATGGACGCCGCGCACGCGGGCGGCCTGGGCGGCACCTACGGCGGCAACCCGGTCGCCTGCGCGGGCGCGCTCGGCTCGATCGAGACGATGAAGGAACTCGACCTCAACGCCAGGGCGAAGAACATCGAGGCGGTCATGAAGGCCCGCCTCGGCGCCATGGCCGAGAAGTTCGACATCATCGGCGACGTCCGGGGCCGGGGCGCCATGATCGCCATCGAGCTGGTCAAGGACCGCGCCACCAAGGAGCCGAACCCGGAGGCGACGGCAGCGCTCGCCAAGGCCTGCCACGCCGAGGGCCTGCTGGTCCTGACCTGTGGCACCTACGGCAACGTGCTCCGCTTCCTGCCGCCGCTGGTGATCGGCGAGGACCTGCTGAACGAGGGTCTCGACATCATCGAGCAGGCGTTCTCCCGCGTCTGATCCCTCGGCACGCGCATCTGAGCCGGCGTCCGGGCAGGTGAGCCGCCCCGGTTCCGCCACCGGGGCGGCGAGCGGCAGACGGTGTGAAGAAGGTGTGCGAGGTGGATGACAGGGGGCCCTACGGCCTGTCGTGCGCCCCGGCCCTGTCGTAGGTTCTACCCAGATGAGAGATACACCCCGCCCACAGGGGACTGTGGGTGACATCAGGCCGGGGCCTCCCCAGCTTCGACCTGGTCGTGCCCTCGCGCACACAACCGGAGCCTGAGGCTCTGGATCTCCTCACCGATCGGACAGTCGCCCGCCCCAAACCCCCCGGGGCGCGCGGCGTTCCGGTCCGGAACGGCCGCCCCGGAACTCCCCCCCCCTGTTCCGGGGCGGCCGACCTCTCTTTCCGCCCCTTGTGCGACACCGCGAGCCGCGGTCAGCCCCGTGTGAGGGGCGCGGGCTCCGGGCGGTGGATCCCCCGCGGGCGGTATCCGAGAATGTCGGCCACGCCGAGCACGTCCGCGAGCAGCCAGATGATCGCCAGCCACATCTCCGTGCCCTGGAGGCCCGGTTCACGGCCCGGCCCGGAGCCGTCGGGGGTCGGGCCGAAGCCGAAGCCCCGGCCGTCGTGCCATCGGCGCAGGGCGGCCGTGAGCTGGTTCGCCGCCCAGGAGCGCGCCTCTTCCGAGCGGTGAGCGGTCTGCCGGGCACAGAGCCACAGGGGGTGGATCACGTCCAGGACATTGCAGGCGTTCTCCCTGCCGGGCGCGAAGTGGCGGGGGTCGCGGGCGTGGTCGAGGACGGTGTCGATCACGCGCTCCGGGTACGGCACGGGCAGACCGAACTGGGCGAAGGAGCCCCGGGTGAGGCGGTAGTAGCCGTTGACCATCTGCAGGCGTCCGTCCTGGCGGGTGGGTGAGCCCCACATCCCGGTCCCACCGGCTGCTGATGAACCGGCAGATCCGGAGCGGAGCCGTGGTTGAAGCCGAGCAGTGAGCTGTGGGCGCCGATGCGCACCCCGTCCCCGAGGGTCACGGTGCCGCGCACCACCGTGAAGGGGTTGTGAACTGCTGGCGGCTGACTGTGCATAGGCGTGTTCAGGCATACATGAGTGAGCGTCAGTGCTGCGGCTGTTGCGGCCTCATGGGTGTGAAACGAAAGTTCCCCTGTCGAATGTGTGACCTCTGCCCGGAGTGGTCGTTGAGCGTGCGAAGGGGTTGATCGGCTGGCGCGGGGACGGGGGGAAGGATATGGGCGAGCTGCGGAAGCCGGCGGCCTCGTTCGTCGTCCTCGGCCCGTCCGGGGTGACGGTCCGCGACCGGCTCAAGCACCTGACCGCCGAGGACGAACGAGTGCTGCGTCTGGTCGGTGACCATCTGGGCACGCTCGCCTCCCGGGATCTGAAGGCGCGGTGCGCCGCGGGGCTGGAGCACGATAGTGAGTTGTGGGCTGAGCGTAAGCGGGTCCTGACGGTGGAGTCCGTCCTCGCGGTGGGCCGGGTCGATCACGAAGGCCACGCACGATCAGTGGGCGCTGGCCCGGCGCGGTCAGCTCGCGCACATTCAGAATCTTCAGGCGAGTGTGCGCACGATCGAGCACCGGTTGTCCCTGCCGGTCGGCGAGGCGGGCAGCAGGCGAGCTCCGGGCGGATACCGCAGCAAGCGGGAGTGGTTTGTCAAGACGCGCCGCCTGCACGTGCTGACCGACCGGCTCGATATGGCGCGGGCGGACTGGGAAGCCGGACGCGTGGGCGTGGTACGCGGCGGGAAGGGGCTGTTGAACACCCGCCACCATCTGCGGGCCGCCGGGCTCACAAAGGAGCAGTGGCGTGCGCGGTGGCGAGCCGGGCGGCGGTTCCTCGCAGCGGACGGCGAGTCGGGTAAGCGGTTCGGCAACGAGACGATCCGCGTCACGCCCGACGGCGAGGTCTCGATCAGGCTCCCCGCGCCGTTGGCGTATCTGGCGAACGCCCCGCACGGCCGGTATGTGCTCGCCGCGACGGTGGCGTTCGCGCACCGCGGTGAGCAGTGGGCCGACCGTATCCAGACCAACCGGGCGGTCGCCTACCGCATCCACGAAGACACCGTCCGGGGCCGCTGGTACCTCACCGCGTCCTGGACGATCCCCCCGGTCAAGACCGTGCCCCTGGCCACGGCCCGCACGGGCGGGCTGGTCGGTGTGGACACCAACGCCGACCACCTGGCCGCCTGGCGCCTGGACACCCACGGCAACCCCGTCGGCGAACCCCTCCGCTTCTGCTACGACCTGTCCGGTACCGCACAGCACCGCGACGCCCAGATCCGCCACGCCCTGATCCGCCTGCTGCACTTCGCCAGGCGGCATGGCCTTGCGATCGCGGTCGAGGATCTCGACTTCACCGCGGACAAGACGCGCGAGAAGCACGGCCGCCGCAAGACGTTCCGCAAGCTGATCTCCGGCATGCCCACCGCCCGGCTGCGGGCCCGGCTGGTGTCGATGGCGGCCGAACTCGGCATCACCATCGTCGGCGTCGACCCCGCCTACACCAGCCGCTGGGGTGCCCAGCACTGGCAGAAACCCCTCACCAGCACACGCCGCAACCCCACCCGCCACGACGCGGCCGCCGTGGCGATCGGCAGGCGCGCCCTGGGACACCCGATCCGGCGACGGACGGCACCGCCCCCCGCTCACCGGAGTGATGAGCAGGGGCATCGGACCGTCCAGGCCAGCTCGGTGGCCCCAGGGCGTGAGGAACCCCGCCCCCGCATTCCCGGACCACGGACACGATCCGTGCGCGCCGGATACGGGGCGAAAGCGGGCAACCAGGACACCCAACACCGTTCGGGGCGCCCGGCTGAGCATGAGTTCTGGCACCAGGACTCACTCCCGCTCAGTCTTTAGGAACGGTTGATCGTGCAGTCGGCCCCCGTGCGCATGCGGTCGGTGACATAGGCATGGGCGGCGATGTACGAGCGGTCTCCCAGGTGCAGGACGTCCGGGTGCACGGCCGCCGTCCCGGCCACGAAGCAGCTCTCGCCCAGGAGCACCTCCCCGGGCCCCGCCAGCAGCCGCCGCTGCCGCTCCCGCTGTGCCGCGCGCTGCCCGTCGCAGGCCCGCCCGGCGAAGAGCCAGGGGCAGTGGTCGAAGAGACTGTCGTCGTCGGACGGCTGGTTCACATGATCCTCCGAAGGGCCGCGAGAGGGCGTCGGCGCTCGTGCCAAGCTGTGCCCCATGCCGATCACCGCGCACCAGGACCGTACCGCTCCCCCGGGCCCCCTCGCCCTCCTGCTCGCCCTCCCGGCTGTCCTCTTCGCGCTGATCACCTGGCAGGTCGTCGCGGACGGTCCGCTCGTCCGGCTCGACGAACGCCTCAGCCGCGTCCTGGTGGAGCCGGACCGCTGCTCCGAACTCCTCGCCGACCTGGGCAACGTGCAGGTCGCGGTCCCGGTCCTCGCCGTCGCGCTCGGGTACGCCGCGGTACGTCACCGTCGTACCGGCGTGGATCGCTGGTGGCTGCCCGTCGCCGCCGCGGCCCTGCTCATGGCCCTGGTCCCGGCGCTGGTCGTCCCGCTGAAGGAACTCACGGCCCGCCCGGGCACCCCGGCCGTGCCGCCCGGCACCGGTTACTACCCCTCGGGCCACACCGCCACCGCCGCCGTCGCCTACGGTTCCGCGACCCTGCTTCTGCTCCCCTGGCTCCGCACCACCCTGGCCCGCCGCTTTCTGGTCGCCGTCTGCGTCGCCCTGGTCCTGGGCGCGAGCTACGGCCTGGTCCGTCGCGGCTACCACTGGCCGCTCGACGTGCTGGCCAGCTGGTGTCTGTGCACGGTGCTGCTGGCGGCGCTGTGGCTGGTCGTCCGGGCCGTGGCGAGGCCCGGGCGGTCTCAACCACCAGGGGCCTGACCGTCGTTCTCCGTGGCCAGGGCCGCCGCCGCCTCGTGCATCGCCAGTTCCAGCAGGGCCGGGTCCGTCAGCATGCCCGAGCCGTCCGGGGGGACCAGCCAGCGGACGCCGCCGGGTGAGGAGCGGCCCGGGTACGGCACGACGATCCAGGTGCCGGCGCCCGCCGTGCGGATGCCCGTGCCGAGCCAGCGGGCAGCGGTGCCCGGCGGCACGAAGAACCCCATGCGGGCGTCACCGAAGTCGACGAGCACGGGGCCCGGCCGGTCGAGGACGCGGGTGAGCACGTCGAGCGTGGCGTACCCGAGTTCGCCGGGCAGGATCAGCACGTCCCAGGCGCTGCCGGCGGGCAGCAGTGCGACCCCGAGCGGGTTGCGCTCCCACTCCCAGCGGCAGGCCTCGGGATCGGGCGCGACGGATGCGAGCCACTCGACCGCCGTCTTCGCACCGGTCATCGTCAAAGACCCCCTTCTCTCTCGCGTATCCCCCGGACGCGCGGGGCGTCCGAGGGGCATCACGAGGGAGAAGGGGGTGTCCCCCAGGCCATTACGCGGGTTCCGGCACCTCGTTGGAGTGAACCGGATCACACCCGGTCGATCAGCTGTCGAATCCCAGCCCCAAGCGGTCCATCGTGCGCAACCACAGATTGCGGCGGCCGCCCTGGGCGTCCGCGCGGGCCAGTGACCACTTGGTGAGGGCGATGCCCGTCCAGGCGAAGGGCTCCGGCGGGAAGGGCAGGGGCTTCTTGCGGACCATCTCCAGTTCCGTGCGTGGCGTGCGTTCGCCGGACAGCAGGTCCAGCATCACCTCGGCGCCGAAGCGGGTGGCACCGACCCCGAGGCCGGTGTACCCGGCCGCGTACGCCACCTTGCTCTGGTGGGCGGTGCCGAAGAACGCCGAGAAGCGGGAGCAGGTGTCGATGGCGCCGCCCCAGGCGTGGCTGAAGCGGACGCCCTCCAGCTGCGGGAAGCAGGTGAAGAAGTGCCCGGCGAGCTTGGCGTAGGTCTCGGGGCGGTCGTCGTACTCGGCGCGGACCCGGCCGCCGTAGGGGTAGATCGCGTCATAGCCGCCCCACAGGATCCGGTTGTCCGCGGACAGCCGGAAGTAGTGGAACTGGTTGGCGCTGTCGCCGAGGCCCTGGCGGTTCTTCCAGCCGATCGATTCGAGCTGCTCGGGGGTGAGCGGCTCGGTCATCAGGGCGTAGTCGTAGACCGGGACGGTGTACGAGCGGACGCGTCTGACCAGGTTCGGGAAGATGTTGGTGCCGAGGGCGACCTGGCGGGCGCGGATCCCGCCGTAGGGGGTGCGTACGGCCATGCCGGGCCCGTACGGCTTCAGGGTGAGGGCGGGGGTGTTCTCGTAGACGCGCACGCCCAGTTCCACGCACGCCCGCTTCAGGCCCCAGGCGAGCTTCGCCGGGTGGAGCATGGCGACGCCCCTGCGGTCCCACAGGCCCGCCTGGAAGGTGGGTGAGTTCACCTGCTCCCGTACGGCGTCGGCGTCCAGGAACTCGACGCCGTCGGCCAGGCCCCGGCGGGACGTCTCCTCGTGCCACTCGCGCAGTTCACGTGCCTGGTAGGGCTCGGTGGCGACGTCGATCTCGCCGGTGCGCTCGAAGTCGCAGTCGATGGAGTGCCGGGCGACGGCCGCCTCGATCTCGTCGAGGTTGCTCTCGCCCATCCGCTGGAGGGTGTGGATCTCGTCCGGCCAGCGGGTGAGGCCGTTGGGCAGGCCGTGGGTGAGGGAGGCGGCGCAGAATCCGCCGTTGCGGCCGGAGGCGGCCCAGCCCACCTCGCGGCCCTCCACCAGCACCACGTCCCGCTGCGGGTCGCGCTCCTTGGCGATCAGCGCCGTCCACAGACCGCTGTACCCGCCGCCGACGACCAGCAGGTCGCAGGTCTCGGAGCTGGTGAGGGCGGGTTCGGGACGGGGCCGGCCGGGGTCGTCCAGCCAGTACGGGACCGGCTGGACGTCGGAAAGCGAACGGGTCCACTGATTCATGGCGCTCGGGGCCATGATTTCAACTCCCTACGGGGTTATGCCTTCTGCCTGTTGCGGCGGTTTCCGGCAACCATGGAAACCAGGACGAACAGTACGGCGACGACGAACATGGTCGTGCCGATGACATTGATCTGAACGGGCGTTCCGCGCTGCGCCGAACCCCAGACGAACATGGGGAAGGTGACGGTCGAGCCGGCGTTGAAATTGGTGATGATGAAATCGTCGAAGGACAGCGCGAAGGCGAGAAGTGCGCCCGCCGCGATGCCCGGTGCGGCGATCGGCAGCGTCACCCGGACGAAGGTCTGGAACGGGCCCGCGTACAGGTCCCGGGCCGCCTCCTCCAGTTTGGGATCCATCGACATCACGCGTGCCTTGACGGCCGTGACCACGAAGCTCAGGCAGAACATGATGTGCGCGATGAGGATGGTCCAGAAGCCCAGCTGGGCGCCCATGTTGAGGAACAGGGTGAGCAGCGAGGCGGCCATGACGACCTCGGGCATCGCCATCGGCAGGAAGATCAGCGAGTTCACGGCGCCGCGGGCGCGGAACCGGTAGCGGACCAGGGCGAAGGCGATCAGGGTGCCGAGGAGGGTGGCGCCGAGGGTCGCCCAGACCGCGATCTGGAGGCTGAGGGACAGCGACCCGCACAGCCCGGAGACCTCGCACGGGTCCTTCCAGGCGTCCAGGGAGAACTGCTGCCATTCGTAGTTGAAGCGCCCCTTCGGTTTGTTGAAGGAGAACACCGTGACGACGACGTTCGGCAGGAGCAGATAGCCGAGGGTCAGCAGTCCCGCCAGGACGACGAGATTTCTCTTGAGCCAGTTGACGAAAGCCATTCAGACCAGATCCTCCGTCCCGGACCTGCGGATGTAGAGCGTGACCATGAGCAGAATGGCCGCCATGAGAATGAAGGAGAGCGCCGCGGCCGTCGGATAGTCGAGCACTCTCAGGAACTGCGTCTGGATGACGTTTCCGACCATGCGGGTGTCGGTGGAGCCGAGCAGATCGGCGTTCACGTAGTCACCGGCCGCCGGAATGAAGGTCAGCAGCGTTCCGGAGACCACGCCCGGCATCGACAGCGGGAAGGTGACCTTGCGGAAGGTGGTCCACGGCCTGGCGTACAGGTCCCCCGCCGCCTCGTGGAGCCGGCCGTCGATGCGCTCCAGCGAGGTGTAGAGCGGAAGGATCATGAACGGCAGGAAGTTGTACGTCAGACCGCACACCACCGCGAGCGGGGTGGCCAGGACGCGGTCGCCGGCGGTCATGCCCAGCCAGTCGGTGACGTCCAGGACGTGCAGCGTGTTGAGCGCGCCGACGACCGGTCCGCCGTCCGCGAGGATCGTCTTCCAGGCCAGGGTGCGGATCAGGAAGCTGGTGAAGAACGGCGCGATCACCAGGATCATGATCAGGTTCTTCCAGCGGCCGGCGCGGAAGGCGATCAGATACGCCAGCGGGTAGCCGAGCAGCAGGCACAGGATCGTCGCCGTGCCGGCGTAGAGCACCGAGCGGACGAACTGCGGCCAGTACGCGGAGAGCGCGTCCCAGTAGGTTGCGAAGTGCCAGGTGACCTTGTAGCCCTCCTCCAGGGAGCCCGTCTGCACGGACGTGGAGGCCTGGTAGATCATCGGCAGCGCGAAGAAGACGACCAGCCAGAGGATGCCGGGCAGCAGCAGCCAGTACGGCGTGAAGCGGCCCCTGCGCTTGGGGGGCTTCGGCTCGGGGGCCTCGGGTGCGAGGGGCGGTGGCGCCTCGGTGAGTGTCGACATCAGGCCGCCTCTTCCACGCCCGCGTCGGCGTCCTGGGCGGCGTCCAGGCCGAAGGTGTGGGCCGGGTTCCAGTGCAGGACGACCTCGGCGCCGGGTACCAGGCGGGGGTCGCGGTCGATGTTCTGGGCGTAGACCTCGAAGTCGGAGCAGACCGGGCTGTCGACGACGTACTGCGTGGAGACGCCGATGAAGCTGGAGTCGGCGATCCGGCCGGTGATGCGGTTGCGGCCCTCGGGGATCTCGCCGGCGTCGTCGGCGTGGGTCAGGGAGATCTTCTCGGGGCGCACACCGACCAGTACCTTGCCGCCGGTCGTCGCGGGGGCGGAACATCGCGCTTCGGGCAGGACGAGTTTGCCGCCGCCCGCCTTCAGCACGATCTCCTCGCCGTTCTTCGAGTCGACCTCGGCCTCGATGAAGTTGGAGGTGCCGAGGAAGTTCGCGACGAAGGTGGTGCGCGGGTTCTCGTAGAGGTCGGTGGGGGCGCCGAGTTGCTCGACGCGGCCCGAGTTCATCACGGCGACCGTGTCGGCCATGGTCATGGCCTCCTCCTGGTCGTGCGTGACGTGCACGAAGGTGATGCCGACCTCGGTCTGGATGCGCTTGAGCTCCAGCTGCATCTGGCGGCGCAGCTTGAGGTCGAGGGCGCCGAGCGGCTCGTCGAGCAGGAGCACCTTGGGGTGGTTGATCAGCGCGCGGGCGACGGCGACGCGCTGCTGCTGGCCGCCGGAGAGCTGGTGCGGCTTCTTGCGGGCCTGCTCGCCGAGCTGGACGAGGTCGAGCATCTCCTCGACCTGCTTCTTCACCGACTTGAGGCCGCGACGGCGCAGGCCGAAGGCGACGTTCTCGAAGATGTCGAGGTGCGGGAAGAGGGCGTAGGACTGGAAGACCGTGTTCACCGGCCGCTTGTACGGCGGCAGGGCGGTCACGTCCTGCTCGCCCAGGAAGACGGTGCCGGCGGAGGGTTCCTCCAGGCCGGCGATCATGCGCAGGGTGGTGGTCTTGCCGCAGCCGGAGGCGCCGAGCAGGGCGAAGAAGGAACCCTGCGGGACGGTCAGGTCGAGCGGGTGGACGGCGGTGAAGGAGCCGTAGGTCTTGGCTATGCCCGTGAGGCGGACGTCGCCGCCGGGGCCGGTCTTGTTCGTCATGGTGGTCACGCCCCCGTCAGCTTCGCGAACTTGGCTTCGAACTCGGTCTCTTCCTTCGAGCTCAGCGAGCGGAAGGCGTGGGACTTGGCGGCCATGGCCTTGTCGGGAATGATCAGCGGGTTGTTCGCCGCGTCCTTGTCGATCTTCGCGAGCTCGGTCTTCACACCGTCGACGGGGCACACGTAGTTGATGTACGCGGCGAGTTCGGCGGCCGGTTTCGGCTCGTAGTAGAAGTCGATGAGCCGTTCGGCGTTGGTCTTGTGCCGGGCCTTGTTGGGGATCAGCAGGTTGTCGGTGGACGTCACGTAGCCGCTGTCCGGGATGAGGAAGTCGATGTCGGGGCTGTCCGCCTTGAGCTGGACGACGTCACCGGCCCAGGCGACGCAGGCCGCGAAGTCGCCGCTGGTCAGGTCCGAGGTGTAGTCGTTGCCGGTGAAGCGGCGGATCTGGCCCTTGTCGACGGCCTTCTGGAGGCGGGCGACGGCCGCGTCGTAGTCGTCGGCGGTGAAGTCGGCCGGGTCCTTGCCCATGTCGAGCAGCGTCATGCCGATGCTGTCGCGCATCTCCGACAGGAAGCCGACCCGGCCCTTGAGCTTGGGGTTGTCCAGCAGGTCGGACACCGACCTCACCTCGACGCCGTCGAGGGCCTTCTTGTTGTACGCGATGACGGTGGAGATGCCCTGCCAGACGTACGAGTACGCGCGGCCCGGGTCCCAGTCGGGGCTGCGGAACTGGGCGGAGAGGTTGGCGTAGGCGTGGGGCAGGTTGCTCGGGTCGAGCTTCTGCACCCAGCCGAGGCGGATCAGGCGGGCGGCCAGCCAGTCGGTGAGGACGATCAGGTCGCGGCCGGTGTCCTGGCCCGCGGCGAGCTGCGGCTTGATCTTGCCGAAGAACTCGTTGTTGTCGTTGATGTCCTCGCTGTACTTGACCGTGATGCCGGTCCGCTTCGCGAACCGGTCCAGGGTCGGGTGGCGCTTGCCGCTGTCGTCGACGTCCATGTACTCGGTCCAGTTGGAGAAGTTCACCGTCTTCTCCTTGGCCGAGTGGTCCTCTGCCGAGACGCCGCCCTGCGTCTGACCGGCGGCGGGAATGCCGCAGGCGCTCAGCGTCCCGAGTCCGCCGGCCGCGAGCGCCCCGCCCGCCGAGGCGCGCAGCAGGGACCGCCGGGTGAGGGCGGCCCTGCCGTTCTTGAAACTGCGCCGCACGGCGGCCACTTGGGCCGCGGACAGGCGGTCGGGCTCGTACTGCTCCATGCGCGTGGTGCCCTTTCGGAGGGTGGACGGCCGTTGGTCAGGCGGCCTGCGAACGGCTATCGATCCCCGAACACGGTGCGGTGCCAGTCCTTCGCGGCCACCGCGGTGTTGTCGAACATGACGTGCTTGATCTGGGTGTACTCCTCGAACGAGTACGCGGACATGTCCTTGCCGTAGCCGGAGGACTTGTGGCCGCCGTGCGGCATCTCGCTGATGATCGGGATGTGGTCGTTGATCCACACGCAGCCGGCCTTGATCTCGCGGGTGGCCCGGTTCGCGCGGTACACGTCCCGGCTCCAGGCGGAGGCGGCCAGGCCGTAGGGGGTGTCGTTGGCGAGCGCGAGGCCCTCGTCGTCGGTGTCGAACGGCAGCACGACCAGGACCGGGCCGAAGATCTCCGACTGGACGACCTCGCTGTCCTGGGCCGCGTCGGCGATGAGGGTGGGCCGGTAGTAGGCGCCCTTGGCCAGCTCCCCCTCGGGTGCCTCGCCGCCGGTCACCACGCGCGCGTAGGCCCGCGCGCGGTCCACGAATCCGGCGACCCGGTCCCGCTGCACGTGCGAGATCAGCGGGCCGAGGTCGGTGCCGGCGGCGAAGGGGTCGCCGAGCCGGACGCTCTCCATGAGCGCCGCGGTCCGCTCCACGAAGGCGTCGTACAGCGGCCGCTGCACATACGCGCGCGTGGCTGCCGTGCAGTCCTGCCCGGTGTTGATGAGGGAGCCCGCGACCGCGCCGTGGGCGGCGGCCTCCAGGTCGGCGTCGTCGAAGACCACGAAGGGTGCCTTGCCGCCGAGCTCCAGGTGGAGGCGCTTGACGGTGGCGGTGGCGACCTCGGCGACGCGCTTGCCGACCGCGGTGGAGCCCGTGAAGGACGTCATGGCCACGTCGTGGTGGCCGACGAGGTGCTCTCCGGCCTCCTTGCCGGTGCCGGTGACGATGTTGATCACGCCGTCGGGGATCCCGGCGTCCGTGGCCGCCTGGGCGAAGAGCAGTGAGGTGAGCGGGGTGAGCTCGGCCGGCTTCAGGACGATGGTGTTGCCCGCGGCGATCGCCGGGAGGATCTTCCAGGCGGCCATCTGGAGGGGGTAGTTCCAGGGCGCGATCGACCCGACGACCCCGATGGGCTCACGCCGGATGTACGAGGTGTGGTCACCGGAGTACTCACCGGCGGACTGCCCTTGCAGATGCCGTGCGGCACCGGCGAAGAAAGCGGCGTTGTCGATGGTGCCCGGGACGTCGAACTCGCGGGTCAGCTTCAGCGGCTTGCCGCACTGCAGCGACTCGGCGCGGGCGAAGTCCTCGGCCCGGTCGGCGAGGACCGCGGCGAACCGGTGCAGGGCGTCGGACCGCTCGCCGGGGGTGGTCCCCGCCCAGCCGGGGAAGGCCGCGCGGGCGGCGGCGACGGCCCGGTCGACGTCGGCCGGGCCGGCCAGCTCGTAAGTGAGGGCCTCCTCGCCCGACGCCGGATCGACGACCGCGTGCGTGCGGCCGGAGGTGCCCCTGGTCAGACGGCCCGCGATGTACTGCGCGCCCTCCGCGAAGCGCTCCTCGGCCGGAAATCGGTCCGGGGTGGCGGTGCCCGGGTTGTGCATGTCGCTCTCCTCCGTGTCCCCTGACGGGGGCCGGCGTGGCTCAGGCTCGATTTGAGTGCCGATCCTGACAGAGGTATGCCACTCCAACAAGTGATTCCGTTGTTGATTTTTGGTTACGCGACGGAATCTGTCGACCAGGTGTCGAGTTCACCGCGAAAAGGCAGGACGCTGTGTCAGTGGTGCGTGCCAGACTCGCCTGCATGGAGAAGATCACGGGGGCGGTCGGCTCGCAGGAGGCCCTGATCGCGGCGGTCCGGGCGGGGGCCAGGGTCAGGTATCTGCACTTCTGGGGGCACCGGCCGCGGCCGGACGGACGGATCGGGGCGAGCTGTCTGAGCCAGTGGTGGCCGGCGCCGTTCACGGTCGACGGCGTGGACTACGCGACGGCCGAGCACTGGATGATGGCGGCCAAGGCGCGGCTCTTCGAGGACGCGGCGGCGGAGCGTGCCGTGCTGGCCGCGGAGCATCCCGCCGGGGCGAAGAAGGCCGGGCGGCTGGTGCGCGGCTTCGACGAGCCGGTCTGGGCGCGGGAGCGGTTCCGGATCGTCGTGGAGGGCAGTGTCCACAAGTTCGCGGCGCATCCCGAGCTGCTGGGCCATCTGCTGGGCACGGGCGACCGGGTGCTGGTGGAGGCGAGTCCCGTGGACCGGGTGTGGGGCATCGGGCTGGCCGCGGACGACGAGGCGGCGGCCGATCCGCAGCGGTGGCGAGGGCCGAATCTGCTGGGGTTCGCGCTGATGGAGGCGCGGGAGCGGCTGCGGACGGCCGGAGCATGAGCAAGGGGCCGGTCCTCGGGACCGGCCCCTTGCGAAGCCACGGGAGCCGCGTCAGGACGCCGCGCCGAGACCGCCCATGATGCTGGCGAACAGCAGGAAGCCCAGCAGCGGCAGGATCACGGTGGCGATGATGCCGCAGACCAGGCCCGCGGTCGCGGCGCCCTTGTTGGTGGCCTCACCGCGGTTGGCCCTGCCGCGGCCGATGGCACCGAAGATGATCGCGAGAATGCCCAGGATCACGCCGAAGAACCACATGATGAACGTCACGCTGCACACCACGCCGATGATGCCCAGCACCAGTCCCGTGGTCCCCATGCCGTTGCTCGGCTGCGCCGGCATCCCGTAGCCGGGCGCCTGCGGGTAGCCCACGGGCGGCGCGGCCGGGTAGCCGGGGCCGCCCTGGGGGTAGCCGTAGCCCGGGGCGGCGGGGGGCTGCTGCGGATAGCCGTAACCGGGGGTGCCCGGAGGCTGCTGCGGGGGCTGGGCCGGCGGGCCGAAACCACCCGGGGGCGGATTGGTGTTGGACATGGACGATCTCCCCTCCGTTGTCAGACCAGGGCATCGTAGTGGCCAAGTCGGCCGCGCAGAGCCGCTGTTTCAGCGGTGGGACGGGGCGGTGGCCACCGGGCCGAAGGCGCCGTAGGACGAGTCGTCGTCGTAGCTGTCACTGTTGATCGCGGCGGTGATGCCGACGGCGATCAGGACGATCACGGTGATGCCGAGGATGATCCCGATGATGCCCATGATCAGACCGGCCTGGGCCTGACCGTGGTTGGTGGCCACCCCGGCCTCGGCGCGCTTGCGGCCCTTGATGCCGAAGACGACGGCGAGGATGCCGGTGACCAGGGAGACCACGCCGTAGAGGCAGAAGAGGGTGCAGGAGACGATGCCGAGCACCATCGCGGCGATGCCCAGGCCGTTCTGGGGGGCCGGGGGCATACCGGGCCAGCCGTAGCCGGACTGGGTGTACCCGGACTGCGGGTAGCCGGGGTAGCCGTAGCCGCCGGGCGCTCCGGGGCCGGTGGGAGCCACGGGCGGGGGCGGCACGGCGCCGGTGCCGGACGGGTCGTACTGCGGCGTGCCGGTCGGCGGGGTGAAGCCCGGCATGGAGGTGACCGTGGCCTGGTCGTGGACGGACGGCGGCTGCGGCGTCTGGTTCTTGTCGAGCGAGGGCGTGCTCTCCGGCGGCGCCCACGGGTCGTGGCTGCCTCCGTCGGGCTGCGTCGCGTCCGTCATCGTGCGGTCCCCCCTGGGTCGATCGTGTGGTCATGCTACGGGGCGGGTCGGTGCATGCCACAGTGCGGGTGCGTGGGGCCGCTCGTCCCCCGGCGGCGGAGCCGCACGACGGCACGGCCCGCGCCCCTGGAGAAGGGCGCCGCACCACACGGCATACGATGAATTCGCGTCAATCGATCAGCCGATCACCCGCGCCCCGCCCGCCTCATGCCGCGGTGGCGCCGTTCCGGGGAGGAACCCTTGACCGAGCATCTCGTCGACCCCCGCGCCCCACGCGACCTGAAGGCCTTCATCGCGGAACTGCCCAAGGCCGAACTGCACGTGCACCACGTGGGATCCGCCTCCCCCCGGATCGTCTCCGAACTGGCCGCGCGCCACCCCGACTCGAAGGTGCCGACCGATCCCGAGGCCCTGGTCGACTACTTCTCGTTCACCGACTTCGCGCACTTCATCGACGTGTACCTGTCGGTCGTCGACCTGATCCGCACCCCGGAGGACGTCCGGCTGCTGACGTACGAGGTGGCCCGGGACCTGGCGCGGCAGCAGGTGCGGTACGCCGAGCTGACCATCACCCCCTTCTCCTCCACCCGGCGCGGCATCGACGAGCGGGCCTTCATGGACGCGATCGAGGACGCCCGCAAGGCCGCCGAGTCCGAGTTCGGGACCGTGCTGCGCTGGTGCTTCGACATCCCCGGCGAGGCGGGCCTGGAGGCCGCCGAGGAGACGACCCGGCTCGCCACCGACGACCGGCTGCGCCCCGAGGGCCTGGTCTCCTTCGGTCTCGGCGGGCCCGAGGTGGGCGTCGAGCGGCCGCAGTTCAAGCCGTACTTCGACCGGGCGATCGCCGCCGGGCTGCACTCCGTACCCCACGCCGGCGAGACGACCGGCCCGCAGACGGTGTGGGACGCGCTGACCCACCTGCGGGCCGAGCGCATCGGGCACGGCACCAGCTCCGCGCAGGACCCGAAGCTGCTCGCGCACCTCGCCGAGCACCGGATCCCGCTGGAGGTGTGCCCGACCTCGAACATCGCCACGCGCGCGGTGCACACCCTCGACGAGCACCCGATCAAGGAGTTCGTGCGCGCCGGGGTCGTCGTCACCGTCAACTCCGACGACCCGCCCATGTTCGGCACGACCCTGGAGAACGAGTACGCGGTCGCCGCCCGGCTCCTCGACCTCGACGAGCGGGGCCTGGCCAAGCTGGCCAAGAACGCCGTCGAGGCGTCCTTCCTGGACGCGCCAGGCAAGGCCCGGATCGCCCGCGAGATCGACACCTACACCGCGCAGTGGCTCAGCCGGTGACGCCCGCCCCGGTCGCCGTGGCCCACCGGGGCGACCCCTACCACGTCCGCGAGAACACCGTCGCCTCGCTGCGTTCCGCCCTGCGCCGGGGCGCTGACGCGGTGGAGATCGACGTACGGCTCACCCGGGACGGTGTGCCGGTGCTGTTGCACGACGCGACGCTGAAGCGCCTGTGGGAGCACGAGCGGGCCCTGCGCGCACTGTCGTCCGAGGAGGTGCGCGGGCTGACCGGCGGCGGGGTGCCGACCCTGACCGAGTCGCTTGGCGCGACCGACGGGCACCGGGTGATGATCGACCTGCCCGGGTCGCCCGATGTGCGGGCGGTGCGCCGGATCACGGGCGTCGTGGCGGAGGCCGGTGCGGCCGACCGCGTCTACTACTGCGCGGACGCCGAAGCCATGCTCGCCGTGCGCGCGGTGGACGCGGACGCCGAGATCGCCCTCACCTGGACGACACTGGCCCCGCCGCGGCCGGTGCTGCTGGAGGCGATCCGCCCGCGCTGGCTCAACTACCGCTTCCCCCTGGTGGACCGCCCCCTCGCCGAGCGCGTGCACCGCGACGGGTATCTGGTGTCGGTCTGGACCCCCGACACCCGCCGCTCCATGCGCCGGCTGCTTCAGGCGGGCGTGGACTCGATCACGACGAACCGCGTCGACGTGCTGTGCGCTACACGCGCGAGCGCTGCGGCACCGTCGCCGGATCGGCCGGGGTCGCGCGCGTGAGGTACTGCGGCACCGGTGCGCGGTCCGTGCCGGTGTCGCGGACGAGCCCGTAGCGGATGGCCCCCTGGGGCGGACCCTGGCCGATGTCCTCGACCACGGCGTCCCGGTTCGTCGGGAAGACGATGAGGCCGTAGTCGCAGCCCCGTTCGTTCTGGGTGAGGGTGACGGTGCCGTCGACGTAGAAGTACTCGTTCTGCCACATCTGCTGGGTGCCGGACGGGAGGACGGCGTAGCCGATCGCCGGGCCGCCCATGCCGGTGGCGTAGCCGCCCGGGGCACCGGGCAGCGGGTCGTCCATCCGCCGCGAGCCGCCGGACGCCACATGGAAGAGCCTGCCCTTCAGGCCGGTCCAGGACGGCATGACCAGCGTGCCGGGCCGGGACCCGGGCGAGATCTGCCAGCGGACCAGGACGTAGCCCCGGCCGGTGAGGGTCACGCTGTCGCCGCGGTGCTGCATGACGGCCTTTTGGCCGCCGGTGCTGGTGACGCCGGACTCGGGGCGGCGCGGCAGGGCGGCGGGCCGGGCGCCGGGGTCGGGAGCACGGTCGACGGCGTCGACGACGGTGCCGTACGGGTCGCTCTTCTCCCGCACCGCCTTCTCCTTCGTCGCCGACGGCGAGGCCTCGGGAGTGGCCGCGGGCGGGGCCGGGACCCGCGGAGGCAGGGAGGCCGCCGTGGTCGCGGGGGTGACCGCGGCCCGGGGCGGTGGGGCGTCCGGCGGCTGGGTGACGACGTAGGCGCCGCCCGCGACGATCGTGGCGCCCGCCGTCATCGCGACGGCCGGCTTGGTGAGCGCGCCGAGCAGCTTGGCGGACCAGCCGGCGGAGGTGGCGGCCGCCGCGGTCTTGCCGCCGAGGGCGAGCGACAGGCTGAATCCGGCGGGCAGCGGGACCAGGGCGAGGCCGACCAGGAGGCGTTCGGCCGGGACGACGGCCTCGCGGGTGCCGCCGCAGTAGCCGCAGCCGCGGATGTGCCGGGCCAGCCGTTTGCGCCACACGGAGTCGGGCCGGCCGTTCCAGCGGCCGGTCGTCTCGCGCAGGTCGGGGCAGGCGCCGTCCAGGGCGCGGACGATGCCGCGCGAGGTCTCCAGGCGCTCCTTCATCCGCTGGACGCGCACGGCGGCGTGCTGCCGGGTGATGCCGACGGCGGCGGCCAGTTCGCGCCGGGTCAGTTCGCCCGCGACCTCCAGCCACCACAGGGACAGCAGGTGCCGGTCCTCGTCGTCGAGCCACCGGGCCGCCTCGGCGACCTCGCGCCGCTGCCCCTCCAGCTGGAGTCGCAGCACGGTCAGTTCGGCGAAGTCGCAGGCGGCTGCCTCCTCCAGCCGGTCCGGGGTCCTGCGCCGGGCCCGGTCGCGGACCTGCCGCACGGCGATCGCCACGAGCCAGGACCGGAAGCTGTCCGGGTCACGCAGCGAACCGAGGTTGCCGACCGCCCGCAGCATGGTCTCCTGGACGACGTCGTCGACGTCGGCGTGCCCGTTCAGGGCCCGGCCCACGATGTTGTAGACCAGCGGCAGCCAGCCCGCGACCAGCTCGTCCAGCGCCCGCCGGTCACCGGCCTGGGCCGCCGTGATGACGGCGCGCCAGTGCTGACTGTCCACGACGGCCTCTCTACGCCCGATGTCACCGATGTTCCGCACGCACCCTCTCAGCAGGTCCAGGGGTCTCCGCCATGTCCGGGATCACAGGGTGGAGACGGAGCGCGGGGCGGGCGATAACACTTTTCCCGTCCGGGGCCTGCCGGGCAGGGGCGGGTGCCGGCCCTCAGTTCCGGTGCAGCGCCTGCAGGGCAGGGCGGGCGCGGGACCGTGTGGGCCACCGGCCCCCGCTCAGGGCCCGCCGGACACGAGCCGGCGCGAACCGTCAGCCCCGATCGGCATCCGCCGGGCACGGGCGAGCGCGGGCCGTCAGTCACCGTTCAGGGCCTGCCGGCCACGGGCGAGCGCGGGCCATCAACCCCCGCTCAGGGCCCGCCGGACACGAGCCGGCGCGAACCGTCAGCCCCGATCGGCATCCGCCGGGCACGGGCGAGTGCGGGCCGTCAGTCACCGTTCAGGGCCTGCCCGAGTTCGGCCCGGCGCCGGATGCCCAGCTTCTTGTACGTGCTGGTCAGATGGGTTTCCACGGTGCGACGGGCGAGGTGGAGGAGACCTGCGATCTCCGTGTTCGTGCGGCCCTCGGCGGCCAGGCGGGCGATGCGCAGCTCGCTCCCGGTGAGGGAGCCCGAGCCGGTGCGGGCGGTGGCGGCGCGACGGGCCCCGCCCTCCCGCAGGGCCTCCTCCGCGAGCGTCCGCAGCCGGACCGCGCCCAGGCGTTCGGCGTGCCGGGCCGCTGTCCGCAGGCACTCCCGGGCCCGGGCGCGTTCCCCCGCGGCGGTCAGCTGCCGGCCCTGGGCGAGCAGCGCGGCCACCAGTTCGCTCTGCGCGGCCGCCGGCGCAGCCGCGAGGAGACCCACGGCCTCCTCGGCCAGGCGCAGGCCCCGGCGGCCACCGGTGACCGCGCCGAGCACCCTCAGGGCACGGCCGACCGTGCGGGGTGTGTTCCACACCCGCGCCAGGCGCAGCTCCTCCTCGGCCAGGGCGAGCGCCTCCCGGGTGCTGCCGAGGGCCAGCCGGCACTCGGCGGCGGCGGAGCGCCACGGGGTGACGACCGGGCTGACCACCTCGCGGGCCGTCTGGCGGCGACCGCACTCCAGGAAGTCGTGCAGCGCCCCGGCCGTGTCACCCGCCGCGGCCCGCTGCACGCCCCGCGCGTACAGGAACCGGTTCAGCTCCCAGTTGTCGGGCGCCTCGCGCAGGTCGAAGCCGTCGGCGAGTCGCCGGGCCTCCTCCGTGCGGCCGGTCTCCACGAGGGCGATCAGGGTGGTGGCGTGCACGTTGGAGGGCCCGTGGGCGGGCCCGGGCCGTTCGGCGGGCAGCAGTGCGTAGCGACCGCGCGCGGCGGCGATGTCGGCGCGGGTGTTGAGCAGGGCCGCGTGCATCGGGTGCAGCAGGTCGGGGCGCTGACCGGCCAGTCCGCGATCCACCAGTCGGTCGGCCTCGTCGAGTTCGTCGGCCCACTGGGCGACCGCGGCGGCGGTGCCCAGCAGGAAGGGCTCGGTCAGCGGGTGGGCCGGCTCGGCGAGCAGGGCCCGCATCCGCCGCATCGCGTCGTCCGCCGAGGTCAGTGCGGCCGTGGCCGCGTACCGCACGAGCAGCGCCCGGGCCGCGGGGCCGACGAGTTCCGGCGCGTGCTCGGCGGTGTCGCTCAGGCTGCGGTACACGTCCTGACGGACCGTCTGGTCCTGATCGGACAGCAGGGCGGACGCGGTCTGCAGTGCGGCTCCCAGGTCGGGGTGCCCGGTCAGCTGGCCGTCCACCGAGCGCAGCACCTCCACCGCGGCCCGGGTCCGGCCACGCCCGGCCAGCGCGGTACCGAGTGCCACGGCGGCACGCACCCGGTCGTGCGGCGTGCCGTGCAGCCGCAGCGCCTCGGTGAGGCGATTCATCCCGGCCGAGGGCTCTCGGCCGGCGAACTCCAGCGAACCCAGCTCGGTCAGGGTCCGCTGCCGGTGGTCCTCCGGGAGTGGCTCTTGCAGGGCCCTGCGCAAGAACGCCACCGCCTGGTCGGAGCGGCCGTCGCGCAGGGCGAGGACGGTGGCGTCGCGCAGCACGGCCGGGGCCCAGGGGGCGCCCACGGGGCCGGACCGCAGGAGCTGCAGGGCCACCACGGAGGTGGGGGCGCCGCGGTGCAGCATCGCCTGCGCGGCGGCCCGGTGCACCGCGCGCCGCCGGGCGTCGGGGACGCCCGTGAGAACGGCGTCCCGCAGCAGGGGGTGGGCGTAGCGCGGTCGGCCGTCCGGGCCGGGGCGCAGGACGCCGAGTCCGGTCATCGCCGTGAGCCAGCCCGCCACCCGTGCCGGATCGGCTCCGGCGAGCTCGGCGAGCAGCCCGGCCAAGGACTCTCGCGGGCCACCGCCGGCGCATGCGGGCCCGCTGACGTCCGACCCGCGACCACCACCGAACGGCCCGAACCCGCCGCCCGCCAACTCGGGACCACCACCGAACCGCCCGAACCCGCCGCCCGCCGACTCGGGACCACCGCCGGAGGGGCCGGGCCCGCCGTCGGCCTGTCCCGTCGTGTCGTCGATGTCTTCGAGTACGGCGAGCACCCGGGCGACCTCGGCCGTGGCGGGTCCGGCGCTGTCCAGCCACCACTGCACGGCGGCCGGGTAGGAGCCGGGGTAGAGGGCGGCGGAGGTCTCGGGGACGGGTGGCCAGGGGGCGGGGGTGTCGTCGGCGGGGACGTGACTGCGGGTGCTCGGCGCGTCTGCCGGGGCGCTTCCCGCGGGCTCTCGTGCGGGGGCCCGGGGCGTCACGGCTCCGAGGTCGTCGAGGAGCGCACGCAGCAGCAGGGGGCTGCCGGCACCGGCCCGGGCGCAGGTCTCGATCCACTCCGCGGGCGCGCCCGGGTGCTCGGCGCGCACCAGCCGGGCCGCCGAGTCCGTGGTGAGCGGGGCCAGGGTGTGGGTGTCGACGAGGGCGGGCGAGAGGGTGTGGGTGAAGCCGGGAGCGGGCGGGTCGATGTCGTACTGGCTGCGCTCGGTGACGGCCAGCAGGACCGGCAGGGGTAATCGCCCGACGTGCCGGGCCGCTTCGACGAGCCAGCGGTACGAGGGTCCGTCGGCGAGGTGGACGTCGTCCACGGCGAGCAGCATCGCGGAGTCACCGGCGTGCGCGTGCAGGATCCGCCACAGCCGGTCGGCGTGCTCGCGTTCGTCAGCGTCCGGGCCCGGTCTGTCGAACGCGGCGACCCGGTCGAGGAGTTGGTGGACCGCGGCGAAGGGACCGGCCGCGTACCCCGGTGCGCAGCGGGCGCGCAGCACCCGCATGCCCTGGGCGGCGGCGTCTTCGGCGGCGGCTTCCAGGACGCTGGTCCGGCCGGTGCCGGTCGCGCCGCGCAGCAGGACGAGGCCGCCCGTGCCGGACCGTGCGCGGGCGATGCCGGTGGCCAGCAGGGCGGCAGCATCCCGGTGTTCGCCGGGCCGGTCGTGGGAGCGTGACGGTCCGGAGCCGGGCTGCTCGGGCTGCGGATCGCGTGACGGCCCGGACCCGGGCTGCTCGGGCTGCGGATGGGGCATTCCTGGCTCCTTGGTCGGACGTGTCGTCTTCCCCCGTCGAGGACGGCCTGCGCGCGGGGGCGGTGCCGTGACGAGAACCACGGCGGCGGGATCCGGCCCCGGCGCAACCGGGCGGCCCCTCATGTCCCCGCCCGCGTGCGGCCGTTCGTGGTTCCGGCCGCTTCCCGATCTCGTGGTCCCCCTCGTGGTCCTCCACGATTGCGCCCGTCCCACCTGTCCCAGAAGGCTGAGGAGCGCACATCGGCCACCGACCCCACGGAGGTGGCACGCACGCGGACACAGGGGAATCGGTTGCTCAGCTCATCGCGGACCACAGGCCCCGGCACGGCCGACGTGACGGCCCGGATACCCGTGGCGGTGCATGCCGCGGACCCGATCTCCCGCGAGGGGGCGGTCAGCCAGCTGCGCCGGTTCCCGGAGATCGACCTGCGGGAGGAGACCGGGTCCGGTCCCGGCACGGTGGCCCTGCTCATCGACGACGTGCTCGACGACGCGGCGCTGGCCCGGCTGCGCCGGCTCGTGCGCAGCGAGGGCGCGCGAGCGGTGCTCGTGGTGGGCGCACTGCGGGAGACGGAGCTGCTCGACGTGATCGAGTGCGGGGTCGGTGCCATCGTGTGGCGGCGTGAGGCCACGGCGACCCGGCTGGTGCAGGCCGTGCTCGCGGCGGCCCGCGGCGACGGCGACCTGCCGGCCGACCTGCTCGGCCGGCTCATCAGCCAGGTGGGCACCCTGCACCGCGGGGCAGCCGGACGGACCGGCGCTCCGGTCTCTGGGATGACACCGCGTGAGGTGGACGTGCTGCGCCTGGTGGCCGAGGGGTTCGACACCGGTGAGATCGCCAGCAAGCTGTCCTACTCCGAACGCACCGTCAAGAACGTGATGCACGGGCTGACCACCCGACTGCACCTGCGCAACCGGGCGCACGCCGTGGCGCATGCCCTGCGGGAAGGCTACATCTGACCGAACGGACATCCGGATCCGCCCCTGTGGGCAGCGCTTTCTGCCCCGGAGCGGTCCCCGGCGTCCCTGCGGGCCGGGGCGGCACCCGGGGCAGGATCGAGCCGGGGCGGCAGGTGGCACGCGGGACATGCACGGCACGGCGGAAGCAGGAGCGCAGCGGTGATCCACGAGGTGGACGAGGTCCTCAAGGGCCTGCTCAGCGGCGGCGCGCTCGCCGGTTCCGGCATCGACATCGCCCTCGACGCCCCGACCCGCGACTGGGCCGCCCGCCGCAACGCGCCCACGATCAACGCCTACCTCTACGACATCCGTGAGGACGTCAACCGCCGCCAGCGCGGACAGCTCCCGGTCCGGGACGAGCGGGACATCGTCGTCAAGCGCCGTCAGCCGCCGCGCTGGTTCCGGCTGTCGTACCTGGTGACGGCATGGACGAAGCAGCCCCAGGACGAACACCGGCTGCTGTCCGCCGTGCTGGCCACGCTGATCCCGCGCGAGTTGCTGCCGCCCTCCGAACTCCCCGGTTCACTGGCCGCGCTGGGCATGACGATCCCGGTGTCGGTGGCCGGGATCCAGACCGAGTCGCGTTCCCTCGCCGAGATCTGGTCGGCGCTCGGCGGCGAACTCAAGCCGTCCCTGGACCTGGTGGTCACCGCGCCCTTCCCGGCCTACCCCGAGTACGACGCCGGGCCGCCCGTCACCGAGGGCGCCGCGGTGCGCGTGCGGGCCCTGGACGGCACGCCGCCCGGCACGGAGGAACGCGCGCACAGTCCCCGGCAGGTGGCGGCCGCCGAGGAGGCCCGCAGGAGGGCCCGGCGCATCTCGGGACGCGGACGGAAACCGGCGACGTGACCACCAAGACCTCCGAGGCGGCCCCCTCCGCCGCGCTCCTCACCCGCCTCGCGGCACTGCGGCACCAGGCGGCCCTGCTGGTCGAGCACCGGTCGGCCGGCGACCCCACGGCCGGTGACCCGCTGCGCGGCCTGTACCTGTCGGACGAGGCCGTACGGCATCTGCTGCGCCCGGCCGAGCCGTTGCCGCTCGCGTGCCCCGAGCCGGACGGGCCGCCCGGGGACCGGCTGGCCGGGCTGTCCGCCCGGCTCGGGCTGACCGAGCTCGACAGCGCGCTGCTCCTCATCGCCCTCGCGCCCGACCTGGACCGCGGGTTCGAGCCGCTGTACGGCTATCTCAACGACGACGTCAGCAGGCGGCGGGCCACCGTGGCCCTCGCCCTCGACCTGTGCGGTGTCCCCGTCCACCTGGCCGGGGCACGGGCCCGGCTGCGTCCCACGGCCCCGCTGTGCGCGCTCGGGCTGCTCACCGTCGAGGAGCCGGAACGGCCCTTCCTCAGCCGCTCGTTGCGGGCACCGGACCGGCTCGTCGCGCATCTCCTCGGGGACGACACCCCCGACACGGCTCTCGCCGGGCACCTCCATCCGCTGCCGCACATCCTCCCCGGCGACGACGAGGAGTCCGCCCGTTTCACCGGCCTGCTCGCCGCCCGCCTCACCACCGGCGCGCCCCTGACCGCGTACGTCCGGGAGCGCCGCGAAGGGGACGCACTCCCCTGCGTCACCAGTGCGCTGCGGGACGCGGGTCTCACGGCCGTGCAGTTCTCCGGCCCCGCGGACCGGGCCCCCGATCTGCTGTGCGAGGCCCGGCTGAGCGGCCTCGCGGTCGTCGTCACCGGACTGCCGGACGAACCCGGGCCTTTGATGCGGCAGTTGGCCGCGGCGGAGGACGTGCCGGTACTGGTCACCGGAGCGCAGCCCTACGACCCCCGGTGGTGCGAGCAGGACCCGCTCGTCCTTGAGGCTCCGCCGCGGCGCGCGGGAGCGGTGCACGTCTGGTCGGCCGCCCTCGGCGGGGAACCGGACTTCGACCTGGCCACAACCGTCGCCCCGTACCGCCTCGCCGGTGACCACGTCACCCGTGCCGCCCGCGCGGCCCGGGACCTCGCCGCGTTCGAGGGCGTCCCGCTCTCCCCCGCCCATCTGCGCCTCGCCGCCCGCCGGCAGTCCGCCTCCGGTCTGGAGCGGCACGCCCGGCGGATCCGGCCCGCCGTCGACTGGCGGGACCTCGTCCTGCCCGAAGGTCCCCTGGCCCAGCTGCGGGAACTCTCCCTGCGCGCCCGCCACCGCGACCGGGTCCTCGGCGACTGGCGGCTCAGCGCGGGCGGTGGCCGGGGCCGCGGTGTCCTCGGCCTGTTCGCGGGCGACTCGGGCACCGGCAAGACGCTCTCGGCGGAGGTGGTCGCGGCCGATCTCGGCCTCGACCTGTACGTCGTCCAGCTGTCGTCCGTGGTCGACAAGTACGTCGGCGAGACCGAGAAGAACCTCGAGCGCATCTTCACCGAGGCCGACCGCACCGACGCGGTGCTCCTCTTCGACGAGGCCGACGCCGTCTTCGGCAAGCGGTCCGAGGTGAAGGGCGCGCACGACCGGTACGCCAACCTCGAGAGCTCCTACCTGCTCCAGCGGCTGGAGTCCTTCGACGGCATCGCGCTGCTCACCACCAACCTGCGCGCCAACATCGACGAGGCGTTCACCCGGCGCCTGGACCTGGTGGTCGACTTCCCGTTCCCGGACCCGGGGCAGCGCCTGGCGCTGTGGCGGCACAGCCTGTCGCACGTGCCCGGCGCGGACGGCGTCGACCTGGGTTCGCTGGCCGGGGACTTCGAGCTGGCGGGCGGTTCCATCCGCAGCGCCGTGGTGACCGCCGCGTACCTGGCCGCCGGCCGCGGGGGCGAAGTCACGGCGGGCGACCTCCTGGAGGGCGCCCGCCGTGAGTACCGCAAGGCCGGCCGCCTGGTGCCGGGGGAGGGCACCTGGTAGCCGCCCCGCGGGGTCAGCCCTCCGACGGCTTCACGATGTCCCATTCCTGGTCGTCCGTGTTGGAGCAGTCGAAGAGGGTCAGGTTGGCGCCTTCGCCGCCGGTGCTGTAACCGGCCACGTCCAGGCACTTGTTGTTGCTGGCGAAGTTGCGGATCCAGTAGGCGCCGCTCGGCTGCTTGTCGATCCACCACAGCTGGTTGTCGCGGGTCGTGCCGTCACAGGTGTACTTGGTGATCGGGGACCGCACGGGGGCCGCCCCGTAGTCGGGCAGATCCGCGCAGAGCTCTCGCTCCTTGACGTTGCGGATCAGGAAGAGCGCGTGGCCGCCCGGCCCCTTGTCCGGTTCCGTCACCTCGAGGTTCCACCGCTGGGTGCCCTGCGGGGACTCGTTGCACGTGTACTGATGCGGGCGGCCGTCGTCCTTGTCGGCGCCGGGAAGGCCGACGCACCGCTTGGTGGTGGTGTTGCGCAGCAGGATGTTCTCCGCCGGCACCACGGGCTTCGGCGGCTTCTTGGTCTGCTTGGGCGCGCCACCGCCTCCACCCCCCTGTCCGTCTCCGCCCTCCGGCTGCTGCGGGGTCGGTGACGGGGGCGGCGGGGCCGAGGTGAGGGCCGGGGTGGGGCTCGGCGACGGCGCGAGGGTGCTGCCCGCCTCGACGGCCCGGCCGGGACTGGCCTTGGAGGCGACCGCCGGCTTGTAGGTGATCCACAGCATGAGGAAGGTGAACGCGAGGGCGAACAGGATCCCGAAGCAGGTCGCCAGCCAGCGCGGCAGAAATCCGCGCTGGACGAACGTCCCCTCCACGGGCAGCGGTTCGGCGCCCGAGCGCTGCACCGTGAGGGTGTAGGGCCGCTGCTCCTTCGAACCGAACCAGATGATGTTCTTCGGCTTGAGCGTGGCCTTGACGAACGTGGCCCGGCCCGGCTCGATCTGCACGTTGCCCGGGTGGAGGTCGTACGACAGCTCGTCACCGTTGTCGCTGCCTGCGAGGGACGCGGTGAGCCGGGTGTTGCCCACGTTGTCGACCGCGAGCCGGGGCCGTCCCCGCAGGCGCCCCTTGACGGTGGGCGGCACCAGCTCCGCCCGCACCTCGGTGAACGGGGTGATGGTCAGGTTCCCCTCGGGGACGGTCGTCGCCTCGGGGTGCTCGGTCGGCGTGATGCGCACCGCGTAGGGGTTGGGCCCCGCCGTCGCGTCGGGCGTCCGGGGCGGCGCGAACGTCAGCTCCACCGTGCCGGTCGTACCGGGGTAGAGGCGCACGGTTGCCGGTTCGACCGTCGTCCAGGGGGCGACGGGCCCGACCGGTTCGAAGCGGTACTCGTCGACGACGTCGCCGGTGTTGCGCAGGCGCAGCCGGACGCGCGTCACGCTGCCCGGATCGACGGTCGCGGACGCGGGTTCCAGGGAAGTCCACAGGCTCACTGTCGCGACGCTAGCCCGCGGCCGACGGATCGTCAGGAAGCGTGAGGGCAGGATGACATGACCGAACGGGCCACGCCGCGGGGCCGTCAGGTCCGGGGCGTCTGCGCCCCGGTCGCCGTCAGGATGAACTGGGCGTAGGAGTCGGCGTTCATGAGGGCGCGCCGGCCCAGGGCGTACCAGTTGGCCTGCTTGGGCCGGAACGTCTGCTCGTCCTTGCCGGTGAACTCCTTCGGGTCGCGCACCTTGCGCCTCTCGAGCGTCGAGGGCTCCATCGCCGCCGCCACTTCCGGGTCGGCCGCGGCCAGGAAGTCGTCCTCCTTCACCTCCTCGAAGTACGGGCTGTACTGGAAGTCGAGGGTTCCGGCGAACCGGTGGGTGGCCTCGTGGACGATGTACCAGGCGTTCTGGCCGCGTTCCAGCAGGTGGAGGGGGCCGGAGCGCTCCATCATCGGCGGCAGTTCCTCACTGGTCTTCTGATGGCCGAGGTTGAAAAGGCCCGCCAGGTTCTCGGACAGGTTCCCGTCGACCCAGGCGGTGGCGTTGCCCGGCACGCCGGGGACCCCGCTGCCGACCATGGCGATCTGCGCGCCCTGCGCGTTCAGGCCTGCCTGGATGCGCTGGACCACCTCGGTGATGTGCGGCAGGAAGGCCCCGAGCTCCTGGGCCGGAACCGTCCGGAACAGGGGGAAGCCCGAGTGGAGGGCGGCCAGCAGCGGACCCCCGGGGGCGCCGCCGCCGGCCGACTTCAGCAGCTGGAGCGCCGAGGCGATGCGGTGCTTGGCCTCGGCGACCGCGCGCCTGGTCCGGGTGGTGACTTGGGCCAGCTCCCGCTCGGGGATCCGGCCCTCGGTGGAGAACTCGACGTTGTCGCTGCTGTGGAGCTGCTCGGTCGCGTCGTCGTAGAGGTCGCCGGGCCGGGGCTTGCGCTCGGGGTCGAGGCCCAGGTCGCCGGAGGACTTGAGGGCGCCGGGGGCGTCCCCGCTGCGCCAGCGGTAGTGGGGCCGGCCGCGCTCGTCCTGGACGCTGGAGCTCTGGTCGAAGGTCCACACGGTCCGCTGCACCGTCCCCTCGCGCGGTGCGCCGGTGGCGGCCGGGACGGGCTGTGCGACCGTTTCCCGCTCGCCCTGCGCCGCGGGTCCCGGCCCGCCGGCGCCCGTCTCGGGGGCCCGTTGCACGGCGGGCACCGGCCCGTTCATCACCCGCCGGGCGTTGTCCACGGCGTGCCGTTCACCCGAGTCGTCCTCCTGGGAGACCCGCACCCCGGCGCCGTTGTCGGTTCCGGGGACGGGGCCGGTCATCTGGTCCTGGTAATGGGTGAGTTCGTGCGCCCAGTCCTCCTTGGTCAGCGGCGCGCCCTCGACGATGTGGGCGCCGGAGGTGTACGCCTTCGCGCCCAGCTCCGCCGCCGACTCCTGGGCGAGGGGGCCCTTGTGCACGCGTACGCCGCTGAAGTCGGCGCCGCCGAACCGGGCCTCCATCTCGGTCCGCAGCCCGGCGTCCATGCCCTGCCCCGGGCTGTTCAGCACGTCGTGCACCAGGGCGCGGCGCTGCACGGAGGGGGTGTGACCGCAGTTTCCGTCGTGCTCGTGGCGCTCCTCCGCCACGGCGCGGGTGACGGCCGCGTTGCCGGCCATGCGCTGCAGGGCCAGCAGGCGGTGGGCCGGCGCGCCGGGCGCGTCCGCGCGGCGCTCGTCCCGGTCAGCGGCCCGTCCGCCCCGTGTTCCGTGTGCGTGCACGGCGTTCCCCTCGATGATCGACGGCTGACCCGTCAGCTGTACCGGCCGTCGCCGTGTCCCGGGAGGGCCGGGAGGGCAGACCCGGGGGCAGAACGGGCCGGGGGTGTCGCCGGTGCTGCCCTCGCGGGCAACGGCATTGCCCCCGCTCCGGCACCGGAGGACGTTTCGTCCGCGGTCGGGCGCGCGCGAGGGTGGGAGGTGTTCGTGTCTCGTACCCCGAGGAGAGCAGAGCATGCCGTCCTACCTGTCGCCCGGCGTCTACGTCGAGGAGGTGGCCAGCGGCTCGCGCCCGATCGAGGGGGTGGGGACGTCGGTGGCGGCCTTCGTGGGGCTCGCGCCGACCGGTCCCCTGAACGAGCCGACGCTGGTGACCAACTGGACGCAGTACGTGGCGGCCTTCGGTGAGTTCACCGACGGGTACTACCTCGCGCACTCCGTCTACGGCTTCTTCAACAACGGCGGTTCCGCCGCGTACGTCGTGCGCGTGGGCGGCTCCCCCGAGGGTGCTCCCGTCGAGGCCGGCCAGGGCCCCGCGGCCGTCACCGGCCGCTCGAACGCCCCGGCCGAGCTGCCCGCGGGCGAGCCGAAGCAGCTCGGCACGTTCTCCGTCACCGCCGTGGCGCAGGGCGAGTTGAGCGTCGAGGTCGCCGACCCCGAGGGCGAGGGCCCCGCCGAGCGGTTCCGGCTGATCGTCAAGGACGGCGGCAAGCCGGTCGAGACGTTCGACGTGACCGCCAAGAAGGGCGGCCGCAACTACGTCGTCACGCAGGTCAAGGAGCGCTCCAAGCTCATCAGCGTCACCGAGGCCGCGCCGGCCGCGCAGCTGGCCCGCCCGGACAACCAGACGGTGGCCCTGGCGGCACCGGCTCCCGCGCCCGCCGCAGCTCCCGCCGAGCCGGCCGGCACCGCGCAGCCGGGCCCGGCCCAGTACCTGGGTGACTCCGCCGACCGGACGGGCTTCGGCGGTCTGGAGGCCGTGGACGAGATCTCCATGGTCGCGGTGCCCGACCTGATGGCCGCCTACCAGCGCGGCGCGATCGACCTGGAGGCCGTCAAGGCGGTGCAGCTCGGGCTGATCGCGCACTGCGAGCTGATGGGCGACCGGGTGGCCGTCATCGACCCGCCGCCGGGCCTCAACGCCCGCCAGATCCGCGTCTGGCGGCAGGAGACCGCCGGGTACGACTCCAAGTACGCGGCCCTGTACTACCCCTGGATCAAGACCTTCGACCCGGCCACCGGCCAGGCCCGGCTGGTCCCGCCGAGCGGCCACGTCGCCGGCATCTGGGCCCGCAGCGACGCCGAGCGCGGGGTGCACAAGGCGCCCGCCAACGAGGTCGTGCGCGGTGCGGTGGACCTGGAGACCCAGATCACCCGCGGCGAGCAGGACCTGCTCAACCCGATCGGCGTCAACTGCATCCGCGCCTTCCCCGGCCGCGGCATCCGCGTCTGGGGCGCCCGCACCCTCTCCTCCGACCCGGCCTGGCGCTACCTCAACATCCGCCGGTACTTCAACTACCTGGAGGAGTCGATCCTGATCGGCACCCAGTGGGTGGTGTTCGAGCCGAACGACCACAACCTGTGGGCCCGGATCCGCCGCAACATCTCGGCGTTCCTGGTCAACGAGTGGCGCAGCGGAGCGCTCTTCGGGCAGCGGCCCGAGGAGGCGTACTACGTCAAGTGCGACGAGGAGACCAACCCGCCCGAGTCGGTCGACGTCGGCCGGGTCGTCTGCGAGATCGGCATCTCCCCGGTCAAGCCCGCCGAGTTCGTGATCTTCCGGCTGGCCCAGTTCTCCAGCGGCAACGGGGAGCTGGAGGAGTAACCGCCCCGGCCCCCACCCCCGTACACCCCTCACGCTCTTCGTCACAAGGACATCCCACACATGAGTCTCCAGCCGGGTGACGCCCTCACCTCACACAACTTCGGCCTCCAGATCGACGGTGTGATGGTCGAGTACCTCGCCGAGGTCAGCGGCCTCACCCTCGAACAGGACGTCATCACCTACCAGCAGAACACCGCGCAGGGCCGGTCCGAGGTGGCCCTGCTGCCGGGCGTGCAGAAGAACGGGCAGTGCACCGTCGTGCGCGGCATGACCCAGTCGGCGTCGTTCACGCAGTGGATCAACGACTCCATCGCCGGCCGGATGGCCACGGCCCGCAAGAACGCCTCGATCATCATGATGGACTTCGAGGACAACCCGGTGAAGCGGTACAACCTGCGCAACGCCTGGTGCAGCAAGATCGACACGAGCACGGTGAAGGCCGGCGAGGCGGCCGCCCTCACGGAGACCGTCACCATCGTGTTCGAAGAACTGGTCATCGAGTAATGCGGCGTACGGCAGCGAGGGCGGGCGGGGCCGCGCCGGAGGCACCGGGGAGTGCGGAGCCCGGTCCGGAGCCGGCCCAGGACCTCGCCACCCCCGAGCAGGCCCCGCTCCTCCCCCAGGACCACCTGCGCACCGAGTTCCCCTTCCAGCTGCCGCGCGGCTACGTCGACGACTCGGGCACCGTGCACCGGGACGGCGTGATGCGCCTGTCGACGGCGCGGGACGAACTGGTCCCGCTGCGGGACGTCCGCGTCCAGGAGAACCCGGCGTACCTGTCGGTGGTCCTGCTGGGCCGGGTCATCACCCGGCTCGGCACGCTGCCGATGGTCCACGACGGGATCGTGGAGAACATGTTCGCCTCCGACCTGGCGTTCCTGCAGGACTTCTACCGCCAGATCAACGCGGAGGGGCACACCCGGGCGGCAGTGCGGTGCCCGCACTGCACGGAACACTTCGAGGTGGAACTCGGCGGGAGCCGCCTGGGGGAATCGTGACGTACGCGACCGACCGGCTGCACGAGGAGATCGCGTACGTGGCCTACCACTTCCACTGGAGCATGGACGACATCCTGAACCTGGAACACCACGACCGCCGCCGGTTCACGAACGAGATCGCGTCCCTGGTGACGCGTGCCGGGGCGGAGGGCTGAGGGGTGGGGTTTCTGGGGCGTCGGCGCGGCTCGGAGCGGGGGAAGCGGACTGAGGCACGGTCCGATGCCCGCCCGGGCGTGCCGGACGGGCCGGGCACGGAGGTGCGGGCGGAAGCCGGTACGGGCGTGCCGGGCGGATCGGGCACGGAGGTGCCGGCGGAAGCCGGTACGGGCGTGCCGGGTGCCGGCGCACGGGCGGATGTCCGACCCGTGGTGGCCGCTTCCTGGCCGGGGCTGCCGCCGATCCAGCGGGCGCTGGCACCGGGGCAGGGGGCCGGGGTCGCGGACGCGGGGTTCGGCGGGCGGTTGCCCACGTGGCAGAACCCGTCGTTCATGGGCATGGCGTCCCACGCCGTCCTGGACGGACAGTCGAGCGCCGTACTCGCCGACGTTCCCCGCCCGACGGCGGGCCGGCCGGTCTCCGGCCTCGAACGCCGCTCGGGTGCACTGCCGTTGGCCGGCCCGGAGCCGTTGGCGACGCGGCCACCGGCCGTGCCGTTGCGGGCACTTCCGCCGAGGGGTCCTGAAACGGCCGGTGGGCCTGGGGCCGCCGGTGGTCCTGGGACCGCCGGTGGTCCGAGGGTGGTCGGCAGCTCCGGGGCCGCGGGTGGTTCGCGAGCGCTCGGTGCCTCTGGAGCCGCCGGTGGAACGACAGGCGTCGGTGGGTCCGGGGGCGCCGCTGGTCCGCGGGGCGTAGGTGGCTCCCGGGGTGCCGGGCGCCCCGGGGTGACCAGTGGTCCTCGGGTGGCCGGCCGGACCGGGGCCGGGGGTTCCGGTGCGGTGGCGGACGCGGCGCCCGGTGCTTTCCGGGGCACCGGGAACGGGCCTGCCGTGCAGCGGACGCGCAGTGGCGCGCCGGCTGTGTCCGCGAGCCCGTCGCCGCGCGCGGGAAGTGCGGTGGGCCCCCCGGCCGCTCGCTCCGGCAACAGCGGGGCCCCGGCCGCCGGACCGACCCCGGCCGGCAGGCCGTCGGCCGGCAGGCCGTCGGCCGCTCCGCGATCCTCCGCTGCCGGTCAGCCGCGTCCGGGCCAGGGGTGGGGCTCGGCGCCCTCGGCCCGAGCCACCCCCGTGACAGCACAACGCACCCCCGCGGCAGGTTCCGGGCGCCCCGGGCCCGGGCCGGGAACCGCCCCTTCGGCGCCCTCGGGCAGGACCGCTCCCGCCACAGCACACGAGGCAGCACCGGCTGCGCAGCGCTCCCCTGCCGCCCGACCCGGGCACGAGGCGGGGACCGCCGTCCCGACGCCCACGGCCGGACCGACCGTCACCGCGCAACGCACCCCCGCCGCCGCACCCGGGGGACGGCCGGGCACTGGGACGGACGGCTCGGCTCCTGAGGCTCCCGCGGCAGCGCCGGGAGCCCGCCCGGCGTCGCCACGTGCCGGGTCCGCCGACTCGGCGGCTGCCCTGCCGGCACCGGAAGCGACCGCCTCCACGCCGCCCTCGTCGGGCGTCCGGGTGACCCCCGTGCCGGCTGACCAGCCGTTGCGGCCCGGGTCGTTGACGAGGACGTCGGCCGCGGGGACTCCGGTACAGCGGCGAACCCTGCCCACGACACGAGGAGCCGTCAGGTCCCCCCGGGGCAGCACGGCGGGTGCGGCTCCGACGGCAACCGACAGCGGTGGGGCGCACGTTCCCACCCCCGCGATGTCCACCGCACCCGAGCCGCCGGCTCCGGCGCCGGGCAGCCGACCCGCCGGCTCCGTACCGGGGTCGACCAACACCGGCGCCACCGAGGGCGTTCAGGTCCGGAAGGGTGAGCCTCCGCGCCCGGGCCACGGACTCGACCCGGAAAAGGCCCCGACTCCGCTGCGGGCGCCCGGCGGTCATGAGGCAACGGGCCCGGGTACCCCGACGGGACCCCCCAGCGCACCACTCGGGCCCCGCGCCGCCCCAGGGCGGCCCGTGCCCGTCCGTCCCGGCAGCGACCCGGCGGCACGGCCCGGCAGCCCCGCGGCACCGAGCTCCTCCCCGGCCCCGGTGCAGCGACCCGCCGGCCCGCCGGCACGGCCCGGCGCGCCCGGCCCCCACGACGTCCCGGTGCAGCGGCGGTCGTCGCCCTCACCCACGGGCAACTCAGCAGCGCTGCCCGGCACCCCGGCACCCCGGACCGGCGGCACCCCGGTGCAGCGCACGACCGAGGTCCGGCGGGATGCGGCGCACGAGCCCGGGCGAGGCACGCCCGGGCATGGCGAGGTGCCGTCCTCCGCTGCCGCCCCCGGTCCTCACCGAACCAGCCCCACGGCGCCCGCCCCGGGAACCGACACCGACCCGCACCACGGCCGACCCGCCACGGAAGCGCCCGCGCAGCGACTCCCCGGCCCGACGACGCCCTCAGCCCCGGTCGGGCCGCCGAGCCCCACAGCGGGAACCGCCCGGACACCGTCCTCCCGTCCCGCCACCCCCTCAACCCCGGTCGGGCCGCCGAGCCCCACAGCGGGAACCGCCCGGACACCGTCCTCCCGTCCCGCCACCCCCTCAACCCCGGTCGGGCCGCCGAGCCCCACAGCGGGGACCGCCCGGACACCGTCCTCCCGTCCCGCCACCCCCTCCTCGCCGGCCGAGCCGCGACGCCCTGTCCCCGGCAGGCCCGCGAGTACCCCGGCACCTCCCGTGAGGGCAGCGCGCACCTCGGCCGACGGCTCCGGCGAGCCCGCCCCCGCCGTTCAGCGCCGCCCGGCCCTCTCCGGCCCCTCGCCACGGCAGCCGGCCACCGGCAGCGGTACGGCCGTCACCCCCGGCTCCGGCGCCACCACGACGCCCAGCCCCGCCGTCCGGCCCGACACCCCCGCGGCCCCTGCGGTCCAGGCCCCTCACTCCTCGGCACCCACGCCCGTACAGGCACCGGCCGACCGGAACCGTACGACTCCGACCACCGCCCCAGCGGCCGCCCACCCCCAGGGCACCCCCGAGGCCCCCGGCCCTCACACCCCCACGACCTCGACCAGCACCACCCCGGCGGCCCGCCCCCCGGGCATGCCCTCCACCACCGCCCCCGCACCGACACCCGGCAGCGCTCACCCCACCCCCACGGCATCCGCCTCCCCCTCCACACCTGCCCGGGCCACCCGCCGCTCCGCTCCCCCGGCCCCGGTCATGGACGTACAGCGGACGACGGCCCCCACCCGCTCCCCGTCCACCACCCCCCGCCCCTCTCGTCCCGGCCTCGGCGCTCCCCTCACCGCACGCCCCGCCCCCGCGACGCAGTCCCCGGCGCCCGCCACAACCCCGCAGTCCCAGGCGCCCGCCAAGACTCCGCAGTCCACGGGCTCCGCCACGCCCCCCTCGTCGTCCCCGTCACCCTCGCGCACTCCCCACACCACCTCGTCGCTCCCACGCCGCTCCCCCCTGGGCGCCCCCGTTCCCACCCCGCCCGCCCACACCACGCCACTGGCCGCTCCGAGCGGTCTCCCCGCAGCACGCTCCAGCAGCACACCGCACCCTGCACCCCCGCCACCGCAGTCCTCCGTACCGCACGCCCCGGCTCCCCGGCCGACCGCCCGAGCGACCACCCCCACCCCTCAACCGCCCCTCCCCGTCGTCCAGCACCTCTTCCGCAAAAAGCCCAAGACGGCACCCGGCGCCACGCCTCCCTCGGCCACCGGAGCCCTCGCCGCGGCCGCCGCGGCCACGGTCGCCACCACCCTCACCGACCAGGCCCCGCCACCCCCCGACGGCCGGTCGCATCCCGCAGCCCCGGCCGGCCCGCCCCCGCCCGCGTACGCGGAAGTCCCCGCCGGCGCCTTCGACCCCCGTGAGCTGACCGACTTCCAGCTGGACGAACTCGTGCACCGCATCATCGGCCGCATCACCCGCCTGATCCGCGCGGAACTGCGCCTGGACCGCGAACGCATCGGCCGGCTCCGCGACCCCCGCCACTGACCGGCGCCCCCAGCCGCACCACACCCCGGAAACGATCGACCGGGAACGACAGAAAGGCCCACCCGCGATGTCCCGCCAGGATCCGGGCTCCACCATCTGGTTCACCCTCAGCATCGACGGCGAGAGCCTCGGTTTCTTCAACGGATGCGAAGGGCTGTCCTCGCAGGTGGAGATCGAGCAGCGCCAGGAGGGCGGCAACAACGGCTTCGTCTGGCAGCTGCCGACCCGCGTGTCGTTCTCGACGATCCGGCTGACCCGGCCGCTCACCCCGGACACCACCAAGGTGGCCAAGTGGATCTCGTCGCTGCAGACGGGCATCAAGCGGCCCACCGCCCAGATCGCGGCGCTGCGCGCCGACGGGTCGGAGGTCGCCCGTTGGGGGCTCATCGACGTACTGCCGGTGAGCTGGACCGGGCCCACCCTCGACCCGGCCAACCCGGCCGTGGCGACCGAGGTGCTGGAGATCACCCACCACGGGTTCACGGACTGAGCGGACGTACGGAACGGGCAAAACGAACGGAACAGACGGAACGGACCGAGGGGAGGACCGGGACACCATGGCCAGGGGCAGCAAGAGGGGCGCGGGCAAGAGCCTCATCCGCGCCACGCTCGCCATTCACGAACCGCCGAAGGGCAAGAGCAGGACGCCCGGCGGGATCATCAAGACGTTCGACTTCGACTTCAACCCGGCGCAGCTGTCGCTGAGCCGCCGCGCCCAGTGGAAGGCCACCCCCGCGCAGACCGAACGGGTCGGCCCGCTCCCGGAGTTCATGGGGGCGGAGCCGCGCGAGATGGCCGTCGAGATCTTCCTGGACTCCTCGGACGAGCCGACCAGCAACTCCGTGATGAAGAAGGTCGACTCGCTGCTCGCCTGCTGCGAGGTGACCACGAAGAGCATCGCCGCCAAGCAGCCGTCCCCGCCGTGGGTCGTCTTCCAGTGGGGGTCGTTCTCGACGGCCCGTTTCACGGCGTACGTGAGCTCCGTGTCGGCCGACTACACGCTGTTCTCGACCACGGGCGTGCCCATCCGCGCCACCTGCCGGGTGCAGCTGCACGAGATCCCGATGAAGACCAAGGGGCAGAACCCGACCTCGGGCGCGCTCACCGCGCAGCGGGTGCACCGGGTCGTGGCGGGCGACTCCCTCCAGTCGCTGGCCTGGCGGGAGTACGGCAACGCGGCCGCCTGGCGGTCCATCGCCGAGGCCAACGGCATCGACGACCCGTCGCGGCTGCCGACCGGCGTCGAACTCGTGCTGCCGGCCGCCGAGGAGGTGCGTTCCTGATGGTGCAGTCCTCGTTCGTCAGCGTCGTCGACGTGAAGATCGGCGGCGCCCCCCTGCCGCCCGAGTTCCTCCCGGATCTGGTGGAGAGCCACGTCGACCAGGGGGTCGGCGTCCCGGCCGCGTTCCGGCTGACGTTCCGCGATCCGTACCGGCTGCTGCTGGGCAAGCTGGGCATCACCTTCGGCACCGAGGTGGTGTTCACGCCGGTGGCCGACGGCGAGGGCGCGGGCGATCCGCTGCTGACCGGCGAGGTCACCGGCCTGGAGGCCGACTACGACGGCACGGGCAGCTACACCGTCGTCCGCGGCTACGACGCCGGGCACCGGCTGCTGCGCCGGCGCCGGGTGGCGGCGTACCGCAACCAGAGCGCCTCGGACATCGCCCGCAAGCTCGCCGGCCAGGACGGTGTGCCGATCGGGCGGATCGAGTCGACGAAGACGGTGTACGAGTTCATCAGCCAGTCCAACGTCACCGACTGGGACTTCCTCGCTCGGCTCGCCGACGAGAACGAGATGGTCATGTCTGTGGACGCGGACGGCAGATTCCAGTTCGTGCGCCCCAAGTCGGCCTCCGGAGCGCCCTCCCCGAACACCGACGGCGACAAGAGCCCGTTCGTGCTCCAGGGCGGTCACGACATCCTGCGCCTGCGGGCCGCCGTGACGGCCGCCGACCAGGTGGCCAAGGTCGAGTCGCGCGGCTGGGACGTGACGACGAAGAAGAAGCTGACCGCCACCGCGCCCGCGACCGGCAACCCCGGCATCACCATCGGCACCACCCCGGGCGCGGCGGCCGGGAAGTTCAAGGCCACGAAGCTCGTCGAGACGGGCACGCCCTACGACAAGCAGAGCGAGGTGAAGTTCGCCGCCGACGCCCTCGCCGACGACGTCACCGGCTCGTTCGCCGAGCTGGAGGTCGTCGCGCGCGGAAACCCCAAGCTGCGCCCGGGAGTTCCGGTCGCGCTGGCGGACGTGGGCGTGCCCTTCGAGGGCAAGTACACCGTCACCTCGGTGCGGCACGACTTCGGCGACGGCAGGCACTACGAGGCGTGGGTGACGGTCAGCGGACGGCAGTGGCGCTCGCTGTTCGGGCTGGCCTCGGGCGGGACGCCCGCCGCGCCCCGGCTGCCCGGCGTGGCCAACGCCCTCGTCACCGACGTGAACGACCCGCTCAAGCAGGGCCGGGTGCGGTTGCAGTTCCCGTGGCTGGACGACACGTACGTCAGCGACTGGACGCGGACCGTGCAACTGGGCGGTCTGGGCGGCGGCGGGGTGTTCCCGATGGACGTCAACGACGAGGTGCTGGTCGCGTTCGACCGGGGCGCCCTGGACCATCCGTTCGTGATCGGCGGGCTCTACAACGGGCGGGACAAGCCGACCACCGTCGGCGATGTGCCGCTGCACGACACGGTCCGCAAGAAGGCGAGCCGGCACACCGTCTCCGACCGGGACGGCAACCGGATGGACCTGCTCAGCCAGAAGACGGGCCTGCGCAAGCAGGGCGTCCGGCTGGTCTCCGGTGACAAGCAGCTGACCATCAACCTGGACCGGACGAAGACCGAGATCACCGTGGACAGCAAGGGCTCGGTGACGATCAAGGGCAGCCGGTCGGTGTCGGTCGAGGCCGGTACCGATCTCACGCTGAGCGCCAAGCGGGCCGTGAACATCAAGAGCGGCGGGCTGGTCAACATCCAGGGCCGCGGGCTGGTCAACCTCAAGTCGCTCGGCGGAGCGGTCACCGTGGACGCGATGGGCGCGCTCAATCTCAAGGCGGTCGGCGCGGCGACGTTCACCGCGGGCGGCACGGTCCAGGTCAACACCATCGCGAACGTCGGCATCCGGGCGATCACCGTCGCGCTGCAGGGCGCGGTGCTGGTCAACAACAAGCCGTATCCGCTGCCGTGACGGCCGGCGAGCCCTTCAAGATCGTCAGGATGAGGAGAAGGCAGGTGGCCCACTGATGGCCGAGCAGTTCGTCGGCTCCGGCTGGTCGTTCCCGCTGCGTATCGGGCCGACCGGCGGGATCGCCCTGGTCAGCGGGGAGCGGGAGGTCGAGGAGGCGATCCGTCTTGTGCTGTCGACCGCGCCGGGCGAACGGCCGATGCGGCCGGACTTCGGCTGCGCGATCCACGACCTGGTGTTCGCGCCGGTCAACGAGCAGACGGCGGGCCGCATCCAGCACGAGGTGTACGTCAGCCTGGACCGCTGGGAGCCGCGCATCGAGGTCGAGGACGTCGAGGTCACCGCCGGCACCGACCAGAGCGTCCTCTGGATCGACGTCCGCTACTCCATCCGCGGCACCAACAACCCGCGCAGCCTGGTCTTCCCGTTCTACGTCATTCCGTCCCACGAGGAGCCCGACGCCCCCGGCGCGGGCACCGCCCCCGAAAGCGACCGCTGATGGCCCTGCCCTCACCCAACCTCGACGACCGCCGCTTCCAGCAGTTCGTCGACGACGCCAAGCGCTACATCCAGCAGCGCGCCCCGGAGTGGACCGACCACAACGTCTCCGACCCCGGTGTCACCCTCGTCGAGACGGTGGCCCACATGGCCGACCAGATCGTCTACCGGCTGAACCGGGTGCCGGAGAAGAACCATCTGGCGTTCCTGGACCTCGTGGGGATCACCCTGTTCCCGCCGTCCGCGGCCCGCACCGACATGACGTTCTGGCTGTCGGCGCCGCAGGAGGAACCGGTGCGGGTGCCGGTCGGCACGGAGGTCGCCACGCTGCGCACCGAGAGCGAGGAGGCGGTCGTCTTCGCGACCGAGCGCGAACTGCGGGTGGTGCCGAGCGCGTTGCGCCATCTGCTGGTGCAGCACCGGGGCGAACCCGTGGCCGACCGGACGCACGACCTCGCCGAGGACGGCAAGGACGTACTGTGCTTCGCCGAGTCGCCCGGCCCGGGGGACGCCATGCTGCTCGGCCTGACGGCGGCGGTGCCGCACTGCGCCGTCGCCCTGGACCTGGACAGCCGGGTGGACGGTGTCGGCGTGGACCCGCGCCAGCCGCCGCTGGTGTGGGAGGCGTGGACCGCGGACGGCTGGCAGCCCTGTGAGGTGGACCGGGACGGCACCGGCGGTCTCAACCGGCCCGGTGAGGTCGTCCTGCACGTCCCCGGCGGGCACGTGCTGTCCCGCAACGCCGGGCAGGAGGCGGGCTGGCTGCGCTGCCGGGTCACCGACCCGCTGCCGGACCAGCCCTTCTACACCACCTCGCCGACCGTGCGGGCCGCCGATGCCTTCACGATCGGCGGCACCACCGGGGCCGTGCACGCGGAGACCGTCCACGACGAGGCACTGGGCGAGTCCACAGGGCTGCCGGGGCAACGGCTGCGGCTGGCGCACGCACCGGTCGTCGGGGACGACCCGCCGGTGCTGCTGCAGACCGCCGAGCACGACGGCTGGGCGGACTGGCGGGTCGTACCGAACTTCGCGTCCTCCGGGCCCGAGGACCGGCACATCACGCTCGACGCCACGACCGGCGAGATCGCCTTCGGTCCCGCCGTGCGCGAACCCGACGGCTCGCTGCGGCAGTACGGGACGGTCGCACCCAAGGGCGCCCCCGTGCGGGCCCGCCGCTACCGCACGGGAGGCGGCCGGGCGGGCAACGTGGCACGCGGCGCCGTGCGGATCCTGCGCACCTCCATCCCGTACGTCTCCGAGGTCGTCAACCGCGAGGCCGCGCGCGGCGGTGTGGACGGCGAGACGGTCGAGGAGGCGAAGGTCCGGGCGCCGATCACGCTGCGCGCCCAGGAGCGGGCGGTGACCCTGCGCGACTACGAGGAGCTGGCCCGCCGCGCCGCCCCGGAGACCGCCCGCATCACCTGCCTGGAAGGCGAGGAGGGTGAGCACGGCGCCTACGCGGTACGGGTGCTGGTGGTGCCGCAGGCCGTGCCGGACCCGGGCGGCCGGCTGCGCTTCGAACAACTGGTGCCCGGAGACTCCCTGTTGGACCGCATCACCCGGCACCTGGACGAACGACGCCTGATCGGCACCCGGTTGGCGGTGGGCCCGCCGTACTACCAGGGCGTCACGGTCGTGGCCACGGTGCACGCGTTCCGGGGCGTCGACACCGACCGGGTGCGCCGGCAGGCGCACGACGCCCTGTACCGGCACCTCGATCCGCTGACCGGCGGTGCCGACGGCAGGGGCTGGCCGTTCGGGCGGCCCGTCCAGGCCGGGGAGGTGTTCGCGGTGCTGCAGCGCGTGCCCGGGGTCGAGCTGGTCGACGAGGTGATCCTGCACCCCGCCGACCCGCTCACCGGCAAACGCGGCGAGCCGACGGACCGGATCGACCTGTCGGCGCCGTCGCTGGTGTTCTCCTTCGACCACCGCGTCCGGGTGATCGGGGACGGATCCTGATGGGCCGGATCCTGACGGGGAGCAGCGCATGAGGGGCTCCATCGACGGCCTCGGGTCCCCCGCGCCGATCGGCGTGATGCTGCCCGCCGTGTTCGCCGACGACGACCTGGCCCAGCGGTTCGTGGGCGGGCTCGACGACGTTCTCGCCCCGATCCTGGGCGTGCTGGACAGTCTCGACACCTACTTCCGCCCGTCCCTCGCGCCGCTCGACTTCACGCAGTGGCTGGGCGGCTGGGTCGGTGCGGAGACCGACGGCGACGAGCCCGAGGCGCTGCTGCGGGCAGCCGTGGCCGCCGCCGCGTATCTGCACCGCATCCGCGGCACCCGGCTCGGGCTGTCCGAGGCGGTCCGGCTGGCGTTCGGCGTGGAGCCCGAGATCACGGAGAGCGGCGGCGCGTCGTGGAACGCCCGCCCGCTGGGCCCTTTCCCCGGCGACCCGCGCCCCCGCCTCCACGTCCACCTGCGCCTGCCCGCCCCCACCACCGCGGACCGGCACCGCCTGGACACCCTCGTGTCCGCCGCCCGCCCCGCCCACATGCCCTACACCGTCCAGGTGACCGCCACCCCCGAGAGGACCCCGCACCCATGACGACCCCCCAGAAATGCGCCGACTGCGGCACCCGCGCGCAACCGGGCCAGTCGTTCTGCGACGCATGCGGGTCCGTACTGAGCTGGACGGACGGCGCCGCCGCAAGCACCGGAACCGGCGGCTCATCAGGTGCTCCCGGCAGCGCCCCGGCCCGCGGCCCGTCCGACGCCGCGCACGGCGCCACGACCGGCAGCACGCCCGGTACCGCGCACGGCGCCACCACCGGCAGCACGCCCGGTACCGCGCACGGCGCCACCACCGGCAGCACGCCCGGTACCGCGCACGGCGCCACGACCGGCAGCACGTCCGGTGTCCCACACAGCAGCACGTCCGGTGCCGCACATGTCACCGCGGCCACCGGCGCTCCCGGCACCACCGGCAACGCCCGGCCCCACGGCGTGTCCGGTGCCGCAAGCAGCGTCGCAACCCACGGCCCGTCCGGTGCCCCCGGCGGCGACGCGGGCGGGGCGTCCGCCACGCCGCCCTCACCGGGCACGGCCGCCACAGCCGCTCACGCCGACGCGCACCCCGGCCGGGACGCGTTCTCCGGCCCGGACGGAGCCGCCGGCCTTCCCCGCACGGCCCGGGACCAAGCCGTCACCGGCAACGCACCACAGGCCGCCCCCGCCACGCGAACCCCCGCCACCCCCGCCCCCGCCACCGCCACCGGCACCGCCCCGGAGGAAGATGCCGCCGGCGCCCGGGCCGCACAGCACCCGGAGCCCGGCACCGCCCCCTCCCGACCCGCGGACCACCACGGCGCACCCTTCGGCGACCCGAGCCGACCGCCCGCCACAGCCCGCCCGGCCCCGGACGACACCGCCCCCACCGAACCCGTCCCCCCGGCCGCCCAGGACCCGGACCCGTCCAGCACCCAGGGCATCAACACCCGGGCCCGCCGGCTCCTCGTCCCGGTCACCGACGCCGAACCCCGCCCCGTCGCCGAGCCCTCCGTCGCCCCCGTCCTGCCCGGCCGGCCCACCCCCCGGCGTCCCGAGTCCGTCCGGGCCCCCGGCGAGGAGCACGGTGTCGACGGCGGCGCGCCCTGCCCCTGGTGCGCCACGCGCAACCGCCCCGAGCGGCACTTCTGCGCGCGATGTGCGATGCCCATGGCCGGTGACGGACCCGCCCCGGCCCGGCTGCCCTGGTGGCGGCGGCTCGGCCCGTTCGGCAGCCGGGAAACGCCCTGGGCGGGCGACCGCCCCCGGCTGCGCCGCACCTTCGACCGGGTCCTGTCCTGGCTGGGCATCGGAATCGTCCTGGCGCTGCTGATCGCCCTGGCGGTCAACATCCCGCAGGGCATCCAGGCCACCCGGGACCACTTCGCCAAGCGCGCCCCGGTCTCCCCGGACCGCTACAGCGCCTCGCGCTCCTACCCCGGCCACAAGCCGGAGCTGGCCTTCGACAAGGTCAACGACAGCTGGTGGGGGCCGGGCGTGTCCGAGACGGGCCGGGGCCAGTACATCGAGGCCCGTTTCGACCAGCCCACCCGGCTGCTTGACCTGATCATCACGCCGGGCACGTCCACCCGCGCCGACGAACTCACGAAGTCGGCGCTTCCGCACCGGCTCACCGCCACCATCACCGGCGCGGACGGCAAAACCACGACCCGTCGGCTGACCCTCGACCAGGGCGCGGGCCCGCAGCGGCGTGCCTTCCGCGTCGGAGAGGTCACCGCCGTCCGCTTCACCATCGACTCCGCCTACGGCACCTCGGCGGAGAAGCAGGTCGCCATCGCGGAGATCGAGTTCTTCGGCCCGTCCAGCGCCAACGGCACCTGAGCACGCCGCGGCCCCGGACGGAACCAGCCGTCCGGGGCCGCTCGGTCGTGTCCGTCCCGCTTACGCGTCCAGCGACGTCATCACGTGCTTGATGCGCGTGTAGTCGTCGAAGCCGTAACCCGAGAGGTCCTTGCCGTAGCCGGACTTCTTGAAGCCGCCGTGCGGCATCTCGGCGACCAGCGGGATGTGGGTGTTGATCCACACACAGCCGAAGTCGAGCTTCTTCGACATCCGCATGGCACGGCCGTGGTCCTTGGTCCACACGGAGGAGGCCAGCGCGTACTCGACGCCGTTGGCCCACTCGACGGCCTGCTCCTCGTCGGAGAAGGACTGCACGGTGATGACCGGGCCGAAGACCTCCTGCTGGATGATCTCGTCGGTCTGCTTGAGGCCCGAGACGACGGTCGGCGCGTAGAAGTAGCCCTTGTCGCCGACCCGCTTGCCGCCGGCCTCCACGCGCGCGTGCGCGGGCAGCCGGTCGATGAAGCCCTCGACCTGCTTGAGCTGGTTGGGGTTGTTGAGCGGGCCGAACAGCACGTCCTCGTCGTCCGGCTGCCCGGTCTTCGTCTCGGAGGCGGCCTTGGCCAGCGCGGAGACGAACTCGTCGTGGATGGACTCGTGCACGAGCACACGGGTGGCGGCCGTACAGTCCTGGCCGGCGTTGAAGTAGCCGGCGACGGAGATGTCCTCGACGGCCTTGGCGATGTCGGTGTCCTCGAAGACCACGACCGGGGCCTTGCCGCCCAGCTCCAGGTGGACGCGCTTGACGTCCTTGGCGGCGGACTCGGCGACCTGGATGCCGGCGCGCACGGAACCGGTGATGGAGGCCATCGCCGGGGTGTCGTGCTCGACCATCAGGCGACCGGTGTCGCGGTCGCCGCAGATGACGTTGAAGACGCCCTTGGGGACGATCGAGCCGATGATCTCGGCCATGAGGACCGTCGAGGCCGGGGTGGTGTCGGACGGCTTCAGGACGACGGTGTTGCCCGCCGCGATCGCCGGGGCGAACTTCCACACGGCCATCATCATCGGGTAGTTCCACGGCGCGACCTGCGCGCAGACGCCGACCGGCTCCCGGCGCACGATGGAGGTCAGGCCCTCCATGTACTCACCGGCCGAGCGGCCCTCCAGCATCCGCGCCGCGCCCGCGAAGAAGCGGATCTGGTCGACCATCGGCGGGATCTCCTCGGAGCGGGTCAGCCCGATGGGCTTGCCCGTGTTCTCCACCTCGGCCGCGATCAGCTCCTCGGCGCGCTCCTCGAAGGCGTCCGCGATCTTCAGCAGGGCCTTCTGCCGCTCCGCGGGCGTGGTGTCGCGCCAGCCGGGAAAGGCCTCGGCGGCCGCCGCCATCGCCGCGTCCACGTCCGCCTGCCCGGACAGCGGAGCGGTCGCATACGCATCACCCGTCGCGGGATTGACCACCTCGGTGGTCCGTCCGTCGGCGGCGTCCCGGAACTCACCGCCGATGTAGTTGCGCAGACGACGAAGCTCGGTGCTCACTGCCGGCCCTCCAGTTCGGATGTCCAGTACTTGAGACACCCACCCTAGTCGGCCGACCCACGTTTTCAACACCCCCACTCCCTTCGATCGTGCGGAATCCGCAGGACTGAAGGACTGAAACAACGAATTTCATCGATCCAGGCTTGCGGAAGTGTCGAGACCTCGTGCACAGTGACCCCGTGGCCAGTCGAAGCGCAGAACAGAAGGGCTCGCGGGAGTCCCGCGAGCCCTCCCGCGAGTCCAGGAACGGCAGCTCGCCGCAGCTGGACGCCGTCTCCCTCGCCATCATCGAGCAGCTCCAGGAGGACGGCCGCCGGCCGTACGCCGCCATCGGCAAGGCCGTGGGCCTGTCGGAGGCGGCCGTGCGCCAGCGCGTCCAGAAACTGCTCGACCAGGGCGTGATGCAGATCGTCGCCGTCACGGACCCGCTCACCGTGGGCTTCCGCAGACAGGCGATGGTCGGCGTCAACGTCGAGGGCGACGTGGAGTCGGTCGCGGACGCGCTGTCGGCCATGTCCGAGTGCGAGTACGTGGTGATGACCGCGGGCTCCTTCGACCTGATGGTGGAGATCGTCTGCGAGGACGACGACCACCTCCTCGACGTCATCAACAAACGCATCCGGGCCGTGCCCGGAGTGCGCTCCACCGAGAGCTTCGTCTACCTCAAGCTCAAGAAGCAGACCTACATGTGGGGAACCCGATAACCGTGAGGACCCGATAGCCGTGAGCAAGGACCTCTCCCAGTCCGCGTACGACCACCTGTGGATGCACTTCACGCGCATGTCGTCGTACGAGAAGGCCCCCGTCCCCACGATCGTGCGGGGCGAGGGCACCTACATCTACGACGACAAGGGCAAGCGCTACCTGGACGGCCTCGCCGGCCTCTTCGTGGTGCAGGCCGGGCACGGCAGGGTCGAGCTCGCCGAGACCGCCTTCAAGCAGGCGCAGGAGCTCGCGTTCTTCCCGGTGTGGTCCTACGCCCACCCCAAGGCCGTCGAGCTGGCCGAGCGCCTCGCCCACCACGCCCCGGGCGACCTGAACAAGGTCTTCTTCACCACCGGCGGCGGTGAGGCGGTGGAGACCGCCTGGAAGCTCGCCAAGCAGTACTTCAAGCTGGTCGGCAAGCCCACCAAGCACAAGGTGATCTCCCGCGCGGTCGCCTACCACGGCACCCCGCAGGGCGCCCTGTCGATCACCGGCCTGCCGGGCCTGAAGGCCCCCTTCGAGCCGCTGGTCCCCGGCGCGCACAAGGTCCCGAACACCAACATCTACCGCGCCCCGCTGTTCGGCGACGACCCGGAGGCCTTCGGCCGCTGGGCCGCCGACCAGATCGAGCAGCAGATCCTCTTCGAGGGCCCCGACACCGTCGCGGCCGTCTTCCTGGAGCCGGTGCAGAACGCGGGCGGCTGCTTCCCGCCCCCGCCCGGCTACTTCCAGCGGGTCCGCGAGATCTGCGACCGCCACGACGTCCTGCTCGTCTCGGACGAGGTCATCTGCGCCTTCGGCCGCCTGGGCACCATGTTCGCCTGCGACAAGTTCGACTACGTCCCGGACATGATCACCTGCGCCAAGGGCATGACCTCGGGCTACTCCCCGATCGGCGCCTGCATCATCTCCGACCGCCTGGCCGAGCCGTTCTACAAGGGCGACAACACCTTCCTGCACGGCTACACCTTCGGCGGCCACCCGGTCTCCGCCGCGGTGGGTCTCGCCAACCTCGACCTGTTCGAGCGCGAGAACCTCAACCAGCACGTCCTGGACAACGAGGGCAACTTCCGCTCCACCCTGGAGAAGCTCCACGACCTGCCGATCGTCGGCGACGTCCGCGGCAACGGCTTCTTCTACGGCATCGAGCTCGTGAAGGACAAGCACACCAAGGAGTCCTTCGACGAGGAGGAGACCGAGCGCGTCCTGTACGGCTTCCTGTCCAAGGCGCTGTACGACAACGGCCTGTACTGCCGTGCCGACGACCGCGGCGACCCGGTCGTCCAGCTCGCCCCGCCGCTGATCTCGAACCAGGAGACCTTCGACGAGATCGAGCAGATCCTGCGCGCCACCCTCACGGAGGCGTGGACGAAGCTCTGACGGCTGTCGCTCCGATCGTCTGCCTGGATGATCAACACCGGCCCCGGTGCCGCCCGTTCGAGTGAGAAACGGCGGCCCGGGGCCGCGTGCTGTCCGGCGTCCCGCCGCCTTCTGCCTAGCGTGCCCAGTGACCGATCGGCCCCGCCTTCGTTCCCCCGCACGGGGGATGGCACGGGAACTACGGATCTGAACCGAGGTGTACGCGCATGGAGGCCCCGCCGGACAACGACGTGCTCTGGGCACGCGCCCTGCACTTCCAGCACGACGACGGCTCGCCCGCGCTCTGCGGCGTCTCGCTCGGGGTGCGCGAGGGCGAGATCCTCGCCCTGAGCGGCCCGCGCGGCAGCGGCAAGACGACCCTGCTGCGGTGCCTGTCCGGCCTGGTGCCCGTCCGGCGCGGCGAGGTCTGGTTCAACAGCGTGCCCGTGCACACCATGGGCCCCCTCACCCGTGAACGGTTGCGCCGCGACCGCTTCGGCTGGATCGACCCGGCGCCCTCCCTCGTCCCGGAGCTCAACGCCTGGGAGAACACCGCCCTGCCGCTGATGCTGCGCGGCACCAGCCGGCGCCGCGCCAAGAAGGCGGCCCTGGAGTGGCTGGAGCGACTGGACATCGGCGAGAGCGCCCGCAAGCGCCCGCGCCAGCTGGTCCAGGCCGAGCGGCAGCGGGTCTGCATCGCCCGCGCGCTGGCCCCCGCGCCCTCGGTGCTGTTCGCCGACGAGCCCACGGCGCCCCTGCACCGCGCCGACCGCGCCCAGGTGCTGCGCACCCTCACCACCGCGGCCCGCTCCCACCGCATCACCGTCGTCCTGGCCACCCACGACGCGGACACCGCGGCCCTCGCCGACCGCACGGTCTCCCTGCTCGACGGGCGGCGCGTGCAGACGGTGCACCTCCCGCCGGTCCCCGAGACCAGCGAGCCGGAAGGCCGGGCGGCGTGCTCGCTCTCCGTCTGACCCGCGGCGCCCACCCGGCCGTCCAGCTGCGCCGTCTCCTGGTGGCGGCGGCCTCGGCGGGCACGGGCTTCCTGTTGCTCTGCGCCCTCGGCTACGCGATGGGCCACCCCGGCTCCCCCGGTTCCGCCGCGCTGCGACTGGCCTGGTGCGCGGCCCCACTGGCCGCCACCGTGTACTTCGCGCTCGCGGTCGCCCGTACCGATCCCGGCACCAAGCCCCGCGCCGCGCTCTCGGCGATCGGTCTCGGCCCGGTGCGCATGATGGCCGTCTCGGCGACGACGACGGCGCTGTCCTGCACGCTCGGCTCGATGCTGGCCCTGCTCGTCTTCCTGCACCTGCGGGGCGACCTGACGGGCATGCCGTTCGACGGCGCCGCCGCCGATTCCCTCGCCGCGGGTCTGCCCTTGCCGCTGCCGGCCGCCCTGACGCTGCTGTCACTCGTGCCCGTCGGCGCGTCGGTGGCGGTGGCCCTGGCCCTGCGGCCACGCGAGGCAGGGCCGACCGGCCCACGGTCGGCCACCCGGACGTACGGCCGCTTCGGCGCGTACCGGCGCACCCCCACCCGCGAGACGTTCGGGGCCTACGGCCGGTTCGGCCGGCAGATCGTCCGGCCCACGGGCGGCTCCGTCACCGGGCCCGCCGCGAAGAGCGGCCCACCGGCGGCCCGGACGAGCGAGCCGGCCCCGGCGGCGGTGCCGGGCTCCGGGGCGGTGAGCGCGCTCGCGGAACACGGCGGGACGGTGAGCGCGGTGGCGGGGTCCGTGGCCCGGGTGCCGGGCCACACGCTCGGCGGACCGGCCGAGCCGGCCACCCCGGAGACGGACGGCGGCAACCCCTCCGACCCGGCCCGGCCCTCCGCGGCCCCCCGGCCGGCCTCACCGGAGGCAGCGGCCGCGAGTGCCCCGGCCGGCGATCCCGCCCAGTGGCTCAGCCCCCGCGCGGCGGAACCGGACGCGGCAGGAGCCATCAGCCCCGCCGGGGCCCTGGCGAGGCACCAGGGCCCACCTGCCGCGGCCCCCGGCACCCCCGACGATTTCAGCGCCCCCGACGCGGCCCTGCCGGACACCATCGCCGCCCCCTCCGGTCTCCCCTGGGGCATCACCGTGCTGGCCGCGGGCCTGGCCGTGGAGAGCTACACCAGCCGTACCGCCCCCACGCCCCCCGACCTGTCCTTCTCCGGTGCCTCCCCCGGCGTGATGGCGGGCTGGGCGCTGGCCGTCGTCGGCCTGGCCCTGGCCGGTCCGGGCCTGACGCACCTGTGCGGACGGCTGCTCCAGTCGGCCCGCCCAGGCGCCCGGCGGCTCCTGGCCGGCCGCATCCTCATGGCGGAGTGCGTCCGCATCGGGCGCCCCCTGGGTGTCGTCTGCGCGGTCATGTCCGCCGCGTGGGCGATGGCGCTGCTGCACGCTCCGGACGGGCTCGCGCTCGGTCCGCTCACCACCCTCGGCGTGCTCCTCGTGACCGGATGCACCACGGCGACGCTCCTGACGGCCGCCGTCGAGGCCCGGCAGGCCCGCGCCGGCACCACGGCCGCGCTGCTGCGGCTCGGCGCCCCGGCCACGTTGCTGCGCAGCGCCGCCGCCCTGCGCGCGGGCGCCCTGCTCGCCCTGTTCGCTCCCCTCACCCTGACGGTCGCGGAACTGGCCGCGCTGCCCCTGGCGCGCTGAGCCGGCCCTCGCCGGAAGGCCCGTACGAAAAAAACTCCGCGGGGCGATGAGTTCCGGGCCGGCCCCCGGTCTGTCCCCGCGTAACCACACGGACTTGATGGGAGAGACCCCGCATGTACCAGCAGATGATCTTCGTGAACCTGCACACCGGCGACCTCGGCGCCTCGAAGAAGTTCTTCACGGAGCTGGGCTTCACGATCAACGAGCAGTTCAGCGACGACACGACCGCCTCGGTCGTGATCAGCGACACCATCGTGGTCATGGTGCACACCAAGGAGAAGTACCTCCAGTTCACCAAGAAGGAGATCGCGGACTCGACGAGAACCAGCGAAGTGCTGATCGCGCTGAGCGCCGAGAGCCGCGAGAAGGTCGACGAGCTGGTCGACAAGGCGGTCGCGGCGGGCGGTTCCGTCTCGGGCGAGACCCAGGACCACGGCTTCATGTACGGCCGCGCCTTCGACGACGTGGACGGCCACACCTTCGAGGTCGTGTGGATGGACCCCGCGGCCCTCCAGGGCTGACGGCGTGCCGCCTAGCATGGGCGGGTGCAGACGATGCCCGCCCATGCGGCCCACCACGACGACCGTGAGATAGAGACCCTCGAGGAGTTCGACGCAACCGTCTCGGCGCGCGGCACCCTCGCCGGACACCGCGTCCAGGCAGTCGATCTGACGGACCGTACGCGCGAACTGCTCACCCACGACACGGCGGGCGCGGTCTTCCTCGGCTGCGCGATGCGCGAGGACGCGGCCGCGAAGATCCGCGGCGACGGCGCCCTGGTCTTCCCTCCGGTCCCGGGCCTGCCGTTCGACCCGTACCGCGGCCTGGTCTACTCGCCCGACGAACTCTTCGCGTCGCTGGCCGACGGCTACGAGGCCACGCCCGACGCCCTTGCCTACGCCTGGTTCCAGCGCACGAAGACGGACCGCGACATCTACGCGTCCATGCTGCGCTCGATCCACGACGACTCCGTGTCGGACGCACTCGACGAACTCCTGTCCGGCGCCCGGGTCGTGGGGGTGATGGGCGGTCACGCGATGGCCCGCGGCACCGAGGAGTACGCGGGCGCCGCACGGCTGGGCCGGGAGCTGGCCCGGGCCGGCTTCACGATCGCCACCGGTGGCGGCCCGGGCGCCATGGAGGCGGCCAACCTCGGCGCGTACGCCGCCCCCTTCGACGACGAGATGCTCACCGAGTCGCTGGAACTGCTGGGCAAGGCACCGCACTTCACCCCTTCGATCACCCAGTGGGCCGCAGCCGCCTTCGAGATACGCACCCGCTGGCCGCAGGGCGGCCGTTCGGTCGGCATCCCGACCTGGTTCTACGGCCACGAGCCGCCGAACGCCTTCGCCTCCCACATCGCCAAGTACTTCTCCAACGCCACCCGCGAGGACGGCCTGCTGGCCCGGTCCAACGCGGGTGTGGTCTTCCTGCCGGGCGCCGCCGGGACCGTGCAGGAGATCTTTGACAACGCGACGCCCAACTACTACGAGTCGCGCGGCGAACCCACGCCGATGGTGCTGGTGAACCGGGTGCACTGGACGGAGAGGCTGCCCGCGTGGCCGCTGCTCCGGTCGCTGGCCGGGGAGCGCGCGATGGAGGCGCGGATCGCGCTGGTCGAGCGGATCGAGGAGGCGCCCGAGGCGTTGAAACGTCTCGGCGGTTAATAAGAAGGCAAAGCAAGTGCTTGCAGGCTGCATATGCGTTGACACTACTTATGCGCCGCTTATAGACCTGTGAGCCTCACGGTAGTGCTGATGCCCAGTCAACACTGCCTCAGCCCCCCGCATCTGCAATCTTGTAAGGACAAACGTGGCAGTTCTGTCCGTATCCCGCCGCGCACGCGCCGTGCGCATCCTCGGCATCGTCTCCGCCTCGGCCGCGCTCGCGCTCGGCACCGCCGGCAACGCGCTCGCCTGCAACATCAGCGAGTTCTCCGCCGAGGCGAAGTGCGACGGCGACAAGGGCGTCATCACGGTCACCGACGTGGACCCCGCCGGCATCCCGGCGACGGTCACCGTCTACCTGCAGAACAACGGCGCCGACGCGAAGAAGGTCGGCGAGCAGGTCGTCAAGGGCTCGCGCGAAGGCACCACCATCACCTTCGCCGACGACTGGAAGGCGAACGCCGAGTACCGCATCCACGTCAAGGCGTCCTCCTACGTCGACGAGGACATCAAGCCGAACCTCGTCACCCCGGCCACGGCCTGCAAGAAGGAGGAGGAGCCCCCGGCTTCGACTCCCCCGGCGACCCCGACCCCGACCCCGTCGGCGTCCCCGTCCAAGCCCGCCGAGGAGAGCGAGAGCCCGGCTCCGGAGCCCTCGGAGAGCCAGAGCAGCTCACCGGCGGGCAACGCGCCCGCCCCGGCCGGTGACTCCAACCTCGCCGAGACCGGCGCCGACTCCAACACCGGCCTCATCGCCGGCATCGCGGCGGCCCTGGTCGTCGTCGGTGGCGGTGCGGTGTTCTTCGGCATGCGCCGCCGCGGAGCGAACAGCGACAGCTGAGGCCCGCGCAGACCGCGACGTGGCCCGTCCCCCGACCCGGGGGCGGGCCACGTCCCGTCTCACCCGAACGTCGCCCGCTCTGCGACCGGCACCGCGCAGTTCCCTCGCCCTGTCGTGCGGCACCGTGCGCTGCACGTCAGGTCGGCACCGTCGCGGACAGGTCGGTGCCGGAGGTGACCACCGACCTCAACAGGGCTGCCTGGTGGGCGATCTCGTCGCAGTAGCTCTCGTGCGTGAGTGGCGTCGTGCCCCGCGCCCCGGGCCGGGGACGATCAGTCGAGCACCACGATTTCGGCCGCGTCGAAGTCCACGCCGACCTCGTCCCCCACTCCCGGTGCCGCCCGCAGCGGGCACGCCGCCTCCAGGCGCGGGGCGTCCTGCGGCTGGAGGTGGAGGGCGACATGGGTGCCTTTGAAGGTGCGCGCGGTCACCGTGCAGCGAAGGCCGGTGTCGGCGGTCACCAGGCGTACCCCGGCGGGCCGCACCAGCAGGGTGCGGGTGCCCTGCGGGGCGCCCACCGGCACCGGTACCTTGCCCCAGGGCGTGTCCGCCGCCTCCGTCCCGACGGTCGCCTCGACCACGTTCTCGAAACCGAGGAAGCGGGCGACGAAGGCATCGGCGGGCCGCTGCCACACCTCGAGGGGCGTGCCGGACTGGGCGATCCGCCCGTCCCGCATCACGACGACCCGGTCGGCCAGCGCGAAGGCCTCCCCCTGGTCGTGCGTCACGGCGAGCACGGTCGTACCCAACCGGCCGAACAGTTCCTTCAGTTCGACGACCAGCCGCTCCCGCAGCGACCGGTCGAGCTGCCCCAGCGGTTCGTCCAGCATCAGCAGCCGGGGGCTCGGCGCGAGGGCCCGGGCCAGCGCCACCCGCTGCTGCTCCCCGCCGGACAGCGCGGCGACGGCCCGGCGGCCCGCGCCCGGCAGCCCCACGAGGTCCAGCAACTCCTGGACGCGCTCGGCCTGTCGCCGCTTGGGCTCACCACGCATCCGCAGTCCGAACGCCACGTTCCCGGCAACGTCCCGCTGCGGGAACAGCTGATGGTCCTGGAACATCAGGCCGACGCCCCGCCGGTGCGCGGGCACGCCCGCCCGGTCACGGCCGTCGAGCACCACCCGCCCGGAGTCGAGGGGCTGCAACCCGGCCACCGCCCGCAGCAGCGTCGACTTGCCGCTGCCGCTGGGCCCGAGCACGCACACGATCTCGTGCTCGGCGACCTCCAGGTCGACGGCGTCCAGCACGGCGCGTCCGCCGAAACGGACCGTCGCGCCCTCCAGGCTGAGCAGCATCTAGAACTCCCCCGTCCGGTCCGAGCGGAGCTTCTCCAGCACCAGCAGGGCCACGGCGCACACCACCATCAGAATCGTCGAGAGGGCCATCGCCTGCCCGTAGTTGAGGTCCCCCGGCCGGCCCAGCAAACGCGCCACGGCCACCGGGAGCGTCGGCCGGTCGGGCCGTGCGATGAACACCGTCGCCCCGAACTCCCCCAGGGACACGGCGAAGGCGAACCCGGCCGCGATGAGCAGCGCCCGCCGCACCATCGGCAGGTCGACCTCCCGCCACACCCGCCAGGGCGAGGCCCCGAGCACCGAGGCCGCCTCCCGCAGCCGCACGTCCACGGCCCGCAGCACGGGCAGCATGGTCCGGACCACGAACGGCACCCCGACCAGTGCCTGTGCGAGCGGCACGAGGATCCACGAGGACCGCAGATCCAGCGGCGGCTCGTCGAGGGAGATCAGGAACCCGAAGCCGACGGTCACCGCGGACACCCCGAGCGGCAGCATCAGCAGCGCGTCGAAGCCGCGCACGAACCGACCGGCGTCCCGGCGGGTGAGCGCGACCGCGGCGAGCCCGCCGATGACCACGGCGATCAGCGTGGCGGCGACGGCGTACGACAGGGAGTTGCCGATCGCCTCGATCGGCGGGACCAGGAACACTCCCCCGTCCTCGCGGGTCAGCGCCCGGTAGTAGCCGAAGCCGGGCGCACCCAGGGAGCGCTGGACCAGCACGGCCAGCGGCAGCACGAGCAGCACGGCCACGGTGAGAAGTACCCCGCCGAGCAGCGCCCACTCCCCGGCGCCGCGCGGCCGGCGCGCGGTCAGGGAGGCGTCCACCAGCCGCAGCGCGGTCTCGCGCCGCCGCACGGTCCAGGCGTGCAGGGCGAGGATCGCGCCCACCGCGACGAACTGGATCAGCGTCAGCACGGCCGCGGTCGACAGGTCGAAGATCTCCGAGGTCTGCCGGTAGATCTCCACCTCCAGGGTGGAGAAGGTGGGCCCGCCGAGGATCTGCACTACACCGAAGGAGGTGAAGGTGAACAGGAAGACCATCAGCGTGGCGGCGGCCACGGCGGGGGCGAGCGCGGGCAGTGTGACCTGCCGCCAGGCCTTCGGCGGCGACGCCCCGAGCACCCGCGCGGCCTCTTCCTGCCGCGGGTCGAGCTGCGCCCAGAGCCCGCCGACCGTCCGGACGACGACCGCGTAGTTGAAGAAGACGTGCGCGAGCAGGATCGCCCACACGGTGGTGTCCAGCCGTACGCCCCACAGCTCGTCGAGCAGCCCGCCCCGGCCGACCAGCGCGAGGAACGCCGTACCGACGACGACCGTCGGCAGCACGAACGGCACGGTCACGACCGCCCGCAGGACCTGCTTGCCCGGGAAGTCGAAGCGCGCGAAGACGTACGCGCCAGGAAGCGCGACGAGCAGCGTGAGCGCGGTGGAGACCGCCGCCTGCCAGGTGGTGAACCACAGGACGTGCCGGACGTCGGACTGCGCCAGCACCTCCCCGATCCGCCCGAGGTGCCAGGCCCCGCCGGTCTTGAGGCCACGCGCGACGATCGCGGCGACGGGGTAGGCGAAGAAGACCGCGAAGAACGCGACGGGCACGGCCAGCAGACCGAACCGCGCCGCCGCGCCCCGCTTGCGGGCGGCTACTTCAGTACGAGTGAGGTCCACGACTTGACCCACTGGTCACGGTGGTCGGCGATCTTCGCCGGGTCCATGGTCTCCGGGTCCTTCGCCTGCGGCCCGTACTTCACGAACTCCGGCGGCACCTTGGCGCCCTCGGTCACCGGGTACACGAACATGTTGAGCGGCATGTCCTCCTGGAACCTCTTGCTGATGAGGAAGTCCAGGAACGCCTTGCCACCCTTGGTGTTCTTGGCGTTGGCGAGCAGCCCGGCGTACTCGACCTGCCGGAAGCAGGTGCCTTCGGCGACGCCGGTCGGGGCGGTGCTCGGCTTGGGGTCGGCGTAGACGACCTCGGCGGGCGGCGAGGAGGCGTACGACACGACGAGCGGCCGGTCGCCCTTGGCCTTCTTGCCGCCGGCCGACCCCGAGAACTCCTCGTTGTAGGCCTGCTCCCAGCCGTCGACGACCTTGACGCCGTTGGCCTTGAGCTTCTTCCAGTAGCCCTCCCAGCCCCCGTCGCCGTACGCGGCGGCGGTGCCGAGCAGGAAGCCGAGGCCGGGCGAGGAGGCGGAGGCGTTCTCGGTGACGAGCAGGTTCTTGTACTGCGGCTTGACGAGATCGCCGAAGCTCCGCGGCGGCTGCAGCTTGTGGTCGGCGAAGTACTTCTTGTCGTAGTTGACGCAGATGTCGCCGGTGTCGACGGGGGTGACCCGGTGCTTGTCCTGGTCGACCCGGTACTCGGCCTCGATCTGCCCGGACCCCTTCGTCTCGTACGACTGGAACAGGCCGTTGTCGAGGGCGCGGGACAGCAGGGTGTTGTCGACGCCGAAGAAGACGTCGCCCTGCGGGTTGTCCTTGGTGAGGATGGCCTTGTTGACGGCCTGCCCGGCGTCGCCGTCCTTCAGGACGGCGACCTTGTAGCCGGACTGCTTCTCGAAGGCCGCGATGACGTCCTTGGACGCGGCCCACGAGTCGTGGCTGACGAGCGTCACCGTCTTGGAGTCGCCGGACCCCTGGCCGCTGTCGGACGAGCCGCACGCGGCGAGCGTGCCGGCCATGCCGAGCCCGACGACGACGGCCGTCAGTCGCTTCTTGTTGTTGCTCACTGAATTCCTCCTGGGGTGACCAGGAGAAGACGCGGCCCTGCCCGGGACTTCTGGGGATCCCGGGCAGGGCGCAACAGCTCGAGTGGTGACCGATCTCCCTACCCAGAATGACCTGGGCGAGGTTCGGAGGGTCTGCGGCCGTGTGCCGCACTCTCAGCGCTGTGGCGCTCCCCTGTCGGAATATGCAGATGTACTTACGACGGTCAGACTACCGTTCGGTGGCGGCGAGCTGACCACATGCCCCGTCGATCTCCTGACCACGGGTGTCCCGGATCGTCACCGGCACACCATGGGCGGCGATGGCCTCCACAAAGGCCTTCTCGTCCTCGGGCCGGGAGGCTGTCCACTTCGACCCGGGTGTCGGGTTCAGCGGGATGAGGTTGACGTGCACGGGCCGGCCCTTGAGCATCCGGCCGAGCCTGTCACCACGCCAGGCCTGGTCGTTGATGTCCCGGATCAGCGCGTACTCGATGGACAGCCGCCGCCCCGACTTGGCGCTGTACTCGAAGCCGGCGTCCAGCACCTCGCGGACCTTCCAGCGGGTGTTCACCGGCACGAGGGTGTCGCGCAGCTCGTCGTCGGGCGCGTGCAGCGAGATGGCGAGGCGGCACTTGAAGCCCTCGTCGGAGAACCGGTGGATGGCCGGGACGAGCCCGACCGTCGACACGGTGATGCCGCGCTGCGAGAGGCCCACACCGTCGGGCTCGGGGTCGGTGAGCCGCCGGATGGCGCCGGCGACCCGGTTGTAGTTGGCGAGCGGCTCGCCCATGCCCATGAAGACGATGTTGCTGAGCCGCGCCGGGCCTCCGGGGACCTCCCCGTCCCGCAGCGCCCGCATACCGTCGACGATCTGGTGCACGATCTCGGCGGTGGACAGATTCCGGTCCAGTCCCGCCTGCCCGGTCGCACAGAACGGGCAGTTCATGCCGCATCCGGCCTGCGAGCTGATGCACATGGTCACGCGGTCCGGGTAGCGCATCAGCACGGACTCGACGAGCGTCCCGTCGAACAGCCGCCACAGGGTCTTGCGGGTGGTGCCCTGGTCGGTCGACAGATGCCGCACGACGGTCATCAGCTCGGGCAGCAGGGCTTCCTGCAGCCGCCCCCGGGCACCGGCAGGAATGTCCGTCCACTGCTCCGGGTCATGCGCGTACCGCGCGAAGTAGTGCTGCGAGAGCTGCTTGGCACGAAACGGCTTCTCCCCGACCGCGGCAACGGCCTCCTTGCGCTCGGCAGGAGTGAGATCGGCGAGATGCCGCGGCGGCTTCTTGGCTCCGCGGGGGGCGACGAATGTGAGTTCTCCGGGCTTAGGCATGGCCGTACCAGTGTCGCAGATCAACTCCGGCCATCCGGGCCGGAGTGGGGTGGGGGCGGTCACCTGTGGGGTCGGCTGCAGCGGTGGCCGCCCTCGAACGGCGCAGGGACGGCCCGGGGCGCGCGTCATGGCGATGGGATGATCGCTGCGGGAGGGGTGCGAGTGGACATGCTCGAACTGATGGAGTGGCTGGCCGAGCAAGGCGTCACGACCGTCTTCAAGGTCGACGGTGACCGCATGGCCGAGCGACGGGCGGCATGGATGGTCATCGTCAGCGGTGGGCCGCTCGACGAGGACTCGTTCTTCCGTGCCGACTTGGCCACGCCAGATGCATGCCTGGACTCGTTGCTCGCCCATCTGGAGAGCAAGGGCCTCTCACCGTTCGCGTGATCACGCTCCTTCCCGCCCCGCTCCCGGACCTGAGCGTTCAGTGGCACCCGCGCCGTGCGCGGGCCCAGCGGCCACCCGACCCGACGGACGTCGGATGACGCGCCAGCCGCTCCTGCGAGCCCGGCTGCGCAGCCGTGGCCCTGGAGAGCAGCTGAAGGTGAGGTGCCCCTGACATGATGGGGCGGACCATCACAACAAGCGGGGGGCGAGCATGCTCGTGCTCATACTGTCGGTAGTCGTTCTGCTCCTCATCGGCGGCTGCGTCTGCGTCTTCTGGGCGGCCCGGGGCGACGCCCCCCGCTGGGCACGCGGGGTGGCCAAGGTGACGCTGCTCGGCAGCGAACTGGCCCGCAGCACGAGCCGGAGTTCCCGCACCCAGTCCGACGGCGGGGATGACTAGCGTCTGTCCGGAGACCTGAGTCCCGCGTCGGCCGTTGCCGGTCGGCCGGGACCGTCGCTGCCGAGCAGGTCGAGGATGTGGGGCCAGGCAGCCTCGCCCAGGAGTGCGTCGGCTTCGGCGGTGCCCCCGTACGCGAAGTGGGTGGACGCCGGCGCCGGGCTCTCGCCGGGAAAACGTGGCCGGTGGCCGGCGTCGTCGCGGGCGATCAGCCGCACCGTCCGCCCTGCCCCGCGCCGACGCCGGACCAGCTGTTCAGCGAAGGGAAGCGACGGCCACATCGCGTCATCGCCGCCCGCAACCAGGAGAAGATCGGCTCTGGCCGTCTCCACGGGGATCTCCGTATCCGGCAGCGAGCGGCCGAAGGCCCGCTCGCTCTGTTCGTACCAACCACGGATGGCCACAGGCCCGCTGCCCGGTTGCGCGGGAGCCCAGGACTCGTCCAGGGGCGCGAACGGGAGCGGCCGCTCCTGCCAGGTCCAGGACGAGCGGTACGGGCGGTGCTCCCCGTCACGGCCTGCGCCGATGTTGCACCACACCCGGGACGTGGGCGACAGCGCGACGGCCACGTCCACGCGGGGATCGTGCACCGCCGTGAGCAGGGCCGCCTCGGCCCCCTTGGAGACGCCGAGGACACCGATGCGCCGCGCTCCGCCCCGTCGCAGCAAGCCGACTGCGGCGGTGAAGGTCTCCAGGGGAACCTCACAGATCCCCGGGGATTGCCCGGGGCCTCCGAACCACCGGATCGCCAAGGCCGTGAAGCCCTGCCGGGCAAGGATGCACGCGCGCTCCCGCTCGACGCGTCCGCTGGATCCGGCGAGGACCAGAACACCGACGTCACTGCCACGGACCGGAGCGGCCAGCATGCCTTCCCAAGGACCGGACGGCTCCCGCTCGGTGATCTCCACGCGCTCCCCCTGTCGTCCGGTCTCACTCCAGCCCCGCGGAACCGAGTGTTCCCGTCCGAGCCTGCGGGCACGCGCGAGCAATGACGTCCTTCTACGCGGCACCGGTGCAGCTGGCGGACAAATGGCAGGGCCCCCCGTGGTTCAAGTGGGCCTTTCTCGCGGTGTGGGCGCTGTGCGGCGCGTTCGTCCTCTTCCAGCTGCGGCAGAACGGCTGGAAGTTCCCCCGGCGGCGCTGAACCGAGCCGCCGCGGGGGCACCCTACTCGGCCGCCTGCTCCAGCCGGTCCTTGAGCAGTTGCTCGTTGCGTGGGAGTTCCTTGCGGACCTGGGGGCGTACGACGAGGGGGACCAGGACCTTTCCCATGCCGTGGCCCTCGAAGTCGATGTCGATCGTGACGTGTGAGCGGCGGCCCTCGTCGTAGGGCTCGACCTCACCGTGCACCTGCGCCCGGACAGGGCCGTCGACACCGCGCATGCCCCAGCTGTGCGGCGGGTCGTACTCGGTGACCTCCATGGTCATCGGCATGACGCGACGGCCGACGTGCCGGGTCACCCGGACCTTCGAGCCGATACCGACGGGCCCCTCGTCGAGGCGCTCCGCGGAGACGGCGCTCAGCTGCCATTCCGGCATGCGACGGGCGTCCATGACGTAGTCGTAGACCTCCTCCGGACGGCGCTCGACGTCGACGCTCTCTCGGATGATGGCCATGATGACCTCCTTGGGAGATACATCTGAATCGTCCCACTCCAGGCCCCCGGACGTCTCCCCGAGACGGCAGCGAGCCCCCGACCGCAAGGACGGGGGCTCGCTGACAGAAGTACGCCTCGGCAGTACGCCTCAGCCGGACCCGACGAACAGCACGAGCAGCAGCCACACCACCGGAGCCGTGGGCAGCAGCGAGTCGAGCCGGTCCATGATGCCGCCGTGCCCCGGCAGCAGCGTGCCCATGTCCTTGATGCCGAGGTCCCGCTTGATCATGGACTCGCCGAGGTCGCCCAGCGTGGCGGTGACCGCGACCGCGAAGCCCAGCACCAGTCCCTGCCACCAGGCACCGTCGTCGATGAGGAACTGCATGCACAGCGCCCCCGCGACCATGGCGAAGGAGACCGCGCCGAGCAGCCCCTCACGGGTCTTGCCGGGGCTGATGCGCGGGGCGAGCTTGTGCCGGCCGAACCGCCAGCCGACGGCGTACGCCCCGGTGTCGCTGACGACTGTCAGCAGCAGGAAGGTGAGCACCCGCTGCGGTCCGTCGTCCGCGGTCAGCATCATCGCGACGAAGGTCGCCAGGAACGGCACGTAGAACGCCGCGAAGACACCGGCGGTGACGTCCCTCAGGTAGCCCTCGGGCGGTTCGGTCATGCGCCAGACCAGGACAGCCAGTGCCGTGAGCGCCATCGCCACCCACGCGCCCTCGGCGCCCCGCACGTACCCGGCGACGACCATCGCGGCACCACCGAGCGCGAGCGGCACGATCGGCGCCCGGATGCCCTTGCGCTCCTCCAGCCGCTTGGTCAGCTCCCACAGGCCCACCACCACGGCCACCGCGACGACACCGACGAACACGGCCTTGACGACGAACAGCGAGGCGACGATCACCACGCCGAGCCCGACACCGACCCCTATCGCGGCACTCAGGTCGCGGCCCGCGCTCTTCTTCGGCGGCTTGGGCGCCGGCTGCGAGGCGTCGGGCATGGGCTCCGGATTCGTGTCGTTTCGGACCGGGGTGCCGCTCGGCCGAGCAGCTCCCCGGTCGTCATCCTGGTTACCGCCGAATTCGGTCACGTCGGGCACGATGGGCATGGGGCGAGTCTGAGGCGCTTCATACGCATCGTATGCGGGACCCGCCGGGGCGGCCCCTCGGACGTGCCCCTGGCCCGGGCCCTGGACGTGCCCGTGACCATGCCCTTGGTCGGTGGGCCCCCAGTACCCGGCCTGCGGCGGCGCCCCCCAGGAAGAGTCGTTCATCAGACCTCGAGCAGCTCCGCTTCCTTGTGCTTCAGGAGCTCGTCCACCTGCGCCACGTACTTCGCGGTGGTGTCGTCGAGCTCCTTCTCCGCACGGCGGCCCTCGTCCTCGCCGACCTCGCCGTCCTTGATCAGCTTGTCGATGGCTTCCTTGGCCTTGCGGCGCACGGAGCGGATCGAGATCTTCGCGTCCTCGCCCTTGCCCTTGGCGACCTTGATGTACTCGCGGCGGCGCTCCTCGGTGAGCTCGGGGAACACCACCCGGATGATGTTGCCGTCGTTGCTCGGGTTGACGCCCAGGTCGGAGTCGCGGATCGCCTGCTCGATGTTGCGCAGCGCGCTCTTGTCGAACGGGGTCACCACGGCCATGCGCGGCTCGGGCACGGAGAACGAGGCCAGCTGGTTGATCGGCGTCGGCGCGCCGTAGTAATCCGCCACGATCTTGTTGAACATCGCCGGGTGCGCACGGCCGGTGCGGATCGCGGCGAAGTCCTCCTTGGCGACCACGACGGCCTTCTCCATCTTCTCCTCGGCCTCGAGGAGGGTCTCTTCGATCACCACTTGCTCCTGCGTGTCTTGAGTAGGCCCGGCTGCGGTTCCATGTGGGGCGGCGGCCGGCTGCGTCGCGTCTTCTTCCTGCACGGTTCCCGACCGGCGGGACAATGTCCATCCCCCGGCCCGGCTCCGTCCCGTCCGTCCCCCGGACGGGGTTGTACCCGGGGTGTCAGTCCCGGCTGCCGGGGTCCCCCACCAGCGTGCCGATCTTCTCACCCTTGACGGCACGTCCGATGTTGCCCTCCGCCAGCAGCTCGAAGACCACGATCGGGAGCTTGTTGTCGCGGCACAGGGTCACGGCCGTGGCGTCGGCGACCTTGAGATCGCGCGTGATGACCTCGCCGTATCCGAGGTGATCGAACTTCACCGCGTCCGGGTTGGTCTTGGGGTCGGAGTCATAGACCCCGTCCACGCCGTTCTTGCCCATGAGCAGCGCCTCGGCGTCGATCTCCAGGGCGCGCTGGGCGGCGGTGGTGTCGGTGGAGAAGTACGGCATGCCCATTCCGGCGCCGAAGATGACCACGCGGCCCTTCTCCAGGTGCCGCACGGCGCGCAGCGGGATGTACGGCTCGGCGACCTGGCCCATGGTGATGGCGGTCTGCACCCGGCAGTCCACGCCGACCTTCTCCAGGAAGTCCTGGAGGGCGAGGCAGTTCATGACCGTGCCGAGCATGCCCATGTAGTCGGAGCGCGCCCGGTCCATGCCACGCTGCTGGAGTTCGGCGCCGCGGAAGAAGTTGCCGCCGCCGATGACGATCGCGATCTCCGCGCCGTCGCGTACGACGGCCGCGATCTCGCGGGCGATCTTGTGCACCACGTCGGGGTCGACGCCAAGGCCGCCGCCACCGGAGAAGGCCTCTCCGGACAGCTTCAGCAGAAACCGGCCGCTCACTTTGCCGTCGTCGCTCTTCTGGGCCTTGGTCATGGGGGATCCCGCCTCTTTCACGTGTTGCACATACCAAGAAGGCCATTGCCGGTGGGGCGTGTTTCACATCCCATACGGCAATGGCCTCCTCGTCAGATCTGCTGTCGTCCGCCACTGGTGTGACGGCGTACGCGGACGACTGCTGTCGACCCTATCGGGGTCGGGCGTCGAGCGCGGTACGGACTCAGATGCCGACCTTGATGCGCGAGAAGCGCTTCAGGGTGACACCGGCCTCGTCCAGGATCTTCTGGACGGACTTCTTGTTGTCCAGCGCGTACGGCTGGCCGAGCAGCGTGGCGTCCTTGAAGAAGCCGTTGAGGCGACCCTCGACGATCTTCGGCAGGGCGGCCTCGGGCTTGCCCTCGGCGCGGGTGGTCTCCTCGGCGACGCGGCGCTCGGACTCGACGACCTCGGCCGGGACGTCCTCCTTGGAGAGGTACTTCGGCGCGAAGGCGGCGATGTGCTGGGCGACGCCCTTGGCGATCTCCGCGTTCGGCTTGTCCAGCTCGACGAGGACACCGATCTGCGGGGGCAGGTCGGGCATCGTGCGGTGCATGTACGCCGTCACGTAACCGTCGGCGAACTGCGCGAAGCGGTCCAGGACGATCTTCTCGCCCAGGTTGGCGTTGGCCTCGTCGACGAACGCCTGGACGGTCTTGCCGGCCTCGATCTCGGACGCGAGCAGGGCGTCGAGGTCGGCCGGGGAGGTCTTGGCGACGTGCTGCGCGATCTGGTTGGCGACGGCCTGGAACTTGTCGCCCTTGGCGACGAAGTCCGTCTCGCACTTCAGCTCGACGATGACGCCGGAGGAGTTGTCGTCGGCGATGATCGAGACCACGGCGCCGTTCTCGGCGGAACGGCCCTCGCGCTTGGCGACGCCCTTCTGGCCCTTGATGCGGAGCGCCTCGACGGCCTTCTCGACGTTGCCCTCGGCCTCGTCCAGCGCCTTCTTGCAGTCCATCATGCCGGCGCCCGTGAGCTCACGGAGCTTCTTGACGTCGGCGGCGGTGTAGTTCGCCATGAGTCTGTGAATCTCTCTCGAAGTCTGGAAGATCGAAGATCTGCGGATGCGCTCCATGGAGCAGGAGCGTGCTGTCCCTCCGCTGACCTACGGGTGAACGGCGGGAGCGGACTTCACCGCGCCGGTGGGCGCTGGTTGCGGTGCCGCTCCCGCCGTCACCACGGGACTGACGGGGTCAGGCCTGCTCGGCCTCGGCCGGCTTGTCGTCCTCGGCCGGCTTCTCGGCCTCGGCGGCCGGGGCCTCGGCCGGAGCGGCCTCGGCGGCGGGGGCGGCCTCGGCGGCGGGGGCGGCCTCGGCAGCCTCGTCGGCCTTCTTCTCGCCCTCGAGCAGGTCGCGCTCCCACTCGGCCAGCGGCTCGCCCGCGGCCTTCTCGCCCTTGCCTTCGGTGGCGACACCGCTGCGGGCGATGAGGCCCTCGGCGACGGCGTCGGCGATGACGCGGGTGAGCAGGGTGACGGAGCGGATCGCGTCGTCGTTGCCCGGGATCTTGTAGTCGACCTCGTCGGGGTCGCAGTTGGTGTCGAGGATCGCGACGACCGGGATGTTCAGCTTCCGGGCCTCACCAACGGCGATGTGCTCCTTCTTGGTGTCCACGATCCAGACGGCGCTGGGCACCTTCTGCATCTCGCGGATACCGCCGAGGGTCTTCTCCAGCTTGGCCTTCTCGCGCGAGAGCACGAGAAGCTCCTTCTTGGTCAGACCGGACGCGGCGACGTCCTCGAAGTCGATCTGCTCGAGCTCCTTGAGGCGCTGCAGACGCTTGTAGACGGTCGAGAAGTTGGTGAGCATGCCGCCCAGCCAGCGCTGGTTGACGTAGGGCATGCCGACGCGGGTGGCCTGCTCCGCGATGGCCTCCTGCGCCTGCTTCTTCGTGCCGACGAACATGACCGTGCCGCCGTGGGCGACGGTCTCCTTGACGAACTCGTAGGCGCGGTCGATGTACGACAGCGACTGGAGCAGGTCGATGATGTAGATGCCGTTGCGCTCCGTGAAGATGAAGCGCTTCATCTTCGGGTTCCAACGACGGGTCTGGTGACCGAAGTGGACGCCGCTCTCCAGCAGCTCCCGCATCGTGACGACGGCCATGGCCGTATCTCCTTGATTTTCTCGGTTGTGCCGCGGATGCCGGACGGCTTCCGCGCCTGACGCCCACTGCGCGCCGTTCCACGAGGGACCGAGGGGCGCTGATACGGGCCCGTTGACGGGGTTCGTATCGGGGCGTGCGAAGTCGACCCGATGGCTCGGGTCGCCATCAGAAGTGTACGGGACCCGCGGGGTGCCGGGTGACGCCGTTGTCCACAACCCGCGGGTGATCCACAGCCGGGGGCCGCGAGAAGTGACGGCCCGGGACGCTTTGCCCATGCGAGTGAACCGGTGTGTCCGCGTGTGTACGCGTCTGATCCTGCTGCTGCTCCTCACGGCGTGGGCCTTGCTGGCCCCGCCCCCGCGGCTGCTCGCGGCGGGCTCTCCCCTCGGGGACCCCGCCGTGCCGGCGGTCGGCCGCACATGGCCCGTGGGCCTGCGTCCTGCGGTCCTGCGCGGCTGGGAGCCCCCGGCTACGGTCTACGGCCGCGGCCACCGGGGCGTGGACCTGGCGGCGGCACCGGGAACGCCGGTGCGGGCGGTGGCGGCGGGCCGGGTCTCCTTCGCGGGCAGGGTGGCCGGAAAGGGAGTGGTCTCGGTGGAGCTGACGGGTACCGGAGACCCTCCTCTGCGCACGACCTACGAACCGGTGACGGCGTCGGTGGACGAGGGCGACGAGACGGAACCGGGCGAGGTGATCGGCACGGTGGACGCGACCGGCTCGCACTGCACGGCTGCGTGTGTGCACTGGGGCCTGCGCAGGGGCGAGACGTATCTGAACCCACTGGACCTGCTGCCGCCGTGGCTGCTGCGTCGAGGCCCCTCCCGGCTCCTGCCGGTCTGGTCGTAGCCGGGGACCGGGCGGGGCGTGCCGTGCGGGCGACACGGGCGAGCCTGCGGCCGGCACGGACCCGCCCCGGCGCGGATGCCACTCAGCCCCGCACGCCCCGCGCGGGCGACACGGGCCCGCCCGGCGCGGACGCGGCTCAGCCCCGCACACCCCGCAGCGCCATGGATACCGCCGCGTCCGCGATGGTCGCCGGGTCCTCCGCCGCTCCCAGTTCGATCCTGCGCACGGCCGCGTCCACGACGCCCTGCAGCAGCATCGCTGCCAGCCTGGGCTGCTCAAGCCCCAGCTCGCCCAGCGCCTCGACGATGATCGCGACCAGCCCGCCGTGCGCCGCACGGATCTTCTCCCGCGCCCCCGCGTCGAGTTCACTCGCGGAGATCGCCACCACGGCCCGGTGCCGCCGGTCCCCGACCAGCGCCAACTGCTGCCGCACATATGCCTCGACCTTGGCCTCGGCCGTCTGCGCCCGCTCCATCGCCGCCGACACGTCCGCCGCCCAGACCGGGAAGTCGACCTCGCACAGTTCCTCGACCACGGCCGCACGCGACCGGAAGTACTCGTAGACGGACGAGCGCGCGAGGCCCGTCCGCTCGGCGAGGGCCGGGAAGGTCAGCGCCTCCGTACCGCCCTCGGACAACAAGGAACGAGCCGCGTCCAGCAGGGCGGCTCGCTGCATCGACCGGTGCTCGGCCACGGAGGCCGCTCGAATCCTTGGCACGTCAACACTCTACGGACGCACCCCGCCACGCGGGAGTGGTTGATGCCGGCCCGAGAGTATCCGGCCAGGTCAGCGGCCGAAGCCCGCCAGTTTCGCTCTCAGCTGGAGCACCGACTTGGTGTGGATCTGGCTGACCCGGCTCTCGGTCACCCCCAGCACGTTCCCGATCTCGGCCAGGGTGAGGCCCTCGTAGTAGTACAGCGTGACCACGGTCTTCTCCCGGTCGGGCAGCGTGTTGATCGCCCGTGCCAGGAACCTCCTCAGCTCCCGGTCCTCGGCGACCTCGACGGGGTTGTCGGCGGCGGTGTCCTCGAGCGTGTCCATGACGCTGAGCCCGTCGCCGCCCTCACCGCCCCCGTGCAGCAGCTCCTCCAGGGCCACCACGTTGGCCAGCGACAACTGACTGAACACCGCATGGAGTTCCTCGACGGCGATGCCCATCTCGCCGGCCACCTCGCTCTCGGTCGGCGTCCGCCGCAACCGGGCCTCCAGCGTGGCGTACGCCCGCTCCACGTTGCGTGCCTTCTGCCGCACCGAACGGGGGATCCAGTCCAGCGCCCGCAGCTCGTCGATCATCGCGCCGCGGATCCTGGTGATCGCGTAGGTCTCGAACTTGATCTCCCGGTCGATGTCGAACTTCTCGATCGCGTCGATCAGCCCGAACACCCCGGACGAGACGAAGTCCGCCTGCTCCACGTTGGACGGCAGGCCCACGCTGACCCGCCCGGCGACGTACTTCACCAGCGGCGAGTAGTGCAGGATCAGCTGCTCCCGCAGCCGCTCGTCCCCCGTCGCCTTGTACGACCGCCACAACTCGTCGAGCGTCGAGGGAGCGGGCGGCCGCACGCTGCCACCGTCACGGGCGGCTGGGGGGATCGCCGCCCGGTCGGACCCGGAGGTGTGCTGGGGCATTCGTCGCCTTGTGCCGTTCTGCTGCGGAGTGGTGCTGCCGGGGTGAGCTGTCTGTCTGATGTCGAGTTGCCTGTCGTGTCGGGATCCTCGCGAGCGTAGCGTGACTGCGGCGTCGCGGTGCGCGAAGGGCGGAGGCCAGGGCGGGCGCAGATACGTTCCTCAGGACGCCCCCTCGGGGTGGCGCGGTCGCCGGGTGTGATCACCGCAGGGCCCCAACTGGGCGCATTTCCAAGGGATGTCGGGGTTCCCCCGGACGGCCGAACACAGGCCGTCAGCACGGCCGGCGAGCGTCACGGACCGACATCACCGCCTGGCGTGTCAACTTCCAGCCGTCGCCGTGTCGTTCGACGTAACCGAGTGCTCGGAGTTCGTACAGTCTCGCGATCGCGTCGTCCGGCGCGGTCTGTGCGGAGCGCGCGATCTCGTCCGGCCCGGCCGTGCCGCGTCCCGGCAGCGCGTCGAGCACCTGCCGGGCGGCCGGCTCCAGCAGGTCACGGGGCAGGACGGGGCCTCTCCGGTCGGGGGCCAGTTCCCCCATGCCGCCGACCAGTTCCACGACGTCCGCGGCATCCGTGACCAGGACGGCCTCCCCGCGCAGCAGATCGTGCACCCCGGCGGAGAGGGCGCTGGTGGCCGGGCCCGGCACGCCCATCGTGTGCCGGCCGAGGCGCTGCGCCGCCCGCGCGGTGACCAGGGAGCCGCTGCGGTGGGCCGCCTCGACGACCACCGTGCCGCGGGTGAGCGCGGCGATGACCCTGTTCCGCAGGATGAAGCGGCTCGGCGTGGGGTGGTCCCCGGGTGGCAGCTCGCCGATCACCAGCCCCTGTTCGGCGATCCTGCCGATCAGCTGGGTGTGGCCGCGGGGGTAGGGCCGGTCGACGCCGCAGGCGAGGACGGCGACGGTGGCGCCGCCGGCTCCGAGGGCTCCGCGATGGGCGGCACCGTCGACTCCGTAGGCTCCGCCCGACACCACGACCCAGCCCCGCTCGGCGAGCCCGGCGGCGAGGGTGGCGGCCATGTGGGCCCCGTACTCGGTGCAGGCCCGGGAACCGACCACGGCGACCGACTTCAGCGCCCACATCCGCAGACCGGCCCGCCCGCGCACCCACAGCCCGAGAGGCCGGGCGTCCCCGAGATCGTCGAGCTGTCCGGGCCACTCAGCGTCCCCGGGGGCGACGAACCGCACGCCGGCGTCCCGGGCGGCCGCCAGATCCCGGCGCGGCCGGGCGGCCTCGGCCCTGGCCACCAGCCCGGCCCACCGCTTCCCACTCACGCCCGGGAGGACGGTGCCGCCCTCCCGTAACCGCCGCACCACCTCCCCGACCCCCAGCTCCCGCACCCACCGCCCACCGACCTCGTCGCCGGGCTCGATGACGCGGGTGAGGAGGACCCGGCAGAGCAGGTCGTCGTCCGCTGCACCGGCGACGCTCATGTCAGTGCCCCGATGGCCATGGGGACGCCTCGCGGCACGCCCGTGCGCAACTGGAGTGCCAGGGCGACGTCCATGGCGCCGGGCCGGTCGTGGCCGACGAGGTCCGCGACGGTCCAGGCCACGCGTAGGACGCGGTCGAGGCCCCGGGCGGTCAGGACACCTCGCTCCAGGTTCCGCTCGGCCTCGTCCATGGCGCCGGGCTCGGCGTACCAGCGGCTGCGCAGCTCACGGCCGGGCACCTCGCTGTTCGTGCACCAGGGGGTGCCTGCGAGGCGCTCGGCGGCCCGTTCCCGGGCCGCCCGCACCCGGTCGGCGACCGTCGCGGTCGATTCGCCGCTGGCGCCGATGGCGGTCAGCTCGGTGCGGGTGATGCGGTCCACCTCGACACGCAGGTCGACCCGGTCCAGCAGCGGACCGGAGAGTCTGGCCTGGTAGCGGCGGATCGCCGAGGGCGGGCACTCGCACAGGTCGTCCCGCTGCGAGAACCGGCCGCAGGGGCAGGGATTGGCCGCGAGCACCATGAGGAACTTCGCGGGGAAGCGCACCACTCCGGCACTGCGCGCGATCACGACGTGCCCGGCCTCCAGCGGCTGGCGCAGGGCGTCCAGGGCCTGGCCGCTGAACTCCGGCGTCTCGTCCAGGAAGAGCACCCCGCGATGAGACAGGGACACGGCCCCGGGCCGAGCGATGCCCTGGCCGCCGCCGACGAGGGCCTGCATCGTGGCCGAGTGGTGCGGGGCGCAGTAGGGGGCGACGTCGACCAGCGGCTTACCAGGGGGCAGCAGGCCCGCCACCGAGTGAACCGCCGTGACCTCCAGTGACTCCTGCCGGCCGAGCGGGGGCAGAATGGCCGGCAGCCGTTCGGCGAGCATCGTCTTGCCGGCGCCGGGCGGCCCTTGGAGGAAGAGGTGGTGCCCGCCGGCCGCGGCCACCTCCACGGCGGTGCGTGCCGAGGTCTGCCCGACCACGTCCGCCAGGTCATGGCCGTGATCGAGCGGGGAGGCGCCGGCGCTGTGCATGCCGGTGGCCGCGCCGGTCCCCGGCATGCGCAGCCCGGCGAGGAGCGGGTCCGGGCGGCCCTGCTCGTCCGGTTCCTCGTCGGGCAGGGGTTCGTCGGCCAGAACGGCGATCAGCTGCCGCAGGCTCCGCACCCCCAGCACCGAGACCCCCGGTACCAGCGACGCCTCCGGCACCGCGCACTCCGGCACCACGACCTGCTCGTACCCCGAATCGGCCGCCGCCAGCACCGCGGGCAAGACCCCCCGTACCGGCCGCACACGCCCGTCCAGGCCCAGTTCGCCGATCATCACGATGTCGGCCAGGACCCTCGGGTCGATGCGCTCCGCCGCGCCGAGGACCGCTGCCGCGACGGCCATGTCGAAGCCGCTGCCGGACTTCGGCACCGAAGCCGGGCTCAGGCCGACGGTGAGTTTCTTCTGGGGCCAGGTCGCGCCCGAGTTGACGACCGCGGCGCGCACCCGGTCCCGGCTCTCGGTGAGGCTCTTGTCGGGCAGTCCCACCAGCGTGAACGCCGCGACGCCGGGTTCGAGGTCGGCCTGGACCTCGACGACCACGCCCTCGACGCCGACCAGGGCGACCGAACACGTGCGGGCGAATGCCATTCAGGCCACCCCCCGCACATGCTCGACCACGGCGGCTCCGCGGGCCGGCAGCAGTACCCCGACCACGTCGATGCGGACCCCTCCGGGAGGTGCGCCCCCGTGGGTCTGGATCCACCGCTCGGCCAGGCTCCGCAGCCGCTCCGCCTTCCGTGGGGTCACGGCCGCCATCGGATGCTGGAAGGGACCCTCCCTGCGGGTCTTCACCTCGCAGACGACCAGGACGTCCCCGTCCCTGGCCACGATGTCGATCTCGCCGGTCCGGCCGGAGCGCCAGTTGCGCTCCAGGACCGTCAGACCGGCCTCGGTCAGCCGCCGTGCGGCCAGACCCTCCCCGTACTTGCCCATGGCACTGCGCGCCAGATGTGCGGTCATGTCGGCACCACCTCCGGCGCCAACGATCACGCACCCGTCCCCACAAAGTGGATCTTGGTGGACGGCTCAGCGGTTGTGGACAACTCCCTCACCCGCGCGGGGAACCTCAGCCGCTCGGCAGCTCCAGGTCGCTCTTGTTCAGCTCCTCGATGTTCACGTCCTTGAACGTGAGGACCCGTACCTGCTTCACGAACCGCGCCGGCCGGTACATGTCCCAGACCCAGGCATCCGCCATGGAAACCTCGAAGAACACCTCACCCTGGACCGAGTGCACCTGCATCTCGTAGTCGTTGGTCAGGTAGAAGCGTCGCTCGGTCTCGATCACGTATTTGAACAGACCGACGACATCGCGGTACTCCCGGTAGAGCTTCAGCTCCATCTCGGTCTCGTACTTCTCGAGGTCCTCGGCGCTCATGGCATGTTCCCCTTCAGCCGTGCGATCCCCCCATTGTGCGCCAGTCCTGTGCGGCCCTAGACGATTTCCGGGTCAAGGATCACTGGCCTGGCCGGGGGACCTTCGTCGAGCAGCGTGCGCAGCAGCCCGGCGAGTCTGGTCGGATACACCGTCTCATGTGCCCGGCTCAGTTCCGGACACGTCCACCAGCGCGCTCCGGCGACACTGCGCCGTTCCAGCTCGGTCAGCCCGGTGGCGGCCACCGTCGTGCGGTCCGTACGCGCCAGGTAGTACCACTCGTCCTGGTCCCAGCGGCGGCCCGCGAACGGGAAGGAGCACCGCCGACGCCACAGCACCGGGCCGAGCTCGACCTCGGTGATGCCCGTCTCCTCGGCGAGTTCCCGCAGTGCGGCCTCTTCACGGGTCTCCTCGCCCTCCACACCGCCGCCGGGGGTGAACCACCAGTCGTCGGCCGGGTCGTCCGGCTCGTGCCCGTGCAGCAGCAGGATGCGGTCCCGCGGGTCGAGCAGCACGACCCGGGCGACCCGGCGCAGCCCGCCCTCGTAGGTGTCCTGGCCCGCTCCCGTGGCCTCAGCGGACACCTGCGGGCTCCGCGGCGCTCTCCCGCCGGGCCCGGGCGGCGCCCGTACGCTTGGCGATGGGCCCGTAGGCGCCTCCGCCCAGGACGAGCACGGCGCCGGCGATCACGAGGAGGGTGATCGTCCGCAGCGGCCCGGGCGAGGAGAGGGTGCCGAGCGGCTCGAAGCCGGTGGGGGCCTGCAGCATGCCCTTCATGGGCCACACGACGGTGTCGACGCGGGCGTCCACCGCGGAGCGCGCCACCGTGCCACTGGCGGCATCGGTCAGGTGGGCCGTGGAGTCCACGGAGTTGCCCCGCTCGTCGCCGAGCAGGAACAGCCGGCCCTTGGGGACGGTCACGGTCGGGAAGTTGCTCATCTCGGCCGGTGTGCCCTTGGGCAGGTACGTTTCGTCGATCTCCTTGCCGTTGACCTTCAGCCTGCCGTCCTGGCAGCAGGAGACCGTGTCGCCGCCGACGGCGACCACGCGCTTGACCATCGGCGCGTTGGCCCAGGTCGCGTCCTTGAAGACGACGACGTCACCGCGGCGCACCTCGCCGCCGTCGACACGCTGCGCCAGGATCCGGTCGCCCGCGTCGATCGTCGGGGTCATCGAACTCGTGGGCACGGTGTACGGCCGGTAGACCACCGCTCCCCAGGCGAACCCGCCGAGAAACAGCACGAGGCCCAGTGCGACGGCCAGCCCGGACAACCGCTGTCCGGTCCGGCTGCCCACCGGGCCCGTGCCCGAGCCGCCGCTGCGCGGGGCCGTGTGCGTCATGCTCTCGCCACCCATGGGTCCGCACCCTACCCGGGGGTACCGGCCGGGGTCAGCCCATGGTCGGGATCACTGCTTCCGGCGACGCCAGAGCACCACCGGCACCACGCCGAGGAGCGCGATCCCCTGTGGCGCGACCGTCAGGCCCGCGGCGGCCGGCTGGGCGTTCAGCCCGGGCTGGTCGAAGGTGTCCGGAACCGGCAGGGTGGCCCAGCGGTTGATGGGCCAGGCGACGACGACGGCGCGTCCGACGACGTCCTTCACCGGGACCATGCCGTGGTGCTTGTCGGACTGGTTGTAGCGGGAGTCCCGCGAGTTCTGCCGGTGGTCGCCCATGACCCAGATGTAGCCCTTGGGGACCTTGACCTTGAACTGGCCGCCCTGGTCGTCGACGCTGCACGGCGTGTTGCCGGCGTAGACGTAGTCCCGCTCGTCGAGTGCCTTGCCGTTGACCATGAGCGGGCCGGTGTTCTTGCACTCGATCGTGTCGCCGCCGACGCCGACGACCCGCTTGATGAGGTCCTTCTCCTCCGCGGACGGCATGAGGCCGATCCAGCTGAGGAAGGTCTGCAGCGCGTTCGGGTCCGTGGTCGGCTCGCCCGCCAGCCAGTTGTCCGGGTCGTGGAAGACGACGACCTCGCCGCGCTCGGGCTCGGAGCCGAACCAGGGCGTGAGCTTGTCGACCAGGACGCGGTCACCCTGCTGGAGGGTGTTCTGCATCGAGTCGGAGGGAATGGAGAACGCCTGCACCAGGAAGGTCTTGATCAGCAGCGCCAGAACCAGCGCGATACCGATCAGGATGGGCAGCTCCTTCCAGAAGGAGCGCGGCTTCTTCGGTGTCCTGGCCGTACCGCCCGGTCCCTGGTCCTCGGCTGTCGTGTGCTCGCCCGTCACCCTGCCGTCCTCGGCTGTCCCGGAGTCATTCCCGGAGGTCACGGCGCTGTCCGCGGCCGGGACGGCGGATTCCGCGGGGCGTCCGCGGTGCTCCTCGCCGTCGTGTCCGGACCGTGCGCCGACCGCCACATCCCCCACGCCAACTCCTCACTCTGTGCCGCCGCCTGCCCCATACGCGGCGCAGGCCCACCACTCCCATAACGAGCGGGAGTTCCGCAGGGGTCGGGAGCTGGATCGTTCCGTTCGGATCGTAGGGGGCAACCCTATGCGACAGTTCGGGAGCAGCGGTCGACCCGGGGGCCGAGTCGGACACGGTGGCGTACGTATTCGGCTCCTCCAGCATGTTCCAGTGCCCGAAGGGCCAGGCGATGACCATGGCGCGGCCCACCACCTCGTCCAGGGAGACCGTGCCCCCGTAGTCGGTGTCCTGGTGGGCGCGGGAGTCCGCCGAGTTGTTCCGGTGGTCGCCCATCACCCACAGCCGTCCCTGGGGGACCGTGATGTCGAACGGCGTGTCGGACGGGGCGGCGCCGGGATACAGGTAGTCCTCGTTCAGCGGGACGCCGTTGACGGTCACCCGCCCTTGCGCGTCGCAGCACTTGACGCGGTCGCCGCCGACGCCGACGACCCGCTTGATGAGGTCCTTCTCGTTCTCGGACGGCAGCAGGCCGATGAAGGTGAGCCCTTCCTTCACCTGCTTGATGACGACGGGGTCGGACTTCTGCGTGGTGGGCTGTTCGTCCTGGAGCCAGCCGCCGGGGTCCTTGAAGACGACGACGTCCCCGCGCTGGGGCTGCGAGCCGAACCACGGGGTGAGCTTGTCGACCAGGACGCGGTCGCCGATCTGGATCGTCTGCTCCATGGAGCCGGACGGGATGACGAAGGCCTGGACGAGGAACGTCTTCAGCACGAGCGCGATCAGGACCGCCACGCCGACGAGGAGCGGTATCTCCTTCACGGCTCCGCGCCTGCGGCGCCGCTTGACCTTCCGCTGGAGCTTACGGCGCTCGGCCCGCGTACGTCCGCTGCCGGACGGACCGGCGGCGCGCCGGGCACCGGTGGGCAGCAGGTTCTCCGCGGGGCCCGCAGGGACGCCGCGCGGTTTGCCGCGGTTACCCATGGGCGCCCGCCCTGCCGGCGTCGGGCACGCGCGCGTAGGCGTCCGGCCGGTGCAGCCGGGTGGCGTGACCGAGCGGCCAGACGATCCAGTCGGCGCGGCCGATCACGGCGTCGACGGGGATCATGCCGCCGCCCGGCGAGCCGAGGTGGTCGCGGGAGTCGCTGGAGTCGCTGCGGTGGTCGCCGAGGACGAACAGGGTGCCGCCGGGGACGACGACGTCGAAGGGCACCGCGGACGGGCTGTCGCCGGGATGCAGGAAGCCCGACTCGTCGACCGGCCGGCCGTTCACCTGGATCCTCCCCTCCCTGTCGCAGCAGACCACGCGGTCTCCCCCCACACCGACAACGCGTTTGACGTAGTCCGCGTGCCCGAAGTACCCGGTCCCGTCGAACACGACGATGTCTCCCCGCTGCGGCACGGCACCGAAACGGTACGCCAACTTATTTACGAGAACCCTGTCCCCGATCCTCAATCCCGGCTCCATCGATCCGCTGGGGATCTGGAACGGCCGCAGCACGAACGTGCTGAGCAACAACAGGAACACCAGGCAGACCAGCAGGGTGAGGGTGATCCGGCCGCCCGGGACCCAGGAGCTGACACGCGCCACCAACGCGAAACGCGACCGGTCCTCCGGCCCTGCGGGTTCCGAGACGGTCGTCCGGGAGCCGGAAGGGCGGGAGGAGCGGTCGCGCTCCGTGGGCTGTGCTTCGGTGTCCATCGGAGCCAGATGCTATCCGGCTCCGGTGTGAACCCCGGAGAGCGCTCAGCTCTCGCGCTTCTCCTTGATCTTCGCGGCCTTGCCGCGCAGCTCGCGCAGGTAGTACAGCTTGGCGCGGCGGACGTCACCCTTGGTGACGAGCTCGATCTTCTCCACGATCGGGGTGTGCACCGGGAAGGTGCGCTCGACGCCGACGGAGAAGGAGACCTTGCGGACCGTGAAGGTCTCGCGCACGCCGGCACCCTGGCGGCGGATCACGACGCCCTTGAACTGCTGCACACGGGAGCGGTTGCCCTCGATGACGCGCACGTGGACGTTGACGGTGTCGCCCGGGCGGAAGGCGGGGACGTCGCTGCGCAGCGACGCGGAGTCGACGGTGTCGAGCAGGTGAGACATTTCGTCTGCTTTCCTCGCTGATGCCACAGGTCATCAACGGAAACTAGGTGTTTCGGGATCAGGTGTGTGCGGGTCGGGGCGGACGTCGTCTCCCCCTGTGGCAGGGGCGCACGCCGGACGGACGCACAACAGCTGGCTATTCTTCCACGCCGTCGGTCCTGCGCCAAAATCGGCCGTACGGCTCCCCCGCCGGGTCGGGCGCCCAGCCCAGGATGGAGAGCATCTCGCGGTCCTTCTTGTCGAAGGCCTTGGGGTCACAGCGCTCGATGAGGTCGGGCCGGTGGGCGGTGGTGCGCTTGAGGGCCTCGTCGCGGCGCCAGCGGGCGATCTTCCCGTGGTGGCCGCTGAGCAGCACGTCGGGGATGTCCCGGCCGCGCCACTCGGGAGGCTTGGTGTAGACGGGCCCCTCGAGCAGGTTCGCCATGGCGCCGGGCGCGAAGGAGTCGTCCCGGTGGGACTCGGCGTTGCCCAGGACGCCGGGCAGCAGCCGCGCCACGGCCTCCGTGACGACGAGGACGGCCGCCTCGCCGCCGGCCAGGACGTAGTCGCCGATGGACACCTCGTACACCGGCATCCGTGTCGCGTACTCGTCGACGACGCGGCGGTCGATGCCCTCGTAGCGGGCCGGGGTGAAGATCAGCCAGGGGCGCTCGGAGAGGTGGACGGCGAGTTCCTGGGTGAAGGGGCGGCCGCTGGGGGTGGGCACGATGAGGGCGGGCGCGCGGGAGCCCGTCTCGTAGCCGTCGGCGAGGACGGAGTCCAGTGCGTCTCCCCACGGCTCGGTCTTCATGACCATGCCGGGGCCGCCGCCGTAGGGGGTGTCGTCGACCGTGTTGTGACGGTCGTAGGTCCAGGAGCGCAGGTCGTGGACGTGCACGTTCAGCTGTCCACGCGCGCGTGCCTTGCCGACGAGGGAGACGTTCAGCGGTTCCAGGTACTCGGGGAAGATCGTGACGACGTCGAGGCGCATCACGACTCTTCCTGTCCGGAGGCCTCGTCCCGGCTGGACGCGATCTCGGCGCGGTCGTCGATCAGGCCCGGCGGCGGGGTGATGACGGCCTTCTGCTCCTCGAGGTCGATCTCGGCGACGATCTCCTCGACGAAGGGGATCATCACCTCGCTGCCGTCGGGACGCTCCACGATGAACAGGTCCTGGGTGGGCAGGTGCGAGATCTCCGTGATCCGGCCGACCTCGGTGCCGTCGGCGGTGACCACGTCGAGGTCGATGAGCTGATGGTCGTAGTACTCGTCCTCGCCCTCGGGCAGTTCCTCCGGGTCGATCTCGGCGATCAGGAGGGTGTTGCGCAGTGCCTCGGCGCCGGTGCGGTCGCTGACGCCTTCGAAGCGCAGCAGGAGACGGCCGCTGTGGACGCGGCCCGTCTCGATGGTGAGCGGTCCCACGGATGCGGGATCGGTGGTGAGTACGGCACCGGGGCCGAGCCTCAGCTCCGGCTCGTCGGTCCGCACCTCGACGGTGACCTCACCCTTGATGCCATGGGCACGGCCGATCCGTGCGACTACCAGCTGCACGTGTCCATTCTCCTGTCATACGACTGCGGGCCGGGGACGGCCCAGTGGCCCTCCCCGGCCCGAGCCGGTGCTGTTGCGAAAGCGTCAGCGGACGTGGTCCACGTCGACGAGGTCGACGCGGATGCCGCGGCCGCCGATGGCGCCCACGACGGTACGCAGGGCGCGTGCGGTGCGGCCGTTGCGGCCGATCACCTTGCCGAGGTCGTCCGGGTGGACCCGGACCTCGAGCACTTGCCCGCGGCGCAGGTTGCGCGAGGCGACCTGCACATCGTCAGGGTTGTCGACGATGCCCTTCACGAGGTGCTCGAGAGCCTCCTCGAGCATGCTCAGGCCTCGGTCGAAGCGGACTCGGCGGCCTCGTCCTTCTTCTCGGCCTTCTTCTTCTGGGTGATCGCCTCACCCTTGCCCTCGTCGTCGCCGCCGATGGCCTCGAACGACGGGCGCGCGGCCTTCTCGGGCTGCGTCAGCAGCGGAGCCGGGGCGGGCTCGCCCTTGAACTTCTGCCAGTCGCCGGTCTTCTTGAGGATGGCCATCACGGGCTCGGTCGGCTGGGCGCCGACACCGAGCCAGTACGCCACGCGCTCGGCGTCGACCTCGATCACCGACGGGTTGTACGTCGGGTGGTACTTGCCGATCTCCTCGATGGCCCGGCCGTCACGGCGGGTACGGGAGTCGGCGACGACGATGCGGTAGTGAGGCGAACGGATCTTGCCCAGACGCTTCAGCTTGATCTTGACTGCCACGGGAGTGGGTTCTCCTGGATTTGACGTGATTGGGCACGGCGAGAAATGCCGCGTGGGGTTGCGGTACCCGAGTGCCCGATGGACGCGTCAGCCGGAGGAGAGAGGGGTCCTGTGCGACTGTCGAGTACAGCTAGCCATTGTGCCACACCCGGCGGGTCGCTCCGGGCCGGGGCCCTGATCCGCCGTGCGGGCACGCCGATGGCGCACCCGGCGTGAGAGGTGAGGCATGTCGGGTGCGCCATCGGCCCGAGCCCTGCGCCGAAGACCGGCAGCCACGAGATGCCGGTGCGGGGCGTCAGCTCGCGACCGCTCCCACGATGTCCGGGATCCGGAACGGCTTACCGCAGCCGCCGCAGACGATCGGGGCCTGGGCGAGGACGGACGGGACGACCCGGACGTTGCGGCCGCAGTCGCAGACCGCCTTGACACGGACACCACCACCCGACGATCCGTGCCGGGCGGCCGGACCACGGAAGGTGCGGGACGTGTCGGAGGAGGTGGCCGCGGTGTGGGCCTTGAGGGCGCGCTGGAGACGCTCCATCGTCGGGCGGTAGCGGCGCTTCGCCTCGGGGGTGAGCGAGACCAGGGAGAAACCGCTGCTGGGATGCGGTTCCTCGGGGTGGTCCAGGCCCAGCTCCTCGGCGATCGCGAGGAATCTGCGGTTGTGGTAGCGGCCGGCCCGGGAGGTGTCGCGGACTCCGCGCGCGGCGGCGATGCCATGGACTGCCTCATGGAGCAGTCGCTCGAAGGAGAGCTCGTGACCGCACGCGGACGACGACTCCCCGATCAGGGACTCTGGCGCGGCAAGGTCGGGCAACTCGGGGTGGTACCGCTGAATATCGGCCCACGCCTGTGCCAGCTCTGCGGCGAGAACAGGTGGTGTCTGTGTCGTGCTCACGTAATGACAACGAGCCGGGGTGCCCCAGTGTTCCGATTCCGGGCCATCCCAAATAATTTGCACGTACCCGTCAGTTGCCTCTGATGCGTCCCGACGAGGGCGGGTGCGCCGATCTGTGGAGAAGCCTCGCAGCTCACCACAAGGTGGTGCGTACTCCCGCGTACGCACCGGCGCGTAGTGCGTATCCGCGCGCCGGGGCGGCAGAGGTCTGTGGATCCGCAAGAGGCGTTTCGGCCGCCTTGCGCCTCACTCGGTGAGCCCGTGCCACGACCGCGACGTTACCGGGTGCGTCGTCGGCCTCCGGCACCGACCCGTCCTCGGCGACCGGACACCGTACGGTCACCGCGTGATCGGCCGGTTCGGCCTCGCCCCGGGCGCCGAGCACCGCCCACGGGATGCGCGCCCACCCGGGTGCCTTCGCCACGGCGAGACGGTACGGGCCCAGATTGCCGGAATGTGAAATCTCGCCATAGGCACATGACAACTCACAGACCCTGCCGCATTCCACTGGACGACGGGTCGAGGGGGGAGTTTCCTGGCATACGGGGGTAGTGCGAGCGCACTGTCACGGGGGCCATGGAATCGGGCAAGAGGCAACTCTCGGCGGATTGGGGCGCTTACTTATGACACCTACGCTCGTGCGGCAGCACCTGCCCCACGCGGGGGCCGCACCCCGCGTGGACCTGCGTGCACGCGCGCGTGACTGGTCCGAGATCCAGGAGCGGATGCTCGTACCGCTCTACGAGGCCGTCTACGAGCGACTGGACGTGGGTCCCGCGACGCGGCTGCTCGGCCTCGGCTGCGGTTCCGGGCTCTCCCTGCTGATGGCCACCGCCCGGGGAGCGGCGGTCACCGGTGTCGACGCTTCCCCCGAGAGAATGGCCCTGGCGCGGGAGCGGCTGCTCCCCGGGGCACCGGGCACACGTGCGCGTCCGGAAGCCCGGCTGGTCGACGGCTCTCCCCGGGACACCGCGGAGCCGGGCGCTCCCGGCTACACCCTGGTGACCGCCTTCGAGCCGATCGGATGCCTGGCGGGCGACTCGGAGGGACTGGCCGGAGCGCTCGCGGAGGCGACTCCGCTCGCCCGGCGCGGTGCGGCCGTGGTGCTGGCGGGCTGGGGCCCGCCGGAGCGCTGCGCCACGGCGTCCGTGATGCGGGTGGCGACGAAGCTGGCCGAGCCGCTGCGCACCTCGGGCAGCTGGCGCCCCGCCTGCCGCGACGACCTGGAGGACGTCGCCCACCGGGCCGGGCTCAGGCCGGACGGGTCGGGGCGGGTGGCGTGCCCCTTCGGCTACGCCGACGTGGACAGCGCGGTACGCGGCCTGAAGTCGACGGGTCTGTTCGACGCGGCGACGGCGGCGACGGACCAGGTGCAGGTCGACAAGGAGCTGGCCGAGGCCCTGCATCCGCACCGGCGGCAGGACGGGACGGTGTGGATGCCGAACGTGTTCCGGTACCTGATCGCCCGGACGCCCTGACGAACAGCGCTCCCGATGCGGGTGTGAATGGTGTGAAGGAAACGCCAAGGGGAGTTTTTGGTTCCACCAAGTGGATCATGAACGCTTAAAGTGATCCACCGCTCGGGGGACCTACACATCTGCATACAGGAGCTGCTGTGCCGCACCACCAGACCGCGCTGCGCCTCGTCGCGCCCGTCGCCGTCCTCGCCCTGACGCTCACCGCCTGCGGGGGCGGCGACGACACCGCCGACGCGAAGAGCACGGGCACCGCCCAGGCCAAGGCCTCGCCGTCGCCGGAGCCCACCTCCGGCGGCGAGATGGGCACCGGCGAGAGCGCCACGGGCAAGGTCGCGGAGGACCCGGGCGAGGTCACCTACGAGGTCCTGGCACAGAAGGTCGAGGTGGGCACCGAGGCCGAGGCGGCGAAGGCCGTCTCCGAGCCGGACAAGGTCAAGGGCAAGGCGCTGGCCGTCGCGTACGTGAAGTACACGCACAAGAGCGGGCCTGCCCTCACCGACGGCTCCGACGTGCACGACGGCGCGACGGTCTTCGCCGACGGACAGCGCGGCTCGGTCCTCATCGGCGCGTCCGAGGACGCCGCCGGCTGTGAGGACCCGTACGACGTCGAGAGCTGGAAGCAGGGCGAGAGCCATGTCTTCTGCGAGACGTACGTGGTCCCGGCGAACGCCGAGAGCGTCGAGGTCCACTGGTCGGAGGAGGACGGCGAGCCGTACGTCTGGAAGTTCCCCAACGGCTGACCGGCCAGGCACCGGCACACGACCGAGGGCGCCCCCTCCAGGAGGAGGGGGCGCCCTCAGCGTCGTCCGGACGGGCCGTCAGCCCATGAACTTCTTGAACTCGTCGGGCAGTTCGAAGTCCTTGCCGCCCTGCTGCGGCAGCCCGAGGGCGCCGCCGCCCTCGGCCGCGGCGGCCCGGCGGGCGGCCTCCTCCTGCTCCTGCTGCTTGCGCTTCATCGGGTTGCCGGAGCGCTGCTTGCCCTTGGCCTTCTTCGGCTGCTTCTTGGTGCGGCCGGGGCCGCCACCCATGCCGGGCATCCCCGGCATCCCGGGCATGCCGCCGCCCTGGGCCATGCGGGACATCATCTTGCGGGCCTCGAAGAACCTTTCGACCAGGTTCTTGACCGCGCTGACCTCGACGCCGGAGCCCCTGGCGATACGGGCGCGGCGCGAGCCGTTGATGATCGTCGGCTCCTGGCGCTCGGCCGGGGTCATCGACTTGATGATGGCGGCCGTGCGGTCGACGTCCCGCTCGTCGAGGTTGGCGATCTGGTCCTTCATCTGGCCCATGCCCGGCAGCATGCCGAGCAGCTTGGAGATGGAGCCCATCTTGCGGACCTGCTCCATCTGGGCCAGGAAGTCGTCCAGGGTGAAGTCCTGGCCCTTCTTGGACGCCAGCTTGGAGGCCATCTTCTCGGCCTCTTCCTGGCTGAACGTCTTCTCCGCCTGCTCGATCAGGGTGAGCAGGTCACCCATGTCGAGGATGCGGGAAGCCATCCGGTCAGGGTGGAAGGCGTCGAAGTCGTCGAGCTTCTCGCCGTTGGAGGCGAACATGATCGGCTTGCCGGTGATCTGCCGGATCGACAGGGCGGCACCACCGCGGGCGTCACCGTCGAGCTTGGAGAGCACCACGCCGTCGAAGCCGACGCCGTCGCGGAAGGCCTCGGCGGTGTTGACCGCGTCCTGGCCGATCATCGCGTCGACGACGAACAGGATCTCGTCCGGGGAGACGGCGTCGCGGATGTCCGCGGCCTGCTGCATCATCTCCTGGTCGATGCCGAGACGGCCGGCGGTGTCCACGATCACGATGTCGTGGACCTTGGACTTGGCGTGCTCGATGGAGTCCTTGGCGACCTTGACCGGGTCGCCGACGCCGTTGCCCGGCTCGGGGGCGTAGACGCTGACGCCCGCGCGGTCGGCGACGACGCTCAGCTGGTTCACGGCGTTGGGGCGCTGGAGGTCACAGGCGACCAGCAGCGGCGAGTGGCCCTGCTCCTTCAGCCAGCGGCCGAGCTTGCCCGCGAGGGTGGTCTTACCGGCACCCTGCAGACCCGCCAGCATGATCACGGTGGGCGGCTGCTTGGCGAAGCGCAGGCGCCGGGTCTCGCCGCCGAGGATGGTGACCAGTTCCTCGTTGACGATCTTGAGGACCTGCTGGGCGGGGTTCAGCGCCTTGCTGACGTCGGCACCGAGGGCGCGCTCCTTGACGTTCTTGATGAACGTCCGGACGACGGGCAGCGCCACATCCGCCTCGAGCAGCGCGATCCGGATCTCGCGCGCCGTGGCGTCGATGTCCGCCTCGGAGAGCCGTCCCTTGCCGCGCAGGTTCTTGAAGGTCGCTGAGAGGCGATCGGAAAGAGTATCGAACACGGCGCTCGCGGTCCTCGGGGTCGGTGGCTACAGGGAATCGCCCTCCAGGGTATCCCGGCGTGACAAGTCGCCGGGTCGGCCTCACCCCCGCAGTGTCTCCTCCAGCTTCCTCGCCACCGCCGCCGCCTCGTCCCCGGGCAGCGGCGCGCCTTCCGGGCCGGTCACGTAGAAGGCGTCGACGGCGTTGGCGCCGAGGGTCGAGACGTGGGCGCTGCGGACCTGCACGTGCGCGTCCTCCAGGGCGCGGCCGATGCGGAACAGCAGCCCCGGGGCGTCCTGGGAGCGGACCTCGATGACCGTGGCCAGCCGGGAGGCTGCCGGGTGGACCGACACCCGGGCCGCGGGGGCGATCACGCCCCGGCGGCGCGGATAGGCAGCGTCCCGTTCGGCGAGGCGGCCGGCGATGTCCAGGGAGCCGTCCAGGGCCCGGACGAGGTCGGAACGCAGCCGGGCTGCCTGCGGCAGCGAGCCGTACTCGGCCGCGACGCGCCAGTCCAGCAGCAGGACGGAACCGTCCACGCCGTCCGGCAGGTGCAGGGAGCGCAGCTCGGCGGTGCGTACGGTCAGCCGGTGCATGGCGAGGACGCCGGCCACCGCGGGCAGCACCCCGGGCTGGTCGGGTACGGCGATGAGCAGTTCCACGCCGAGCGGCTCGGGGTCGCCGGACGGCTCCTGCCCGGCGGGCGGCTCGGTCTGGGCCCGCAGCGAGAGCACCGGGCTGCCCGTCGCGGCGGCCTCCAGGGCGAGCCGCTCCTGTTCGGCGGTCGGCGCGGCCTCCTCGGGGTCGTCCGGGGCGTCGCCGGCGAGCACCGCCGAGACCCGTTTGACCAGGTCGGCGACGAGCGAGCCGCGCCAGGACGACCAGGCCGCCGGGCCGGTGGCGAGGGCGTCGGCCTCGGTGAGCGCGTGCAGCAGCTCCAGGGTGCCCTCGGAGGCGACGGCCTCGGCGACGGAGCGCACGGTGGCCGGGTCCTCCAGGTCACGCCGGGTCGCGGTGTCGATGAGCGTGAGGTGGTGCCGTACGAGGGTGGCGATGACGGTCACGTCGTGGCGGTCGAAGCCGATCCGGGTGGCCACGTCCTTGGCGATGATCTCGCCCGCCACGGAGTGGTCGCCGGGCCAGCCCTTGCCGATGTCGTGCAGCAGCGCGGCGACCAGCAGCAGGTCGGGGCGGCTGACCCGGCGGGTGAACTCGGAGGCGCGCACCGCGGTCTCGATGAGGTGCCGGTCGACGGTCCACAGGTGCACGGCGTTGCGCTGCGGGCGGCAGCGGACCCGCTCCCAGTCCGGCAGCAGCCGGGTGATCAGCCCCTCGGCCTCCAGCGCCTCCCAGACCTCGATGGTGGGGCGCCCGGAGCCGAGCAGGGTGACGAGCTGTTCTCGGGCCTCGGCGGGCCAGGGCGTGGGCAGCGGGCGCACGGTGGCCGCCAGGCGCCGTACGGCGTGCAGCGAGAGGGGGAGGCCGGCCTGCGCGGCGGCGGCCGCGGCGCGCAGCGGCAGCACCGGGTCGCGTTCGGGGCGCGCGGCGCGGGCGAGCACCACCTCGCCGTCCTGCTCCACCACTCCCTCGGCCAGCGGTGAGCGCTCGGCGGCCGGTTTCCCGCTGCCCGGAGCACGCCCGCCGCCCAGCATGGCGCGCAGCCGGGGCCGCACGGCGCGCGACCGCAGGACGCGCCCCACCTCGCGCCAGGTGACGTCACTGGCGTACGAGATGAGCCGGGCCGCCTCGTAGACCTGCCGCAGCAGGGTGTCCGCGTCGAGCAGGCCCAGCTCGGCGGCCACCTGGTCCTGCTCCTGGAGGGCGAGCCGGTCGGTGGCGCGCCCGGTGGCGAGGTGCAGGGCGTCCCGGACGTCGAGGAGCCGGCGACGGGCGTCGGCCAGGCCCTCACGCGGGGCGTCGGCGAGCCAGGAGGCGGCGACGGCGCGCAGCGCGGTGGCGTCGCGCAGCCCGCCGCGGGCCTCCTTCAGGTCGGGTTCCAGCAGGTACTGCAGCTCGCCCTGGCGCTCGGCGCGTTCGGCGCACAGTTCCTGCAGTTCGGGAAGGCGTTTGGGGGCCTGGTTGCGCCAGTCGGCCAGGACGGCCGTGCGCAGCGAGGAGGTGAGGCCGAGGTCACCGGCGATGTGCCGGGCGTCCAGCAGTCCGAGCTGCACCTTGAGGTCCTCACCGGCGGTCTTGCGGGCTTCGGCCGGTGTGCGGACGGAGTGGTCGAGGTCCAGGCCCAGGTCCCAGACGGGGTACCAGAGCCGGTCGGCGAGGGCGGCGACGGCCTTGGTGTCGCTGCCGTCGTGCAGCAGGAGCAGGTCGAGGTCGCTGCGCGGGGACAGCTCGCCGCGTCCGTAGCCGCCGACGGCGACGAGAGAGGCCCCGCGCAGTCCCTCGGCGCCCGCCGCGAACAGGCCGGTGAGCCAGTCGTCGGTGAGTTCGGCCAGGGCCGCACGGCGCGGCGGCCCGGACCGCGCCTCCTCGGTGAGGAGACGCAGCCGGGCCGCCGCGTAGCCGCTGGGTCCCGAGTCCTCTGCTTCCTTCTGCACGTCCGTACCCGTCACCCAGTGGCTCCTGTTCCGTTCGTCTGCTTCGAGGACTTCAGAGCGCGTCGGGACCGCGCTCGCCGGTCCGGACCCGTACGGCCGTGTCGACCGGGATCGACCAGACCTTGCCGTCACCGATCTTGCCGGTGCGGGCCGCCTTGACCACGACGTCGATCAGCTGCTCTGCGTCGTCGTCCTCGACCAGGACCTCGATGCGGATCTTGGGGACCAGGTCGACGGTGTACTCGGCGCCCCGGTAGACCTCGGTGTGGCCCCGCTGACGACCGTAGCCGCTGGCCTCGGTGACCGTCAGGCCGTGTACGCCGAAGGCCTGGAGGGCTTCCTTGATCTCGTCGAGCCGGTGCGGCTTCACGACGGCGGTGATGAGCTTCATGCGTCCACCTTCTTGCTCGCGGCTGCGGCGACGGGGGCCGTGACGGCCGTCCTGGCGGCGCCGCCACCGGCGCCGCTGAAGTCGTATGCGGTCTCGGCGTGCTCGGCCTGGTCGATGCCGGTCACCTCGTCGTCCTCGGTGACCCGCATACCCATGGTCTTGTCCAGGATGAAGGCGAGGATCGCGGAGACGATCAGGGAGTAGGCGAGGACCGCGAAGACGCCGGCGCACTGCTTCCAGAACTGGGTCAGGCCGCCGCCGTAGAAGAGGCCCTCGGCCGTGGACTGGCCCTTGCCGCTGGCGAAGAAGCCGATCAGCAGGGAGCCGAGGACACCGCCGACCAGGTGGACACCGACGACGTCCAGGGAGTCGTCGTAGCCGAACCTGTACTTCAGGCCGACGGCCATGGCGCACAGCACACCGGCGATGGCGCCGACCGCGATCGCGCCGAGCGGGGTGACCGCGCCACCGGACGGGGTGATGGCGACCAGGCCCGCGACCGCGCCGGAGGCGGCGCCCAGCGTGGTGAACGCGCCGTGGCGGATCTTCTCGTAGATCAGCCAGGCCAGCATGGCGGCGGCGGTGGCGATCTGCGTGTTGACGAACATCAGCGCGCCGACGCCGTCGTCGTTGCCGAGCCAGGAGCCGGCGTTGAAGCCGAACCAGCCGAACCACAGCAGACCGGCGCCGAGCATGACCAGCGGCAGGCTGTGCGGGCGCATCGGGTCCTTCTTGAAGCCGACGCGCTTGCCGATGACGAGGATCACGCCGAGCGCCGCGGCACCGGCGTTGATGTGGACCGCCGTACCACCGGCGAAGTCGATGACGCCCAGCTCGAAGGCCCAGCCGCCGGCGCCCCAGACCCAGTGCGCGACCGGGAAGTAGACGACCGTGGCCCACAGGGTGATGAACAGCGCCCACGCGCTGAACTTCACGCGGTCCGCGAGAGCACCGCTGATCAGGGCCGGGGTGATGATCGCGAACATCAGCTGGAAGACCATGAACACGAACACCGGGATGGTGTAGCCGGGCCACAGCTCCGTCAGGCCGATCTTGTCGAGGCCGAGCCAGTCGGAGTTCCAGCCGATGAGGCTGCCGGAGTCGGTGCCGAACGCCATGGAGAAGCCGTACAGCACCCACAGGATGGTGACGATCCCGAGGCTGATGAAGCTCATCATCAGCATGTTCAGGGTGCTCTTGACGCGGACCATGCCTCCGTAGAAGAAGGCCAGGCCCGGCGTCATGAGCATCACCAGGGCGGAACAGATGAGCATGAACCCTGTGTTCGCGGCAGACAGCTTGGGCGCTTCTGCGGCAAGGGTGATGGCTGGTGCCATCGGCGTCTCCTCGTCATTGGTACGGCCCCGTGCGGGCGAAGCCTCGAGCGGAATGAGGGGTGGGCCGGTTATGCGCCACGAGATTGACGCAGCGCGGTTTCGGTCGGAGCCCCTCGTTGTTTCGCGACCGTGACGAAGGCGTCCTCTGTGTTACGCGTCGATGAACTGCCCGCCGGCGGGCAAGCCGATCGTTATCGTGGCGCAACCTTCGGCTTTCAGGCAGCCGTGGGCGCACAGGCCGGCCGCGGCCGGCCTTCCGATGACCTGGCATGGGGGAGCCGAGTCGGGCAGTTCGGGAGGGCCGGCCGCGGCCGGGGTTCAGGAGGTCGGACGGCTTCTCAGACCGCCTCGGCGGTCTCGGGAAGTTCCGCCGCGAGCCGCTCGGTGAGGTCGACGACCTCACCGAGGTCACCGAATTCCCGGGCGGCGGTGTCGACCGTCTTCCGGATCCGGGTGTTGACGCGCTCGGAGCGGACCTTCTTGGCGACCTGCATGGCCTCGGTGGCGAAGACCGTGCTCCGCTCGGGCTCGCGCTGGAGGAGGTGCACCGTGGCCATGCCGATCAGGTTCAGTGCGTACGAGCGCTGGTGCTCGCCGTCCTCGGCGAAGAGCTTCACGGCCCGGTTCATCAGGGGCTCGGCCAGCGAGGCGTACGTGGGGCTGCGGCCCGCGACGTAGGCCAGGTCGCGGTAGGAGTGGGAGTTCTCGCCGTGCAGCTCGGCCTCGGAGAAGAAGCGGATCCAGTCGGGGTCCGGCTCGTCCCACTCGTCGGCCTCGGAGAAGGTGTCCTCCGCCATCCGCACGGCCCGCTTGCACTTGCCGGGCTGCCCCATGTTGGCGTAGGCGCGGGCCTCCATCGCATACAGCATCGACTGGGTGCGCGGACTGGCGCAGTCGCGGCTGCCGTACTGCGCGAGGTGGATCAGCTCCAGCGCGTCGTCGGGCCGGCCGAGGTGGATCATCTGGCGGCTCATGCTGGACAGCACATACGACCCCAGCGGCCGGTCACCGGCCTCCTTGGCGGCGTGCAGCGCGAGGACGAAGTACTTCTGCGCGGTCGGCTGGAGCCCGATGTCGTACGACATCCAGCCGGCCAGCTCGGCGAGTTCGGCGGCGACCTTGAACAGGCGGCGGGTGGTGGACTCCGGCTGGGGTTCCTGGAGGAGGTCCGTCACCTCGTGCAGCTGTCCGACGACCGCCTTGCGACGCAGGCCGCCGCCGCACTGGGCGTCCCACTGCCGGAACATCACCGTCGTGGACTCCAGGAGGTCCAGCTCCGGCCTGGAGAGCCGGCCGCGGGCACGCCCGGAGCCGCCCGGATGACCGGGCTCGTCGCGTGGGGCCTGGGGTGAGGGGACGAGCCAGCGCTGCATGGGCTCGATGAGGGCCGGGCCCGCGGAGAGGGCCAGCGAGCTCCCGAGGAAGCCGCGGCGCGCCAGCATGAGGTCGCTGCGCGAGAACTCGCTGAGCAGGGCCACGGTCTGCGGGCCCGTCCAGGGCAGGTCCACGCCGGTCGCGGAGGGCGACTGGCGCGCGGCGCGCAGGCCCAGGTCCTCGACGGAGACGACGACGCCGAAACGCTCGGAGAACAGCTCGGACAGGATCCGGGGGATCGGCTCGCGGGGGTTCTCCCCGTCGAGCCAGCGGCGCACCCGCGAGGTGTCCGTGGAGATGTGGTTGGCGCCCAGCTGCCGCGCCCTGCGGTTGACCTGGCGGGCGAGCTCGCCCTTGGACCAGCCGCTGCGCGCGAACCAGGAGGTGAGCAGCTCGTTGGGGCGCTTGTCAGCGTGCGTCGCGCTCGCAGCGTTCGTTCCGCTTCCGCCGTTGCCGCTCACTGGAACGCCCCCATCCCTGAGACCACTTGTCGCCGAGTGCGCCAAGCCCTATCAGCATGCCGGTTTGTACGGCCGTCCGTCCGGCCCTTGTCACCCTTCGAACGGAATGACGACTTGCCTCCGGCATACCCACGAGCGCATGTGCCCCCAGGGCTCGTGCACACAAAGTAATCCTACGATCACCCGTCCAACCACGGCTCACACGGAAACGCCACCATTCGCCACCCCTTCGAATGAACTCATGTACGCCTGGGCGCGATTCACTTGACACAGCACAACCAGGAGTGGGTGCAGCGATGCACTTGGGGGCGCGCGTCGCCGGACACGCCCCTCCGGGCACACCCGGGCGCCGAGTGGGCGGGCCGCCACCGGGAAGGCGGAAACAGAGAGTCACGCACCGCGTCCGCTGCGTAACCACCGGGCGCCGGACCCGTTGGAGGGGGCATGGGGTTCACGATCGGCATCAACCGCGGCATGCGCGACATCCGGTCCGGCTCACGCCGCCGCCGCACGTCGGACGGCACGGCCGTGGCCGAGTACACCGGACTGTGGGGCTGGGACGTGGTGCCGGGCGCCCGGGCCTCGGCGGGCGCCTGCTCCTGCGGCCGCGGCGACTGCCCCGCGCCGGGCGCGCACCCGCTCGATTTCGCCCCGGTGCTCGCGGCCGGTGCGACGCTGGACGCCGTGACCGAGACGTGGGGCGAGTTCCCCGGTGCCTCGGTGATGCTCCCGGTCGGACGGGCCTTCGACGTCATCGAGGTGGCCGAGTCCGCCGGCTGCCGCGCGCTGGCCCGGCTGGAGCGCATGGGCCTGCCCGTCGGCCCGGTCGCCGCGACCCCGGACGGCCGGGCGCACTTCTTCGTCGCCCCCGGCGCCGCCGCCGATCTCCCCGGCCTGCTGTACCGCATGGGCTGGGACGACCCGGACTCCCTCGACCTGCGCGGCCTCGGTCCGGGCGCGTACATCACGGCACCGCCCTCCGACCGCGGCGGCCTCGGCCCGGTGCGCTGGCTGCGCTCCCCCGCCCTGGACTCGGCGTGCCGGCCGCCGGAGGCCCGCCTGGTACTGGGCACGCTGGCCTACGTGGCACACCGGTCGCGGGCCTAGATCGCGTCCGGTACCGACGTACACAGCGAAGCGCCCGTCCCGATCACGCATCGGGGCGGGCGCTTCGTGTGCGGACACGGATGTCCGCAGGTCGCTCCTCGGCCGAGTCGCGAGCTCACTCTCCGATGAGGGCGTCGACGAATGCCTCCGGCTCGAACGGCGCCAGGTCGTCCGCGCCCTCGCCGAGCCCGACGAGCTTGACCGGGACGCCCAGCTCGCGCTGGACCGCGACCACGATGCCGCCCTTGGCCGTGCCGTCCAGCTTGGTCAGCACGATGCCGGTGATGTCGACGACCTCGGAGAAGACCCGGGCCTGCACCAGGCCGTTCTGGCCGGTGGTGGCGTCCAGGACGAGAAGTACCTCGTCGACCGGGGCCTGCTTCTCCACGACCCGCTTGACCTTGCCGAGCTCGTCCATGAGGCCGGTCTTGGTGTGCAGGCGGCCGGCGGTGTCGATGAGCACGACGTTCGCGCCCATCTCCTTGCCCTCCTTGACCGCGTCGAAGGCCACGGAGGCGGGGTCGCCGCCCTCCGGTCCACGCACGGTGTGGGCGCCGACGCGCTCGCCCCAGGTCTGGAGCTGGTCGGCGGCGGCGGCGCGGAAGGTGTCGGCGGCGCCGAGCACGACGCTCTGGCCGTCGGCCACCAGGACGCGGGCGAGCTTGCCGGTGGTGGTGGTCTTGCCGGTGCCGTTGACGCCGACGACCATGACGATCCCCGGCTTGCGGTCCTCCGGCTCGGTCTTGACCGCGCGGTCCAGGTCGCGGCCGACCAGCGTGACCAGTTCCTCGCGGAGCAGGCTGCGCAGCTCCTCGGGGGTGCGGGTGCCTAGCACCTTCACCCGCTCGCGCAGCCGCTCGACCAGTTCCTGGGTGGGCTGCACGCCGACGTCCGCGGTGAGCAGCGTGTCCTCGATCTCCTCCCAGGTGTCCTCGTCGAGGTGCTCGCGCGACAGCAGGGTGAGCAGGCCCTTGCCGAGGGCGTTCTGCGAGCGGGAGAGCCGGGTCCGCAGCCGGACCAGGCGGCCGGCTGTGGGTTCCGGGATCTCGATCTCGGGAGCTTCGGCGGGCGGCTCCTCGACTACGACCGGAGCCGAGCCGTCCGGGAGATCCACCTCCTCGATGGTGCGCCGCGGTTCCTCCCGCGGCGTCTCGGCCTCGTCGCCGACGTGCGGCTCGGCCGGTGGGGCGGTGATGTCGGGCGCTGCGGGCGGGGGCGGGGGCAGCTGCTTCTTGCGCCGGCTGCCGACGATGAGCCCACCGAGCGCGCCGAGCACGACCACGGCGATGACTACAGCAAGGATGACGATGTCCATAACGGGTCCAGTATCAGTCATGGGCCCGCGGGTCACCCCGCTCGCACCGCCCCGCCGGGCCGGGCGCCGCCGGATCTCCACACCCCTGGATGTCTGACGCATCGTCAGCTAACGTCCCCCGGACACCCGCCCGGCGGAGGGAGACGCCCCCATGCCCGTCACGGTCGCACGCTTCAACCTCGTCGCTCCCGGGGCGACGCCCGCCGAGCTCGGCGCCCGCTACCGGGCGGCCCTGGAGATGGCCGTGTACGCCGACGACCGGGGCATGAGCACGGTGCAGACGGAGGAGCACCACGGGGCGGACAACAACTGGCTGCCGTCGCCGTTCGCCTTCGCGGGAGCCGTCTTCGGCGCGACCCGGCGTGTCGCGGTGACCGTCTCGGCGGTCATCGGCCCGCTGCACGACCCGCTGCGGCTGGCAGAGGAGATCGCCGTGCTGGACCTGCTGAGCGGCGGCCGGCTGGTGACGGTCGCCGGGATCGGATACCGGCCGCAGGAGTACGAGCACTTCGGGGTGGACTTCGCCCGGCGCGGGAAGCTCCAGGACGAACTGCTGGAGACACTGCTGGCGGCCTGGACGGGCGAGCCCTTCTCCTACCGGGGCCGCACGGTCCGTGTCACCCCGCGCCCCTGCACCGAACCGCACCCGCTGCTCCTGGTCGGCGGCTCGTCCCGGGCAGCGGCCCGTCGCGCGGCCCGGCTCGGGCTGCCGTTCTTCCCGAGCGCGCATCTGCCGGAGCTGGAGGCGTACTACAAAGAGCTGCTCGTCGAGTACGGCACCGAGGGCTGGGTGATGATGCCCGCCGCCGAGACGCCCCTGCTGCACGTGGCGGAGGATCCGGACCGGGCCTGGGCGCGGTACGGGCGGCACTTCCTGCACGAGGCGCGGACGTATGCCTCCTGGCAGCCGGGCGGGATGCGCTCGGCGGTGAAGTCGGCCGCGACGACGGTCGAGGAGCTGCGCGCGGAGGGCGTGTACCGGATCCTCACCCCGCAGGCGTGCCTGGCGCTGGGGCTGGAGTCCTATGTCCTGCATCCGCTGGCGGGCGGGATGCCGGTGGAGGAGGGGTGGCGGAGCCTGCAGTTGTTCTGCGAGCGGGTGCTGCCGGGCCTGGACCGCTGACGCTGCCGGAGGCCTAGGTCCGGCGTACGACAGACCGCCGCCCCGGCTCGGGCAGTGGCCGAACCGGGGCGGCGGCGGGATTACGGGGAGAGGGGCAGCGGGGACTTGGCCCTTCTCCCCGAGTCGCGGGACGGGTCTAGCCCATCTCCTCCAGGGCCTTGCCCTTCGTCTCCTTGACGAACTTCAGGACGAACGGGATCGAGAGCGCGGCGAACGCCGTGTAGATCACGTAGGTCAGGGAGAGGTTCCAGTCGGCGAGCGAGGGGAAGCTCGCGGTGATGGCCCAGTTGGCGATCCACTGCGCGGCGGCGGCCACACCCAGGGCGGCTGCGCGGATCCGGTTCGGGAACATCTCGCCGAGCATGACCCAGACGACCACGCCCCAGGACAGGGCGAAGAAGAGGACGAAGACGTGCGCGGCGATCAGGGCGATCCAGCCCTGCGTGGCCGGCAGCTTGCCGTCGACGAGGTGGTGGGAGAACGCCCAGGCCTCCAGCGCCAGGCCGACGACCATGCCGACCGAGCCGATGATCGCGAGCGGCCGGCGGCCGATGCGGTCGACGAAGATCATCGCGATGACGGTGCCGACGATGTTGATGATCGACGTGGTGAAGGAGTAGAAGAACGAGTCGGCGGGGTCGACGCCGACCGACTGCCACAGCGTCGCGGAGTAGTAGAACGCGACGTTGATGCCGACGAACTGCTGGAAGACCGACAGGCCGATGCCGACCCAGACGATCGGCTTGAAGAAGAAGCCGCCGCCGAGCAGGTCCTTGAAGCTCGACCTGTGCTCGCTCTTCATGGCGCCCTCGATCTCGGCGACACGGGCGTTCAGGTCGACGTCCTTGCCCTCGACCTCGGTGAGGATCTCGCGGGCGCGCTCGTGCTTGCCGACGGAGATCAGGAAACGCGGGGACTCGGGGATGACGAAGGAGAGCAGGCCGTAGAGGACGGCCGGGACGACCATGACGCCGAGCATGACCTGCCAGGCCTCCAGGCCCATCAGCTTGCCGCGCTGGTCACCGTCGGCGGCGTTCAGCAGACCCCAGTTGACCAGCTGCGACACGGCGATGCCGATGACGATCGCGGCCTGCTGGAAGGAGCCGAGCCGGCCGCGGTAGGCGGGCGGGGCGACCTCGGCGATGTAGGCCGGGCCGATCACGGAGGCCATGCCGATGGCGAAGCCGCCGACGACCCGCCAGAAGGCGAGGTCCCACAGCGCGAAGGGCAGCGCGGAGCCGACGGCGCTGACGGTGAAGAGGGCCGCCGCGATCTGCATGCACCGGATGCGGCCGATGCGGTCGGCTATGCGGCCGGCGGTCGCCGCGCCGATGGCGCAGCCGATGAGGGCGATGGCGATGACCTGGGCGAGGGCCGCGGAGCCCACGTCGTAGCGGTCACGGATGGCCTCGACGGCGCCGTTGATCACGGAACTGTCGTAGCCGAAGAGGAAACCGCCCATCGCGGCTGCCGCCGCGATGAAGATGACGTGCCCGAGATGCTCGGGGTGAGCCGTCCTGGCTCCTGACTGGGGTGCCTGCGCTGTGCTGGTCACGTGTACTCCTCAGGCCACCGGCAACGCTGCCGGAGGGGATCAGCCCTTCGAGGTGCCACCTGAAGGTACCTGAAGGTAAAAGGAACGTTGCCGAGACTATGCCTTCAAGTTTCGAAGTCAATAGGTCAGTGACTGAGAATCCGAGGCAGAAGTGTGGGGGCAATGTGTTCAAGTGTTGAAGTCATGAAGAGCTGCAGGTGAGGCTGGTGTAACGCGCACGCATCTAGCGGAGGCGCTGGCTGATGACCTTCGACACACCGTCGCCCTGCATGGAGACGCCGTAGAGCGCGTCGGCGACCTCCATCGTGCGCTTCTGGTGGGTGATCACGATCAGCTGCGAGGCCTCCTGCAGCTCCTGCATGATCCGGATCAGCCGCTGGAGGTTGGTGTCGTCGAGGGCGGCCTCGACCTCGTCCATGACGTAGAACGGGCTGGGCCGTGCCTTGAAGATCGACACGAGCATCGCCACCGCGGTCAGCGACCGCTCCCCGCCCGAGAGCAGCGACAGCCTCTTGACCTTCTTGCCCGGCGGACGCGCCTCGACGTCCACGCCCGTGGTGAGCATGTTGTCGGGGTCGGTCAGGATCAGCCGCCCCTCGCCACCGGGGAACAGCCGGCTGAAGACGCCCTCGAACTCCCGGGCCGTGTCGCGAAAGGCCTCGGTGAAGACCTGCTCGACGCGCTCGTCGACCTCCTTCACCACCTGCAGGAGGTCCGCCCGCGTCTTCTTCAGGTCCTCGAGCTGCTCGCTGAGGAACTGGTGGCGTTCCTCCAGCGCCGCGAACTCCTCCAGGGCGAGCGGGTTCACCTTGCCGAGCTGCTGGTAGGCACGCTCGGCGGCCTTCAGCCGCTTCTCCTGCTCGGACCGGGCATACGGCTTCGGCCGGTTGCGGGGGTGCTCCGGGTCCTCCGGCAGCTCCTCGCCCTCGGCGGGGGGCGAGGGCGGCACGAGCTGGTGCGGTCCGTACTCCGCCACCAGCCCGGCCGGTTCGACACCCAGCTCCTCCAGCGCCTTGGTCTCCAGCTGCTCGATGCGCAGCCGCTTCTCGGCGCCGAGTACCTCGCCGCGGTGGACCGAATCCGTCAACTTGTCGAGCTCGCCCTTGAGGTCACGCCCCTCGGTGCGGGCACTGGCGAGTTCCTGTTCGCGGCGGGCCTTCGCGGTCTCGGCGGCGGTGCGCTCCTCGTCGGCGCGGGCGAGGGAGACCTCGACGTGCGCGAGCAGCTGCCGGGCACCGGCACCGACGGCCTCGGCGACGGCCGCCTCGTGCCGCAGCCGGGCCCGCCGCTGCTCGGCACGCGCGCGTGCCTCGCGTTCCGCGCGGGCGGCCCGGTCGAGCGAGTCGGCCCGCCCGGCCAGTGCCTTGACCCGTTCCTCGTGCGTACGGGCCTGGAGTCGGGCCTCCATCTCGGTCTGGCGCGCGTTGGCGCCGTCGGCTGCGAGCCGGTCCCGTGCGGAGGTGTCGGGCTCCTCCTCGATCGGCACCTCCTCGGCGACGGCGAGCCGCTCGGCGAGTTCCTCGACCTCCTGGAGCGCCTTGTCCAGGGCGTCCTGCGCTCGGGCCGCCGCGGCGGCGGACCGCTCGGCCTCCCCCGCCGCGCCCCGCGCCTGCCCGGCCAGACGGCCGAGCTGCTGGGCGACCGCCGACTTCTCCCGGTCGCCGGCCCGGCGCCGCTCCCCCAGTTCCTCGACCAGGGCGGCACGTTCCCTGCGCCTGTCGACCGCCGCGTGCTGCGTCTCGGTGAGCGCCTCGCAGCGGACGGCCAGCTCGTCCAGTTCGGCTGCGGCCTCGTCGACGGAGGCCTGGACCTCGAGGAGGCTGGGGGCGCCGGCGGAGCCGCCGTGGGCGAAGTGGGCGCCGAGGAGGTCGCCTTCGGCGGTCACGGCGGTCAGGTGAGGGTGGGAGTAGACGAGGTCCTCGGCGTCCTCCAGGGTGCTGACGACGACGATGCCGTGCAGCAGCCGTCGGACGGCCGGCATAAGGTCGGAGGGGCCGCGTACCAGGTCTTCGACGTAGGTGTGGCGGGTGTCCGCAGGACCGTTGTGGCTGGTCGCGCTCACGCTGCGGGAGCCGCATGTCGGGCACGGCCCCGCGCCCCTGAGGGGCTCTTCTCCCGCCAGGAGCAGGGTGGCTCTGCCCCCGTCCTGCTTGCGGAGGAGCCGGATCGCGTCGGCCGCCGAGGCCGGGGTCGTCACGGCGATCGCGTCCGCTGCCGCTCCGAAGGCCGCGGCGACAGCGACCTCGTGGCCGGGGGCCACCGTCAGCAGTTCCGCCGCCGGTCCGAGCAGGCCGGAGAGGCGGTCCTTCGCCGCGAGCAGCATGCCGGTGCCGTCCTTGCGCCGCAGGCCGAGTGCCAGCGCCTCGTGACGGGCCTGGGTCGCTGCGCGTTTCCGCTCCGCCGCGGTGGCCTCCTCGCGGGCCGCCGCGAGGGCGGCCTCGGCCTCGGCCAGCTGCCGCTTCGCCGCCTCGTGCTGCTCGGCGAGCTCCGCGTCGCCGGCGTCGAGGCCGTCGACCTCGGCCTTGAGGGCCTCGTACTCCTCCTGGGCGGCGACGGCCCGTTCCTGCGCCTCGTCGCGGGCGGCGGCAAGGCGTTCGATCTCGGCCTGGGCGGAGGCAGCGCGGGAGCGGGCGGCGTTGACCTGGCCGCTGAGCCTGGCCAGGCCCTCTCGCCGGTCGGCGATGGCGCGGGCGGCGTCCTTCAGGCGCCGTTCCTCTTCGGTGAGCGCGCGTTCCAGCTCGGCGCGGTGGGCGACCGTGTCCTCCAGGGCGCGTTCGGCCGCCTCCAGGGCCGCCTCCAGCTCGGCCTCCTGCTCACGGATGCGGGCGGCCTCGCGCTCCATGTCCTCGGGGTCGCGGCCGCGGCGCTCCTCGGGGGGCGCGGAGGTGGCGCTCTTCACGCGGGCGTCGGCCAGTGAGATGGTGCCGCGCACGCGTTCGGCGAGCTGTGAGAGCTCGTACCAGGTCTGCTGGGCGCGCTGGAGTCGCGGCGTGAGCCGGCGGACCTCGTCCTCCAGGAGGGCCTCGCGCTGCTGCGCCTTGCGCAGGTCCTGCTCGGCGGACTCCTTGCGCTCCTTCAGCGCTGCCTCGTCGGCGACCTCGGCCTTGAGGGCCTCCCGGAGCCGTACGAGGTCGTCGGCCAGGAGGCGCAGCCGGGCATCGCGCAGGTCGGCCTGGATGACGGCGGCCCTGCGGGCGACGGCGGCCTGGCGGCCGAGGGGCTTGAGCTGCCGTCTGAGCTCGTCGGTGAGGTCCTGCACGCGCGCGAGGTTGGCCTGCATCGCGTCCAGCTTCCGCAGCGCCTTCTCCTTGCGCTTGCGGTGCTTGAGGACGCCGGCGGCCTCCTCGATGAAGGCGCGGCGGCCCATGGGGTCGGCGTGCAGGACGGAGTCGAGCTGGCCCTGGCCGACGATGACGTGCATCTCGCGGCCGATGCCGGAGTCGGAGAGGAGTTCCTGGATGTCGAGGAGACGGCAGGTGTCGCCGTTGATCTGGTACTCGCTGCCGCCGTTGCGGAACATGATCCGCGTGATGGTGACCTCGGCGTACTCGATGGGCAGGGCACCGTCGGAGTTGTCGATGGTCAGGGACACCTCGGCGCGGCCCAGCGGGGGACGGCCGGTGGTGCCGGCGAAGATGACGTCCTCCATCTTGCCGCCGCGCAGCGACTTGGCGCCCTGCTCGCCCATGACCCAGCTGAGCGCGTCGACGACGTTGGACTTGCCCGAGCCGTTCGGTCCCACGACGCACGTGATCCCCGGCTCGAACCGGAGGGTGGTCGCCGAGGCGAACGACTTGAACCCGCGGAGGGTCAGGGCCTTGAGGTGCACGCCGCCGGACTCTACCGCCCGGGTGTGTCTCACTCCATGAACCCGCGGTTTCGCCGTTGAACGCGCAGGGCACATCAGACGTTAAAGACGGTGAAAGGATGCGGGGGCAAGAAAGAAGGGACGCCGACAGGGCGTCCCTTGCACTTCTGACTACTAGGCGGTTGTGACGGGCGGCCCAACCACTGCTGTGCTGTTGTGGAGCGGTGCAGTGATCAGGTGAGCGCAGGCTCCGCCTGGTGTGCGTCAACGCTCTCCATGATCCTGTCGTGAGAAGCGGCAGCCGTCAGCGCTTCGTTCTCCGCCTGGATTCGTCCGAGCTCGGATTCCAGGTCCTGGACGCGCTGCTGGAGCCGTCGCATCTCGGCGAGGAGTCGCGGGTCGGAGCCGCCGACGTAACCGAGAAGCGCCTTTGCCATGATGGATGGTCCTCCACAATGCGTGACCGACCGCTGCGGTGTGGGTCGTGAGGGATTCGCACCCGCGGTCTTGGCAGGGCCTGGAGTTGTACTGCCGTTCAGCCATGCCAAACAGCTAAGGTGCGCGGGGCTTTCAGCGTCTCACCAAAAAGTTTGACGGTCAACACGATCACGCCCCGTATTGGGGGGCGGTCCGGGCGCGCGAGGCCTGGAACGGCCGTACTGCGGCTCCTGCGGGGCCCTCGGGGCGTGGCGATCATCCTTGCGTGCGGAGCCCTGCAAGGCAAGCGGTTCTGGCAATCACCAGCAAGTTTCCTCTCCGAGCGGCTGTCGGTACGCCGCCCGGAGGTCGCCCCGGGAGCCGCCCGGCGGGCGTGATCAGCGGATGGCGAAGCCGTCGTAGCCGCCGCGCGGTGTGTCCCAGATCTCGGTGACGCCGTCCACACTGCCGGGCGTGTCGTCCCCCTGGAGCCACTCCAGCAGGCCCTCACAGCCATCGCGCCGGCCCTCGGCGACCACTTGGACGCGACCATCGCCCAAATTGAGAGCAAAGCCACTCAAGCCGCCGATCTCCAATGCCTTGGCCCGCGTGAACCAGCGGAAACCCACACCTTGGACGCGTCCCCGCACCCAGGCGACCAATCGCACATCCTCGCTCATGACTGCAACCTAACCGCCCAAACTCTCTCCGGGCACTTCCTCCACTTGCGCCATGCGGTACCGTCCCCCCTCAACGAATCTCATATGAAACTCACACGATCGAGTGAGTTTGGTGTTGATCTCGAGGACGAGTCGACCGCCAGGACGAGGAAGGCCAGGACATGGGACGCCACCGACGCTCCGACGCCGGCCGCGCCGCCACGGGCCGCGCCACGGGGCTCACCCACGCCGACGGATTCGCGGAGGGCCACGATCCGCTGTACCCCACCGCGGACGACGCCCCGACGATGGGCATCGCGCCGTACCTGAACCCGGAGGCGTACGCCGGCACCTACGCGAAGAGCGAGGCGTACCTGTTCGCCGGCGAGGGGTCCGCCGCGGGTGACGGCTTCGGCGATACGGCCGTCTTCGCGAGCGACGGCTTCACGAGCGACGGGTTCACGCCCGACAGCGGCGTCCGGCGTGCCGGTTCGCACCGCCGCCGCAAGAAGGGCGCCCGGCCGATGCGCACCGGTCTGCTCGGCGTTTCCGCCGCCGTCGCCCTCGGCACGGTCGCGGTCGCCACAGGCGCGGTGCCCGGCCTCGACAACTACAAGCTCGGCGGGGGCGGCGGGGCCGACAAGGTCCAGGCCGGGGACACACCGACGAACACCCCGATCGAGCAGGGTGGCACCGCCGGAAGCGCCGACAGCCGGGACGAGACGTCCACCAGCCGGGACGCCGAGCGTTCCGGCACACCGTCGCCGTCCGCCTCGAAGACCTCGGCCGCGCCGAGCAAGACGCCCGAGAAGCCTGAGAAGACGCAGGAGCAGACTCCGGAGAAGGCTCCGGAGAAGAAGAAGCCGGCGGCCACCCCGAGCGAGAAGCCGGAGAGCACGCCCTCCCGTACGGCCACGAAGGCGCCGAGGACGCCCAGCGCCTCCGCCGCCCTGTCCGGAGAGTCCGCCGCCGCGGCCCAGGTGCTCAGCCTCGTGAACGAGGAGCGGGCCAAGGTGGGCTGCAGACCCGTCGCCGCGAACAGCGCCCTCACGGATCTGGCCCAGAGCTACAGCGAGGACATGGCGGCGCGCGGCTTCTTCGACCACACCGACCCGGACGGCCGCACCCCCTGGGACCGGGCCGGGAAGGCCGGGATATCCAACCTCGGCGGCGAGAACATCGCCCGCGGCCAGGCGGACGCAGCGGCCGTGATGGACGCCTGGATGAACAGCCCCGGCCACCGCGCCAACATACTGAACTGCGACTTCAAGACGCTGGGCGTAGGGGTCGAACTCGGCTCCGGCGGCCCCTGGTGGACGCAGGACTTCGGCTACTAGGCCCGGCTCCTGGCCCTGCCCACGGCACCTCGGGTGACGTGGGAAAGACGCCTCGCAGCACTCGAGTGGTGTGGAAGAGCCTGGATCCCTGCGCGCTAACTTCTGGTTAGCGCAACCTATTGGTCAGCGCTGCGCTCACGTACGCTGGGTTCATGACCACCACCGAGGGGCTCACGGAGGGCCTCGAAGAGCTTCCGTTCAACGTGTTCGCCAAGGCCTGCCCGTCGCGCGGCACGCTGGAGCACGTCACGGGCCGCTGGGGCGGCCTCGCGCTCGGCGCCCTGTACGAGGGGTCGCTCCGCTTCAACGAGCTGCGCCGCCGTGTCGACGGGGTCAGCGAGAAGATGCTGTCCCAGACGCTGCACGCCCTGGAGCGCGACGGACTGGTCCACCGCGAGGCCCAGCCGACCAATCCGCCCCGGGTGGACTACGAACTGACGCCCCTCGGGCGGGACGTGACCGAACGGCTGCTCGCCCTGATCCACTGCGTGGAGGGCAGCATGGAGCAGGTGCTGGCCGCGCGCGAGCGGTACGACTCCGCTAGGGCGTGACCCTGGGCGGTCGCTGGCACTTCGGGCAGTAGTAGCTCGACCTGTTCATCCAGGGCCGTCGCCGCATGGGAGTGCCGCAGCGCCGGCAGGGCAGGCCCTCGCGCCCGTACGCGTCGAGCGACCGGTCGAAGTAGCCCGACTCGCCGTTCACATTGACGTACAGGCTGTCGAAGCTGGTGCCGCCCACCGCGAGGGCCGAGTTCATCACGTCCCTCACATGCCCCAGCAGCATCAGGGTGCGGGGGCGGGTGAAGGTCGCGGTCGGGCGTTCGTAGTGGATGCGGGCGCGCCACAGGGCCTCGTCCGCGTAGATGTTGCCGACACCGCTGATCAGCGACTGGTCGAGCAGGGCCCGCTTGATCGTGGACCGCTTCCGGCGCAGCGCCCGGTGGAAGGCCTCGTCGTCGAAGAGCTCGTCGAGCGGGTCGCGGGCGATGTGCGCGATGACGTCCGGCAGGCCGTCGGGGGTGTTGTCGTGCAGTGAGAGGCCGCCGAAGGTGCGCTGGTCGACGAAGCGGAGTTCGGTGTCCAGGACGTCGGTGAAGCGGACGCGGATGCGCAGGTGCTTCTCGTCCGCGGCGGTGTGCGGCTGGACCAGGAGCTGGCCGCTCATGCCGAGGTGGGCCAGGATCGACTGGTCGGTGTCCTCCAGCGGCAGCCACAGGTACTTGCCGCGCCGGCTGGGAACGCCGATGCGGTGGCCCTTCAGACGGTGTGCGAAGTCGTCGGCGCCCGCGAGATGGCGGCGTACCGCACGCGGGTGCAGCACCTCGGCCTCGGCGACCGTCCGGTGGGCGACCCACCGCTCGAGACCGCGCCGTACGACCTCGACCTCGGGCAACTCGGGCATGGACTCCCCCGTCACGGACCTGTGGATGACGCGAGCGCCCGCCCCGGGCAGGGGCGGGCGCTCGGGTGCGCTGTGCTCGCCGCCCGGTGAGGGCGGCGGCGGTCAGCCGCCGGCGCTGCCGTCGGTGACCGTCTGGGCGGCCTGAGCAGCTGCCGTCTGCGTCGCCTCGGCGTCCTTCGCCGCCTTGGCACGCTCGTCCGCCGCGGCCCGGATGGACCGCCATGCGGACTCGGCGGCCTGCTGCTCCGCCTCCTTCTTGCTGCGGCCGGTGCCGGTGCCGTACGAGACGCCTCCGACGCGGGCGGCAGCAGTGAAGGTCTTCTCGTGGTCGGGGCCGGTCTCCGTGACCAGGTACTCGGGAACACCGAGTCCCTCGGTCGCGGTGAGCTCCTGGAGACTGGTCTTCCAGTCCAGGCCGGCTCCGAGGTTCGAGGACTTCTCGATCAGGGGGTCGAACAGGCGGTGCACGAGCTCCGCCGCCGAGTCCAGTCCCTGGTCCAGGTAGACAGCGCCGATCACCGCTTCGAGGGTGTCGGCGAGGATGGACGCCTTGTCCCGGCCGCCCGTGCCCTCTTCACCCCGGCCGAGCCGGATGAAGGAGCCCAGGTCGAGCCCGCGGCCCACCTCGGCGAGCGCACGCGAGTTGACCACCGCGGCCCGCAGCTTGGCCAACTGGCCTTCTGGGAGATCCGGGTGGGTGCGGTACAGCGTGTCCGTGACCACGAGGCCGAGGACGGAGTCCCCGAGGAACTCCAGGCGCTCGTTGGTCGGCAGACCGCCGTTCTCGTATGCGTACGACCGGTGGGTCAGTGCGCGCACCAGAAGGGCGGACTCGAGCTTGTACCCGAGCCGCCCTTCCAGAAGCGTGTGGGACGAGGCCTGGTTGTCCGCCGGAGCACTCCCGCTCGCACGGGAAGACTTGTTCTTAGGCGTGGACACAGTGCCTCTCACCAGCCGCTCAGACCTCGAGGACCTGGCGCTTGTTGTAGGTGCCGCAAGACGGGCACGCGATGTGCTGCTGCTTGGGCTCGTGGCAGCGCTCGCACGCAACCAGGGTGGGGACCGCAGCCTTCCACTGCGACCGGCGGTGGCGCGTGTTGCTGCGCGACATCTTCCGCTTCGGAACAGCCACGGCTACTTCTCCTGCTTCTCGTCGACGCCCGCTTCCGCGTCAGCGCCGCTCATCTCGTCCTTCTCGCCGTCCTTCATGGTGCCGGCGAGTCCCTGCAATGCCGCCCAACGGATGTCGACGGCGTCGTGGTGGTGGTCCGGGTCGTCCGCCAGCCGCGCGCCGCACTCGGCGCACAGACCGGGGCAGTCTTCCCGGCACACCGGCTGCATCGGCAGTGCGAGCACCACCGCATCACGCAGCACGGGCTCGAGGTCGAACAAGCCGTCCTCGAGGAAGAGCCTGTCCTCGTCGTCCTCGGCGTCGTCGCCCGGTTCCGCGATCACGCGGCCCCGGTCGTCGGCGTCAGGGTACGAGAACATCTCCTGGAACTCCGCTTCGAGCTCCTGCTCTAGCGGCTCCAGACACCTTACGCACTCCCCTTCGGCCGCGGCACGGGCGGTGCCTGTGACGAGCACCCCTTCCATGACCGACTCCAGGCGGAGTTCGAGCTCCACCGGGGCGCCTTCCGGCACTCCGATGACTCCCTTGATACCGAGGTCCTTGGGAGCGTCGACCGAGCGGGTCAGGCGCTGCAGCGCACCAGGCCGCCGGCCCAGCTCGTGTGTGTCGAACACGAGGGGGTTGCGGTGGTCGAGGCGGGCGTTCAGGGCCATTCCAACTTTCGGTTTGCCGAGCTCAGGGGCCGCTGCCCCACGTTGTTCCCGGGCAGCGTTGATCGCGGACGTACGCGCGACCGAAGAGCCAGGATACTGGACCTTTCGCTCTCGACCCAATCCGGGGCTCAGCCCTGGCCGCGGCCCTGCTCGTAGGCCCGCAGTTGCTCGGCGCTGATCATGCCGGTGTCGAAGAGGCTGGTCTCGTCCAGGGCGTAACCCTGCTGGGCGTGGTGGCCCTGCTGCTGGGCGTGCTGCCCCTGGTGCGGCTGCTGCTGGACCTGGTTCGGGTCGTAGGCGGCCTGCTGGGGGTCGTACCCCTGGAAGGCGTAGGGATCGGCGTGCTGGTAGCCGTAGGGGTCCTGCTGGGCGGCGTAGGCCTGCTGCGGGTAGCCGCCGTACGGATCGGGCTGCTGGGCGGGGTCGCCTCCCCCGGGGGCGTAACCGGGGCCCTGGGCGTACGCCGGCTGTGGCTGTCCGTAGTCCTGCTGCTGGGCGGGCTGCCCGGCCGGGGGCTTCTGGTCGGCGAGGGCGGCCAGGTCGGCGAGGTAGTCGGCGTCGCTGGAGTGCTGGACGGTGCTCGCGTCGTCGGCGAGGGAGCCGAGGTCGTCGGTGGCGATCCGGCCGTGCAGCTTCTGCCGGCCGCGGCCGACGGCCTCCAGGGTCTTGGCGAGGACCGCCTCGAAGGCGCCGAGCTTGACGTCGACGTACTCGTCGGCGCTGCGGCGCTGGGTCTCCGGGTCGTGGCTGCGCTCGGGGGCGTCGTCGTCCTCGGGGTTCTCGTATCCCAGCTCGTCGGTGCCGGGGCCGGTGCCCAGGAGCTTCTCGCGGCCGCGGCCGACGGAGCCCAGGGTCTTGGTGAGGACGACCTCGAAGTTGGCGAGCTTGGAGTCGACGTACTCGTCGGCCTCGGCGCGGATCTCCTCGGCCTCCTGACGGGCCTCGGCGAGGATCCGGTCGGCCTCGGCCTGGGATCGGCGGGCGACCTCGGTGCCGGAGATCAGCGATCCGCGCTCGGCGTGCGCGCTCTCGATGATCTGCTGGGCCTCGTGACGGGCCTGCTCGACCATCTGCTCGCGGCCGCCGATGAGCTCCTGGGCCTGGGCGAGGGAGCCGGGCAGGGCCGCGCGTACCTCTTCCAGCATCGCGAGCAGGTCGGCGCGGTTGACCACGCACGAGGCCGACATGGGCATGGACCGGGCGCCGGAGACCGCGGAGACGATCTCGTCGAGCTTCTTCTGCACGTCCACCGTGTGCTCGCCACTCTCTACAGATGCGTTGGAGACGGACGGGACGACTGTACGGCCATGGGGTCGCCGCGGAACACCGGGTGACGGGCAGTCAGGCTCCGAGGGGACGCCGGAGGGCGGTTCAGTCCTTCCTCAGGCGCTCGGTGAGCTCCTGGAGGACCTCGGCCGGGACCAGGTGGGACACGTCGCCGCCCCAGGTCGCGACCTCCTTGACCAGGGAGGACGACAGGAAGCTGTAGGTCGGGTTGGTGGGGATGAAGAGGGTCTCCACGCCCGACAGGCCGTTGTTCATCTGGGCCATCTGCAGCTCGTAGTCGAAGTCGCTGACCGCTCGCAGCCCCTTGACGATGGCGGGGATGTCGCGCTGCTTGCAGAAGTCGACGAGCAGGCCGTGGAAGGCCTCCACGCGGACGTTGCCGTACTCGGCGGTGACCCGGCGGATCAGGTCGATCCGCTCTTCGATCTCGAACAGGCCCTTCTTGGCCTGGTTGATCATCACCGCGACGTAGACCTCGTCGTACAGCCTGGAGGCGCGGGAGATGATGTCGAGGTGTCCGTTGGTGATCGGGTCGAACGACCCGGGACATACGGCGCGGCGCACTTGTGATCCCTCGCTCTCCGGTCCGGTCATCGTGCGTCTTCGCACGTAGAGGCGGCGCGACCGTACCAAAACGTTCCCTCGCCGTAGCGACGGGCCCGGAGGGCTTCGAAACCCTCGGGCCACCGGAATTCACCGCCTCTGGTGCTGCGCTCCACGGTGACGAGGGCTTCCCCGGCGAGCCAGCCCTCGGTGCGGAGTGTGAGGAGGATCTCCCGAAGATCGTCGTCCGTGACGGCGTAGGGCGGGTCGAGGAAGACGAGGTCGTACGGGTCGCCGGGGGGTGCCGTGCGGATGATCTGTTCCGCTTTGCCCGATCTCACCTCGGCGCCGGGGAGTCCGAGGTTCTTCACGTTCTCGCGGACCGTGCGGACGGCTTTGGCGTCGGCCTCGACGAGGAGGGTGTGGCCGGCGCCCCGGGAGAGGGCTTCCAGGCCCACGGCTCCTGATCCCGCGTAGAGGTCGAGGACGCGTTCGCCGTCCAGGGGGCCGCCGAGGAGGGACTGCCAGGTGGAGAAGAGGCCTTCGCGTGCGCGGTCGGAGGTGGGGCGGGTGCCGGTGCCTGGGGGTACCGCCAGGCGACGTCCACCGGCTACGCCGGCGATCACGCGGGTCATCTTCGGTCCTTGGTCGTGGGCGGCTTCAGGTCCATTGTGGCTGGTCGCGGCCGCGCGGCGGTAGCCGCATATGAGTTAAAGCCCCGCGCCCCTGAAAGAGGGTCAGTCCCCCTCACCCCTTTTCCAGGTACTGCTCCCGCTCCTCGTCCAAGAGGGCGTCCAGAGCCGTGCGGAGAGCGGGAAGACGGGTCAGCTCCGGGTCGGCGGCCACGACAGCCGTCGCCTCCTGCCTCGCCTCCGCGATGATCTCCTCGTCCTCGATGACGGCGAGGACCTTCAGGGAGGTCAGGGCTCCGGACTGGGCCTGGCCCAGGACGTCGCCCTCACGGCGTTGTTCCAGGTCGATGCGGGAGAGTTCGAAGCCGTCGAGGGTGGAAGCCACCGCGCCCAGGCGCTGTCGGGCCGGGCTCGCCTCGGGCATCTCGGTGACCAGGAGGCAGAGGCCGGGGGCCGAGCCTCGGCCCACGCGGCCGCGCAGCTGGTGGAGCTGGGAGACGCCGAAGCGGTCCGCGTCCATGATCACCATGACCGTGGCGTTGGGGACGTTGACGCCGACCTCGATGACCGTCGTGGCGACCAGGACATGGGTCTCACCGGCCGCGAAGCGGCGCATGACGGCGTCCTTGTCGTCGGGGTGCATCCTGCCGTGCAGCACCTCGACCCGAAGGCCCCGGAGGGGGCCCTTGGTGAGCTGGTCGGCCACGTCCAGGACGGCGAGGGGCGGGCGCTTCTCCGCCTCGTCCTCCGGGGACCTCTTCTTGGCGGACTTCTTCGGGTCGTCCTCCTCGTCGCCGATGCGGGGGCAGACCACGTAGGCCTGGTGGCCGCTCTCCACCTCCTCGCGGACCCTTTCCCACGCGCGGGACAGGAAGTGGGGCTTGTCGGCGGCGGGGACCACATGGCTGGCGATCGGCGAGCGGCCGGCCGGGAGCTGGTCGAGGACGGAGGTCTCCAGGTCGCCGAAGACGGTCATGGCGACCGTGCGCGGGATGGGCGTGGCGGTCATGACCAGCAGGTGCGGGGGCTGTTTGCCCTTGCCGCGCAGGGCGTCGCGCTGCTCGACGCCGAAGCGGTGCTGTTCGTCGACCACGACCAGGCCCAGGTCGTGGAACTGCACCTTGTCCTCGATCAGCGCGTGTGTGCCGATGACGACGCCGGCCTCGCCGGTGGTGAGGTCGAGCAGGGCGTGCCGCCGGGCGGCCGCCCCCATGGAGCCGGTGAGCAGCACGACCTTGGTGGCCTGCTCGGCCCCGCCCAGCATGCCGCCCTCGGCCAGCTCGCCCATCATCTCGACGACGGACCGGTGGTGCTGCTGCGCGAGCACTTCGGTGGGCGCGAGCATGGCGGCCTGCCCGCCCGCGTCGACCACGGCGAGCATGGCGCGCAGCGCGACCATTGTCTTCCCGCTTCCGACCTCTCCCTGCAACAGCCGGTGCATCGGATGGTCGGTGGCCAGGTCGTCGAAGATCTCTCTGGAGACGCGCTGCTGGCCGTCGGTGAGGGTGAAGGGGAGGCGGGCGTCGAAAGCGGTGAGGAGACCGTCGGGGGCGGGCTTGCGGGGGACGGCGGGGAGTTGGGCGTCCGCGTGGCGGCGGCGGGCCAGGGCGACCTGGAGGACGAAGGCCTCGTCCCACTTGAGGCGGGAGCGGGCGTCCTCGATGTCGGCTTTGGTGTGCGGGCGGTGGATCTTGAGGAGGGCTTCGGGGAGCGGGACCAGGCCGCGGCCCTGGCGCAGGGAGTCCGGGAGCGGGTCGACGGCCTCCTGGGCGGTGGGCAGGACCGTCTGGATCGCCTTGCCGATCTTCCAGGACTCGAGCTTGGCGGTGGCGGGGTAGATCGGGATCAGTGCGCCCGCCCAGGCCTCGACGGACTCCGCCGGATCGTCGTCGGTGCCGCGGAGCAACTCGTAGGCCGGGTGGGCCAGTTGCAGTCGTCGGTTGAACACGGAGACCTTGCCGGCGAACATCGCGCGGGTGCCCGGCAGGAGTTCCTTGTGGGGCTTGTGGACGCCCGCGCCGAAGAAGACCAGTTGGAGCCGGCCGCTGCCGTCCGTGATCGTGACCTCCAGCCGCTGGCCCTTGCCGCGGGGGGCCTTGGCGGAGGCGAACGTGTGCAGGCGGGCGTCGGCGACCTGCGCGACCACCGTGACGTGCTCGTCCATGGGGAGGTCGGCGAGGTGGGTGAGCTGGCCGCGCTCCTCGTATCTGCGCGGGTAGTGGTGCAGGAGGTCGCCGACGGTGAGCAGGCCGAGGTGCTCGGCCATCACCTTCGCGGTGGCGGGGCCGAGCACCGACTTCAGCGGTTGGCGCAGGGGTTCTTCCAGTGCGGGCACGAGATCCATTGCACACCACGCCACTGACATCGGCTTCCAGGCCCGCGGCCGGATCGTCGTAAAGATCCCGGAAACCCCTGGTCAGGCGGCTCGCCAGGGCCTTAGGATGACGCGCTCCCGGCCCCCTTCGCGGTCACCGCCCCACCGGGACCGCCCGACCCCGCGCCGTCGCGAGTCACCCACCGGCGCCGTGATGATGGACGCCCAGACCTCACAGCCCTCCCCGGCACCCCATTCGCCCCCGCCACCTCATACGTTCCAGGTCGACCTGCGTGGTCTGGTGGACCTGCTCTCCCACCACCTCTACTCCAGCCCCAGGGTGTATCTGCGCGAACTGCTGCAGAACGCCGTGGACGCCGTCACGGCCCGGCTGGTGGACGAGCCGAACGCCCCTGCCCGGATCCGGCTGCACGCCGAGGGCGGGGCCCTGCGCGTCGAGGACACCGGCGTGGGGCTCACCGAGGAGGACGTGCACAGCCTGCTGGCCACCATCGGGCGCAGTTCCAAGCGCGCCGAGGGGCTGGAGGAGGCCCGGTCCGGCTTCCTGGGGCAGTTCGGCATCGGGCTGCTGGCCTGTTTCGTCGTTGCCGAGCGGATCCGGGTCGTCAGCCGCAGCGCCCGTACGCCCGGGGCGCCGCCGGTGGAGTGGACGGCGTCCGACGACGGTTCGTACACCGTGCGGACGCTGCCGGACGCCGAGCGGCCCGAACCGGGCACGACCGTGCATCTGGTGGCCCGGGCCGGTGCCGCGGAGTGGCTGACGCCCGAGCGGGTCGAGAGGCTGGCCCGGGACTTCGGGTCCCTGCTGCCGTACGACGTCCGGGTCGGCGACGAGGCGGTCACCGACCTTCCGGCGCCCTGGGACCGGCCGTACCCGGGTCCGGCCGCGCGCCGGGTCGCCCTCGCCCGGCACTGCCACGACCTGTTCGGCTTCACTCCGCTGGACACCGTCGACCTGTCCGTGCCGCTGGCCGGCGCCCGCGGGGTGGCGTACGTGCTGCCGTCGGCGGTGAGCCCGGCCCGGCGCGCCGGTCACCGGGTGCACCTCAAGGGCATGCTGCTGACCGAGCGGGCCGAACAGCTGCTGCCCGACTGGGCGTTCTTCGTGCGCTGCGTCCTCGACACGGACAGTCTGCGGCCCACGGCGTCACGCGAGTCGCTGTACGAGGACGAGACGCTGGCCGGTGTGCGGGAGGCGCTGGGCGAGCGGATCCGTGCCTGGCTGACGGGGCTGGCGGCCGGTGATCCGGACCGGCTGGCCGCGTTCCTGTCGGTGCACCACCTGGGCGTGAAGTCGCTGGCCCGGCACGACCGGGAGATGCTGCGCACGATGCTGCCGTGGCTGCCGTTCGAGACGACCGACGGGCGGCTTTCCCTGGAGGAGTTCGCGCAGCGGCACCCGATGGTGCACTTCACGCGGACCGTCGAGGAGTACCGGCAGGTCGCGCCGATCGCGTCCGCGCAGGGCATCGGCGTGATCAACGGCGGTTACACGTACGACAGCGAGCTCGTCGAGGCGCTGCCGTCGGTGCGGCCGGGCACCGTGGTCGCCGAGCTGGACGCGGAGACGGTGACCGCGCACCTGGACGCCGTCGACCCGGCCGAGGAGCTGGCCCTGTCGGGCTTCCTGGCTGCGGCCCGGGCCCGGCTCGATCCGCTCGGCTGTGACGTCGTGCTGCGGGCCTTCCACCCGCTGTCCGTGCCCGCGCTGCACCTCGACGACCGGGACGCCCGGCACGAGCAGTCCCGGGCGGACGCCGAGGCGCAGGCCGACGATCTGTGGGCGGGCATCCTCGGCTCCCTGCGCGGCAGCGCACCCCGCGCGCGGCTGGTGCTCAACCATCTCAACCCGCTGGTGCGGCGGATCAGCGCGCTGCCCGACCCGGAGCTGATCGGCACCGCCACCGAGTCGCTGTACGGGCAGGCGCTGCTGATGGCGCAGCGTCCGCTGAGGCCTGCCGACTCGACGCTGCTCAACCGCGCGTTCATCGGCCTCCTGGAGTGGGCCACACACAGCGAGGGCGGTCAGGCATGAGCGAGATCACGGACTTCGACGCCCTGCGCGAGGCGATGGCGGAGAACTCCGGCCGGCCGGAGGGGCCGGCCCGCAACGCCCGCGCGGAGGAGCTGCTGACGGCGGCCGAGAAGCTGGGCACCCCGCTCGCCGTGATCGAGGCACTCGGCCACCAGCTGAAGGTCTACAACTACAGCTCCGAGAAGGGGAAGATGTTCGTCCCCTTCGCGCGGCTGCTGCGGATGTGGGACGAACGGCCCGAGGACTTCGACGAGTACGAGACCCACTCGCTGCACTGGGTCTTCAAGTGGGTCTCGGCGGGCATGCTCGACCAGCCGCACATCCCGCTCGCGTCGATCGAGAAGTGGCTCGGCGAGATGGAGCACCGTTACCGGCTCGCCGGGCACTCCGAGCGGGCCGTGCGCAGCGCCGAGCACAGTGTCGCCGCGCATGTCGGCGACGTGGCGCGGGCCGAGCGGGCGTACGCCGCGTGGCTGGCCGCCGAACCGGACACCATGGCGGACTGCCACGCCTGCGAGTTGCACGGGCAGGGCTGGTGGCAGGCGGAACTGGGCCGGGACGCCGAGGCGCTCCGGCTGTGGCGGCCGGTGCTGGAGGGCGAGTACACCTGCGCCCACGAGCCCCACACGGCCTTCGCGTCCTCCCTGGTGCCGCTGCTGCGACTGGGCCGCCTGGACGAGGCCCGGGCCAACCACCTGCGGGGCTTCCGGCTCGTCCGGGCGATGGAGAGCATGCGCGCTGCGTACGCGGAGCACGTGGAGTTCTGCGCGCTGACCGGCAACGAGGCCCGGGGCCTGGAGCTGCTCGCGGAGCGGCCGGCGTACTTCACCGACGACGGGCATCCGCAGAGCAGACTGGACTTCCTGAGCGTGGTGGCCCTGCTCATGGACCGGCTGACCGTGCTGGGGCTGGGCGAGCGGCAGGTGCCGGGTCCGGCCGGGCGGGAGTGGACCGCCCGCGAACTCGCCGCGCACGCGCGCGGGCAGGCCCTCGCCCTGGCCGCGCGCTTCGACGAGCGCAACGGCACGGCTCACGTGAGCGAGCGGGCACGCGCGCGTATGGCGCGGCAACCGCTCGTGCAACGGCTTCCCCTGGGCGTGCGGTCGGTACGTCCGGCTTCCCCGCCCGTTCCGCCTGCCGCTCCGGTCCACGCCACGGGGCAGCCGGAGCTGCCCGCCCTGCTGGCCGCGGCACGGCGGCTGTCGGACGGCCTGCGGCCGAACGCCGTGGAGGCGTGGGCGGCGGCCGCCGCCGCCGCCGAAGACGCCGAGCTGGGCCCGCGCGACCGTGCCGAGATGGCCGACCACGAGGCGATGTCCCTCGGTCCCGAGGGCACCGGCCTCTTCGAGCGGGCCGCGGACCTCTACGCCGAGGCGGGCGACCCGGGCGAGGCTCTCGCCGCACGCGCGCGTGGAGCGTACGTCCGTGCGCTCGCGGGTGACATGGACGGCGCCGTCGCGGCCGTGGCGGGCCTGTACGACGAGGCCCTCGCGCTGTACGCCGCGCAGGGCACGGGGACGCGGCAGGCGGCGTCCGTCGTGATGAGCCGGGCCCGGATCCTGACGCGCCGGGCGCACGAGGTGGAGGGCGACGGTGCCGCCCTCGACACGGCCGAGGCAGCCGTCCGTGAGGTCCTCGCACTCGTCGACGGCCGGACCGGCGAGGACGTACGGCTGGCCGCGCGGGTCGCCGAGGCGCAGGCGATGCTCGGGGAGCTGGCGGGGCTCGCCGGGGACCTGAGCGGGGCCGCGGAGCTGTTCGCACGGGGCGCGGCGGCGTTCGTCGCGGCGGGGCTGCCGTGGTACGCGGTGGAGTACGAGGCCCGCCTGGCGTCCCTGGCCCACCACCTCGGCGACGCTGCGGAGACCGAGCGGGCGCTGCGGGCGGCCCTGGAGCACGGCGGAGCGCACCTGGAAGCGCCGGGCCGGGCCCAGCTGCACCTCCAGCTCGCCGAGGTCCTCGGCGGCCGGGGGGATGCCGTGGAGGCCGCGCGGCACGCCCTGGAGGCCGCCCACTGGGCCGACGAGGCGGGTGAGTCGGCGACCCTGGGTGCCTGGGCGCGACAGCAGCTCGGCGGGTTCCTGCTGCGGCAGGGGCGGTGGGCCGAGGCCGCGGAGGTGCTGGAGTCGGCGCTGCCCGACCTGACCGCCGAGACGCACGGCGACGGGGCGGTGGTGCAGACGCAGTGGTGGCTCGGCGACTGCCTGAGCGAGCTCGGCGAGCACCGCGCGGCCGCCGAACGCCGTCTGCGGGCCGCCGAGATCGCCCGGCAGTGGCCGGAGCAGCACGACCACGCGACCCTCGCCCACCTGGCCGGGGAGTCCCTGGGGCAGGCCGGGCTGCCCGTCGAGGCGGACCGGGCCTACGCCCGCGCGGGCGACCTGTGGCGCGCGCTGGGCGACACCCCCGGCCTGATCCGCTCCCTGCGCGCCCGCGCCTGGCTGGCGCTGGAGACCGAGGGCGGGCCGGCCGAGGCACGTGCCCTGATGACGGAGGCGGTCCGCGCGTGCGAAACGGCACGGGATACGGCGTCCGGAGAGGAGACCCGGCAGCAGCTCGTCTCCGAACTCGGCGACACCCACCGGCAGTTCGCCGACCTGCTGGTCCGGTCCGTCTCCGAGGGCGCCGAAGGCTCCGTCGTCCGGGCCGTGTTCGAGGAGGCCCTGTCCCGGCTTCAGCGGGCCGCCGAGGTGTTCGCCTCACTCGGGGAGGTCGCCCTGCACAGCCGCACCGGCGCCGAACTCACCGCGGGCCGGCTGGAGATCGAGCTGGACCGCCCGGCCGACGCGAGAGCACGGGCGCGTGCGGTGCTGTCGGCCTATGAGGGCTACGACGACGGTACATCGGGCGATGGCGGCCACGCCGGGACCGACGCCGGCGCGGAGACCGGGACCGAGGTCGAGGACCGCTCTGCGGTGCGGGCCCGGCGGGCGGAGGCGCAGGACATCCTCCGCATCGCGTCACAGGACTGACCGCCGCCGCTCACTCGACGCCGACTCACTCGACGCCGACTCACTCCACGCCGACTCACTCCACGCCGACTCACTCCACGCCGATTCGCTGCACGCCCGTTCACTCCACGCCGATGAGGAGCAGGGCCCCCTGCCGTCCGCCCCGGTACAGCACCGTGTCGACGGCGAGGTACCCCTCGCGGACCCGGCTCTCCAGACGTTCGGCGACGGTGTCGGGGACGTCGTCGCCGAGGACCAGGGTGACCATCTCGCCCCCGGCCGAGAGCATGCGGTCCAGAACGGTCTCGGCGGTCACCGCGACGTCCGAGCCGATCACGGCGACATCCCCGTCGATCAGGCCCAGGACGTCGCCGGCCTGGCAGATGCCGGCCATCGTCCAGGACTGCCGTTCGGCCACGGTGACCTCGGCATAGCGGGTGGCCCCGGCGGCCGAGGTCATGGACACGACGTCCTCGTCGAAGCGGCGGTCCGGTTCGTGGACGGCCAGCGCCGCTATGCCCTGGACCGCCGAGCGGGTCGGGATCAGGGCCACCCGGACGCCCTCCGCACGGACCTGCTCGGCGGCCGCGGCGGCGGTGTGGCGCAGGTCTGCGTCGTTGGGCAGCAGCACGACCTCGCGCGCGTGGGCCCGCCGTACGGCCTGGACGAGCTCGCCGCTCGCGGGCGGCTCCCCGGGGCGGGCGAGCACGGTCGTCGCTCCGGCCTCGGTGTACAGCCCGGCCAGGCCCTCGCCGGGCACGACGGCCACGACCGCCCGCTCGGCCCGTTCCCGAGGCGGCCGCTCGGCGCCGGTGGTGTGCACGTCACCGGCGCCGAAGTGGGTGATGCGGACGCGGTGGGGCCGCCCGGCCTCGATGCCGGCCTCGACGGCCGCGCCCGCGTCGTCGACGTGGACGTGGACGTTCCACAGCCCGTCGCCGCCGACCACGACCAGGGAGTCCCCGAGGGCGTCGAGCCGCCCCCGCAGCCGCTCCACGGCCGCGTCCTCGGCCTCCAGGAGATAGATCACCTCGAAGGCCGGCCCTTCCGGGCCGGGCATCGCGGCGGCATTGTCGGCGCACTCACCCGGTGCGCCGTCGGCCCGGGCGCCGTCGGTCAGGGGGTGGCCGTCAGCATGGACCTCGCCTTCGACGGGGTCCACGCGCGCGTGGGCGCCGGGGCTCGTGCTCCCGGCCACCGCCCGCGGCCTCTCCCCGGTGAGCGTCTCCACCAGCGCCCCGAGCACCGCGACCAGTCCCCGGCCGCCCGCGTCGACCACCCCGGCACGTTCCAGGACGGGCAGCCGGCCCGGGGTCTCGGCGAGTGCCGTGCGGGCTCCGTCGTAGGCAGCCCGGGCCACGGTTCCACAGCAACCCTCCGCGCCGTCGGCCGCTTCGGCGCCGTCGGCGGCTGCCGAGGCGACCGTGAGGACGGTGCCCTCGACGGGGTGGGCGACGGCCCGGCGGGCGGAATCGGCCGCGTGCCGCAGCGCGCGCCGCAGGACCCGGCCGTCGGCCCGGGAGGTGTCCTCGTCGGCCAGCACCTGGGCCATGCCGCGCAGCAGCTGGGCGAGGATCGTCCCGGAGTTCCCGCGAGCGCCGATGAGGGCCCCGTGCGCCATCGCCCGGGCGGCGTCGGCGAGCGTCGGCTCTCCCACACCCCCGGCGTCCGTGCTCCCGGTTCCCGTGCTGCCGGCGTCCGCGTCCCCGGCGCCCACCGCGGCTTCGGCCCGTGCCGCGGCTTCGGCCCCTGCCGCGTGCCCGGCGAAAACCGCCTCGACCGCCGCCACCGCCGACTCGACGGTCAGATACAGATTGGTGCCGGTGTCGCCGTCCGCCACCGGGTAGACGTTGATCGCGTCGATCTCCTCACGCAACCGCCCCAGTGTCTCCAGCGCGAGACCACACCAGGTGCGCACCGCGAGAGCATCGAAGAATGTCTGCGGCACCTGCGCCACTACGCCTCCCTGAGCTGCCGGACGTGGCAGGCAGCGTAGACCCCGGGGCGCTGTTCACCGGAAGTGGGAGGGCACGGGCCCCTGAGCTGCCGTGGTAGTTTCGCTCTACGGGTGCAGCCGTTGTATGCTGCTCCGGTTGCCCGATCTGATCGGGCCTTCCCCCTGGCAACGCCACTCAGATTTCGACCGGCTGTTCACAGCCCGAGAGTCTCGATCCCGGCCTGCCGGGATCAACCGTAAGTGCATCTGAAGTCTTTGGAGTGACCCGTGGCTGCCAACTGCGACGTCTGCGGCAAGGGGCCGGGCTTCGGCAACAACATCTCGCACTCGCACCGCCGTACGCCCCGTCGCTGGAACCCGAACATCCAGCGTGTGCGTACCGTGGTGGGCGGGACGCCGAAGCGCGTGAACGCTTGCACCTCGTGCATCAAGGCCGGCAAGGTCTCGCGCTGACGCTCAGCTAGCGCGCAACCACTGCTGGTTCGCTGCAGAGCCGGTCCACCTCTGGTGGACCGGCTCTTTGCCGTGCCCGATCCTCGCTGCGCCCGATCCTCGCCGTACCTGTCCTCGCCGTGCCCGCTCCGACGATCAGCACCTTCACCGCGTCCGATCACCGGCGTCCTCGGGCCGTCGGCGTCGTCAGCCTCGGGTGCCCGGCCGGAAGCGCCAGCCGTGGTCCACCGGCCCGATGCCCCCGCCGAGCGCGAACCCGGCCGCGACAGCCCCCGTGACGTACTCCTTCGCCGCCGCCACCGCCTCCGGCACGGACCGCCCCTTGGCGAGCCCGGAGGCGATCGCCGAGGCGAGGGTGCAGCCCGTGCCGTGGGTGTGGCGGTTGTCATGCCGCGGCGCCCGCAGCCAGTGCTCCTCGGAGCCGTCGGTGAGCAGGTCGACGGCGTCCCCGGGCAGGTGGCCGCCCTTGATCAGCACCCACCGCGGCCCGTACGCAAGCACCGCCGCGGCGGCCGTGCGCATGTCGCGCTCCGCCTCGACCCGCACACCCGCGATCTGGGCCACCTCGTCGAGATTCGGGGTGGCGACCGTCGCCACCGGCAGCAGCTTCGTACGGACGGAGTCCAGCGCGGAGGCGGCCAGCAGGGCGTCGCCGTGCTTGGAGACGCCCACCGGGTCGACGACCGCCGGGGCGTCCGTCCCGGCGATCAACTCGGCGACCGCCTCCACGAGTTCCGCCGAGGCCAGCATGCCCGTCTTGACCGCCTGGACGCCGATGTCGTCGACGACACTGCGGTACTGGGCCCGCACGGCCTCCACGGGCAGTTCCCAAGCCCCCTGCACGCCGAGGGAGTTCTGCGCGGTCACCGCCGTCACGACGCTCATGCCGTGCACGCCGAACGCGAGCATCGTCTTGAGGTCGGCCTGGATGCCCGCGCCGCCGCCGGAGTCGGAGCCCGCGACCGTCAGAACGCCCGGGATCATGACTCTATGTCCCCGAAGTGGTCCCAGCCGCCCTTGCTGGTCCACGGCGCCCCGTCGACCGTCACCTGGGGCAGAGCCGAGGGGTTGAGGACCTCGCCGATGACCTTCCAGCGGGCGGGCAGCTTCACGTCCTGCGGGAAGGTCGCCACGATCGCGTGGTCCTCTCCCCCGGTCAGCACCCACTGCATGGGGTCGACCCCGACGGCCTGCCCGATGTCGTTCATCTGGGACGGGATGTCGATCGCCCCGGAACGGATGTCGATCCGCACCTTGCTCGCCTCGGCGATGTGCCCGAGGTCCGCGATCAGTCCGTCGCTCACGTCGCACATCGCGGTCGCCCCGAGCCCGGCGGCGGCCGGACCCGCGTGATACGGCGGCTCCGGGCGCCGGTGAGCCTCGACGAACGCCCGCGGTGAGCGGAATCCCCGCGACAGCACCGCGAACCCGGCAGCCGACCAGCCCAGCCAGCCGGTCACCGCGACGCGATCGCCGGGGCGGGCACCCGCCCGCGTCACCGGCTCCTGGTTGCGCAGATCGCCGAGCGCGGTGATCGACACCATGATCGAGTCGCCGCGTACGACGTCACCGCCGACCACGGCGGCGCCCGCCACCTGGCACTCGTCACGCAGACCGTCCATCAGCTCGCTCGGCCACGTCACCGGCAGCTCGGCCGGGACGACCAGGCCGAGCAGCAGTGCGGTCGGCACGGCACCCATGGCGGCGATGTCGGCGAGGTTCTGCGCGGCGGCCTTGCGGCCCACGTCGTAGGCGGTCGACCAGTCGCGCCGGAAGTGCCGGCCCTCCACCAGGATGTCCGTGCTCGCCACGACCCTGCGGTCGGGCGCGGCCACCACGGCGGCGTCGTCGCCGGGGCCGACCCGGACCGCCGGGGTGGTGGTCAGACGGGAGGTGAGCTCCCTGATGAGCCCGAACTCACCGAGCTCACCAACAGTGCCCTTCATTGCCCTTTCTCCCCTTCTGTCCCTGTCCATGCCCGGTCGCGAGGCATCTCGGTCCTCGCTACGGTCGAAGTGGCCATCACGTTCTGCCGGACCCGCACCCCGGCACGCACAAACCGGTCCCCGCAGGTCTCCCCGCGGCAAGCGGCGACGCGATACCGTGGCGTTCCTTTTCCCCACATGATCCTCGTGGCCGCCCTGGAGGTTCCGTGGTACAGGCGTACATCCTGATCCAGACCGAGGTCGGGAAGGCCTCGGTCGTCGCCGAGACCATCGGCAAGATCCCTGGGATCATCCAGGCCGAGGACGTGACGGGACCGTACGACGTGATCGTGCGGGCCCAGGCCGACACCGTCGACGAACTCGGCCGCATGGTGGTCGCCAAGGTTCAGCAGGTGGACGGCATCACCCGCACCCTGACCTGCCCGGTCGTCCATCTGTAGCCCCCGTCTACCCTGTGCCGGTGAACTCTTTCCGTCACCGGCACCGTTGTGTCTTCCGCGTGTTCCGCCTGCCCGCTGTCGCGCTGTTGATCACTGCTGCGGGCTGCTCCTCAGCAGACGACAGCGCGTCGGCGGCGGTTCCCAGTCCGGACGCGAAGGTCGTGGGACTGTGCCGGAACCTGGACAAGGTACTGCCCGCGAAGGTGGACGGTGAGCACCGGGCGGATCCCGAGCCCGCGTCGGCGCTGACGGCGGGCTGGGGCAGCCCGGCGATCATACTGCGCTGCGGTGTGCCGCAGCCGCCGAAGATGGTCGACCCGAAGGTGGCCGAGGGACGGGATCCAGATGCCGTCGCCGGGGGTGTGAACGGGGTCGACTGGCTGATGGAGGAGCAGGACGGCGGGGGGTACGTGTTCACCACCGCCAACCGGGAGGCGTACGTCGAGGTCCGGGCGCCCAAGGGCGCGGACAGCTCGGGTGTGCTGATCGATCTTGCCACGGCAGTGAAGAAGGCGATCCCCAAGGGGATCGCCTCCTGAGCGCCGGGCCGGTGCTCTCGTCCTGAGTCCGCGGACCGTTCGTGGCTGTTCGCGCAGTTCCCCGCGCCCCTTGCGGGCCGGTTCAGCGCAGACCCGTGGACCTGCGCAGTGCCGCCTGCACCAGCAGGTCGATCAGCTCCGGGTAGCTCACTCCGCTCGCCTGCCACATCTGGGGGTACATCGAGATGGGCGTGAAGCCGGGCATCGTGTTGATCTCGTTGATCACGAACTCGCCGTCCTCGGTGAGGAAGAAGTCCGCGCGGACCAGACCCTCGCAGGACGCCGCGTCGAACGCGTCGACCGCCAGGCGCCGGACCTCGGCCGTCTCCTCGGGCGTGAGGGGCGCGGGGACGAGACCCGGGGTGGAGTCGATGTACTTGGCCTCGAAGTCGTAGTACGCCTGCGCCTCGGGCGGCGGGATCTCCGCGGGCAGGGAAGCCCGGGGGCCGTCCTCGAACTCCAGGACGCCGCACTCGATCTCACGACCGCGCAGCGCGGCCTCCACGAGGATCTTGGGGTCGTGCCGCTGGGCCTCGGCGATGGCCTCGTCGAGGCCGGAGAGGTCGTCGACCTTGGTGATGCCGATCGACGAGCCGGCCCGCGAGGGCTTCACGAACAGCGGCCAGCCGTGCTCGCCGGCGAAGTCGACGATCTTCTTGCGGGAAGCGGCCTGATCCTGCTCCCACTCGCGCGGCCGGATCACCACGTACGGGCCGACCTTCAGCCCGAAGGAGGTGAACACCCGCTTCATGTACTCCTTGTCCTGGCCCACGGCCGAGGCGAGCACACCCGAACCCACGTACGGGACACCGGAGAGCTCCAGAAGGCCCTGGAGGGTGCCGTCCTCGCCATAGGGGCCGTGCAGCACCGGGAAGACCACGTCGACTTCGCCGAGCGCCTTGGGGACCGATCCCGGCTCGCTGTAGACGACTTCGCGGTTGGCGGGGTCGACCGGGAGGATCACTCCGCCCTCGGAGGACTCGGCCAACAGGTCGACGCTCGGCGGGCGCCGGTCGACGATCGCCATCCGCTCCGGTTCGTCCGCCGTGAGCGCCCAACGCCCGTCCTGGGTGATGCCGATCGGCAGGACGTCGTACTTCGTCCGGTCGATGGCCTTGAGGACGGCGCCGGCGGTGACCACGGAGATCCCGTGTTCGGAGCTGCGCCCGCCGAACACGACGGCCACACGCGGCTTGCGAGGCGGCTGCTCGGGGCTCTGGGGGAGGTTCTCGGTGCTCATATCGCGTTGAGAGTACCCGTTGGTAGGGCCGCTAGTAAGCGCCGCCGGCCTCGCGTCGCTCAGCGTCGTTCGGGCTTCGCGCTGCGCGACATCAGCTCCTTGAGGGCCACCACCGGGGGCTTGCCCTCGTGCACGATGCCGACGACCGTCTCCGTGATGGGCATGTCGACGCCGTGCCGGCGGGCGAGATCGAGCACCGACTCGCAGGACTTGACGCCCTCCGCCGTCTGCTTGGTGACCGCGATGGTCTCCTGCAGGGTCATGCCCTTGCCGAGGTTGGTGCCGAAGGTGTGGTTGCGCGACAGCGGCGAGGAGCAGGTGGCCACCAGATCGCCCAGGCCCGCGAGTCCGGAGAAGGTCAGCGGGTCGGCGCCGAGGGCCATGCCGAGCCGGGTGGTCTCGGCGAGGCCGCGGGTGATGAGGGAGCCCTTGGCGTTGTCGCCGAGGCCCATGCCGTCCGCGATGCCGACGGCGAGGCCGATGACGTTCTTCACGGCTCCGCCCAGTTCGCAACCCACCACGTCCGTATTGGTGTACGGGCGGAAGTACGGCGTGTGGCAGGCGGCCTGGAGCCGCTGGGCGACGGCCTCGTCGGTGCAGGCCACCACGGCCGCGGCCGGCATCCGAGCGGCGATCTCCCGCGCCAGGTTGGGCCCGGTGACCACGGCGATCCGCTCCGGGCCGACCTTGGCGACGTCGTCGATGACCTCGCTCATCCGCATCGCGGAGCCGAGTTCGACGCCCTTCATCAGCGACACCAGCACGGTGTCGGGGGCCAGCAGCGGGCTCCACTCGGCGAGGTTGCCGCGCAGGGTCTGCGAGGGGACCGACAGCACCGTGAAGTCGGCGTCCGCCGCTGCCTCGGCGGGATCGGTGGTGGCCCGGACGTTCTCCGGGAGCTCGACGCCCGGGAAGTAGTCGGGATTGGCCCGCGTGGAGTTGATCGCCTCCGCGACCTCCGGGCGTCGCGCCCACAGGGTGACCTCGCATCCCGCGTCGGCGAGCACCATGCCGAAGGCCGTGCCCCACGAACCGGCGCTCAGAACCGCCGCCTTGACCGGCTTGCTCACTTGCCCAGCCCCTCTTCCTGCACGGTCTGCCCGGCCTCCTGGTGCGTCTGTGTCTGTGCCTGTGTGCGGCGCCGCTGCTCGATCCGCTCCCGGCGCGGGTCGTACGGCGTCTCGGGTGCCTTCTCCCCGCGGATCAGCTCCAGCTGGGCGGTGACGGCGGCCATGATGACCTCCGTGGCCTCCTTCAGCAGGTCCGCGGTCATCTCCCGGTCGTAGAAGCGCGCGAGGTCCACGGGCGGCCCGGCGAGCACGCGGTGCGTCTTGCGGGGCAGGAGATTCGGCTTCTTCGCGTACGGCGGCAGCAACTCGTTGCAGCCCCACTGGGCGACGGGGATGACCGGGCACCTGGTCTGCAGGGCGACGCGCGCGGCCCCGGTCTTGGCGGTCATGGGCCAGCCGTCCGGGTCGCGCGTGAGGGTGCCCTCGGGATAGAAGGCGACGCATTCCCCCCGGTCCACGGCGTCGATCGCGGCCCGGAAGGCGCTCAGCGCGTCCGTGCTCTCGCGGTAGACGGGGATCTGTCCGGTGCCCCGCATCGCGGCCCCGACGAATCCCTTCCTGAAAAGCCCGCTCTTCGCGAGGAATCGCGGGACGCGGCCGGTGTTGTACTGAAAGTGCGCGTAAGCGAAGGGATCGACGTGCGAATTATGGTTCACCGCGGTGATAAATCCACCCTCGGCCGGAATGTGCTCCATTCCACGCCAGTCCCGCTTGAGCAGAACCACCAGCGGCGGTTTGCAGATCACCGCGGCGAAGCGGTACCAGAAGCCGATTCTGCGGCGGGGCACGCGGACACCTTCCTCTAGGGCCTGAAGCCGGGGCCACGGGGGGCCGCACAAGTGTCGCCCCAGGCCGCCGGTCTGTCGAGAACACCGTACGCCCCGGCACGCCGCCCGCCCGATGCCCCGGGTGACAATGACCGCGACAAGAGGAGGACGGAACGCCCGTGCAGTGGACCTTGGTCGTACCCCTGAAGCCCCTGGCCCAGGCCAAGAGCAGGCTTGCGGACACCGCGGACGACGGGCTGCGGCCGGACCTGGCGCTGGCCTTCGCCCAGGACACGGTGGCGGCCGCGCTGGCCTGCCCGGGGGTGGGAGATGTGGCAGTAGTCACGGACGATCTCCGGGCGGGCCGTGAGCTGGCCGCGCTGGGCGCCGCGATCGTCCCCGACGAGCCTGGCGGCGGTCTCAACGCCGCCCTCGCACACGCGACGCGGGCCGTACGGTCCGCCCGCCCGGCCCGGGCGGTGGCCGCGCTGAACGCAGATCTGCCGGCTTTGCGCCCGGCGGAATTGTCCCGGGTACTAAGTGCGGCCGCTGAATTCCCGCGCGCATTTCTCCCGGACGCGGCCGCAATCGGGACGACGCTGTTGGCCGCCGCCCCGGGCCGGGAATTGCACCCGGCCTTCGGTACGGACTCCCGGGCCCGGCACCGCGCGTCGGGGGCGGTGGAACTGCCTCTCACCGAGGTCGATTCCGTGCGCCAGGACGTGGACACCGGCGACGACCTGCGCAGCGCGCTGGCCCTGGGGGTCGGCCCTCATACGGCCGCGGCCGCCGCGCGGTTGCTGATTCCCGGGCAGTAGGCTGCGGCCATGCAGGCGACCGCGTACACGTACGACCCCGAAAGCCGCAGCGGGCAGGTGCTCCTGGACGACGGCACCCCGGTGCCCTTCGACGCGGCCGCGTTCGACGCGGGAGGCCTCAGACTGCTGCGCCCGGGCCAGCGGGTGCGCATCGAGGTGGAAGGGGCGAGGGACGCGCTCCGGATCACTCTGGTGACCCTGCAGACCCTCTGACCACGACCGACACGTGCTGAACACGCCGCGGGCCGGACTCCGTGCGGAGTCCGGCCCGGCGCGTGAGTACCCCGGTGCCCTTACTTCTTGCGGGCGGTGGTCTTCTTGGCGGTGGTCTTGCGCGCCGTCGACTTCTTGGCGGGCGCCTTCTTGGCGGTGGCCTTCTTCGCCGGGGCCTTCTTCGCGGTGGTCTTCTTCGCGGCGGTGGTCTTGGACGTCGCCGTGGTCTTCTTGGCGGGCGCCTTCTTCGCGGTGGTCTTCTTCGCGGCCGCGGTCTTCGTCGTGGCCTTCTTCGCCGTCGTCTTCTTGGCGGTGGTCTTCTTCGCAGCGGCCGACTTGGTGGTCGCCTTCTTCGCGGCGGCCTTCTTGACCGTCGCGCCGGCACCGCCGGTCAGGCTGCCCTTGGGCGCCTTCTTCACGGAGACCTCACCACCACGCGGGAGCTTCTTCGAGCCGCTGACCAGGTCCTTGAAGCCCTGACCGGCGCGGAAGCGCGGAACGGAGGTCTTCTTGACCCGAACCCTCTCGCCCGTCTGGGGGTTACGGGCGTACCGGGCCGGACGGTCGACCTTCTCGAACGAACCGAAGCCGGTGACCGAGACCCGCTCACCCGAGACGACCGCTCGGACGATGGCGTCCAGTACATGGTCGACAGCGTCGGCGGCCTGCTGGCGGCCGCCCATCTTGTCGGCAATCGCTTCTACGAGCTGCGCCTTGTTCACGTCTTCCCCTTCGGAGACATCGCCAGAACGAAAGTGTTCAAGCTTTTTCGCACGTTAGGCAGATATATACCGCAAATCAAACACGAAACGGGCTTATCACCCTTGTGCCGCAGCGAACTCGGCGGTGTCGACAGGTTCAGCGTTCCTCGACGGGGAGACGTCCCTCGTCGAGGTCCGTATTGAACCGCTCCAGCCGCCTTGCCGCGTCGGCGAGATCGTGCTTGGCCGCGGCCGTAATGACCAGCAGCTTCCGGGTCAGCGCCATCCGTACGCCCTCCGGGACTTGCAGTGCGCGCACCCTTGTGTGCGCTTCCTTGAGTTGGTCCGCGACTGCCGCATAGAGCTCGAGTTGGCCGTCGTGTTCCATGCACAGATTGTGCCATCTGGGGCGAGTTGTCGCCTGCGCAGGGGACAACTGCCGCCTCGAACGGCCTTCCCGGCACATGTGGAAGTCACGGCTGTACCCCTCGCTTACCCCAGCAACCACGGGCTTAACGTGGGAAGTTGGCAGCCGAACCACGGGTGGGCAGGGCCGTTCGGGTGCAGACACAGCTGTACCCCCGATCGGGCTGATCGGGGGTACAGAGGGGATGTTGCTGTGGCCGAAAGTCGACTTGCTCTCAGGCGGCGGACCGTGCCCGGGTCAGACCGGGAGGGTGCGCGGCTTGAAGGAGGGGCGCTTGGCTTCGTAGGCGGCGATGTCGGCCTCGTTCTGCAGGGTGATCGAGATGTCGTCGAGGCCGTTCAGCAGGCGCCAGCGGGAGTTCTCGTCCAGCTCGAAGGCGGCGGTGATGCCCTCGGCGCGCACCTCGCGGCGCTCCAGGTCGACGGTGATCTCGGCCTGCGGGTCCTGTTCGGTCAGCTCCCACAGCGCGTCCACGGTCTGCTGCGGAAGGACGACCGTGAGCAGGCCGTTCTTGAGCGAGTTGCCGCGGAAGATGTCGGCGAAGCGGGAGGAGATCACGGCCTTGAAGCCGTAGTTCTGCAGGGCCCAGACGGCGTGCTCGCGCGAGGAGCCGGTGCCGAAGTCGGGGCCGGCGACCAGAACCGTGGCGCCCTGGCGCTCGCTCTGGTTGAGCACGAACGCCCCGTCCTTGCGCCAGGCCTCGAACAGCCCGTCCTCGAACCCGTCGCGCGTGACCTTCTTGAGCCAGTGAGCAGGGATGATCTGGTCGGTGTCGACGTTGGAGCGGCGCAGCGGCACGGCCCGGCCGGTGTGGGTGGTGAAGGCTTCCATGACTGATCAGACTCCAGCGGCGACAGGGGTGTCGGACAGGTCGGCGGGCGAGGCCAGGTGGCCCAGGACGGCGGTGGCGGCCGCGACCTGCGGGGAGACCAGGTGGGTGCGTCCGCCCTTGCCCTGCCGGCCCTCGAAGTTGCGGTTGGAGGTGGAGGCGGAGCGCTCGCCGGGGGCCAGCTGGTCGGGGTTCATGCCCAGGCACATCGAGCAGCCCGCGTGCCGCCATTCGGCGCCGGCGTCCTTGAACACCACGTCCAGGCCCTCGGAGACGGCCTGCAGACCCACCCGCGCCGAGCCCGGCACGACCAGCATCCGTACCCCGTCGGCGACTTTGCGGCCCTTGACGAGCTCGGCCGCCGCCCGCAGGTCCTCGATACGGCCGTTGGTGCACGAGCCTACGAAGACGGTGTCGACCTTGATGGAACGCAGCGGCTGCCCGGCCTCCAACCCCATGTACTCCAGGGCCTTTTCAGCGGCATAGCGCTCCGATGCGTCTTCGTACGAAGCAGGATCGGGGACCGACGCCGAAAGCGGTGCGCCCTGCCCGGGGTTGGTGCCCCAGGTGACGAACGGCGACAGCGCGGCGGCGTCGATGACGACCTCGGCGTCGAACACCGCGTCCTCGTCCGTGCGCAGCGTCTTCCAGTACTCCACCGCCGCGTCCCACTCGGCGCCCTCGGGGGCGTGCGGGCGGCCCTGGAGGTAGGCGAAGGTGGTCTCGTCCGGGGCGATCATGCCCGCGCGGGCACCGGCCTCGATCGACATGTTGCAGATGGTCATCCGCGCTTCCATCGAGAGCTTCTCGATGGCGGAGCCGCGGTACTCCAGGACATAGCCCTGGCCGCCGCCCGTGCCGATCTTCGCGATGATCGCCAGGATCAGGTCCTTGGCGGTCACACCCTCGGGCAGTTCGCCGTCGACCGTGATCGCCATCGTCTTCGGCCGCGACATCGGCAGCGTCTGGGTGGCCAGCACGTGCTCCACCTGCGAGGTGCCGATGCCGAACGCCAGCGCACCGAAGGCACCGTGCGTGGAGGTGTGCGAGTCACCGCAGACCACGGTCGTGCCCGGCTGGGTCAGACCCAGCTGCGGGCCCACCACGTGCACGACACCCTGCTCGACGTCACCCAGCGGGTGCAGACGCACCCCGAAATCGGCGGCGTTCTTGCGCAGCGTCTCCAGCTGCACCCGCGAGACCGGGTCCGCGATCGGCTTGTCGATGTCCAGGGTCGGGGTGTTGTGGTCCTCGGTCGCGATGGTGAGGTCCAGACGCCGCACCGTGCGGCCGCTCTTGCGCAGGCCGTCGAACGCCTGCGGACTGGTCACCTCGTGCAGCAGGTGCAGATCGATGAAGAGAAGGTCGGGCTCGCCCTCCGCGCGCCGGACGACATGGTCGTCCCAGACTTTCTCCGCGAGTGTCCTACCCATCGCTGTTCCCTCCGGTCGGCGACGGTCCGCCGACCCAACTAGAGATCTTGAGGAGGCAGTGCCCGTACCCCTGATTCCGGGCACACACCGCCAGGCCCTTACGTCACGGGCCGTTGTGACTTCGTGATTCCAGGGTGGCGCGTTCCACGGAAAATTGAACTTGCGTTTCACAGAGTGAGACGCGAGTATCGTTTCATGGACAACAGTAGCGGCGTCGGCGTTCTGGACAAGGCGGCCCTCGTCCTGAGCGCTCTGGAGTCCGGTCCGGCCACCCTCGCGGGATTGGTCGGCGCCACCGGACTGGCACGACCCACGGCCCACCGCCTGGCCGTGGCCCTGGAACACCACCGCATGGTGGCGCGCGACATGCAGGGTCGTTTCATTCTCGGCCCTCGTCTGGCAGAGCTTGCCGCTGCCGCGGGTGAGGACCGTCTCCTCGCCACCGCGGGACCGGTGCTCACACATCTTCGGGACATCACGGGCGAGAGCGCACAGCTCTATCGCCGCCAGGGCGACATGCGTATCTGTGTCGCGGCGGCGGAGCGCCTGTCCGGTCTTCGGGACACGGTCCCGGTCGGTTCCACGCTCACCATGAAGGCCGGCTCCTCGGCGCAGATCCTGATGGCCTGGGAGGAGCCGGAGCGGCTGCACCGCGGCCTGCAGGGGGCGCGCTTCACGGCTACGGCCCTGTCGGGTGTGCGGCGGCGGGGCTGGGCCCAGTCGATCGGTGAGCGGGAGCCGGGCGTCGCCTCCGTGTCCGCGCCGGTGCGGGGGCCTTCGAACCGGGTGGTTGCCGCGGTGTCCGTGTCCGGGCCGATCGAGCGGCTGACCCGGCACCCGGGGCGTATGCATGCGCAGGCTGTGATCGACGCCGCAGGACGCCTCTCCGAGGCGTTGCGGCGTACCGGCTGAACCGACGGAGCGTTTCCGGAGAGGTCGGCCTCAACGCCGCGGCAGACCTTTCCCGACCACGCGCCATGGCACGGCGGTTTGATCGCCGCGTGCGGGCCGGTGGCGGTTGCCCGCGCAGTTCCCCGCGCCCCTGAAAGCCAAGAAGGCCCTCCACCGAAGTGGAGGGCCTTCCCTGTTGTACCCCCGACCGGATTCGAACCGGCGCTACCGCCTTGAGAGGGCGGCGTGCTAGGCCGCTACACAACGGGGGCGTGGAACCTGCGTCTCCGCAGGTCCGAGCTGGTCTACCTGGACTCGAACCAAGACTAACTGAACCAGAATCAGCCGTGCTGCCAATTACACCATAGACCAATGTGGTTTAGACCAGTCAGTACCCCCGACCGGATTCGAACCGGCGCTACCGCCTTGAGAGGGCGGCGTGCTAGGCCGCTACACAACGGGGGCCCTAGCAGTCCCGAGATGATCGTCGATCTGCCGATCTGCCGATCTTCGGAACCAGTACCCCCGACCGGATTCGAACCGGCGCTACTGCCTTGAGAGGGCAGCGTGCTAGGCCGCTACACAACGGGGGCGATGCAGATGAGCTCTGCGAGCTGGCCTACCTGGACTCGAACCAAGACTAACTGAACCAGAATCAGTCGTGCTGCCAATTACACCATAGGCCACTGGAACGCAAGCCCCGGAGGGTTTGTGTCCTAGCTGTGCGCCCGGGATTCCGGCCTTCCGGCCCGTGCCCCGCGGCGCAGGAAGAACATTACCTGAAGGTGGACGGGGCTCCAAAACGACTATCCGAGCCGAGGAGGGACGGCAGTTCGCCCAGGGACGCGATGCGGTGCGGCCCGACGGGCGGGTCGATCGTGGCGTACAGGCCCCCGCGGTCGATCCACACGGACAGCAGTCCCGCGTCCGCGGCACCCCGCCCGTCGATCTCCGGGTGGTCGCCGACGTAGGCGACCTGGTGCGGTGGCAGACCGAGGAAGTCGCAGGCCGCGAGGAACGCCGCGGCCTCCGGCTTGGAGACGCCGAGCTCGGCCGCGCACAGGATGGTCTCGAAACGGTCGTGGACGCCGAGGGCGCGCAGCTTGCGGTCCTGGACGTGGAGGCTGGAGTTGGAGAGCACGGCGTGCCGGTGGCTCGCGGAGAGGGCGTCCAGGACGGGCAGGACGTCCGGGAAGAGGGCCCAGACCGCCTCGTAGTGGGTGACGTACCGCTGGAACCACGCGTCGGCCTCGGCGTCGGTGAGGTCACGGTCCAGGAACACCCGTACGCGCTCGCGCCGCTGGTCCTCGAAGGTGGCCTCGCCGGCCGAGAAGCGGGCCCATTGCAGGTGGGTGATCTCCCGCCAGTGGTCGATGGCCTGCTCGGCACTGTCGTAGCGGTCGAGCAGGCCCTCCGCTGTGAGGTGGGCGCGCATGCCGAGGCGGTCGGCGGTGGTGTAGTCGAAGAGGGTGTCGTCGACGTCCCAGACCACGGCTTGGATGCTCATGCTCCGACCGTACCCACCGCGTCCCGTGCTCAGCCCAGGGTCATGGTGCCGGTGAGGGCGAGGTCCGGACCCTGGTCGTCGCGGGGGTGGGCGGTGAGCTTCCAGGTGTACGTGGTGCCGCCGGTGCCGGTGGTGCCGTCCCAGGCGGGGCGTACGGCGGCTCCGGTGGAGGCGCCGGTCAGCGTGCGGACGGTCGTGCCGAAGGCGTCGGTGAGGGTCAGGGTCCAGGTGGAGGGCTTGTTCAGCTGCCAGACCGGTGCCCAGGGAAAGCCTTTGCCGATCACCGACGGGGAGTGGACCTGGGGTTCATCTGTGCGAGGGGCGAGGTGGGGACGCCGCTGGGGACGATCGAGACCTCGCCGTACGTGGAGGGGCTCAACCCCGGGCTGCGGCGGGTCTGAGGGCCGTCGGGCCGGCCGGTCGCGTCCAGCTGGAAGCCGCTGTAGCGGAGGGAGGCGCCGGGCGTCGCGCCGTAGCGGAACAACTCGCCGCCGGCGACGGCCGGCCCCTGTACGCCGGTCGCAGCCGCCGGGACCTCGGCCACCTCGGTGGTGGTGAGGCCGCCGCTGCCGTCGGGGGTGATGCGGTGGATGTTCCAGTCGAGGCTGGAGGGGCCGGCGGTGGCCAGGGCGCCGCCGTCCAGGGTCGGGCCGATGCCGCCGAACGACGAGGGGAGCACGGTGGCCGAGGCGCCGGTGACCAGGGAGCGGGCGGTGAGCGCGGCCTCGGTGCCGCCCAGCACGAAGGCCGGGTTGCCGATCAGGAGCTGGTCGCCGACGACGGCTTCGAGTTGGGCGTCGGTGCTGGTCAGGGCGGTGGGCTCGGTGCCGGGTGCGGCGTCCACCCGGATCGCCCTCCAGTCGGCGACGAGCCAGCGGTCGTTGAACGCGAGCTGCGGGGTGGCGGTGTCTGTGGTGATGTACGTGCGGAACGCGCCGTCGGAGAGGTCGACAGGCCCACGGACGTCCTGCCGTCCAGGACGTAGACGATCGCGAGGCGGGTGACCGAGCCGCCGGTGCGGTAGAGGACGGGCCGGGCGCCCGTGGGGAAGCCGGTGACCGGGGTGTCCACGGTGAGGGCGCCGTCGACGGTGCGCAGCACGTGCAGGGCGCCGGTGCCGTCCATGGTCAGCACGCTCCAGCCGGCAGCGGCTCGGTAGGCCTGGCCGGTGGGGATCGTGACGGTGGCGGTGACGCCCGTGGAGCGGTGCTTCTGCAGCACCTTCCGGCCGTCGAGGGTGTTCATGACGTCGGTGCCGGTGGCCAGGTCGTCGGGGCCGGCGTCGGCGGGCGGGACCGCGTCGGCGCAGTCCACCGTGGTGACCGAGGTGGTCCCCGGGCGGTACTGGAAGCCGGACGCGCCGGCCCAGGGGTAGTCGACGGTCACGCGTTTCTCGGTGACCAGCCGCACCGTGCCGGCCGGTTCGTCGACTCCTGGCGCGGCCTGCGCGGGTGCGGTCGGCAGGGTGCAGGACAGGGCCACCGCCCCGCCGACTGCCGCGCGGACGAGTCTTCGTGGACGGATCATGCTCTCTCCCCCTGTGTACCTGGGCGCACACGCGCACCGTGCGCACAGGGGGCATCCAACGTCCCTTGCTGAGAAGGGAGTCGGCCGGAAGCGTGAACTCCGGGTGACGGCTGGGCGGACACGGCGAGGGCGGCGCCCGAAGCGGACGCCGCCCTCGTGGTGTGATGCCGTGCGCTTAAGCGGTGAGCTTCGCCAGCGCCGCGTCGATCCGGGCCAGGGTGGTCTCCTGGCCCAGGACCTCCAGGGACTCGAACAGCGGCAGGCCGACCGTGCGGCCGGTGACGGCGACGCGGACGGGGGCCTGGGCCTTGCCGAGCTTGAGGCCGTGGGCCTCACCGGCGGCCAGGACGGCCTCCTTGAGCGACTCGGCGGAGGTCCAGTCGGCGGCCTGAAGCTTCTCGCGGGCCGTGCGCAGCAGGGCGTCCGAGCCCTCCTTCATCGCCTTGGTCCAGGAGGCCTCGTCCTCGACCGGCTCCGGCAGGAACAGGAAGTCGACGTTGTCGGTGATCTCGGAGAGGACCTTGAGGCGGGTCTGCGCGTGCGGCGCGATGGCCTGCCACTTGGCCTCGTCGAAGGCCTCCGGGGCCCAGGGGGCGAACGGCGCCTGGAGCCAGGGGCGGCAGCGCTCCGTGAAGTCCTTCACGTCCAGCAGGCGGATGTGGTCGCCGTTGATGGCCTCGCACTTCTTCAGGTCGAAGCGGGCCGGGTTGGGCTGTACGTCGGAGATCTCGAAGGCCGCGGTCATCTCGTCGATCGAGAAGACGTCCTGGTCGGCCGAGAGGGACCAGCCGAGCAGCGAGAGGTAGTTGAGCAGGCCCTCGGGGAGGAAGCCGCGCTCCCGGTAGAGGTTGAGGGAGGACTGCGGGTCGCGCTTGGAGAGCTTCTTGTTGCCCTCACCCATCACGTACGGCAGGTGGCCGAAGGACGGGATCTCCTTGGCGACGCCCAGCTCGATCAGCGCCTTGTACAGGGCGATCTGGCGCGGGGTGGAGGAGAGCAGGTCCTCGCCGCGCAGGACGTGGGTGATCTCCATCAGGGCGTCGTCGACCGGGTTGACCAGCGTGTACAGCGGGGCGCCGTTGGCGCGGACGATGCCGTAGTCCGGGACGTTCTCCGGGGTGAAGGTCAGCTCGCCGCGGACCAGGTCGGTGAAGGTGATCGTCTCGTCGGGCATCCGGAAGCGGACGATCGGCTCCCGGCCCTGGGCCTTGTACTCCTCGACCTGGGCGTCGGTGAGGTCGCGGCAGTGGCCGTCGTAGCCGGAGGGCTTGCCGGCGGCGCGGGCGGCCTCGCGGCGGGTGTCCAGCTCGTCCTGGGAGCAGTAGCAGCGGTAGGCGTGGCCGGCGTCGAGCAGCTTGGCCGCGACGTCCTTGTAGAGGTCCATGCGCTGCGACTGGCGGTACGGCGCGTGCGGGCCGCCGACCTCGGGGCCCTCGTCCCAGTCGAAGCCCAGCCAGCGCATCGAGTCGAGCAGCTGGGTGTACGACTCCTCGGAGTCGCGGGCGGCGTCGGTGTCCTCGATGCGGAAGACCAGGGTGCCCTGGTGGTGCTTGGCGAACGCCCAGTTGAACAGGGCGGTGCGGACCAGGCCCACGTGGGGGTTACCGGTGGGCGAGGGGCAGAAACGGACGCGAACAGGTGCGCTAGCCACGCTTGACAACCTTGTTGGTGAGAGTGCCGATGCCTTCGATGGTGACGGCGACCTCGTCGCCGACGTTGAGGGGGCCGACCCCAGCCGGGGTGCCCGTGAGGATCACGTCGCCGGGGAGCAGCGTCATGGCCTCTGAGATGTTGACGATCAGGTCCTCGACGGAGTGGATCATCTCGCTGGTGCGGCCCAGCTGACGCTGCAGGCCGTTGACCGTGAGCTGGATGGTGAGGTCGCTCGCGTCGAGGTCCGTCTCCACCCAGGGGCCGAGCGGGCAGGAGCTGTCGAAGCCCTTGGCCCGGGCCCACTGCTTCTCGCGCCGCTGCACGTCACGAGCGGTGATGTCGTTGGCGCAGGTGTAGCCGAAGATCACGTCCTTGACGCGTTCGCGCGGGACCTCGCGGCACATCCGGCCGATCACCACGGCCAGCTCGGCCTCGTGGTGCACCTCCTCGGAGAAGGAGGGGTACTGGATGTCGTCACCGGGGCCGATCACCGAGGTGGACGGCTTGAAGAAGGCGAAGGGGGCGTCGGGGACCTCGTTGCCCAGCTCGCGCGCGTGCTCCGCGTAGTTGCGGCCGAAGGCCACGACCTTGTTGGGGAGCACCGGCGGCAGCAGCCTGACCTTGCTCACGGGCACCTTGGTGCCGGAGAGCTCGAAGTCCGCGAACGGGATGCCCTTGATGATGTTCAGGACGAGTTCGTCCTGCTTGTCGCCCTCGATGGCGCCGAAGGCGACGTTCCCGTCGATGGAGAACCTGGCGATGCGCACGGGTTGCTTGGCCCCTTGACTGAAGCGGCTGGAGTCTGACGGTCCAGGCTAACGCGGGGAGGTGTTCCCGGCCCCGCGCATTGTGGCGGGGCGCCCCGTCACACACGAAGGGGACCTCCTCACATACCGAAGGGGCGCTCCCTCACGGGGGGCGCCCCTCGGAAATCCGGTCCGGTCGCCGTGAGCATCCGGCGGCCGGCGCACGTACTCGCTGGTGTCACTCCGCGGCCGCGGCGGCCGCGACGGGGATCTCCATCAGGATGGTGCGCTTGGGGTTTGCGGTCTGGGCCGGCAGTTCGACGGGGTGCTCCGGCTGCTCCGGCGTCTGCAGTTCGTCGGCGTCGTTCAGGTGTGCCAGCGTCGTGCGTCGCGGGTTGGCGATCTTGTGGAACATCGTCGTCGTCTTCACTGTTTACTTGACCCTGTCCTGTGACGGGCGCCCCGAGGGTGTGTGAACCCCCGTACGGGCGCGGGTTGTCGGTTGTGCCATCGCTGTAAAGCGTCAGGCTAAACATCCGATTCCCCGGCCCCGCCGCGCAGGGGTCATGATCGGCATGTGAGTTTTCTCACGAATCAGAGGGCGAATCGGTCAATCCGGACTCACGCCCCACCCCAACGAAACGGACATTGGCCCACTGAAGCCATCATTCCGCTGCTGATCATGGCGACTGGGACACCCGGCGCGGCCCGCCGACTCGCGGACTTACGCCCGAAATGGGTGAACTCTCTTTCTACGACCGGTGATCCGCCACTCACATGGTGTCACCTACATCACGGCTCGGCCTACGGGCCTTGTTGGAGATCCTGTGCTGTGCTGGAATCTCACGGACCGCCGCAGGATCGAGCCGGCGCACAGGGGGCGCACAGACGCGCCGAGTGGCGGTGAGAAGGGGAAGCCGGCGCCGGTCACTCACGACCACCACGGGGGCGTTTTTCAGGGCGTCCCCAGAACGCCGACACCGTGCCCCGCCGTTCAGGCGACGGGGTGCCTGGTCCAGAGGTTGCGACGCTAGTGCAGGGACGTTTCAAGAGGGATGGCAGCGCTTCGGCGGAGCCGGAGCCGCACGGCGGGACTGGCCCCGTGAAAGGCGGCCCCGCGCCCCAGCACGCCCAGAGCCAGGGCCCGGCCGGTGACGGCGGTGAGCGCTCCGCGCGTGCCGGCACGTCGGCCCCGTCGGGGGCCGCGGGCTCTTCCCCGGCGCTGAAGCCGCCGACGGGCCCGACCGGCCCGGGGTCACGAATAGCCCTGCGCAACTGGCGCATCTCCACGCGACTGGTGTCGCTGCTCGCCCTCCCGGTGGTCGCGGCCACCTCGCTGGGCGCGCTGCGTATCGACCAGTCCATGGACGACATCCAGCAGCTGGACAACATGAAGCTGCTGACGGACATGACCAAGCAGGCCACCGAGCTGTCTGCCGCGCTCCAGGAGGAGCGCGACCAGTCGGCCGGCCCGCTGGCGCACGGCGGCAAGGCGACCGACTTCACGGTCAAGGGCCTTCGCGAGAAGACCGACCGGGCACGGAAGAACTTCCTCGACAGTTCCGAGGAGATCGACGGCGCCAGCAAGGACGGCAACCTCAAGGGCGTCCGCGAGTACCTCGTCCAGCTCGCCGGCGAGCTCGGCGACCTGGAGCAGATCCGCAAGGGCGCCTACGCCTCCGAGGGCAACTCCACGCAGACGATCGAGGCGTACCACCGTCTGATCGAGAACCTGATCGACCTCTCCCAGGACATGGCCGAGGCGACCAGCAACCCGGACATGATCCAGCGCACGCGCGCGCTCGCGGCGTTCTCCTCCGCCAAGGAGTACTCCTCGATCCAGCGCGCGGCCCTCGCGGCGGCACTGCCCGCGAGCAACACCACGGCCGGCAAGCTCTCGCCGAACGACCGGCTCTACGCCGAGTCCGCCCTGGAGAGCCAGAACTCCGAGATCCGCAGCTTCAAGAGCATCTACGGCGAGGACGCCGCCGCCGAGCTGCTGAAGCCGATCGAGGACGGCGGTAACTCCACGATCAAGGCGACCGACACCTACGCCGGTCGTGCCCTGGTCTCCGCGAGCGGTCTCGCCCAGCAGGACAAGCGGTCCTACCGCGACTGGCTGGACGACAGCTCCACCAAGATCCAGCAGATGAAGAACATCGAGCACACGCTGCTCGAGGAGATGGAGCAGAAGGCCCGCGAGCTGCGCAGCGCCACCGAGCGCGACGCGATCATCTCCGGTGTCCTGATCCTGATCGTGCTCGGTGTGTCGCTGGTCGGCGCCTTCGTCGTGGCGCGGTCCATGATCCGCTCGCTGCGCCGCCTGGAGGACACCGCGACCAGGGTCGCCTCCGACCGTCTGCCCGAGCTGGTCAAGCAGCTGTCCGAGTCCGACCCGCAGGACGTCGACACGTCCGTGGAGTCGGTCGGTGTGCACTCCCGGGACGAGATCGGCCGGGTGGCCGCGGCCTTCGACGACGTGCACCGCGAGGCGGTCCGCCTGGCCGCCGAGCAGGCCCTGCTGCGGGGCAACGTCAACGCGATGTTCACCAACCTCTCGCGCCGCTCCCAGGGTCTGATCCAGCGCCAGCTGTCGCTGATCTCCGAGCTGGAGTCCCGCGAGGCCGACCCGGACCAGCTGTCCTCGCTGTTCAAGCTCGACCACCTCGCCACGCGTATGCGCCGTAACGGTGAGAACCTCCTCGTCCTCGCGGGTGAGGAGCCCGGCCGCCGCTGGACCCGCCCCGTCCCGCTGGTCGACGTGCTCCGCGCCGCCGCGTCCGAGGTGGAGCAGTACGAGCGCATCGAGCTGGCCTCGGTGCCGACCACCGAAGTGGCCGGCCGCGTGGTCAACGACCTCGTGCACCTGCTCGCCGAGCTGCTCGAGAACGCGACCTCCTTCTCCTCGCCGCAGACCAAGGTCAAGGTCACCGGTCACGCGCTGCCCGACGGCCGTGTGCTCATCGAGATCCACGACACCGGCATCGGTCTGTCGCCGGAGGACCTGGCGGCGATCAACGAGCGGCTCGCCTCTCCCCCGACGGTGGACGTCTCCGTCTCCCGCCGCATGGGTCTGTTCGTGGTCGGCCGGCTGTCGCAGCGCCACGGCATCCGCATCCAGCTGCGCCCGTCCGACTCCGGTGGTACGACCGCGCTGGTCATGCTGCCCGTCGATGTCGCCCAGGGCGGCAGGAAGCCCCAGCCCAAGCAGCCCGGTCAGCCGTCGGCCGGCGGCGGTCCGGCCGCCGCGCAGGCCGCCGCAGGTGTGGCCGCGGCCCGGCGTACCGCGGGCTCCGGCCAGGGCGGCGGTGCCCTCGGCGCCGGCGCGTCCGGCGGTGCCTTCGGTGGCGGCGCGTCCGGCGGCGCCTTCGGTGGCGGTGCGTCCGGCGGGGGCCGGCTCGCTTCCGGTCAGGGTCCGCGGGCCGCGCTGCCCGGGCGTGACGCGGACGGTGGCCGTCCGGGAACGCCCGGTGGAGCGCGCGGACCGCAGGGTCCCGGGGCCTCGTCGTTCGAGCAGGGTGGTTCTCCGCAGGGCCGTCCCGCTCCCGCGGGTACCGGGTTCGGCCAGCAGGCTCCGGGTGCCCCGCAGGGTCTGCAGGCGGCGGGCACCAACGGGCCCCAGGGCCAGGACGCCTTCGGCGGAGGCCGCAGCCGCAAGAAGCAGGGCGGCGACGCCGAGCAGGGCACGGGCCGCAGGCCGCAGCTGCCGCCGCGCGGCGGACCGCGTGCCGAACTGCCCGGCGGTGACGCGCAGCAGCGCGTGCCGAGCTGGAGCGACGAGAACGCCCAGCCGCCGGCGCCGCGTGCCTCGCTGGACGCCCCGCGCGGGCACGAGGAGCCGGACCTCTCCCGTACGTCTTCGCTGCCGCGTGCCGACGACCGGCAGGGCCCGGGCGCGACGGCCGAGATCCCGGCCGTGCCGCGCGACGAGGACCGGCAGGGCTTCGGCTCCCCGGCCGACTTCGGGGCACCCCAGCAGGCGGACCCGTTCGGCCCCGGCGCGAACACCTCGCAGGGCCAGGGCCAGTTCGTCCGCCCGGACGTCTTCGGCACCCCCGGCGGTCGCCGCGACACCTCGTCCGCGCCGGGCCAGTACCCGGCGCCGCAGTCCTACGACAACGGCTCGACGGGTCAGTACTCCGCGCCCGGTCAGGACAACGGCAGCCAGTACCCGGCCCCGCGCCAGGACAACGGCTCCACCGGCCAGTACCCGGCGCCCCGTCAGGACAACGGCAGCCAGTACCCGGCCCCGCGCCAGGACAACGGCTCCACCGGCCAGTACCCCGCGCCCCGTCAGGACAACGGCTCCGGGCGGCCCACCCTCCCGGGTCCGGCCACGCCGGCCGACCCCGCGGGCACGGGCAGGTTCGAGCGGCCGCAGGCTGACGGCGGCCGGGGTCCGGCCGACTTCGGTGCCCCGCGTCCGCCCGCCCCGCAGGCCCGGCCGGTCCGGCAGGAGCCCGAGGCCCTGCCGCCGGCGTCCGGTCCGGGCGACGGTCGCACGCCGCTGTACGACACGCTGGAGACCAACTGGTTCCACGGCCAGCAGGAGCAGCAGCCGCAGAACAACGGCTCCGCCCCGGCGGCCCCCCAGCAGTCGCCGCAACCGCAGGGACCCACCGGTCCCGAGCGGTCCGCCCCCGCCGGCTGGCGCACCTCGCCGAACGACGACCTCGTCCGCCAGGCCGAGCGAGTCCGCCAGCCCGCCGCGGGTGGTGTCACCACCTCCGGCCTGCCGCGCCGGGTGCCCCGGGCCAACCTCGTCCCGGGCACGGCGCAGCAGCAAACCCACCAGAGCGGTCCGCAGATCTCGCGTGCGCCCGATGACGTGCGCGGCCGGCTGACCAATCTCCGTCGGGGCATCGCACAGGGTCGTCAGGCCGGGTCCACCCAGACCGGCAGCCACCCACGGCCCACTCACCAGCAGGAGCGTTAGTTGAGTCCGATGAGCCAGGCGGCACAGAATCTCAACTGGTTGATCACCAACTTCGTGGACAACACCCCCGGGGTGTCCCACACCGTCGTCGTGTCCGCCGACGGTCTCCTCCTGGCGCTGTCGGAGGGCTTTCCGCGCGACCGCGCCGACCAGCTCGCGGCCGTCGCCTCGGGTCTGACGTCCCTGACGGCAGGCGCTTCCCGGATCTTCGAGGGCGGCGAGGTGGCGCAGACGGTCGTGGAGATGGAGCGGGGATTCCTCTTCCTCATGTCCGTCTCGGACGGCTCGTCCCTCGCGGTACTCGCCCACCCCGAGTGCGACATCGGCCTCGTCGGCTACGAGATGGCACTCCTGGTCGACCGCGCGGGAGCGGTCCTCACTCCAGACCTCAGGGCTGAGCTCCAAGGCAGTCTGCTCCACTGATCGGCCCCGGCACCACCCGTCTCACCACATCACCGTCCGGCCGCCACACACCCCACACAGGCCCCGTCAGACGGCTTGCTGACCGACTTGCTGTCCCGCCCGGAGGACCCATGACCCCGCCCACCGCCTCTCATGATCCGTACGCGGAGCCGTACGAGGACGAGGGCGACCAGCCGCTGGTCCGGCCGTACGCCATGACCGGAGGCCGGACCCGGCCGCGCTACCAGCTGGCGATCGAGGCACTGATCAGTACGACCGCGGACCCCGCGGCGCTCATGGGGCTGCTCCCGGAGCACCAGCGGATCTGCCACCTGTGCCGTGAGGTCAAGTCGGTGGCCGAGGTGTCGGCACTGCTCAACATGCCGCTCGGCGTGGCCCGGATCCTGGTCGCGGACCTCGCCGAGGCCGGTCTCGTCGCGATCCACCAGCCGGGCGGCGACGACGCCACCGGCGCGCCGGACGTGACACTGCTCGAAAGGGTGCTCAGTGGACTTCGCAAGCTCTGACGCGGGGCGGTCCACCACCTCCGCGAAGATAGTGGTGGCCGGCGGTTTCGGCGTGGGCAAGACCACGTTCGTTGGTGCCGTCTCGGAGATCAACCCGCTGCGCACCGAGGCCGTCATGACGTCCGCTTCGGCCGGCATCGACGACCTCACCCACACCGGGGACAAGACCACCACCACGGTGGCCATGGACTTCGGCCGTATCACCCTGGACCAGGACCTGATCCTGTACCTCTTCGGTACGCCCGGTCAGGACCGCTTCTGGTTCATGTGGGACGACCTGGTGCGCGGCGCCATCGGCGCGGTGGTACTCGTGGACACCCGGCGCCTGGCCGACTGTTTCCCGGCCGTCGACTACTTCGAGAACAGCGGCCTGCCGTTCGTCGTCGCGCTGAACGGCTTCGACGGACAACAGCCCTACCAGCCCGAAGAGGTGCGCGAGGCGCTGCAGATCGGCCCCGACACCCCGATCATCACGACGGACGCCCGGCACCGGGCCGATGCGAAGAGTGCCCTGATCACGCTGGTCGAGCACGCCCTGATGGCACGGCTGAGGTAGCACCCAATTCAGATATGCCATACGGCAGTTGTCGTAGATACACCGGAGCCGACTGTGTCCTTTGACACGGTCGGCCAAGGTGTTCATAACGTTTCGGCAGAGGAATCGGGTGGTACGGCCACGCGTCGCGCACATCCGGTCTCGCTGCGCGCACAATCGCCCCGCCTTTTGGCGGGGCTCGCTCTTTATGACCGTTTTATCTGGGGCTTACATCGCCTGCAATCCGCCCACGGGACTGTTTGGAAGAGCGCAGGTCGTCGTGCTGGAATGCCTGAACTGCCCAATAGTCAATGACGCCCTCGTCCGTCGCTGGCGTCTTGGGCTCTGAACACTGCGGCACAACGTTGGTGCCGACCGCCGAGAGGTTGTTGGTCGAGTGAGGCGAAGCAAGAACAGTCCCGAGCCGTCGGCCCGGGGCAACTTCACCCCGCCGCCGCGCACAGCGGCGCCCGCCCCCGTGCCCGGTTCGGAACCGACGGCCGCGCCCGCCGAGAGCGGCGGCCGTCTCTCCCCGCGCAACTGGCGTGTGGCGACCAGGCTGAACGCGATCCTGCTCATACCCGTGGTGGTCGGCCTCGTCATGGGCGGCTTCCAGGTGAAGAGCTCGATCGACACCTGGCAGGAGGCCGAGGACGCGGAGAACACCGCGCGCCTGGTCCGCGCCGCCCTGGCCTACGGCAACGAACTGCTCACCGAGCGCGACGTGACCGCCGCGCCCCTGCTCCAGGGCAAGGGTGTGAAGGACCCGACGGTCGTCAAGGCCCGCGCGAACACCGACAAGGCGGCGGACGCCTTCGACGAGGCCGTCAAGAACATGCCCGACCGGCCGGGCCTGGAGCGGCGCCTGAAGCGCTTCCGCGAGGTGGAGCCGAAGCTGACGCAGCTGCGCGCGGCCGCCTACACCAGCCAGCTCAAGGGCGTGCAGACCGAAGAGGGCTACGTCGAGACCGAGCACCGGCTGCTGGAGTTCGCCAACGAACTCGGCCTGGGCACCGGAAACATCACCAGCTACGGCCGTACCGTCTACGCGATCTCGCTGACCAAGGGCGCGCTCTCCCTCCAGCGCTCCATCGGCATGCACATCCTGATCAAGCCCGGTCCGGACGGCGGCAACCTGGCCAGCCAGCGCATCGCCCTGTCCTCGTACGCCTACCTGGAGCGCATCGCCATCCAGGAGTACGAGAGCGGTGGCACCGAGGCGGACTTCGCCAAGCTGACGACGGCGGAGAAGCAGATCAAGGCCGACGGCGCCAGGATGGCCGCCGAGGCCAAGGCCAAGGACCCGGACTACGTGCCGCCGCCCGCCAGCCCCACCACGATGGTGGCCAATATCGCGGCGCTTCCGTCCACGGACCCCAGCGAGCGCGCCGCCCTCGCTCAGCAGGGCATCACCGCGCAGAACTGGTGGGCCGTCACCACGCTGAAGTACAACGCGTACGACAAGATCGAGACCGAGCTCGCGGACCGCGCGGTGAGCGAGGCCTCCGACATCGCCGGCGACGCCCAGCGTGACGCCTACATCACCGGTGCCGCGGTCGTGGTCGCCCTGCTCCTGGCCTTCATCCTGGCCGGTGCGGTCGCCCGTCAGATGAGCCGCTCGATGCGCCAGCTGCGCAACGCCGCCTTCGGCATCGCCGAGCAGCGCCTGCCGATGCTGGTCGACCAGCTCTCGCGCACCGACCCGGGCCGGGTCGACACCCGCGTCGCCCCGATCCCGATCGCCACGACGGACGAGATCGGCGAGGTCGCCCGGGCCTTCGACCAGGTCCACCGCGAGGCCGTCCGGCTCGCCGCCGAGCAGGCCCTGCTGCGGGGCAACATCAACGCGATCTTCACCAACCTCTCGCGCCGCAACCAGTCGCTGATCGAGGGCCAGCTGACCCTGATCACCGACCTGGAGAACAACGAGGCCGACCCGGACCAGCTGGAGAACCTCTTCCGCCTGGACCACCTCGCGACCCGTATGCGCCGCAACGGCGAGAACCTCCTGGTCCTCGCCGGCGAGGAGCCCGGCCGCCGCTGGGACCAGCCGGTCCCGCTGGTCGACGTGCTGCGCGCCGCCTCCTCCGAGGTGGAGCAGTACGAGCGCATCGAGCTGTCCGGCGTCCCGGAGGCCGAGATCCACGGCCGTGCCGTGACCGACCTCGTGCACCTGCTCGCCGAGCTGCTGGAGAACGCGACGACGTTCTCCTCCCCGCAGACCAAGGTGCGGGTGACCGCCACCCGTCTTCCCGACGGCCGCGTCATGATCGAGATCCACGACAAGGGCATCGGCCTGACCGCCGAGGACTTCGCGGACATCAACCACAAGCTGGCCAACCCGCCGACCGTGGACGCCGCGATCTCGCAGCGCATGGGTCTGTTCGTGGTCGGCCGGCTGTCCGACCGGCACGGCATCCGGGTCCAGCTGCGCCCCTCGGGCGAGCAGGCCGGCACCACCTCGCTGGTCATGCTGCCGGACGCGATCACCCACGGTGGTGGCGGCGAGCAGCACGTGGACCGCGACGAGTTCACCGTCTCGCAGATCATCCCGGAGCAGAACTTCGGCGGCGGCGGCGAGAACTTCAACCAGCAGCCCATGCGCACGGCCGCGGAACTCGGCTTCGACGACAGCCGCTACTCCGAGGTCCCCGACGACATACGCGAGCTGGATCCCGTCGGCCGCTCCCTGATGCGCGAGGAGCGCCGGGCGGCGCTGGAGTCGCAGTCGCACGAGCAGCCCGCGCTGCCCGCGCAGAGCGGCCAGGAGCCCTCCCAGGCGACCGGCTACCGTGACGAGTACAACGGGCGGCAGGGCTACGACACCGGGCAGGCCTACGACACCGGCCAGACCGGCTACCCGGAGCAGCAGCCGTCCGCGTACGACCGTCAGGCGCCGTACGAGCAGCAGCAGCCGGCGTACGACGAGCAGCGGCACACGGCGTACGAGGAGCCGCAGCGGTCTGCTTACGACGAGCAGTACTATGCGCCGAACGGCGGCGTGCCGCACAACGACACCTTCTCGCCGAACGGCGGCTACCCCGAGCCCTCCTATGCGGAGCCGGCCCAGGAGGAGACCCCGGGGCAGGGTGCCGGCGGGGCGGGCGGTTTCGCCGCGTTCGAGCAGCGACGCCACCAGGACGACTGGCCGCAGCAGGACGGTTACCGGAACGGCTACCCGAGCCAGTACCCTTCTCAGGCCCCGGAAACGGAATCTGCGCAGGCCGCTGACGCAAGTGAGCAGGACCGCGTAGGCTTCGACCGTCCGGGATCGAGCCCCTCCGCCGCTCACACGATGACCGACGCCGGGCTTCCCCGCCGTGGACCCACCGCGAGCGGTGCGAACGGTACGGGTGGCGCACGGCATGTGAGCCAGGAGCCGCCGGCCTCCGCACCGGAGGGCAACGGCGACGACTGGCGCTCGGCCAACGACGAGCGGTGGCAGCAGGCCTCGCAGCTCCGGAAGCCCAAGGCGGGCGGGGTCACCTCCTCCGGCCTGCCGAGGCGGGTGCCCAAGGCGAACCTGATCGAGGGTGCCGCCGAAAGCACCCCCCAGGGAGGCCCACAGGTCTCCCGCGCCCCGGAGGACGTCCGGGGCAGGCTGAGCAACCTGCGTCGAGGCGTCCAGCGCGGACGCAGCGCAGGCAGTGAAACGAACGGCCAGGGCTTCGGTCCTGACAGCACCTACAACCAGGAGCGTTAGTGTGAGCCCGATGAGCCAGGCGGCACAGAACCTGAACTGGTTGATCACCAACTTCGTGGACAACACCCCGGGGGTGTCCCACACGGTGGTGGTCTCCGCCGACGGACTCCTTCTGGCGATGTCCGAAGGCTTCCCCCGCGACCGCGCCGACCAGCTCGCGGCCGTCGCCTCCGGTCTGACGTCTCTGACGGCAGGCGCTTCCCGGATCTTCGAGGGAGGCGCGGTGAACCAGACGGTTGTGGAGATGGAGCGGGGATTCCTCTTCATCATGTCCGTATCCGACGGTTCGTCGCTCGCCGTTCTCGCTCATCCCGAGGCGGACATCGGTCTCATCGGGTACGAGATGGCACTGCTGGTGGACCGAGCCGGTACGGTCCTGACACCGGACCTTCGTGCAGAGCTCCAGGGGAGCCTGCTCAACTAGTAGACGGACGGTGCGTTTTGGCGTCCCGGGGCCGTAAGGTTTCGGGACGCGGCTCCACAGCGATGGGTGCCAGGCACAGTCGGAGGAGGAGAAAGTGGCAACACCCCCAGGCGGTTCGTCTTCGGGCAACTGGTCGTACGGCCCTGCCCAGGGCCAGGGCGACGGTGGTCAGAACCCGAACCGTTACAACTTCCCCTCCGCACCGAGCCACCGGCAGCCGTACGCGCCGCAGGGCCCCGGCCCGTCGCCGTACGACCAGCCGCCGGCCCCGCGTATCCAGCCTGTGCAGCCGCAGCGCCGCACCCCCGAGCCGGCGCCCGCCGGGGCGTCGAACAACCCCTTGGTGCGTCCGTACGCCATGACCGGCGGCCGGACCCGCCCGCGTTACCAGCTCGCCATCGAGGCGCTGGTGCACACCACTGCGCAGCCGCACCAGATGCAGGGCCAGTTGCCCGAGCATCAGCGGATCTGCAACCTCTGCCGGGAAATCAAGTCGGTCGCCGAGATCTCGGCGCTCCTCACGATCCCTCTCGGCGTGGCCAGGATCCTCGTCGCCGACTTGGCGGAGGCGGGACTGGTCGCCATCCATCAGCCCGGCGGCGACGAGAACGCCGGCGGCCAGCCAGACGTGACACTGCTCGAAAGGGTGCTCAGTGGACTTCGCAAGCTCTAGCGGAGGGCCTTCCCGCTCCACCACGTCCGCGAAGATCGTGGTGGCTGGCGGCTTCGGCGTGGGCAAGACCACGTTCGTTGGTGCCGTCTCGGAGATCAACCCGCTGCGCACCGAGGCCGTCATGACGTCCGCTTCGGCGGGCATCGACGACCTCACCCACACCGGGGACAAGACCACCACCACGGTGGCCATGGACTTCGGCCGTATCACCCTAGACCAGGACCTGATCCTGTACCTCTTCGGTACGCCCGGTCAGGACCGCTTCTGGTTCATGTGGGACGACCTGGTGCGCGGCGCCATCGGCGCGATCGTGCTGGTCGACACGAGGAGGCTCGCCGACTGCTTCCCGGCCGTCGACTACTTCGAGAACAGCGGCCTGCCGTTCGTCATCGCGCTGAACGGCTTCGACGGACAGCAGCCGTACACGCCGGACGAGGTCCGCGAGGCGCTGCAGATCGGGCCGGACACTCCCATCATCACGACGGACGCGCGGCACCGGGCCGATGCGAAGAGTGCCCTGATCACGCTGGTCGAGCACGCCCTGATGGCTCGACTGCGGTAGCTCTCCTGCTGTGGGACAGCCCCTGGCGGCCTTTGGGCTGCCGGGGGCTGTTGCGTTGCCGGGTGCGGGTTTGTGGGAGTTGATCGCGCAGTTCCCCGCGCCCCTCAGGGCATGCCCTCCCTGGGCGCGACAAGGAAGAGGCCCCTCCAGGCGGAGGGGCCTCTTCCTTCTTGTTGCTCAGCGCCAGCTGTGCGGTGCGCGGAAGCCCGGCTCGCGTTCCAGGCGGCGCCAGCCGGCCTTGATGCGGCCGCGGTGGGCCGGGGTCGGGTCCGTGGGGCGGGCGGCGGCGCGGGCCAGGAGGATGGCCGTGATGGCGGCGACCTCCTCGGGCTCGGCGTGGCCCTTTTCGACGCGGATGTCAGGCGATTCCATGGGTGTCAGTCTCCGTGAGGAAGATGTCCGCCGGGTTACTGCGGCGGGTTGCCGTGCTTGCGGGACGGCAGGTCCGCGTGCTTGGTCTGGAGCATCGCGAGGGACTTGATCAGCACCTCGCGGGTCTCGGCGGGGTCGATGACGTCGTCGACCAGGCCGCGTTCGGCCGCGTAGTACGGGTGCATCAGCTCGGACTTGTACTCCTTGACCATGCGGGCCCGCATGGCCTCGGGGTCCTCGGCCTCGGCGATCTGACGGCGGAAGATGACGTTGGCGGCGCCCTCCGCGCCCATGACCGCGATCTCGTTCGTCGGCCAGGCGTAGGTGAGGTCGGCACCGATGGACTGGCTGTCCATGACGATGTACGCACCTCCGTAGGCCTTGCGCAGGATCAGCGAGATCCTCGGCACGGTCGCGTTGCAGTAGGCGTAGAGGAGCTTCGCGCCGTGGCGGATGATGCCACCGTGCTCCTGGTCGACGCCCGGGAGGAAGCCGGGGACGTCCAGAAGAGTGATGATCGGGATGTTGAAGGCGTCGCACATCTGAACGAAGCGGGCCGCCTTCTCGGAGGCCTCGATGTCCAGCACGCCCGCCAGGGCCTGCGGCTGGTTCGCCACGATGCCGACGACCTGGCCGTCCATCCGGCCCAGCGCGCAGATGATGTTGCGGGCCCAGCGCTCGTGGACCTCCAGGTAGTCGCCGTCGTCGACGATCTCCTCGATGACCTTGGCCATGTCGTACGGCCGGTTGCCGTCCGCCGGGACCAGGTCCAGCAGGACGTCCGAGCGGCGCTCGGCCGGGTCCGAGGACTCCGAGCGGGGCGGGTTCTCGCGGTTGTTCTGCGGGAGCAGCGAGAGCAGGTAGCGGACCTCGGCGATGCAGGTCTCTTCGTCGTCGTAGGCGAAGTGGCAGACACCGGAGGTCTCGGCGTGGACGTCGGCGCCGCCCAGGCCGTTCTGCGTGATCTCCTCGCCCGTGACCGCCTTGACGACGTCGGGGCCGGTGATGAACATCTGCGAGGTCTCGCGGACCATGAAGACGAAGTCGGTGAGGGCGGGGCTGTAGGCCGCGCCGCCGGCGCACGGGCCGAGCATGACCGAGATCTGCGGGATCACGCCCGAGGCCTTGGTGTTGCGCTGGAAGATGCCGCCGTAGCCGGCGAGGGCCGAGACGCCCTCCTGGATACGGGCGCCGGCGCCGTCGTTCAGCGAGACCAGCGGGGCACCGGCCGCGATGGCCATGTCCATGATCTTGTGGATCTTCGTGGCGTGGGCCTCGCCCAGGGCGCCGCCGAAGATGCGGAAGTCGTGCGCGTAGACGAAGACCGTGCGGCCCTCCACCGTGCCCCAGCCGGTGATCACACCGTCGCTGTACGGCTTCTTGGCCTCCAGGCCGAAGCCCGTGGCCCGGTGCCGGCGCAGCTGCTCGACCTCACGGAAGGACTCCGGGTCCAGGAGGAGTTCGATCCGCTCCCGCGCGGTCAGCTTGCCCTTGGCGTGCTGCGCCGCGGTCGCCTTCTCGCTCGGTCCGGCCACCGCCTGCGCACGGATCTCGTGCAGTTCGGCCACGCGTCCGCGCGCGTCGGTCGGCTCACCCGGCGCCTCATCCAAAACGGTCATGTAGCGACCTTACGAAGTCAACCGTGGAATGCGAGCCGTCGACTCCTCACAGTCTCCGGCGTGTTTTCCTGGTACCCCTGAACAGAACCCTGGCGAGGTTGACCCTTTCTGACTGCTCAGGGGGCGTGTCGCTTGTAGGGGTCACACAAAGCGGTCAGGCGAGAGTCACCTCACAGACATGGGTGGCGCATACCGCCCCCGGAGTGACGCGCAGGCGCAGCCCGCGGCCGGCGGACAGCACCTCGACCGTCTCGTCCACGCGACCGACCCGCCGGACCGGTCGGTCCCAGGCGATCTCCAGAGGCTCGCCGGTACGGGGCGGCTCGCTCACGCAGAGCGTAGCGGTGCGGCCCCGGACGACCGTCAGCACGCTCGCGGCGGCGGAGGCGGTGAGGGGGCCCGCGGCGCCGGCCCTCCAGAAGGTCGCGGCCGTGCAGCCGAGGGAAGGCACGGCGACGGCCTGGCGGCCGGGGTCGTTGGCGAGCACCGACATCCAGTGTCGGTCGGCGGCCCGGCGCGCGACCGCCCGGCGGGACGCCCCGGGCATCAGGACGTAGGCGTACGCGGCGTCCTGCGGGTCGGTGCCGTGATCGAGCCAGAGGGTCTGCCAGCGGCGGGTGCGCCGTTCCCGCGTGCCGCCGGTGTTGATGTCGGACCAGGCACCGGTGCGGTCCTCGCGCAGCGCCTTCGGTTCGCGTCCGAACAGCAGCCAGCCGCCGTGGCCCTCCAGGTGGGCCCAGCCGGGGCCTTTGACGAAGCGCGGGGTGCCGGACGCGCCGAGGTTGCGGTTGTCGACGACGGTCTCGACCGGGACACCGTCGGAGCAGGTGATCCCGGCGCCGAGGCAGATCACCGCGTCCTCCACGCAGAACCAGGACTTGCGGGCCTCCAGGGTGGAGCCGAGGCCCTTGAGGTGCTGGCCGAGGGCCGCGTACCTGCCGTCGGTGGTGCCGCCGACCCAGCGCGTGTCCGGGCGGGCCGTGCCCCACTCGCCTCCCTCGCGGTCGGCGAGCCGTCTGGTGGAGACGGTGGTGCCGGGCAGCCGGTACCAGTCGACGGTCGGCCAGAACCAGTCCGTGTACTGGTCGCCGGTGCCCTCGGCCCACCAGCTGACCATGCCCGCGCCGGTGTGCCAGCCGCGGGGGTTCTCGCCGTTGCCGCACTCGTAGTGGGCGATTCGGTCGCTGGCCATGGCGATGTTCACGGTGAAGCCGGGGCCGCGGTGGACGGCACGGTCCATGGCGGGGAAGAGGTGGTGCCCGGCGGGTTCGGGGGCGGCCGGGGCGGGTGAGGCGGCGACGGTGTGCAGCCGGGCCAGGTCGGCGACGCCGAACTGGGGCGCCGTCAGGATCGGGCTCACGGTGTCCCGTTCGATCCAGCCCTTGATGCGGGCGTGCCAGCGGTCCCGTTCCGCCGGGCTCGCGCCGGCCGCGAGGAGGGCGATGGCGGCGATGAGCAGGTGGCCGTGGTAATGGTCGCCGCGCAGGATCTTGCGGTCGTCGGCGGTGAGGTGACCGCGGCTGATGGCGCGGCCGTTGACGCTGTCCATGACCAGTCCGTCGTGGAGGAGCGGGGCGTAGGCACGCTCGACGCTGTCGAGGACGATCTGCCGGTTCGGGTCGGTGACCTCCCAGGCGGATCCGGCGAGCAGGGCGAAGAGCCGGCCGAGTCCGTCGAGCACGACCTGGCCGTACGTGCCCGAGTAGGCGACCCAGGTGTGCTGGACGAACGAGCCGTCGGCGTGGAGGCCGTCGCCCCGGGTGACGTAGGGGAAGACCGGGGAGAGCGCGTCCCGGGCGAGGGCGATCTTGGCCGGTTCCCGGCCGAGGACGCCGCGCAGGGCCACGGAGCGGCACAGGTCGACGCGGTTGGCGCCGGTGGAGGTGCCGCTGTAGTCGCCGAGGGCGGAGTCGGGGACGAAGTGGTCGACGGCGGCGCAGGCCGCACGGACGCGGTCCTCCCCCAGCCGCTCGTACAGGGCGGCCGTGATGTCGGTGAGCAGGCGGGGGCTGCCGATCTGCCACTCCCACCAGTTGCCGTAGGGGGTGGTGGAGGGGTGGTAGACGGTGGCGGAGAGGTGGTCGAGGCCACGCAGGATGCCGGCGAGGAGGGCGGGGTCGGCGGTGGAGCCGGTGCCCTGCTGGACGTACGCCTGGGTCATGGTCCACAACCGGCCGTAGCCGAGGGTGATGCCGGCCGGCGGGTCGAAGGGGTGACCGGGCCAGAGGGAGTGCGCCGTCGGGGCCATGCTCGCGTGCAGGTCGCGGGCGAGTGCGCCGGTCTCGGCGAGCCGGGCCGCGTAGGGCTCGGCGGTCGGGTCGTAGCCGGTCCCGAGGGAGATGCCGAGCCAGCGGCGGCGGAGGGTGTCGTACGGGTCACCGGCCTCGTCGCCGGTCCGACGCCCGGGTGCCGCGCCCCCGGTCGCCGCGAGGGCCGCGGCCGCGAGCAGCAGGACCCGGCGACCGGGCCGGAGCGGAACGGCGGCCCCGACGGTGCGGCGGGGGAAGACGCGACGCTGCGGAGTCATGCCCATGCCCTACCACGGGGGGACGGTCACCTGAACGGTGGATCAGGCCGGAGTGACCGGAACGGAGGAACGGCCGGGCGGACACGGTGCGCGGCTCGGCAGACGGCGTCCGTAGATGAGTCCGTAGGGAACTCGCGGGGCAGCACGGTCTGCCGATGTGCCTCGGCGCGAGCGGTCAGCTGCTCAGCCGAAACGGTTGAGCAGCTCGGTCGTACGGACCCGGTGCGAGGCCCCGGGGGGCACAGTCGCACGGGCCGGCCACCGCGGCTCGGCGGATGCAGCTGCTCAGCCGAAACGGTTGAGCAGGCGGCGGTACAGACCCGGTGCGAGGCCCCGGACCCGGCCGGGGACGGTCAGCCAGGTGGGGACGTAGGCCTCGTCGCGGTTCTGCCGGACGGCCTCCCAGATCGTGCCGGCCACGCAGCCCGGCGAGAGGAGACCGGTGCGGGTGCCGTCGTAGGGCCTGCCGCGGCGGGTGTGGAAGGCCGTGTCGACGGCTCCGGGCACGACGAGGGTGACGCCGACGCCCGTGCCGCGCAGCTCTTGGCGCAGCGCCTCGGCGAATGCGGCGAGCCCTGCCTTGGCGGCGGAGTACACCGCCTCCTCCCGCAGGCCCACGCAGCCCGCGACCGAGCCGAGCAGCACCACACGGCCCCGCCCGGCGGCGATCATGGAGGGCAGCACCTCCCGCACGAGGTGCAGCGTGGCGTTGAGGTCGAGGGTCAGCACCCGGTCGATGTCGGTGTGCGGCATGGAGGTGAAGGGGCCCGTCCAGCCCATGCCCGCCCCGGCGACCAGGACGTCGACGCGGCCGGTGGCGTGCAACGCGGACTGGGCCAGCAGGCGCGGGCCGTCCGGGGCGGCGAGGTCGGCGGGCAGTACGACGGCCGAGGTGCCGGACGCCGTCTGCTCCAGGCGGTGGCGGTCGCGTCCGCTGAGGAGCAGCTGCCAGCCGTCCATCGCGAAACGGCGTGCCGTGGCCGCGCCGATGCCGGACGAGGCGCCGGTGACCAGGGCCACGCGCCGGTCGAGACGTCGCGGTGGCCCGTACTGGTGCACGCGGGCGGGGACGGGGGCCGTGGAGCGGCGCGGGGCGGGGTCCGCCGGTGGGTCGTAGGCCGAGCCGGAGCCGGTGAGTGTCACGAGTCGCTCTCCCCTGCGCTGGGCGTCCGCCGTGGTCTCGTCTGTCTCCATGCGCTCCCTTGACACGGAACCCCCTCTCGCGGGACGCCGCCACCGCACCGGCCGCCGGCCGGGGGGCGGGCGCTCCGGCTGCCCGGGGTCCGCGACCCCTGGGCCGACCGGTGCGCGGCCGCCGCGCACCGCGTCCGGCGGGGCCACCCCGGAGGGCCCCGGAATTGGGCCAAGCGGTGGAACGAGAGGGGTGCCGCAGACGTCAGGCGGAGGAAACCTCCCGAAGATGTTGAACATTGAACGGAATAGGTCTACGGTGGGTCGCGTTGAAGTGGTTAAACGTTCAACATCATGCACAGGAGGCGTACACCATGAGCATCTTCAGCCGCACCGACACCCGGACCGCCGCCGCAGACACCGCCGTGAGCCCCGAGCTGGCCGCCCTGACCGGCGACTACACGATCGACCCCGCGCACTCGACGATCGGCTTCACCGCCCGGCACGCCATGGTCACGAACGTCAAGGGCGGCTTCCAGGACTTCACCGGCACGCTCCGGCTCGACGGCACCGATCCGGCGCGCTCGACGGCCTCCCTCGACGTCGTGATGGACAGCATCGAGACCGGCAACGCCGACCGTGACGGACACCTCAAGAGCGCGGACTTCTTCAGGACGGACGAGTTCCCGGCCATGACCTTCCGCTCCACCGGCGTGGAGGCCCTGGGCGGTGACGACTACCGGATCACCGGCGACCTGACGATCCTCGGCACCACCCGCAAGCTCGCCATCGACCTCGAGTTCAACGGCGCCGCGAAGGACCCGTTCGGCAACGAGCGTGTCGGCTTCGAGGGCAAGGCGGAGATCCTGCGCTCCGAGTGGGGCCTGACCTGGAACGCCGCGCTGGAGACCGGCGGCGTCCTGGTCTCGGACAAGATCAAGCTGAACTTCGACATCTCGGCCATCAGGAACGCGTGAGTCCCGCGGGACCGGCCCGGTGAATCATCGCCCGGGCCGGTCTGGCCGGTTCCGGCCCCTTGTGCGAGGACCGTCGGCGTTCCCATAATCCAGCAGCAATATTTTGACCAGTCCATGCCAGCACATGGACGTTCTTTTTGCCCTTGCTGCTGTCATGCGCTCGTCAATCTGATGCTTCGGTTGCACCTCCCCAGTCAACCCCCCACGGAAGGCATCACGTTGAAGAGACTTCTCACGGCCCTCAAGAGATGCGCGGTCCTCGGCGCCGCCGCGCTCGCGATCGCCAGTCTCCAGCCCGTCTCCGCCGCGCAGGCCGCCCCGTCCCCCGTCGTCGGCGGGACCCGGGCCGCGCAGGGCGAGTTCCCGTTCATGGTCCGGCTCTCCATGGGCTGCGGCGGCGCGCTCTACACCCAGCAGATCGTGCTCACGGCCGCGCACTGCGTGGGCAGTTCCGGCAACAACACCGGCATCACCGCCACCGCGGGGGTCGTCGACCTGCAGTCCGCCAGCGGCCGGGTCCAGGTCCGTTCCACCAAGGTGCTGCGCGCCCCCGGCTACAACGGCACCGGCAAGGACTGGGCGCTGATCAAGCTGGCCCAGCCCATCAACCTGCCGACCCTGAAGATCGCCACCACGACGCAGTACAACACCGGTGACTTCACCGTCGCCGGGTGGGGCGCCAACCGTGAGGGCGGCTCCCAGCAGCGCTACCTCCTCAAGGCGACGGTGCCGTTCGTCAGCGACGCCGCGTGCAAGGCCTACGGCGGCCTCTACAGCGGCCTCGTCGCGAACGAGGAGATCTGTGCCGGCTTCGACGCGGGCGGTGTCGACACCTGCCAGGGCGACTCCGGCGGCCCGATGTTCCGCAAGGACAACGCCGGCAACTTCGTCCAGGTCGGCATCGTGAGCTGGGGCGAGGGCTGCGCCCGGCCCAAGGCTCCGGGCGTCTACACGGAGGTCTCCACCTTCGCCTCCGCCATCGCCTCGGCGGCGTCGACCCTCTGACCCGCGGCTTCCAGGGCCCGGCGCCGGAGGGTGCCGGGCCCGTTCCGCGTGACGGCCTCCGCCCTGCGGACCGGTCGTGCGGACCGGTCGTGCGGACCCGTCGTGCGGACCCGTCGTGCGGACCCGTCGTGCGGACCCGCTCAGCGGATCCGCCTTGGCACGACTGCCGTCTCCGCTGGGCGAGCAGCGGCCGGGCCTGTCCGACGGGGTACAGCCCTGGTCGCCGGAGCCCTCGCGGGGCCACCACCGGGCGCAGTCCCGGGAAAACCGGTGGACCGGGTCCCCCGGGCCCGTCTAGCCTGCCGTCCATGTCCAGCCCCGAGGCGTCCAGAGTGTGGCCACCGGCTCTCCGGTGGCTGTTCGTGACGCCGATGCCGGGCCGCTGAGGCCGCCCGCTCCGCTCCGCTGCCGGTTTGCCGTCCGACCTGTCGTGTCCGACGTCGACCTCCGGTGCGGAGTTCTTTCATGCCGTTCGCTCTTCTTCTGCTGGGCCTTGCCGTGTTCGCGCAAGGCACGTCCGAGTTCATGCTGTCCGGGCTGGTGCCGGACATCGCCCGGGACCTGGGGGTGTCCGTCCCCGCGGCGGGCACGCTGACCTCGGCCTTCGCGGCCGGGATGGTGGTGGGGGCGCCCCTGGTGGCGGGGCTCGCGCGGCGCTGGCCGCGGCGGGGCGCCCTGCTGGCGTTCCTCGTCGTCTTCCTCGCCGTCCATGTCGCCGGTGCGCTCACCGGCAGCTTCGCCGTCCTGTTCGCCACCCGGGTGGTGGGGGCGCTCGCCAACGCCGGGTTCCTGGCGGTCGCCCTGGTCGCCGCCGTGGGCATGGTTCCGTCCGACGAGAAGGGGCGGGCGACGTCCACGCTGCTGGGCGGAGTCACGCTGGCCTGTGTCGCCGGGGTCCCGGCCGGGGCCGTGCTCGGCCAACTGTGGGGCTGGCGCGCCGCGTTCTGGGCCGTGGCGCTGATGTCGCTGCCCGCGCTGTTCGCGGTGGCGCGGTCCGTGCCGGGCGGTACGGCCGGGGGTGAGCCGCCCGCGCTGCGCGGTGAACTGCGCTCGCTGCGCGACCCCCGGCTGCTCGTCACCCTGCTGCTGGGCGCCCTGGTGAACGGCGCGACGTTCTGCACGTTCACCTATCTCGCGCCACTGGCCACCGAGGTCACGGGGCTGGGCAGCGCCTGGGTCCCCGGAGTCCTGGCCCTGTTCGGGGCCGGGGCGTTCCTCGGGGTGACCGCCGCGGGGCGTTTCGCCGACCGGCGTCCCGTGCCGGTCCTCGTCGGCGGGGGCCTGGCGCTGGGCGCGGGCTGGTGCGCCCTGGCCCTCGGGGCCGGGCACCCGGCCGTGGCACTCGCGCTCGTCTTCACCCAGGGTGCCCTGTCCTTCGGCGTCGGCTCCACGCTGATCGCCCGGGCGCTGTACGCGGCGCAGGGCGCGCCGACCCTGGCCGGCGGTTTCGCGACGGCGGCGTTCAACGTGGGCGCGGCGCTGGGCCCTTGGGCCGGAGGCGCGGTGATCGACGCGGGGTTCGGGTACCGGGCGCCGCTGTGGGTCAGCGCGGGTCTGGTGGGGCTGGCGTTCGCGGTCGCCGGGGTGGCCGCCCGCGAACCGGAGCGGGCCGTCGGACAGGAGACGGCACGGCCCTGAGCTCATGCGGTGGGGGCGCGCCGGGGCAGGCCCGGTTCGCCCTCGCGGGCACGGGCGCCCGCCCGCGGCGCCGGGGCGTACGGCTCGCCGCCGCTCGCGCCAGAACCCGAGCCCGCTCAGAACCCGGGCCTGCCCAGAACCCGGGCCCGCTCAGAACCCGGGCCCGCTCAGAACCCGGGCCTGCCCAGAACCCGGGCCTGCCCAGAACCCGAGCCTGCCCAGAACCCGAGCCCGCTCAGAACCCGGGCCTGCCCAGAACCCGAGCCCGCTCAGAACCCGGGCCTGCCCAGAACGCGAGCCCGCTCAGAACCCGGGCCCGCTAAGAACCCGAGCCCGCTCAGAACCCGCCCCCGAAGTCCCCGCCCCCACCGAAGTCACCGCCTCCGAATCCCCCTCCGAAGTCACCGGCGTCGAAGTCCGCGCCGGAGATGTCGCCGCCGTCGTAGCCGCCGAAGTCGCCGTAGCCGGAGCCGTAGTCGGCCGCGTAGGCGGGGCCGGCCATCATGCTGCCGAGCATGGTGCCGACCAGGAGGCCGGGCAGCAGGCCGCCGCCGAAGTAGCCGCCGGCCCAGGGGCCGTACGCCGGTCCGGCCTCCCAGTAGGGGCGGCGGCCGTAGTCGGTGTCGACCTCGCGGATCGCCGGGTCGCGGCCCTCGGCCAGACGCCTGCCGTCGGCCGCGCAGACGGGGACCTCGCGGGCGGTGCCGGCCGGTGGCGTCCAGGTGGCATCGGCCACGGAGGGACCGTGGCGCGGGTCGAAGAAGCAGGGTGGGCGGCGCTCCGGCAGGGCCCCGCCCTCGCGGCGGGCCGCGAGCCGGGCCAAGCAGAAGCGGCCGTCCTCCACGGCCTGGGTGACGGCCCGGACGTCCTCCGGTTTCGTCGCGGCCGCCATCAGGGACTTCGCCTGCTCGTAGGAGTCCAGGGCACGCTCGTAGTCGGTGCGCATCGCGTCGTCGGCGCCGGGCTCCCCGGGATGGAAGTCGAGCCGGTCGAGCTCCTCGCCGAACGCGGTGATGTCCTCGTCGACGACCACCCGCAGCTTCTCCAGCGCGACTCGCTGCTCCTCCTCGCGGCGGCGCCGGTTGCGGCGGGCCACGGCGTAGACGCCCGCGCCGCCGGCCGCCACCAGGGCGCCGACGGTGATCAGGCCGCCGACCGGCACGTCGGTGCCCGAGCCGCCGCTCCAGCTGCTCGGCGCAGAACCGCCCACGTTGCGCAGGGCGTCGTCGACGAAGTCGTTCAGCTGGGCCTTGGTGTCACCCGCGCCCTGCACCGCCGTGACCAGGTTGGACACCGCCTGCCTGCTCATCACGGAGCTGTCGGCCCGGGCGTCGAACCGGTCGCCGAGGTGGACGCCGTACAGGCCGGTGATGCCGGTCTCCGTGCGGAGGTTCCGGAAGAGGTCCTGCGTGGGGAAGCCGGCCGGGAGGACCGCCACGAAGACGGGCTTGCCGGCGTCCTTGATCTTGTCGGCGAGCGCCTGCGCGTCCGACGCCGCGAGCTGCCCGGAGGCGGCCGGATCGACGTAGACGGGACTCTCGCGCAGTCCCTGGGCGACCTGGGAGAGGTCGGTGGCCGCGTGCGCGCCCGGCGCACCGGCCAGCAGCACCGCCAGCACGGCGGCGAACGGCACGATCAGCAGACGTACGACGGTACGCACCAGTGCGGCCCTCATATGTTCGAAAGTACCCGAAACGGCACAGAAAGGGTTATCCGTCGAGGCGGGGACTTGCCGGCGCGGCTGCGCCTAGGATGCCCCTGGCCATCCAGGAGGGCGGGAGCGGGACATGTTCGGACGACGCAGGGCTGCGGACATGACGGTGTCCGAACTGACCGAGCTGGACCGGTCGCGGACGCGCGCCGATCTGTTGTGGGAGCTGTTCCGGCATGCCGAGGCGGAGGTGACGTCGGCGATCGGCTGGTACCTGGCCCGCCGCCGGGGGCCGTCGCTGTGGTCGCGTTCGCTGCGGGCGCTCGCCACACTGCTGGGCATAGTCGGCACGATCACGCCGCTGGTGCACGCGGCCTCGCCCACGACCGTGCAGCCCGAGTGGGGGTTCGTGTTCCTGGCCGGTGGCGCGGGGTGTGTGCTCTTCGACCGGATCTTCGGGTTCTCGGCGTCCTGGACCCGCTACATCCGCGCGGAGATGGCGCTGCAGCAGATCCTGAAGAAGGCGCAGTCCGACTGGGCGCAGGCGTTCCTGAGGACCACCGACTCCCCCAGCGACAAGGAGCAGGCCGCCCTGCTCGGGGTGATCGAGCGGCTGCGGACCGACGCGCAGCGGATCATCGAGGACGAGGGCGCGGCGTGGGTCGGCTATCTCGCCGACGGCGTCGAGGAGCTGACGCGCTCCACCGGCACCACGACCGCCCAGCGCTCCCACACCGCGGGTCTCTTCCGTCTGGACCGGACCCCCGGGCGTGACCGCGGCGGCGAGGTCCCGGGGCCGCGGGCCCGGGACACGGCGATGTGACACGCGCCCCGGCGGGCCACCCGGCCCGCCGGGGCGTCGGCTACTCAACCGGAGCGACGCCCGCCCGCAGCAGCCCGAAGGTGTACGCGTCCTCCAGAGCCTGCCAGCTCGCGGCGATGACGTTCTCGGCGACGCCGACCGTCGACCACTCGCCCGCTCCGTCGGACGTGGAGATCAGCACACGGGTCGTGGAGTTGGTGCCGTGCTTGCCCTCCAGGATGCGGACCTTGTAGTCCACCAGCTCCAGCTTGGCGAGCTGCGGGTAGATCTTCTCCAGGCCCACACGCAGGGACCGGTCGAGGGCGTTGACCGGGCCGTTGCCCTCCGCGGTGGCGACGATGCGCTCGCCCTTGGCCCACAGCTTGACCGTGGCCTCGTTGGCGTGGGAGCCGTCGGGCCGGTCCTCGACGATGGCCCGCCAGGACTCGACCTCGAAGTAGCGCAGCGGCCTGCCCTGGACCTCGGCGCGCAGCAGGAGTTCGAAGCTCGCGTCGGCGGCCTCGTAGGTGTAGCCCTCGAGTTCGCGCTCCTTCACCCGCTCGACCACCCGGCCGACCAGCTCGCGGTCGCCGCCGAGGTCGACGCCGAGCTCCTTGCCCTTGAGCTCGATGGAGGCGCGTCCGGCCATGTCGGAGACCAGCATCCGCATGGTGTTTCCGACCAGCTCGGGGTCGATGTGCTGGTACAGGTCCGGGTCGACCTTGATCGCGGAGGCGTGCAGCCCGGCCTTGTGGGCGAAGGCCGAGAGGCCGACGTAGGGCTGGTGCGTGGAGGGGGTGAGGTTGACGACCTCGGCGATGGCGTGCGAGATGCGGGTCATCTCCCGCAGACGGCTCTCGGGCAGGACCTTCTTGCCGTACTTCAGTTCCAGGGCCGCCACGACCGGGAAGAGGTTGGCGTTGCCGACGCGCTCGCCGTAGCCGTTGGCCGTGCACTGCACGTGCGTCGCGCCGGCGTCGACGGCGGCCAGGGTGTTGGCGACCGCACAGCCCGTGTCGTCCTGGGCGTGGATGCCGAGCCGGGCGCCGGTGTCGGCGAGGACGGTGGAGACGACGGCCTGGATCTGGGCGGGGAGCATGCCGCCGTTGGTGTCGCACAGGACGACGACGTCGGCGCCGGCCTCGGAGGCCGTTCGGACGACCGCCTTGGCGTACTCGGGGTTGGCACGGTAGCCGTCGAAGAAGTGCTCGCAGTCGATGAAGACCCGGCGGCCCTGGTCCTTGAGGTAGGACACGGTGTCGCGGACCATCGCCAGGTTCTCGTCCAGGGTGGTGCGCAGGGCGAGCTCGACGTGGCGGTCGTGCGACTTGGCGACGAGCGTGATCACCGGTGCGCCGGACTCCAGGAGCGCCCTGACCTGAGGGTCCTGGTCGGCTGTGGTGCCGGCGCGGCGGGTGGAGCCGAACGCGACGAGCTGGGCGTGCCGGAAGTCGATCTCCTGCTGGGCGCGGGCGAAGAACTCGGTGTCCCGGGGGTTGGCGCCCGGCCAGCCGCCCTCGATGAAGCCCACGCCGAAGTCGTCCAGGTGCCGTGCGATGGCCAGCTTGTCCGCGACGGTGAGGTTGATGCCCTCCCGCTGGGCGCCGTCGCGCAGGGTGGTGTCGAAGACGTGGAACGAATCGTCGAGCTCGCTGGTTTCGGTCATGGTCTCAAGGCTCCTGAGGATGGGATCTCGGTCGTACCGGAATGACCGGCTCCACCGCCCTCACATACTCCCTCGCGCTCTCGCCTCCGGCTGTGGGTGGGCCAGAAATGCGAAAAACCTCTCGCGGGTGCGAGAGGTCTGCGCGCGGGTCGAGGACGACGGTGTCCACCCGTACCTGGTCGTACGTGATGGTCACTGCGGACCGGCGCGCCTGCTGCCAATAATCATGGCGAACGAGAGCACGAGGGCAGTTTGGCACACCCCCCGCGCTCCGCTCACCGCCGTCTCAGGATGCGGTCGGTCACCTCGGGTGACGGACGCGGACGGGCACAGCCCGGACGGGCACAGCCCGGGAGGGCTCTCAGCCGTCGGTGAGGAGGCTGTCGGTGAGGAACTCGCCCACGTGCCGGAGGATCTGCGCCCGGTCGGTGCCGCGCAGGCCGATCGCCACGTGGATGGCGAAGCCGTCGAGCAGCGCCCGCAGCCGGGCGGCGAAGCGGTCCGGGTCGACGCGGCGGAACTCCCCGCGCGAGATGCCCTCGGCGAGCAGGGCGACCAGGTCGCGGTGCCAGGCGCCCTCGATGGCGGCCTGCCGCTCCCGGGCGTCCTCATCGGCGTTCTGCGAGCGGTTCCAGACCTCCAGCCACAGCGTCCAGTGCGGGTCGCGGTGCCCGTCCGGGACGTACAGGTCGACGTAGGCGTCGAGGCGTTCGCGGGCGGGCGCGGTCCGGGTGAGCAGGCGCCCCCGCTCGGCGCCGAGCCGGCCCTCGCTCCACTCCAGGGTGCGCAGCAGCAGTTCGTCCTTTGAGCCGAAGTAGTAGAGCAGATGCCCGCTGCTCATGCCGACCTCGCGGCCGAGCGCGGCCATGGTGAGCTTCTCCAGGCCGCGCTCGGCGATCATCTCCATGGCCGCGGCGAGGACGTCCTCACGGGGCGGGGCCTGCCGTCGCCCTCCGGCCATGTGCGACTCCTAGATCCTCGGCTGCTGCTGTGTGATGCAGTGGATGCCGCCACCGCCCGCGAAGATCGTACGGGCGTCCACCAGCGTCACGGTGCGCTCGGGGAACAGGCGGCGGAAGACGCCCGCGGCGATCTCGTCGCGCGGGTCGTCGAAACCGCACAGCACCACGCCGCCGTTGCACAGGTAGTGGTTGATGTAGGAGTGGTCGGCCCAGTGGCCGTCGGCCTCCAGGACGGTCGGGGCGGGGACCTCGACGACCTCCAGGCGCCGGCCGCGGGCGTCCGTCTGCGACTTCAGCAGGCCGATGACCTCCCGGGTGACCTCGTGGTCGGGATGGGCGGGGTCGGGCTGGGAGTGGGCCACGACGACGCCCGGGCGGGCGAACGCCGCGACGATGTCGACGTGGCCGAGGGTGCCGAAGACGGGATGAGGGTTCCCCCTGCTCGAGCCGGGCCGGGAGCTCGGGGGAGGGTAGTCGCCGGTCAGGCCGCGCGGCAGCCAGATCGCCTTGCGGGTGCCGAGCTGCGCGTGGATCTCGGCCTCGACCTGCTCGCGGGTCCAGCCCGGGTTGCGCTCCGGGCCGAGCTGGACGGTCTCGGTCAGCAGGACCGTGCCCTCGCCGTCGACGTGGATCGCCCCGCCCTCGTTGACCAGCTCCGAGGGGTACGTCCGCGCCCCGGCGAGGTCGGCGACGTGCCCGGCGATCTTCGCGTCGTGCTCCCAGCGGGCCCACTCCTGGGCGCCCCAGCCGTTGAACGTCCAGTCGACGGCTGCCAGTCCTCCCCTGCCGTCGGTCAGGAAGGTGGGGCCGACGTCGCGCATCCAGGCGTCGTCGAGGTCCCGCTCGACCGTGTCGACGTCCTCCCCCAGCAGGGCGCGCGCCTCGCCCGACTGCCCCGGCCCGCACACCACCGTCACCGGCTCGAAGCGGCGTACGGCCCTGGCGACCGCGGCCCAGGCGCCCCGGGCGGCGGCCAGCTCCCCGGGGTCGTCGAAGGTCTGGTTCCGGCCCGGCCAGGCCATCCAGGTGCGCTCGTGCGGGGCCCATTCGGCGGGCATGCGGAAGCCGTCGGCGGCTGCGGACATCGTTGATCCTCAGAGGAAGTAGAGACGGTTGAGGGAGACGGACTCGGCGGGCTCGGAGCGCAGCGGCTCGCCGTCGAGGGTGACGAGACCGGTGCGCTGGTCGACGTCGACCGTTCCGGTACGGGAGTTGAGGCGCAGGTCGGCCGGGCCGATGCCGCGGGTGCCGCGCACGGCGGCCCTGCGGCGCCGGGTCGGCATGGTGTCGTGCCCCTGGTCGAGCGCGGCCTGCGCGACGAACGCCACCGAGATGTCGGCCGGTGTCGCCCCGTGCGCGCCGAACTGCGGCCCGAGGACGAGGGGTTCGCAGGTGTCGGTCGCCGCGCCCGGGTCGCCCACCACGCCGTACGCCGGGAAGCCGGCCTTCAGCACCAGTTGCGGTTTGGCGCCGAAGTACTCGGGCCGCCACAGCACGATGTCGGCGAGCTTGCCGGTCTCGATGGATCCGACCTCGTGCGCGAGCCCGTGCGCGAGTGCGGGGTTGATGGTCAGCTTGGCCATGTAGCGCAGGACGCGCTCGTTGTCGTGCTCGTCGTCGGGGGCGCCGAACTCGGCCTTCATCTTCCCGGCCATGGCGAACGTTCGGCGGACGGTCTCGCCCGCGCGTCCCATGCCCTGCGCGTCCGACGAGGTGATGCCGATCGCGCCCAGGTCGTGCAGGACGTCCTCGGCGCCCATGGTCCCCGCGCGGATGCGGTCGCGGGCCATGGCGGCGTCGCCGGGCAGATCGGTCTTGAGGTCGTGGACGGAGACGATCATGCCGTAGTGCTCGGCGACGGCGTCCCGGCCGAAGGGCAGGGTGGGGTTGGTGGAGGAGCCGATGACGTTCGGCACGCCCGCCATCTTCAGGACGTTGGGGACGTGCCCGCCGCCGCAGCCCTCGATGTGGAAGGCGTGGATGGTGCGGCCCTCCAGCACGCGCAGGGTGTCCTCCACGGACAGGCACTCGTTCAGCCCGTCGCTGTGCAGGGCGACCTGGACGTCGTGCTCCTCGGCGACGCGCAGGGCGGTGTCCAGCGCGCGGGTGTGGGCGCCCATGTCCTCGTGCACCTTGAACCCGCAGGCGCCGCCCTCGGCGAGGGCCTCGACCAGGGGCGCCTCGTGCGAGGACGATCCCCGGCCCAGGAAGCCGATGTTGACGGGCCAGGCGTCGAAGGCGTTGAACGCGTGCCGCAGCGCCCAGGGCGAGTTGACGCCGACGCCCCACACCGGCCCGAACTCCTGCCCGACGACCGTGGTCACGCCGGAGGCGAGCGACGCCTCCATGATGCGCGGCGACAGCAGGTGGACGTGGGTGTCGACGGCCCCGGCGGTGGCGATGAGGCCCTCGCCGGAGACGATCGAGGTACCCGTGCCGACGACGACGTCGACCCCGTCGAGGGTGTCGGGGTTGCCGGCCCGCCCGATCGCGCGGATGCGGCCCTCGCGGATGCCGATGGACACCTTCCGGACGCCCTGCACGGCGTCGATGACGACGACGTTGCTGATGACGACGTCACAGGTCTCGCGGACCGCCGCCGCCTTCAGGTGCAGTCCGTCGCGGGCGGTCTTGCCGAAACCGGCGAGGAACTCGTCGCCCCGGCGCTGGGAGTCGGACTCGACCTCGACGACCAGACCCGAGTCACCGAGCCGGATGCGGTCGCCGGCGCGGGGGCCGTGCGTGGCGGCGTACTCGTACGGGGTGAGGCGGCGCGCCTCGGCGGGGTGGCCTCCTGGGCGGCTCATCGCCCGACCTCCTGACCGGCTGTTTCCGGTACGCCGAGATAGCCGCAGGCGGCGGCCCGCCTCAGGGCCTCCCCCTTGGCGCCCGGCGCGTCCAGCGGCCCGTCGACGAGCCCGGCGAAACCGATCGCGATCCGCCCGCCCCCGATCGGCACCAGCCCGACCTCGGCGCTCTCCCCCGGCCCGAACCGGACGGACGACCCCGCGGGCACGGCGAGCCGCATGCCGTAGGCCCGTTCGCGGTCGAAGTCGAGCCGCGGGTTGGCCTCGAAGAAGTGGAAGTGGGAGGTCACCGAGACGGGCACGGCCGCGGTGTTGGTGACCGTGAGCCGCTCGGCCGGCTCGGGCTCGGCGTCCCGCGGCCCGGGCAGCAGCGCACCCGGGGCGTCCGGCCCCGAGCCGCCTCCGATGGGGTCGGAGACGACCGCGAGCCGGGAGCCGTCGTCGAAGACGGCCTCGACGTGCACCTCCGTGACGACGTCGGCGACACCGGGCAGCACGTCGCCGGGCCCGAGGACGGACCGGGCGGCCTCGACGGCCTCCGCGAGCCGCCTGCCGTCCCGGGCGGCCTCGCACACGGTGTCGGCGATGAGCGCGGTCGCCTCGGGGACATTGAGCCTCAGTCCCCTCGCCCTGCGGGCGCGGGCGAGCTCGGCGGCGCCGAAGAGCAGCAGCCGGTCGCGTTCGGTCGGGGTCAGCCGCATGTCACTCCCTCCATTTAGAGCATCACTCTAAACATGAATTCCATCGACCGAAAGGTTGACGGTGGAGCAATGCGCGCAGCACATTGAACGTCGCTCTAACTGAGGGAGACCAGCATGCCGATCGAACAGCGCGGAGTCGACACCGTCCCGGAGGAGGAACGCACGAGCGGGCCACGCGACCTCGTCTCGATCCTGCTCGGCTCCAACCTCTGCCTGGGTGTGATCGTCTTCGGCTGGCTGCCGCCGTCGTTCGGCCTGGACTGGTGGTCGTCGGTCAGCGCGGTGCTCGCCGGCACGGTGGTGGGCGTGCTGTTCACGGCCCCGCTGGCGCTGGTGTCGCTGCGCACCGGCACCAACCTGTCGACCTCCTCCGGCGCGCAGTTCGGGGTGCGCGGGCGGCTGGTCGGCTCGGTGGTCGGGCTGCTCCTGGCCCTCGGCTACACCGCGCTGACGGTGTGGATCGGCGGGGACGTGATGGTGAGCGTGCTGGGCCGGCTGGCCGGACTGCCGCAGGGCGGGATCTCGTACGGCGTGGTCTACGGGCTGCTCGCCGCGGCCACCGTCGCGGGCGCCGTCTACGGCTACCGGGTCCTGCTGGCGATGTCACGGGTGCTGGCGTTCGGCATGACGGCCCTGCTGGCGCTCGGCGTGATCGCCTACGCCCCCGGCTTCACCGCCGCGGCGCTGCCGGAGGCCGGCGGCTATCTGCTGGGCGGGTTCTGGCCCACGTGGCTGCTCGCGGCGGTGGCTGCCGGACTGTCCGGACCGGTCGCGTTCATCACGCTGCTCGGCGACTACACCCGCTACATCTCACCGGCCCGGCACTCCCCCCGCCGGGTGCTGCACGCGACCTGGCTGGGACTGATGCTGGGCCTGCTGGTGCCGCAGTTGTTCGGCACGTTCACGGCGTACGCGGCCGGAGCGGCCCTCGACTACGCGGGCCCGCTGGTCGACGCGGCCCCCGGCTGGTACCTGGTCCCGCTGCTGCTCGCGGCCTCGGCGGGGTCGGTCGGCAACGCGGGGCTGATGCTGTACTCGATGGGTCTCGACCTGGACGCGATCCTGCCGCGCGCCTCCCGGGCCCGGGCGACCCATGTGGTCGCGGCCGTCGCCACGGCGGCGACCCATGTGGTCGCGGCCGTCGCCACGGTCTGTGTCTTCGCCGGGCACTACTACTCGACCGCGCAGGACGCGATGACGTCCTTCGTGCTGCTCCTGACCGCCATCGGCACGCCCTGGGCGGTCATCACCCTCATCGGCTTCGCCCGCTGCGGCGGCGTCTACGACCCGGACGCCCTCCAGGTCTTCAACCGCCGCGCCCGGGGCGGCGTCTACTGGTACCGCTCCGGCTGGAACGTCCCGGCGGCCCTCTCCTGGGCGGCCGGGGCGACGGTGGGCGTCCTGGCGGTGTCCCTGCCGCCCTACGAGGGCCCCCTGCTGGCGCTGACGGGCGGGGTGGACTGCAGCTTCCTGCTGTCGGGGGTGGTGGGAGGGGTGGCGTATCTGGTGTCGTCCCCGGGGTCCGTTTCGACGGAACCCGGGGTCGAGGCCCCTGCACCGGCATCGGTGTCCGACTGATGCGGGCGGTGGGGGGGGGGACGGGCCCGGAGGTCCGGGGGCGGAGCCCCCGGGGGCCCGGGCGCGGTCAGCCCAGGCGGTGCATCCAACCGTGGGCGTCCGAGGCCGTACCCCGCTGAATGTCAAGCAGCGCCTGGCGCAGCCGGAGCGTGACCTCGCCCGGCTCTCCCCCGCTCTGCTTCCACTCCGCCGTGGCCCGCTTCACCGTACCGACCGGAGTGATCACCGCGGCCGTACCGCAGGCGAAGACCTCCGTCAGCGACCCGTTCTCCGAGTCCCGCTGCCACTGGTCGACCGAGACCCGGCCCTCCTCGGCCTCGTACCCGAGGTCGCGGGCGACGGCGAGCAGGGAGTCGCGCGTGACGCCCTCCAGGATCGACCCGGTCAGCGACGGCGTGACGATCTTGTCGCCGTACACGAAGTACAGGTTCATGCCGCCCAGCTCCTCGACCCACGTGTGCTCCACGGCGTCGAGGTAGCAGACCTGGTCGCAGCCCTTCGTCGCGGCCTCGGCCTGCGCGAGCAGGGACGCCGCGTAGTTGCCGCCCGTCTTCGCGTCGCCCATGCCGCCGGGGACGGCGCGGACGCGGTCCTCGGAGACCCAGATGGACACCGGCTTCACACCACCGGGGAAGTACGCCCCGGCCGGGGAGGCGATCACCAGGAACAGGTACTCGTTGGCCGGCTTCACACCCAGCCCGACCTCGGTGGCGATCATGAACGGGCGCAGGTAGAGGGACTCCTCGCCGCCGTGCGCCGGCACCCACGCCTTGTCCTGCTGCACCAGGACGTCGCACGCCTCGATGAACGTCTCGACCGGCAGTTCGGGCATCGCGAGCCGGCGGGCGGAGCGCTGGAACCGCTCGGCGTTCTTCTCGGGCCGGAAGGTGGCCACGGATCCGTCGGGCTGCCGGTAGGCCTTCAGCCCTTCGAAGATCTCCTGTGCGTAGTGCAGGACCGTGGTGGCGGGGTCGAGGGAGATCGGCGCGTACGGCACGAGCTGGCCGTCGTGCCAGCCCCGGCCTTCCGTCCACTTGATCGTCACCATGTGGTCGGTGAAGTGGCGGCCGAACCCGGGGTTGGCCAGGATCTGCTCGCGCTCGGCGGCGGAGAGCGGGTTGGCGGAGGGCTTGAGCTCGATCGTGGGCGTCGTCATGGGTTGATGTCCTTCACCGGTTGTAGTGACGGGCCGCGCTCGGTACTGCTCTGATGGTGACCAGTGCTAGGACGTCCGAGCATTCCCTCATTCCGCGGCCTCGCGTTCGATTATCGCCCGGAGGCGGCGGCGGAAGGAACGGGGTGACTGCGGCCCGGTGGTCGAGGGTGGCACCCGGCGGGAACATGCGGAAGCCGCCGGGCGCGGATGCGACCCGGCGGCCTGCGGAAAGCAGCGGCGGGTCAGCCGGCTACGCGTACGGCGAGCGCGTCGCCGGTCTCCGAGGTGGTACGGGCGGGCTTGCCGGCGCGCTCGCCGAGGTCGGCGGCGACCGCCTCGTCGATGCGGGCGGCCTCGGCCTCGTAGCCGAGGTGGCGCAGGAGCAGCGCGACGGACAGCACGGTGGCGGTCGGGTCGGCCTTGCCCTGCCCGGCGATGTCCGGGGCCGAGCCGTGCACGGGCTCGAACATGGACGGGAAGTCGCCGGAGGGGTTGATGTTGCCGCTCGCGGCGACGCCGATGCCGCCGGAGACGGCCGCGGCGAGGTCGGTGACGATGTCGCCGAAGAGGTTGTCGGTGACGATCACGTCGAAGCGCTCGGGCTGCGTGACGAGGTAGATCGTCGCCGCGTCCACGTGCATGTACTCGGTGGTGACCTCGGGGAACTCCTCGGCCACCTTGTTGAAGACGTTCGTCCACAGGTGTCCCGCGAAGGTCAGCACGTTGTTCTTGTGGATCAGCGCGAGCTTCTTGCGGGGGCGGGCCTGCGCCCGGGCGAAGGCGTCCCGGACCACGCGCTCGACGCCGAAGGCCGTGTTCACGGAGACCTCGGTGGCGACCTCGTGCTCGGTGCCCTTGCGGATCGTGCCGCCGTTGCCGGTGTACGGGCCTTCGGTGCCCTCACGGACCACGACGAAGTCGATCTCCGGCTCGCCCGCGAGCGGGGTGGCGACACCCGGCAGCAGCTTGGAGGGACGCAGGTTGACGTGGTGGTCGAAGGCGAAGCGCAGCTTGAGCAGGAAGCCGCGCTCCAGGACGCCGGACGGCACGGACGGGTCGCCGATCGCGCCGAGCAGGATGGCGTCGTGCCGCTTCAGGGCGTCGAGGTCGGCGTCGGTGAGGGTCTCACCGGTGGCGTGGTAGCGCCGGGCGCCGAAGTCGTACTCCTCGGTCTCCAGCTTCACATCCTGCGGAAGGACGGCGGAGAGGACCTTCAGGCCTTCGGCCACGACCTCCTGGCCGATGCCGTCACCGGGAATCACTGCGAGATTGATGCTGCGAGACATGCGGGCACCCTACTCCTCGTCCCATGGGATGACACGCGGTGTCCGTGATGCGGACACATCCGGAGGCGTCCACCCGGGGGACGGCACGCGTCCGTCGGGTGCCGTTCACCCGTATGTGGTGCGGTCGTTGGCCTTTGCTGGGAAGTTCTCGGGACATGGAGATCCCTCACTTCGGCATCCCGCCCGAGCTCGCCGGCCGGATGAGCATGGCGGAGCAGCACGAGTACCTGCGGACGCGGCTGTCGCGAAGGCGCACCCTGGTGACCGCGGGCGCGGTGGCGAGCGGCCTGCTGACCGGCTGCGGCTCCGGCTCCCGTGCCGGGCAGGGCGGCGCCACGGCGACCGGGGGCCCGGCGCCCGCCACGTCGAAGGCGCCCGGCTCCTTCGTCACCCCGTTCGGCCGCCATCTGGCCTTCGGCGCCGATCCGAAGACGCAGATGCGGATCTCCTGGCAGGTGCCGCTCGCGGTGAAGAAGCCGTACGTCCGGGTGGGCCTGCGCCCCGACGACCTCGGCCGCAAGGTCGAGGCGGAGCTGCGCGACCTGCACACCCCGGAGCTGAAGGGCATCCGGGCGGCGGTCGAGCAGTACTACCTGCACGCCGCGCTGGACGGCCTGCGTCCGGACACGACGTACTACTACGGCGTCGGCCACGAGGGCTTCGACCCGGCCTCCCCACGGCACCGGTCGACCGTCACGTCCTTCCGCACGGCACCGGCGAGTGCGCCCGAGCGTTTCGTGTTCACCGCGTTCGGCGACCAGGGCGTCGGTGACGAGGCGGCCCTCAACGACCGTACGCTGCTGCGCCACGAGCCCGCCTTCCATCTGCACGCCGGTGACATCTGCTACGCCGATCCGACCGGCAAGGGCAAGGAGTCGGACGTCTTCGACGCGAGCCAGTGGGACCGGTTCCTGAAGCAGACCGAGCCGGTGGCGCGGTCGGTGCCGTGGATGGTGACGACCGGCAACCACGACATGGAGGCCTGGTACTCACCCGACGGCTACGGCGGCCAGCTCGCCCGGTTCTCCCTGCCGGACAGCGGCTTCGACGCGCGCACGGCACCGGGGGTGTACGCCTTCACGTACGGCAACGTGGGTGTGGTCGCGCTGGACGCGAACGACGTGTCCTACGAGATCCCCGCCAACTTCGGCTACACGGAGGGCCGGCAGACGACGTGGCTGGACGGCAAGCTCGGCGAGCTGCGGTCCTCGAAGGACGTCGACTTCATCGTCGTCTTCTTCCACCACTGCGCGTACTCGACGTCCACGCACGCCTCCGACGGCGGAGTGCGCGCCGAGTGGCTGCCGCTGTTCGCCCGGCACGAGGTGGACCTGGTGATCAACGGGCACAACCACGTCTACGAGCGGACGGACGCCATCCGGAACGGCGAGGTGGGCCGGCCGGTGCCGGTCGGCGGGACGACGGATCCGCGGCGGGACGGGATCGTGTACGTCACCGCGGGCGGGGGCGGCAAGGACCTGTACGGCTTCCCCGACGGCGTCAAGGAGAGCTACGAGGGGAACACCGCCGACCACGAGCCGGTCACCACGTTCCGGTGGACCAAGTCCCGGGACACCAAGGCGGAGTCGGCGCAGTGGTCACGGGTGCGCTACCGCGGCTTCTCGTTCCTCTCGGTGGAGGCGGTCAGCGGCGCAAGGCCGAGGCTGAAGGTGTCGGCGCTGGCGTCGAGCGGTGAGCGGATCGACCACTTCGAGGTGCGGCGCGGGGCATGAGACCCGCACCGCGCCCCGTCGGGCGGCTCCCGGTCCTGTTGCGGTGCGCGGCTCAGTGGCCGCTGGATCCGCCGTTGTCCCTGCGGTCGAGGGCGCGCTGGAGCGCGGCGGCGGCGTTCTTCCGGTCGGACTCGGTCGTGCGGGAGACGTGGCGGACTCGGCGGCGGACGGTCGTCTCGGCCATGGGAAATCGACTCCTTCGACAGCACGGAGTGCACAGGGAGGGTTACGAGACTCCCCCACTGCCTAATGGGCGTGGGTGGGACCCCCAAAGGGGCGGGGAGCGGTGCCGCAGGGGTTGCCTGCACGGGGCCCGGCTCACGACCGCCATTCGCTTGGTCGAGCGAGACGTTCGGCTCCTACAAAGCTAAGGGAGCGCGGAGCGTCTGTCTCCACAATTACTCGGACTTCCTACTATCTGAGACGGTGGACTGGGTCACACCGTGCTGACCTGCGGTGATTTCTAGAGCACGTCGCCGTCGCGCCAGTCGAAGACCAGCTCGTGCGCGGGGTCGAGGGAGCCGGCCAGGGCGGTGCGGACATACGTGCTGCCCTCCTCCTCCGGCAGCCGGACGATGCCGTACCGCGGGCCGAGGGCGTGCACCCGACCGCTCCAGCACTCCCAGCCGCGGGAGGTGTAGAGCCGGGCACCCTCGTCGCTCGCGGACAGGGCGCCGAGATCGTAGGCGCGGTCGACGACACGCTCCAGCTCCGCCATGACCCGCCCGCCGAGGCCGCCACGGCGGACGTCGGCGCGCACGGCGACGTTCTCGACGTACCCGGCCCGCAACCACCGCCCCCCGTGCCGCACCCGCCGCATCACGACCGCCCCGTGCGCGGCGAGCCCGGAGCCGTCGTGCACGAGGGCGTGCATGCCGCCGAGCCCGTGATCCCAGTCCTCGTCCCCGAAGTCCCCCTCGAACGCGGCGTCCAGCAGGCCGCGCACGGCGTCGAGTTCGGCGGGGCTCAGATCGGCGGTGTGGGCGGTGCGCACAGGGATGGTCATCGGCCCAGTCTTTCGCCCGGCATGCCGACGGGCCAGGTCTTTTCGACCTGGCCCGGCGGTTCGTGCGGGGGGGGTGTCAGCCCATGTGCGGGTACGTGTAGTCCGTCGGCGGGACCAGCGTCTCCTTGATGGCGCGGGTCAGGGTCCAGCGCATCAGGTTCTGCGGGGCGCCGGCCTTGTCGTTGGTGCCGGAGGCACGGCCGCCGCCGAAGGGCTGCTGGCCGACGACGGCGCCGGTCGACTTGTCGTTGATGTAGAAGTTGCCGGCCGCGTAGCGGAGCTTGTCGGCCGTGTAGGCCGCCGCCGCGCGGTCGTTCGCGATGACCGAGCCGGTCAGGGCGTAGTCGGAGACGGACTCCATCTGGGTCAGCATCTCGTCGTACTTGTCGTCCTCGTAGACGTGCACGGCGATGATCGGGCCGAAGTACTCGGTGCGGAAGACCTCGTTCTCCGGGTCGGTGCACTCGATGACGGTCGGGCGGACGAAATAGCCCTCGGAGTCGTCGTAGGTGCCGCCCGCGACGATCGTGCAGGTGGCGTCCTCCTTGGCGCGGTCGATGGCGGCCTTGTTCTTGGCGAAGGCACGCTCGTCGATGACGGCGCCGATGAAGTTCGACAGGTCGGTGACGTCACCCATCTTGATGCCGTCGACCTCGGCCGCGAGCTCCTCCTTGAAGCCCGCGTTCCAGATCGAGGCCGGGATGTACGCGCGGGAGGTGGCGCTGCACTTCTGGCCCTGGAACTCGAAGGCACCGCGGGTGAACGCCGTCTTCAGGATCGCCGGGTCGGCCGACGGGTGGGCGACGAGGAAGTCCTTGCCGCCGGTCTCGCCGACGAGGCGCGGGTAGGTGCGGTACTTCTCGATGTTGTTGCCGACCGTCTTCCACAGGTACTGGAAGGTGGGCGTCGAGCCGGTGAAGTGGATGCCGGCGAGGTCGCGGTGCTCCAGGGCGACCTCGGAGACCTCGATGCCGTCACCGGTGACGAGGTTGATGACGCCCTTGGGCAGACCGGCCTCCTCCAGCAGCTGCATCAGCAGCACGGCGGCGTGGGTCTGCGTCGGGGACGGCTTCCAGACGACGACGTTGCCCATCAGGGCGGGGGCCGTCGGGAGGTTGCCCGCGATGGCGGTGAAGTTGAAGGGCGTGATCGCGTAGACGAAGCCCTCCAGCGGGCGGTGGTCCAGACGGTTCCACACACCGGGCGAGTTCGCCGGGGGCTGCTCGGCGAGCAGCTTGCGGGCGTAGGAGACGTTGAACCGCCAGAAGTCGATCAGCTCGCAGGGCGTGTCGATCTCGGCCTGCTGGGCGGTCTTGGACTGGCCGAGCATGGTGGAGGCGGCGAGCGTCTCGCGCCAGGGCCCGGACAGCAGTTCGGCGGCGCGCAGGATGATCGCCGCGCGGTCGTCGAAGGACATCGCACGCCAGGCGGGAGCGGCGGCCAGGGCCGCGTCGATGGCGTCCTGGGCGTCCGCCTGGGTGGCGTTGCGGTACGTGCCGAGCACGGCCCGGTGGTTGTGCGGCTGGACGACCTTGAAGGCCTCGCCGCCGCCCATCCGCTTCTCGCCGCCGATGGTGCAGGGCAGGTCGACGGGGTTGTCGGCCAGCTCCTTCAGCTTGGCCTCCAGGCGGGCCCGCTCGGGCGAGCCGGGGGCGTAGCCGTGCACCGGCTCGTTGACGGGGGTGGGGACCTGGGTCACAGCGTCCATGTTTTCCGTAACTCCTTACTGAGCGGTGATTCGGTCAGCCCTTGGTGAGCATGCTGCGGGCGAAGAAGCGCAGGTTGGCCGGCTTCTCCGCGAGACGGCGCATGAAGTAGCCGTACCAGTCGGTGCCGTACGCGGTGTAGACGCGCATCCGGTGGCCCTCGGCGGCCAGCCGCAGGTGCTCGTCGGTGCGGATGCCGTACAGCATCTGGAACTCGTACTCGTCGAGCTTGCGCCCGGCCTGGTGGGCGAGCTCCTGGCCGATCGCGATCAGGCGCGGGTCGTGGGACCCGATCATCGGGTACCCCTCCCCCGCCATCAGCGTCCGCAGAACGCGGACGTATGCCCGGTCGATCTCGTGTTTTTCCTGGTACGCGACCGACGCAGGCTCCTTGTAGGCGCCCTTGACCAGGCGGACCCGGCTGCCGCTCTCCGCGAGGCGGCGGGCGTCCGCCTCGGTGCGGAACAGGTAGGCCTGGATGACGCAGCCGGTCTGCGGGAAGTCCTTCCGCAGCTCCTCGTGGATGGCGAACATCGAGTCGAGGGTGGTGTGGTCCTCGGCGTCGAGCGTGACCGTGGTGCCGATCTCGGCGGCGGCCTCGACAACCGGGCGGACGTTGCTCAGGGCCAGCTCGTGGCCGTCGTCCAAGGCCTGCCCGAACATCGACAGCTTCACCGACATCTCGGCGCGGGTGCCGAGCTCCAGCGGCTTGAGGCGGTCGACCAGCTCCAGGTAGGCGTCCCGGGCTGCGGCGGCCTGCGCGGGGTTGGTGATGTCCTCGCCGACGACGTCCATCGTCAGTTCGAGGCCGTGGTCGGCGAGGTCCCGGACGACGGGGACGATGTCGTCGACGTCCTCGCCGGGGATGAAGCGGTCGACGACCTGCTTGGTCACCGGGGCCGCCGAGATCAGGCGTCGCATCCGGTCGCTGCGGGACGCGGCGAGAATCACGGGACCCAGCACGGGGCACCTCCAGAGCACAAGCAACGTGATGGCCGGACCCCTCGCGCATGACGCGTCGGGTACGGCACGGAGAACCACCGTGAAACCTAAGGATCCCTCCGATCGTGGGCCATCGACAGCTGTCACGCATCCGTGCCGCAGATCTCAGACAGATGTATGAAGGGTTCCGGGAAGTGCGCGACAATGCCCGGGTGACGTCGGAACACAGGGGCGACTACGAGGAGCTGGTCGAGGAGATCTCGGAGCTGCTGGGCGCGCCCGCGACCCTGGAGAACCGGGACTTCGAGCTGATCGCCTTCGGGGCCTACGACAGTGAGGGCGACCTCGACCCGTCGGCCCTGGACCCGGTGCGCACCCGCTCGATCCTCACCCGCCGTTCGACGGCGGCGGTCCGGGCCTGGTTCGAGGGCTTCGGCATCACCCGGGCGACGGCGCCGGTCCGTATCCCTCCGACACCGGAGGCCGGGGTCTACCGGGGCCGGATCTGCCTCCCCGTCCGTCACCGGGGCGTGGTGCACGGCTATGTCTGGCTCCTGGACGACGACCCCGGCCCGAGCGAGCCCCGGCTCACCGCCGCCATGGGGGTCACGGCCCGTATCGGCGCCCTGCTCGCGGACGAGGCGCAGCACGGCGCCGACCTCAGCCGCGAGCTCCGGGCCGTCCTCACCGCCGAGCCCGGCTGGCAGAGCGACATGGCCGTCGCCGAGCTCCGTACGGCCCTCGGCCCCCGCGCCGACGGCCTCCACGCCCTGCTGTGCGTCGCCCCCTGGCCCTCGGCCGATCCGGACGACGCACCGTCGGTCCGTGCGGTCCCCGGTGCGACGGCGCTGTGCACCCTGCCGTGGGGAGCGGCGGCCCAGTGCCTGGCGGTCTTGATCCGCCTGCGCTCCCCGGACGTCCTGACTCCGGCGACCACGGCGGCGGGGCGGCTGCTGGAGCGGGCGCGCGGCGCAAGCGGCCCGGAGAGCGGGGCGAGCGGGAGAACCGGGAGCGGGCCGGGCAGGGCAAGCGGGGCGAGCACACCGAGCACCCCGAGCGGGAAGAGCGACGGCCCGGGATCGGCGGCCGCCGGTCTCGCCACCCCCCGTTCCGGCCTCGCCGAGTCGGCAACCGCCTGGCGGGAGGCGTCGGCGGCCGCCCGGGCGGCACTGGCCGAGGCGCGTTTCGGGCCGGTCGCGCGGTGGGCGTCGATCGGGCCGTTCCGGCTGCTCACCGCCCTGCCCCCCGAGGTCGCTCACGACCCCGTCGCCCGCGCGTTGCTCACCCCGGTCCATCACGAACTCGCCCGGACGGCCGAGGTCTACCTCGACTGCGCCGGCCAGGCCGCCCGGGCCGCCGCCGAGTTGGGCATCCACCGCCAGACCCTGTACTACCGCCTGTCCCGGATCGAGAAGCTCACCGGCCTCGACCTCGACGACGGCGAGGACCGTCTGCTGCTGCACATGGCCCTCAAGGCCCACCGACTGTGAGGACGGCCCGTTCATGCCGCTGCTGCTGCTCGACCTCGACAACACCCTGATCGACCGGGACGCCGCCTACCGCGCCACGCTGCTGGACTTCCTCGCCGACCACGGGCTGCCCGAGGACGACGTCGACTGGCTCATGACCGTCGACGCCAGTGGCTACACGCCCCGGCCGGAGGTCGCCCGGGCCATGCAGGGGCGGTACGGCGACCGTGTCCCCGGGGAGGCGGTCCGCGCTCTGCTCGACCGGGGCGCGGCCGACCGTGTCGTGCTGACCGCGCCCGTCCGCACCGCGCTCGAGAAGGCAACCGCCGCCGGCTGGACCCTCGCCATCGTCACCAACGGCCGTACCTCCCAGCAGGAGAGGAAGATCCGCGTCACCGGCCTCGACGCGCTGACCCACGGCTGGGCCGTCTCCGAGGCCGTCGGCCACAAGAAGCCCGCGCCGGAGATCTTCCACGCCGCTGCCGCCGCTGCCGGCGCCACGCTCGACGGCGCCTGGGTGATCGGCGACTCCCCGCACGCCGACATCGCCGGCGCGGCCGGCATCGGCGCCCGCAGCGTCTGGGTGTCGTCGGGCCGCTCCTGGACCGGGACGGCACTCACCCCCACCCGTACCGCCCCCGACACCGCCTCCGCCATCGACTCGGTGGTCGGCGCGCCCGGGTGAGGCGTCACTTCCCCCCGGCCGCCTCGATCACCCGGCGGAGTCCAGCTGCGAGCTGCTCGGCCTCCGGAGCGTGCTCCGGGTCGAAGGTCCACTGCGCCATCAGGCCCATCATCATGGTCAGGTAGAAGTACCCGACGGTGTCCACCTGCTCGTCCGTCACGTCGGCCTCGTGTCCGCCGAGGAAGAGGGGCAGGATGCCGCGCGCGCCCTCGCGCTGGGCCCGTGCGAGGTGCTCCCGCACCTCCGGCAGCTGGTCTCCCATGGCCACGATCTCCAGGCTGAGCCGCCACATCGAGCCGGGCTCCCGCATGGTCCCGATGATGTTCGCCCAGACGTCGGTGAAGCGCTCCAGCGAGCCCGGCTCCCCGCGCAGCTCACCGCCGCCCTCGAAGGCGTCGGACATGCCCTCCACCATCTCCACGTACGCCTGTGCCAGCAGCGCGTCCTTGGAGCCGTAGTGGTAGCCGATCGACGCCAGGTTGGTCCCCGACTCCTTGACGATGTCGCGCGCGGTCGTGCGCAGGAAGCCCTTCGCCAGCAGGCAGCGCTTCGCGCCCTCCAGCAGATCCTCACGATGTCCCATGGCGCGCCAGCCTAACCGGGAATCCAGACGGACGTATTAAACGCCCGTACTAGACAAGCGTTTAGTGCGCTCGTACAGTCCTGCCCATGACGACGAACCCACCCCCGCCCGCCCTCGCCGGCCGCCGCGAATGGACGGCCCTCGGCGTGCTGATGCTCCCGCTGCTGCTGGTCTCGATGGACGTCTCGGTCCTCTACTTCGCGATCCCCGCGATCAGCGCCGACCTGGAGCCGAGCGCCACCCAGCAGCTGTGGATCTTCGACATCTACGGCTTCGTGCTGGCCGGTCTGCTGATGACGATGGGCTCCCTCGGCGACCGCATCGGCCGCCGCAGGCTCCTGCTGATCGGCGCCGCCGCCTTCGGCTCGGCCTCCCTGGTCGCGGCCTACGCGAACAGCGCCGAGACCCTGATCGCCGCCCGCGCGGTCCTCGGCATCGGCGGCGCGACGCTGATGCCGTCCACGATGGCCCTCGTGCGCACGATGTTCACCGACCCCGCGCAGCGGACCAAGGCGATCGGTGTGTGGTCGGGCGTGATGACGGCCGGCATCGCGCTCGGCTCGGTGATGAGCGGGGTGCTCGTCGAGCACTTCTGGTGGGGCTCGGTCTTCCTGGTCAACCTGCCCGCGATGCTGCTGCTCCTGGCCCTCGGCCCCGTCCTGCTGCCCGAGTCGCGCACGCCGCACCCCGGCCGCTTCGACCTGCTGAGCGTCCCGCTGTCGATGGCGGCGGTGCTCCCTGTGATCTACGGGCTGAAGGAACTCGCGGCCGAGGGCTGGAACGTGCGGTACGTGATGTCGGTGACCGTCGGCCTGCTCTTCGCCGCGCTGTTCGTCCACCGCCAGCGCACGGCGGCCTCCCCGCTGATCTCGCCGGACCTGTTCCGGGCCCGCGGCTTCAGCCCGGCCGTCGTCCTCAACCTCGCCGCCGCCTTCGGCATGATGGGCTCGGCGTACTTCACGACCCAGTACATCCAGTCGGTCCTGGACAAGGGCCCCCTCGAAGCGGCGCTGTGGAGCCTGCTGCCCTCGGTGCCCATCGGGCTCGCCGCCCCGGTCTCCGCACAGCTCGTGCAGCGGGGCGTTCCCCGTGCGCACGTCGTGGGCGGCGGCTTCGCGGTCGCCGCGTGCGGCTACGTGATGCTGGCCCTGGCCGGCACGGATTCGCTCTGGCTGCTGCTGGCCGCGTGCGCCGTCCTGGCCTGCGGCATCGTGGCCGTCATGTCGCAGGTGGCGGACCTGGCCCTGAGCGCCGCTCCCGTGGAGAAGGCGGGCGCCGCGTCGTCCCTGCTGGAGACGGGCACGGAGTTCGGCGGCGCGCTGAGCATGGCGTTCCTCGGCTCCATCGGCACGGCCGTCTTCCGGCACGAGATCCCGGACTCGGCACCCGCTGCGGCACACGAGACCCTGGGCGGTGCCCTGGCCGTGGCCGACCGGCTTCCGGGGCGCGCGGGAGACGCCCTGGCGACGGCGGCGCGCGAGGCCTTCACCAGCGGCATGCACGCGGCGGCCGTCACGGGCGCGGGGCTGCTGGTCTGCGCGGCGGCAGCGGCGGTGCTGACCCTGCGGCGGGGGGCGGTACGGAAGAACGCCGGACGGGCTGATCAGCTCAGCCCGTCCGGCGTCTGAAAGCCGGCCCGTTCAGGGCGAACGGGCGCCCGGGGGCGCGGCCCCCGGGAAAGGTCAGGCCAGGTTCACCGACCGGGCCGAGGTCGCCCCGATCTCCGCGGCCACCTCGGCCAGCACGGTCGCGGTCACCGTGTCGTCCACGGTCAGGACCGCCAGCGCCTCGCCGCCGGCCACCGAACGCGACACCTGCATGCCGGCGATGTTGAGGCCCGCCTCGCCGAGGATGCGGCCGACCGTGCCGACGATGCCGGGACGGTCCTCGTACTTCAGGACCAGCATGTGGTCGGCGAGCGCCAGGTCCACGTCGTAGTCGCCGACCGCGACGATCTTCTGGAGGTGCTTGGGGCCGGCGAGCGTGCCGGACACCGACACCTCCTCGCCGTCGGAGAGCGTGCCACGCACCGTGACGACGTTGCGGTGCTCGGTCGCCTCGGAGCTGGTGGTGAGGCGCACCTCGACGCCGCGCTCCTGCGCGAACAGCGGGGCGTTGACGTAGGAGACCGTCTCGTCGACGACGTCCTCGAAGACACCCTTGAGCGCGGACAGCTCCAGCACCTTCACGTCGTGCTGGGTGATCTCGCCGTAGACCTCGACGTCGAGGCGGACCGCGACCTCACCGGCGAGCGCGGTGAAGATCCGGCCCAGGCGCTCGGCGAGCGGCAGACCCGGCTTGACGTCCTCGGCGATGACGCCGCCCTGGACGTTGACCGCGTCGGGCACGAGCTCACCGGCGAGGGCGAGGCGCACCGAGCGGGCGACGGCGATACCGGCCTTCTCCTGCGCCTCGTCGGTGGAGGCGCCGAGGTGCGGGGTGCAGACGACCTGGTCGAACTCGAAGAGCGGGGAGTCCGTGCAGGGCTCCTTCGCGTACACGTCGAGACCGGCACCGGCGACCCGGCCCTCCTTGAGGGCGGAGTACAGCGCCTCCTCGTCGACGATCCCGCCGCGCGCGGCGTTGACGATGCGCACGCTCGGCTTGACCTTGCGCAGCGCCTCGTCGCCGATGAGGCCGACGGTCTCGGGGGTCTTGGGGAGGTGCACGGTGATGAAGTCGGAGACCTCGAGCAGCTCGTCCAGCGACAGCACCTTCACGCCCATCTGGGCGGCGCGGGCGGGCTGGATGTAGGGGTCGTAGGCCACGACCTTCATGCCGAACCCGGACATGCGCTGGGCGACGAGCGCGCCGATGCGGCCGAGGCCGACGACACCGAGGGTCTTCTCGGCCAGCTCCACGCCCGTGTACTTGCTGCGCTTCCACTCGCCGTTCTTCAGCGCGGCGTTGGCCTGCGGGATGTGGCGGGCGGTGGCGACGAGGAGACCGCAGGCCAGCTCGGCGGCGGTCACGATGTTCGAGGTGGGGGCGTTGACGACCATCACGCCGGCCTTGGTGGCGGCGGAGACGTCCACGTTGTCCAGGCCGACGCCGGCTCGTGCGACGACCTTCAGCTTGTTCGCGGCGGAGATCGCCTCGGCGTCGACCTTGGTGGCCGAACGGACCAGGATCGCGTCCACGTCGGCGATGGCCGGGAGCAGCTCGGCCCGGTCCGCGCCGTTGCAGTGCCGGATCTCGAAGTCCGGGCCCAGGGCGTCGACGGTGGCGGGCGACAGCTCTTCAGCGATGAGTACGACGGGTTTCGAGCTCACGTGAGTCCTCACAAGTCCAGTGCTGCGGACGGCCGTCCCGACGGCCGCAGGCGGTGGAGGGGGGCTAGCCGCGGAAGACGCACGACGCTGTGGGCCTGACGCGTATGTGTGCAGCAGTCTAGTGGCGCATGGGACGTCGTCCTGTGCCGCTGCGGAAGGATCACCCGTCCGTGGCCGGACGGGATGGACAACGCCGTACCACCGACGTTACCCGGGGTTCGCCGAAGGGGCCGGAGCGGGTCGCTCCGGCCCCTCGGGCGGGCGGCTCACGCCTCTTCGTCGACCCAGCTCATGAGCTTGCGCAGCTCCTTGCCGGTGGTCTCCAGCAGGTGCTCGGAGTCCTGCTTCTTGTACTCGTTGTACTTCTTCAGGCCGCCGTGGTACTCGTCCATCCACTGCGTCGCGAAGGTGCCGTCCTGGATCTCGGCGAGGACCTTCTTCATCTCGGCCTTGGTGGCGTCCGTGATGATGCGCGGGCCGGTGACGTAGTCGCCCCACTCGGCGGTCTCGGAGATCGACCAGCGCATCTTCTCCAGACCGCCCTCGTACATGAGGTCCACGATCAGCTTCAGCTCGTGCAGGCACTCGAAGTAGGCGATCTCCGGCTGGTAGCCGGCCTCGGTCAGCGTCTCGAAGCCCGCCTTGACCAGCGCGGCGGTACCACCGCAGAGGACGGCCTGCTCACCGAACAGGTCGGTCTCGGTCTCCTCGGTGAAGGTCGTCTTGATGACGCCGGCGCGGGTGCCGCCGATGCCCTTGGCGTAGGACAGGGCCAGCTCGAAGCCGTTGCCCGTGGCGTCCTGCTCGACGGCGGCGATGCACGGAACGCCGCGGCCCTCCTCGTACTGGCGGCGGACCAGGTGGCCCGGGCCCTTCGGGGCGACCATGCAGACGTCCACGCCGGCCGGGGGCTTGATGAAGCCGTAGCGGATGTTCAGGCCGTGGCCGAAGAACAGGGCGTCGCCGTCGTTCAGGTTGGGGGCGATGTGCTCCTCGTAGACCTGGGCCTGGATCGGGTCCGGGACGAGGATCATGATGACGTCGGCCTCGGCGGCGGCCTCCGACGGGCTCACCACGCGCAGGCCCTGCTCCTCGGCCTTGGCCTTGGACTTGGAGCCCTCGTGCAGACCGACGCGCACGTCGACACCCGAGTCACGGAGCGACAGCGCGTGGGCGTGGCCCTGGCTGCCGTAACCGATGACCGCGACCTTGCGGCCCTGGATGATGGACAGGTCGGCGTCGGCGTCGTAGAACAGCTCGGCCACTTTGGGTTCTCTCCTCGGGAGTGCAGGTGTTGCGTCCCACCGTATGACGGGGGGCGGAAGGGAAGTCTGCGGGTCTCGGAATACGGGCGGCCGACGGCGCGCCGACCGCCCGTTCCGGGTCTTACGCCGACCGGTCCAGGGCGCGCAGCGACCGGTCCGTGATCGAACGGGCACCGCGGCCGATCGCGATCGTGCCGGACTGGACGAGCTCCTTGATGCCGTACGGCTCCAGCATCTTGAGCATCGCGGTCAGCTTCTCGCCGGAGCCGGTGGCCTCGATGGTGACGGCCTCCGGGGAGACGTCGACGGTCTTGGCGCGGAACAGCTGGACGATCTCGACGATCTGGGAGCGCGTCTCGTTGTCGGCGCGCACCTTCACCAGGACGAGTTCGCGCTGCACCGCCTGCGACGGCTCCAGCTCGACGATCTTCAGCACGTTGACGAGCTTGTTGAGCTGCTTGGTGACCTGCTCCAGCGGCAGGTCCTCCACGCCGACGACGATGGTGATGCGGGAGATGTCGGGGTGCTCGGTGACGCCCACCGCGAGCGAGTCGATGTTGAAGCCGCGGCGGGAGAACAGGGCGGCGATCCGGGCGAGGATGCCGGGGGTGTTCTCCACCAGGACGGAGAGCGTGTGCTTGGACATGATCTCTTCGGTCTCTCTCGCTCAGTCGTCTTCGTTGTCGCCGAAGTCGGGGCGGACGTCCCGGGCGGCCATGATCTCGTCGTTGGAGGTGCCGGCGGCGACCATGGGCCACACCATCGCGTCCTCGTGGACGATGAAGTCCACGACGACCGGGCGGTCGTTGATCGAGTTCGCCTCCTCGATGACCTTGTCGAGGTCGTCCGGGGACTCGCAGCGGATCGCGTAGCAGCCCATCGCCTCCGACAGCTTCACGAAGTCGGGGACGCGGGTGCCCCGGGCCTGCGGGTTGACGTCGTCCGGGCCGGAGTGCAGCACGGTGTTGGAGTACCGCTGGTTGTAGAAGAGGGTCTGCCACTGGCGGACCATCCCGAGGGCGCCGTTGTTGATGACGGCGACCTTGATCGGGATGTTGTTCAGGGCGCAGGTGGTGAGCTCCTGGTTGGTCATCTGGAAGCAGCCGTCGCCGTCGATGGCCCAGACGGCCCGCTCGGGCGCTCCGGCCTTGGCGCCCATGGCGGCCGGGACGGCGTAGCCCATCGTGCCGGCGCCGCCGGAGTTGAGCCAGGTGCCCGGCTTGTCGTACTCGATGAAGTGGGCGGACCACATCTGGTGCTGGCCGACGCCCGCCGCGAAGATCGTGCCCTCGGGGGCGAGCTGTCCGATGCGCTCGATGACGTGCTGCGGGGAGAGCGAGCCGTCGCCGGGCTGGTCGTAGCCGAGCGGGTAGGTGTCGCGCCAGCGGTTCAGGTCGTTCCACCAGGCGCTGTAGTCGCCCTGGTGCCCCTCGCTGTGCTCCTTCTGGACGGCCTGGATCAGGTCGGCGATGACCTCTCGGGCGTCACCGACGATCGGCACGTCGGCCGCGCGGTTCTTGCCGATCTCGGCCGGGTCGATGTCCGCGTGGACGATCTTGGCGAGCGGGGCGAAGCTGTCCAGCTTGCCGGTGACGCGGTCGTCGAAGCGGGCGCCGAGGGCGACGATCAGGTCGGCCTTCTGCAGTCCGGTGACGGCGGCGACCGAACCGTGCATGCCGGGCATGCCCAGGTGCTGCGGGTGCTTGTCGGGGAACGCCCCGAGCGCCATCAGCGTGGTGGTGACGGGGGCACCGGTGAGCTCGGCGAGGACCTTCAGCTCGGCGGTGGCCTTGGCCTTGAGCACGCCGCCGCCGACGTACAGCACCGGTCGCCTGGCCTGGGTGATCAGCTTGGCGGCCTCGCGGATCTGCTTGGCGTGCGGCTTGGTCACCGGGCGGTAGCCGGGCAGGTCCATGGCGGGCGGCCAGGAGAAGGTGGTCTTCGCCTGGAGGGCGTCCTTGGCGATGTCGACCAGGACCGGACCGGGGCGGCCGGTGGAGGCGATGTGGAACGCCTGGGCGATGATCCGCGGGATGTCCTCGGCCTTGGTGACGAGGAAGTTGTGCTTGGTGATCGGCATGGTGATGCCGACGATGTCCGCCTCCTGGAAGGCGTCGGTACCGATCGCCTTCGACGCCACCTGGCCGGTGATCGCGACCAGCGGCACGGAGTCCATGTGCGCGTCGGCGATCGGGGTGACCAGGTTGGTGGCGCCGGGCCCGGAGGTGGCCATGCAGACACCGACCTTGCCGGTGGCCTGCGCGTAGCCGGTGGCGGCGTGACCGGCGCCCTGCTCGTGGCGGACCAGGACGTGGCGCACCCGGGTCGAGTCCATCAGCGGGTCGTAGGCCGGGAGGATCGCACCGCCGGGAATGCCGAATACCGTGTCGGCGCCGACCTCCTCGAGAGAGCGGATGAGGGACTGCGCGCCCGTCACCTGCTCGGGGGCGGAGTGTCCTCCGGATCGGGGCCGGGGCTGCGGGTGGTGGGCCCCGGTGGCCTGCTCGGTCATCGGCATTCTCTTCTCAGATGCTGAGGGTTTTTGCGAGGTTTGTACGATCTTCGGCTGTTGCACGAAAGGCGCCTGTGCAACAAAAAACCCCTCGTGCCATAAGGCAAGCGAGGGGAGCGCGCCGGGTGGGGTCGCTGAGCGGTCGAGGCTCAGCGTCAGCCGACGCGCTTTCCAAGTACGAGAATTCGGGTGCGCATGGCACTGACCCTCTCCCCGGCACGCACTCACTGTCAAGTGGGTGGGACGGGAGTCTCATTATGTGAGCGCAGTGTCGCGCCGCCTCCGATGACGGCAGACACGCCCGAGCTGTACACCCGCGGGGCGCCACCCGCGAACGCCGGTTCGGACGGCCCCTTCGGCACCGGACAGTGGCCCCCGGCGAGCGCCCGGCGCAGCCGGTACTCGTCGAGCGGCCCGGAGAACGCCATGCCCTGCCCGTGCGTACAGCCCATCGCGCGCAGGGCGACGACCTGCTCCGGCAGATCCACCCCCTCGGCCACGGACTTCAGCCCGAGGTCGCCCGCGATGCGCAGCAGCCCGCTGGTGATCTTGTGCAGGCGCGCGGACTCGACGACGCCCTCGACCAGACCGCGGTCGAGCTTCAGTACGTCGACGGGGAGCCGCCGAAGGGCCGTGATCGCCGCGTAGCCGCTGCCGAAGCCGTCGAGCGCGATCCGTACGCCGACCCGTCGCAGGGCCCCCAGACGCCGCTCCAGCTCCTCCAGCGAGATCCTCGGGTCGGCGTCCGACAGCTCGATGACCAGCGCGCCCGGCGGCAGTCCGTGCCGCGTGAGCAGTGCCTCGATCGAGCCGAGCGGCATCGAGCGGTCCAGCAGCCGGCGGGCGCTCATCGGCACGACGACCGGCACGGACAGCCCGGTGGCGTGCCGCTCGGCGGCCTGCTCGACAGCCTCCTCGATCATCCACCGGCCCAGCTCGGCGGTCTTCTCGCTGTCCTCGGCCACCCGCAGGAACTCCGCCGGGGTGAAGAGCACCCCCTGCGAGGAACGCCAGCGTGCCTGAGCGGACACCGACGAGATCCGGCCGTCCTCCAGGGACACCACCGGCTGGTGCAACAGGGCGAACTCCCCGTCGTGCAGCGCGGCCCGCAGGCGGGTGGCGAGCTCGGCCTTGCGGACGACGTCCTGCTGCATCTGCGGCTTGTACAGCTCGACACGGCCCTTGCCGCTGGCCTTGGCCCGGTACATGGCAAGGTCGGCGTTGCGCAGCAGTTCACCGGCGCCGAGACCGGATTCGGCGAAGGCCACGCCGATGGAGGCGTTGACCCGGACATCGTTGCCGTCGATGACGTAGGGCTGGGACAGCGTCGCCCTCAGGCGGTCGGCGAGCTCCAGTATGTGCCGCTCGCGCGCGTCCCGGTCGCGGGTGTTGTCCCCGGCGATCAGGGCGGCGAACTCGTCCCCGCCGAGCCGGGAGGCGGTGTCGCCGTGCCGGACGGAGTCCTGGAGCCTGCGGGCGGCCTGGACCAGCAGCTCGTCCCCGGCCTGGTGACCGATCGTGTCGTTGACGGCCTTGAAGCCGTCGAGGTCGATGAACAGCACGGCCGTGTTCCGCAGGGCCACGCCCCGGTCGGAGGCACGGCGGCCCGACAGGGCGTGCTGGACGCGCTTGGTGAACAGGGCGCGGTTGGGCAGGTCCGTGAGCGGGTCGTGCTCGGCGTTGTGCTGCAACTGGGCCTGGAGGCGGACCCTCTCGGTCACGTCGCGGCTGTTGAAGATGAGGCCGCCGTGGTGACGGTTGATGGTCGACTCGACGTTCAGCCAGCCTCCCCCGCTCTCGGCTCCGCTCGAGCGGGAGGTACCCCCACCGCCCGAGCGGAAACGGCACTCGATGCGTGTGGTGGGTTCCTCGACCGGGTCGGCGGCGAGGAACCGGCGCACCTCGTGCACGACGCAGCCCAGGTCCTCGGGGTGGATGAGATTGGCCAGTTCCGTACCCACCAGCTCCTCCGCCGGGCGGCCGTACACACCGGCGGCGGCCGGGGAGACGTACCTCAGCACGCCACTGGGTGCGGCGATCATGATGACGTCGCTGGAGCCCTGCACCAGGGAGCGGAAGTGGTTCTCCTTCTGCGCCAGTTCCTGGGTGAGGGTGATGTTGTCGAGCAGCATGATGCCCTGGCGCACGACGAGCGCGAGGACCACCGTGCCCCCGGTGAGCAGGACCACGCGGTCGACGCTGCGGCCGTTGAGGACGTTGTAGAGGATCCCGAGGGTGCACACGGCGGCCGCGAGATACGGCGTGAGGGCGGCGAGGGAGCCGGAGATGGGCCGGGCGGCCGGGTACCGGCTGTGCTCGGCGCCGGGCAGGGACTGGTGGTGGGTGCCGGCGCGCTGCCCCGGTACGTGCTCGTGCACCACGCGGGTGTGCCCGGCGGCGCCGTGCCGCTCGGAGCCGTGCCGGTCGCCCTCCGCGCGCGCCCCCGCCCACGGGGCGTACGCCAGGAGCAGCGAGCCGGCGAACCAGCCCGCGTCGAGCAGCTGGCCGGAGCGGTAGTCGTGGTGCATGAGCGGTGAGGTGAACAGGGCGTCGCACATCACGGTCAGGGCGAGGGCGCCGATGGCGGTGTTCACGGCGGAGCGGTTCACCGCCGACCGCCTGAAGTGCAGGGCGAGGACCATGCTCACCAGGGCGATGTCGAGCAGCGGGTACGCGAGCGACAGCGCGATGTGCGCCACGCCGGGCCCTTCGGATTTCGCGGCCTGGGCGAGGGCGAGGCTCCAGGCCAGCGTCAGCAGCGAGCCGCCGATGAGCCAGGCGTCCAGCCCCAGGCAGACCCAGCCCGCCTTGGTCACCGGACGTTTGGCGAGCACGAGCAGTCCGACGATCGCGGGCGGCGCGAAGCAGAGGAAGAACAGGTCCGCGTAGCCGGGACTGGGCACGGGCAGTCCGAGGACCACCTCGTACCACCCCCAGACGAGGTTGCCCAGGGAGGCCATGGCCGAGGAGAGACCGAAGAGCAGCCAGGCGGGCCGAAAGCGGGTGCGGCGGCTGCGGGCGTAGAGGAAGCACGAGACGGAGGCGGTTCCGGCCGCGGCGCTCAGCCCGAAGTCGCCCATGAACAGGGCCACTTCGTAGGAGCCCCAGCCGCACGCGGCACCGACGGCGTATCCCGCGCAGGCCAGGGCGAGGACGAGTTGGAGGGCCAGGCCCGGCCGGCGGCCGGGGACCGGCGTGCGGGGCAGCAGCGCACCCGTGGACGGAGGCTGTGCCCGCAGCGCTCCGTCCAGCGTGGGCGTGGGGGGCGCGCTCACCGGGTCCTCCCGGCCCGCACGGCTCCCGGGTCCCGCGAGCCCCGGTGGACCGGCTGGGCATGCCGCCCGCTCCTGCCGGACCTGCGGTGAGGGCTGTGATCGACGCGGTGATCGGTGTGGTGTTCGCTGTGGTGGGTGTGGTGGCCGACGTGATCGGCGTGCCGACCGCGTCTGCTCGCGGCCGTCCGCCCGGGTCGCCGCCGGCAGCCCCGCCCCATCGGATCGCTCGTCCAAAGGCCGTGCATCGCCTGTCGCCCCCCTCACAGTCCGAAGTGTCCGTCCCCGGCGCCGGTTGGTCCCCGGCGCAGCCCCTGTCGGGACGATACACCAGTCTCGTCACTCAGGGACATAGGTTCTCTACGCTCCGTGACGATCAACGGATATATGAGTACCCACCGCACCCGGGGGATTGCGGACGGTACTCGAAGCTCTCTCAGTCGGTTGATGCACCCGTCGTGAGGATCACGTTGCGGAGCGGCTCCCGGTTCACATAACGGTTCAACTGGTCCACCAGGAGCCGCTTGGCGCGCGGAAGGAACGCAGAGGTGGGTCCGCCGACATGAGGGCTGATGAGTACCCCCGGCGCACGCCACAGGGGGTGTTCACGCCCCGGCGGCTCCGGGTCGGTGACGTCGAGGGCGGCGGTGATGCGGCCGGTCTCCAGCTCCGCGAGCAGGGCCTTGGTGTCGACGACGGGGCCGCGGGCGACGTTGACCAGGAGCGCGCCGTCCTTCATCCGGGACAGGAAGTCGGCACCGGCCAGGCCGCGGGTGGCTTCGGTGAGCGGGGTGGACAGGATCACGACGTCCGCTTCCGGCAGCAGCGCGGAAAGATCGGTGAGCGGATGCACCGGACCGCGCGCCGTGGTGCGCGCGGAGCGCGCGACGCGCGCCACCCGCGCCACCTCGAACGGAACGAGCCGGTCCTCGATGGCCTCGCCGATCGAGCCGTACCCCACGATGAGGACGTTCTTGTCGGCGAGCGCGGGCCGGAACCCGCCGAGCCACTCCCCCCGGTCCTGCGCGCGGACGAAGTCGGGGATCCCGCGCAGCGAGGCCAGGATCAGCGCGAGGGTGAGCTCGCCGGTGCTGGCCTCGTGCACGCCTCGCGCATTGCACAGCCGCACACCCGCGGGCAGCTGCCCGAGCCCCGGCTCCACGTGGTCGATCCCGGCGGAGAGGGTCTGCACGACCCGGACGTTGCTCATCCGCCCCATGGGCCGTACGCACAGCGGGCTGGGCTTCATGTAGGGGACGACGTAGAAGGCGCAGTCGGCCGGGTCCGCGGGGAAGTCCTCCTCGCCGTTCCAGAGACGGTAGTCCGGGCCCTCGGGGAGTCCGTCGATCTCGTCCGGCGGGATGGGCAGCCACACGTCAGCAGTCATGCTCTGGAGGCTATGTCAGGAGCGTGTGACGGCAGAGGTTAGGTTGGGGTGGCTCGAACAGGGAGGGTCACGACCAGGTGGAGCGCAGGACGATCGGCGCGGCGGCGCTCGCGGTGGGGGCCGTCGGACTCGGGTGCATGCCGATGAGCTGGGCCTACAGCGCGTCGCGACGGCGGGGCGACGAGTCGCTCAGGGCGGTGCACCGGGCTCTCGACCTGGGTGCGTCCCTGCTGGACACGGCCGACATGTACGGCCCCTTCACCAACGAGCTGCTGGTGGGGAGGGCGTTGAAGGAGCGGCGGTCCGACGCGTTCGTGTCGACGAAGGTCGGGCTGCTGGTCGGGGACCAGCACATCGTCGCCAACGGCCGCCCCGGGTATGTGAGGCGGGCCTGCGACGCGTCGCTGCGGCGGCTGCAGACGGACGTCATCGACCTCTACCAGCTGCACCGGGCCGACCCCGAGGTGCCGGTGGAGGAGACCTGGGGCGCGATGGCGGAGCTCGTCCAGGCCGGGAAGGTACGGGCCCTGGGCCTGTGCGCGGTGGGGGCGCGGGCCGGCCGCCGGTCCGGGGCCCGGCTGCATGACGGAACGATCCGGCAGCTGGAGCGGGTGCAGCAGGTCTTCCCGGTGAGCGCGGTGGAGGCGGAGCTGTCGGTGTGGTCGCCGGAGGCGCTGGAGGCCCTGCTGCCGTGGTGCCGCACACGGGGCGTGGGTTTCCTCGCCGCGATGCCGCTGGGCAACGGCTTCCTGACCGGCAGGCTGCGGCCGGGCGCCGGCTTCGAGGCGGACGACCCGCGTGCCCGGCACCCCCGCTTCACGGCCGAGATGATGGCGGCGAACCAGCCGTTCGTCGCGGGCCTGCGCCGCGTGGCCCGCCGGCACGGCACGGGCGTCACGGCCGCCCAGGTCGCCCTCGCGTGGGTGCTGGCCCAGGGCTCGCACGTGGTCCCGGTCCCCGGCACGAAGCAGGAGCACTGGGTCACGGAGAACACGGCCGCGACGGAGCTGCGCCTGACCCCGGACGATCTCGGGGAGATAGCCGCGCTGCCGCCGGCTCAGGGGTCGTGGGACTGAGGATCCGTTTGCGCCCCGGTGCGTTTCGGGCAAAGCGCGTGTTCCCGCTACGGCGTTCGGTGATCGGGAACTCTCGGGCCGCCGGCGGTGTATGACAGGGAGAAGGACCTGCCCCGTCGAAGGGACCATGATCGTGCAACGTCGAGCCGTCCCGGCCGTGCTGGCCGCCGCCGCGCTCCTGCTGACGGCCGGTTGCTCCTCCGACGAAGGAGGACCGTCCGGCAAGGACGACAGTGCCTCCCCGGGCCGCACGGCACCGGGATCGTCCGCACCGCCGCGGCAGGCCGCCGGGCAGACACCTCCCGCCCAGGGCTCCGTGAAGGTGGTGCGCACCGTCGCCGGGGGCCTGGACTCCCCCTGGGGGCTCGCCCCGCTGCCGGACGGCGGCCTGCTCGTCGCGTCCCGTGACGAGGGGACGATCGTCCGGGTCGACGAGAAGACCGGCAAGAAGACCGAGCTGGGCGAGGTGCCGGGGGTCTCGGCGGCCGGCGAGGGCGGCCTGCTCGGGATCGCCCTGTCCCCCGACTACGCCTCGGACCGCATGGTCTACGCGTACTTCACCTCGGCGTCCGACAACCGCATCGTGCGCATGATCTACGACGGGCAGAAGCCCCCGGGCGAGCAGCTCGGCGCTCCCGACACGGTCTTCAAGGGCATCCCCAAGGGCTTCATCCACAACGGCGGGCGTATCGCGTTCGGCCCGGACAGGATGCTGTACGTGGGTACCGGCGAGAGCGGCGACACCGGCCTGTCCCAGGACAAGGACTCCGTGGGCGGCAAGATCCTGCGTCTGACCCCGGAGGGCGAGCCGGCGCCGGGCAACCCGTTCCCGGACTCGCCGGTGTACTCCTACGGCCACCGCAATGTGCAGGGCCTGGCCTGGGACGGCAAGCAGCGGCTGTTCGCCTCGGAGTTCGGGCAGGACACCTGGGACGAGCTGAACGCGATCAAGCCGGGCGGCAACTACGGCTGGCCGGAGGCGGAGGGCCGGTCCGGCGACAAGCGGTTCCGCAACCCGGTCGACCAGTGGACCACGGCCGAGGCCTCCCCCAGTGGCATCGCCCACGCCGAGGGGTCGATCTGGATGGCGGGCCTGCGCGGCAAGCGGCTGTGGCGCATCCCGCTGAACGGCACGGCGGCCTCGGCGAAGCCACAGGCGTTCCTGGAGGGCGAGTACGGGCGGCTGCGCACGGTCGTCGCGGCAGGCGGCGACAGGCTGTGGCTCGTCACCAGCAACACAGACGGCCGGGGCAGCCCGAAGGGCGGCGACGACCGGATCCTGGAACTGCGGGTGAAGTAGCCCTGGGGACCGGTGCGGGTCGCCATCCGCCGTGCCGGTCGCGCGGTTCCAGCCGCCCGGCCCCGGGCGGTGGCCATGACCAGGCCGCCGGGCCGGCCCGCGGACGACGGGGCTACTCCCCCTCGCCGTCCGCGCCGTCCCCGTCGTGCTCGTGGGGTGGGCGTACGACGACCTTCCCCGACGCGAGATCTATCGGTCCGCGTCCGGGATCGCCGTCCCCGACGTCCTCGCGGGTCAGTTCCAGACGGTTCTGCTCGTCGTGGGTGTGCTTGCGCCCGGGCGAGAACAGTTCCTCGAACGCGTTGAACAACATGCCTCCCTGGGCCGCGGGATCCGCGACGTCCCTCAGGGGTCCTCGCACTGCCCGCCCGGGTGGTGCGCTCATGGTGGAAGGACCCCTTACAGCGTATGCCTCAACCCGTGGGACCGGGCATGACCATTTCGGCCGGGAACAGCCCCACCCGGTGCGCAACCGCCGCCGCCTCACCCCGCCCGGAGACGCCGAGCTTCCCCAGGATGTTCGAGACGTGCACGCTCGCGGTCTTGGGCGAGATGAACAGCTCCTCCGCTATACGGCGGTTGGTGTGCCCCGCGGCGACCAGGCGCAGGACGTCCCGTTCGCGGCTGGTGAGGCCGAGGGCGTCGGCGGGGTCGGTGGGGCCGGGTTCCGTGGCGGGCGTGAGCGGGAGGCGGGCGCGCCGGGCGAGCGCGGTGGCGGCGTCATCGAGCGGCCGGGCACCGAGGTGGCGGGCGACGGTGTGGGCGAGCCGCAGCAGTTCCGTGGCACGGTCGCGCTCGTCCTCGCCGCCGCCCGTCAGCAGGGACTCGGCCAGGCGGTACCGGACGCGGGCGAGGTCGTAGGGCCGGTCCAGAACTTCGAAGGCGGTGACCACGTCCGACCAGGTGGCCGGGGTGCTCCGGCCCTCGGCGCGAAGGAGTTCGGCGCGGACCCACCGCTCGTGGGCGAGCCAGACGGGGGCGTGCGTGGTGAGGCGCTTGACGGCGGAGAAGATGGCGTGAAGGACCTGCTCGCGGCCGTCGCGGGCGGCGTGCAGTGCCCGGGCGTCGGCCTCGGCGGTGGCCGACTGGAGCAGCAGCGGCCAGGCGTAGCGCTGCGTGCCGAGCGGGAAGCCGGAGGCGAGGGTGCGGGCCAGTTCGGCGCGGGCGTCGGCCAGGCGGCCCTCGGCGGCGGCGACCGCGACGGTGAGGCAGGAGATCGGCAGGTCGTGCTGCGGCATGGGGTCGTGCGGGCCGTAGGAGGCGCGGGCCTCGGCGAGGTGGCGGGCGGCCTCGGACACCTCGCCGCGGGCCAGGGCGAGGAACGCCTGGCTGTTGGCGCCCGACCCGTACGGCCCGGCCGTCTGCCCCAGCCGCTGGGCGCTGACGGCCGCCTCGGCGGCCTCGTCCCAGCGGCCGAGGGAGATGAGCGACTCGGCGAGGTTGCCGTGGACCCAGCCCTCGGACTCGGTCAGCCCCATCCTGCGGGTGAGCCCCAGGCCTTCGCGCAGGATGGCCACGGCCTCCTCGGAACGGCCGATGCCCTCCAGCGTGGAGGGCAGGTTCACATGGCTGCGGCCCAGGACGACCGCGAGTCCCCGGGCCACCACTTCGTCCCGGACCTCGTACATGTGGGCCAGCCCGGCTTCGATCTGGCCGGCCTCGACCATGAGCCCGCCGAGGGTGAGGCGGGCGTTGGACTCGATCTCGTCGGCGCCCACCATGCGCGCGTACTCGACGGCCCGCTCGGCGGCCGTCAGGGTCTCCGGGCCGGGTTCACGGAGCATCGACCAGTGGGCGGCCGTGGCCAGCACCTCGGCGTGCACCTCGGACGGCGGCAGACCGCGGACCAGCTCCTGGGCGGTGGCGATCTCCTGCCAGCCGTCGCCCCGGGCGAGCCGCTGGACCAGCCGGGAACGCTGGATCCAGAACCAGGCGGTACGCAGGGGGTCGTCCTCGTCCTCCAGCAGGCGCAGGGCCCGCTTGGTGATCTTCAGGGCGCGTTCGCGCTCCCCGCAGAGCCGTCCCGCCACGGCCGCCTCGGCGAGCAGGTCCAGGTGGCGCAGGGCGGTGGTGGCGGGGTCGCAGCCGCAGGGGGGATAGACCTCGGTGTAGTCGACGGGGCGCAGGGCTGTGCGTACGGCCTCGGGAGCGGAGTCCCACAGTTCCATCGCCCTCTCCAGGAGCCGGAGTTGCTCGGAGTAGGCGTGGCGGCGGCGGGCCTCGACGGAGGCCTCGAGGACGGCGGGCAGGGCCTTGGCGGCGTCGTGGGCGTGGTACCAGTAGCTGGCCAGGCGGGTCGCCCGCTGGTCGGCGGGGACAAGGGCCGGGTCGGTCTCCAGGACTTCGGCATAGCGGCGGTTGAGGCGGGAGCGCTCGCCGGGGAGCAGGTCGTCGCTGACGGCCTCGCGGACCAGGGAGTGGCGGAAGCGGTAACCGTCGCCACCGGGTGCGGGGGCGAGGATGCTCGCGTTCACGGCGGTCCGCAGGGCCTCGATGAGGTCGTCCTCGGCGAGCCGGGCGACGGCGGCCAGCAGCCGGTACTCGACGGTGGAGCCGCCCTCGGCGACGATCCGGGCGACGTGCTGGGCGGGTTCCGGCAGTCCCTCGACACGGACGAGCAGCAGGTCGCGCAGGGTGTCGGTCAGTCCCGTCCGGCAGCCCTCGTGGTCGGCGACGGCGAGCTCCTCGACGAAGAAGGCGTTGCCGTCGGAGCGCTGGAAGATCGCGTCGACCTGGTCCGGCTCGGGTTCGTGGGCGAGGATGCCGGCGACCTGGCGGCCCACCTCGTCGCGGTTGAAGCGGGCGAGTTCGAGTCGGCGGATCGTGCGGAGCCGGTCGAGTTCGGCGAGCAGCGGCCTGAGCGGGTGGCGGCGGTGGATGTCGTCGGAGCGGTAGGTGGCGAGGACGATGAGGCGGCCGGTGCGCAGGGTGCGGACGAGGTAGGAGAGCAGATGCCGGGTGGAGGCGTCGGCCCAGTGCAGGTCCTCCAGGGCGAGAACGACGGTGTGCTCGGCGGCGACGCGCTCCAGCAGGCGTGCGGTGAGCTCGAAGAGGCGGGCCATGCCCTCCTCGTCGTGTCTCCCGGCCCGCGACTCGCCCAGCTCGGGCAGCAGCCGGGCCAGTTCCTCCTCCTGCCCGGCTGAAGCGGTGGCCAGCTCGCCGGGGAGGTCGCGGCGCAGGGCGCGCAGCGCGGTGGAGAAGGGGGCGAAGGGGAGGCCGTCGGCGCCGATCTCCACGCACCCGCCGAGTGCGACCACCGCCCCGCGATCGCGGGCGGCTGCGGCGAACTCCTCGACGAGGCGGGTCTTGCCGACCCCGGCCTCTCCGCCGATGAGCAGTGCCTGCGGCTCGCCCTCGCAGGCGCGCGCGAGGGCGTCGTACAGCGTGCCCAGCTCCTCGGCACGGCCGACGAAAACGGGGCTGACGGACCTGGTCTCCACAGGCCCGAGCATCGCATGCGCCTGTGACGGCGTGGGAACTGTTTTCCGTCGAACGGCCGGAAAAGCGGCCGCCGTTCTTCCGCGAACGACGGCCGCTGATCTCCGGACGGCGACAGCGGTGGCCGCCGGCCCCGTTCCGGCGGCCACGGTGGCGGCCGGTCCCGCCCCGGTGCTCACGCCGTCCGGGCGGACCGGAGCCGGCGGAAGCGGCGGCTATGGCTGTCGTGCTCGGCGGAGTCCCCGCCTCCTTCGTGGCCGGCCTCGCGGCGGGCCCGGGCGGCCTCGCGCACCAGACGGGCGTGGTCGGCCCGGCGGATGAGGTCGGAGGTGCGCATCTGCTGGAGCTCGTACTCGTACATGGTGTGTCCTTCGAGAAGAGGCCGGTCGCGGCGGGTTTTCCGCGATGACCTCACTCTCGTCTCCCAGGCGGGGCCGCCACATCGGGAGAGTTCCGCATCTTCGGCGGCGCACGGTGCCTTAGACGCGGCTGAGGGGCCTCAGGGACTCCGTAAGGTGCTCACGGAACCGCCTGAGGCCCCTCAGGACCTGCGGGCTTGCAGCTCGCGGGCGCTCAGCCCGCGGACGGCAGGCCGACCAGGATGCCGGTGTACTTGAGGACGGCCAGGAACAGGCCGATGACACCGAGCGCGACTCCCGCCCAGGCGACGGACTTGATCCAGGGGGCCTGGACCCTGCCCGGTGTGCCGAAGGCGGGCCGGGCCAGCGTCACGGCGCCGGTGACCAGCGCGATCAGCGCGAACAGGCCGCCCCACAGGGCGGTGGTCTGCCAGGCGTCGCCGTAGACCGCCTGGATCTGCTGGGCCACACCCGCGTTCTGCGCGGTCTCCAGCTGACCGACGAGGTTCTGGCGCGCGGCGGCGACGGTGCCGATCCAGCTGCCGGTGAGCGAGACGACGCCCAGCGCGGCGGAGACCACGGCGGCTGCGCCCTGGCCGACGCCGGAGGGGCTGTCCCCCTCGGCCGGTGCTTCGTCGGCCGCGGAGGGGCTGTCCTCCTCGGCCGGTGCTTCGTCGGCCGCGGCCGGGACCTCGGTCCGGGGCACCTCGTCGGACGTGGTGGTGTCCACCGCCTTCTCATCGGTCGTGGCCTTGGTGGCCTCGGTCTCGTCCACTGCGTTCGTTGCCATGTCTCGCACCGTAGGGTCGCTGTCTGAGAAGTCTCTTAATGATCGTTGTGAGCCGCACGCACGCGTGCGGCGCGCCACTCGGGCGCAAGCACGGACCAGACTTCGAGATCGTGCCGTACGCCACCATAGGGGTGGGCCTCGCGTCGCACACCGTCGCGGGTCATCCCGAGTCGGCGCGCCACGTTCAGGCTGGGCTGATTGAGTGACGCGGCGACCCATTCGACGCGGTGGACGCCCCGCTGCTCGACGGCCCAGTCGATGAGGACCCTCATCGCGCGGGTGACCAGGCCCCTGCCCGTCGCGGCGGGCTCCAGCCAGCAGCCGACCTCGCAGTTGCCGGTCGCCGCGTCGAAGTTCAGGAACAGCACCCCGCCCACCAGGGTCCCCTCCAGCCACAGGCCGTGCAGGGAGCCGGTGTCGGCGGCGCGCATGTCGGCGTAGCGCTGGAGCTTCGCGCGGGCCGAGGGCAGGTCCGTCTCGGTCGTCCCGAACGGGATGTACTGCTCGATGAACTCCCGCCCGCGCTCCAGGTGCGCCAGGAACTCCCCGGCGTGCCAGGGCTCCAGGGGCCTCAGCTCGGCGTCGTCACCCAGGGATATCGCGTACATCCCGCTGCCGCTCCTCCTCCGCCAGGACGTCCGCCACCTCGGCGTCCGTCGCGGCGGCCAGCCTCTCATGGGCGGCACGGCTCTCGGGCGGCTCGATGCTGATACGCGGCATGCGCTTGTCCAGCCAGCGGGGCAGCCACCAGTTGGCGCCGCCGAGCAGGTGCATGAGGGCCGGGACGAGGAGCGTGCGCAGGACGAAGGCGTCGAGGGCGACGGCGGCGGCCAGGGCGATGCCGAACATGGCGATCACCCGGTCGCCGCTGAGCACGAAGGCGAGGAAGACGGAGATCATGATGACGGCCGCCGAGTTGATCACCCGGCTGGTCTCGGCGAGGCCGACGCGCACCGCCCGCCGGTTGTCTCCGGTCTCCAGCCACTCCTCGTACATCCGGCTGACCAGGAAGACCTGGTAGTCCATGGAGAGGCCGAAGAGCACCGACACCATGATCACGGGCAGGAAGGGTTCGATGGGCCCGGCGCTGCCGAGGCCGAGCAGTTCGCTGCCCCAGCCCCACTGGAAGATCGCTACCACCACCCCGAAGGCGGAGGCCACGGCGGCGACGTTCATCGCGGCGGCCTTCAGCGGGATGCCGATCGACCGGAAGGCGAGCAGGAGCAGCAGACAGCCGAGGCCGATGACGACCCCGACGAAGACCGGCAGCTTGGAGACGATGACGTCGGCGAAGTCGTCGTAGCCGGCCGTCATGCCGCCGACCTGGACATCGAGCGCCGTGCCCGACTCGGCGCGCGGCAGCACCTCGTCGCGCAGCCGGTCGACGAGGTCGCTGGTCTGCTTCGACTGCGGGGAGGACTCCGGTACGACGGTGAGGTACGCGGTCCGGCCGCCGGAGTCGAAGGTCACCGGGGTCACCGAGGCGACGCCGTCGGTGGCGCGGAGGGTGCCGTCGAGGTTGTCCAGGGCGAGCTTGTCGTCGGCGCCGTCGACCTTCGTGACGAGGGTGAGCGGGCCGTTCACACCGGGGCCGAAGCCTCCCCCACTCTCGGCTGCGCCCGAGCGGGAGGTGCCCCCAGCGAGCAGGTCGTAGGCCTGGCGGGTGGTGGCCGTCTTCGGGCCGTTGCCCTGGTCGGAGGTGCCCAGGTGCAGGGAGAAGGTGGGCAGCGCGAGGACCGCCATGACGACCAGGGCGACCGCGCCGAGCAGCTTGGGGTGGCGTTCGACGAAGGCCGACCAGCGGGCCGCGAAGCCGGTGGGCACCTCGGGTTCGGGGCCGTGCTCCGCGAGGCGGCGGCGCTCGCGGCGGCTGAGGGCGCGCATGCCTATGAAGGAGAGCAGGGCCGGCAGCAGTGTCACGGAGGCGGCGACGGTGAGGATCACGGTGAGGCTGGCCGCGACGGCGACGCCGTTGAGGAAGCTCAGCCGGAGGATCAGCATGCCCAGCAGCGCGATGCAAACGGTGGCACCCGCGAAGACGACCGCCCGCCCCGTGGTCGCGACGGCGTTCGTGGCGGCCTCGGTGACGGACAGCCCGCGTTTCAGCCCGCGCCGGTGTCTGGTGACGATGAACAGCGCGTAGTCGATGCCGACGCCGAGCCCGACGAGCATGCCCAGCATGGGGGCGAAGTCGGCGACGGTCATGGCGTGCCCGAGGAGCACGATGCCGGCGTAGGCGGTGCCGACGCCGACCAGCGCGGTGGCGATGGGCAGCAGGGACGCGGCGAGCGAGCCGAAGGCGAGGAACAGCACCACCGCCGCGACGATCACGCCGACGATCTCGGCGACGTGCCCGCCGGAGGACTCGGTGAGCGCGACGGCGCTGCCGCCCAGCTCCACCTGGAGCCCGTCGGTCTCGGCGCTCTTCGCGGTGTGCACGACGGCCTGTGCCTCGCCCTTGGCGATGTCCTCGGCCTGGTCGTCGAAGGTGACCGAGGCGTACGCCGTGCGGCCGTCGTCGCTGATGCGGCCCGTGCCCGGCCCGTCGTAGGGGCTGGTGACCGAGGCCACGCCGGGGAGGTTCTCGATCCGGTCCAGGGTGCGGGTCATCGTCTGCTCGACGTCGGCGGCGCGGACGCTGCCGGAGGTGGTGTGCCAGACGACGGTGTCGCTGTCACCGCCGAGCCGCGGGAAGCCCTCGTGCAGCAGCTCGGTGGCGCGGCCGGACTCGGTACCGGGGACCTGGTAGTCGTTGGAGTACGTGGTGCCGGCGACGGCGGCGCCCGCGGCGACCCCCGCGAACGCGAGGAGCCACAGCAGGACGCTGAGCAGACGGCGCTGGACACACCAGCGTGCGAGGGCTGCCACGAAACGTGCTCCCGGGGTTGCCTTGTGTGGATCTTTGACCGGGAACAGTCGTACGTGAACTGAACGGCCAGCAAAGAACGCATGAGCAATGCGCTGCCACTCTTACAAACCGATGAGATCATTTGTCGGCTTCGTGGGGTTTTTCACAGCGACCGGGCTCAGTCGAACTGATCCCCCAGCGCCATCGCCATCACGCCCGCGATCAGCAGCCACAGGGCGCGCCGCGTGCGGCCGCGGGAGCCCAGCACGGCAGCGGCAGCGCATACGGCGGCCCCGCCGGCGTAGGCGGCCGGGACGAGTGCCGGAGCGGAGCGGGTGAGGCGGAGCAGCGCCGCGGCGAGACCGGCCAGGGTCAGTGCGGCACCGGTGCCCGTCGCCGTCCAGCGGGCCCGGCGCGCGTCGTCCTCGTCCTCCGGCACGTCCTCGTCCTCCGGCACGTCCTCGCCGTCCGTCGGGTCGCCGCCGTCCGTCGGGTCGCCGCCGTCCGTCGAGTCGTGGCCGTCCGTCGAGTCGTGGCCGTCCGCCGGGTCGCCGGCCTCCGCCGGGTCGTCGGCCTCGTCCCGACCGGGGCCCGCCGCCGAGTCCGCCGCCTCCGGATCGGTGTCGGAATCAGGACGTCCACTCATGGCCGAGACGGTAGCGCGCCGGGCGGGGAAAACCGGGTGCGGGGCCGCCGCGCGGGCTGTTAGCGTCCGCCGGTCCGAGGAAACACCCGCGGCATCCCGCCGCCCGGCCGAAGCAGGTGCATTGTTTGACGGTCCGACCGAGCTCCTACGCATCCCCGTTCTTCCTCAAGGACTCAAGGAGCCCGTCCACCGATGTCGGACATCACTTCCCGGACCTCGAACGACCCCCTCACTGACCGTGTGAGCCACCCCGGCTACCCGCGCAGCAACGGCTACGACGCCCGCTGGACCATCGACAACCAGATGGGCCCACACGCGCTGTGGCTGCTGGAGTGGCTGGCCCCCGCCCTGGGGCTCGACACCCTGAGCCCCGGCTCCCGGGTGCTCGACCTGGGGTGCGGCCGCGCCATGACGTCGATCTTCCTCGCCAGGGAGTACGGCGCCCAGGTCGTCGCCGCCGACCTGTGGATCAAGCCCGACGAGAACGCCGGGCGCATCGCCGAGGCGGGCGTCGCCGACCGCGTCCTGCCCGTGTTCGCCGAGGCGCACGACCTGCCGTTCGGCGAGGGCACCTTCGACGCGATCGTGAGCATCGACGCGTACCAGTACTTCGGCACCAACGACCTCTACCTGCCCACTCTGACCCGGCTGCTGAAGCCGGGCGGGCGGATCGGAGTCGTGATGCCGGCGCTGCGGGAGGAGCCCGAGGGCGACGAGCCGCCGGCGCACCTGAAGACGTACTGGGAGAAGGATCCCGGCTTCTGGGCGTTCCACTCCCCCGCCTGGTGGCGGCGGCTGTGGGCCCGCAGCGGTGCCGTCGAGGTCGAGACGGCCGACTGGCTCGAGGACGGCTGGCGCGACTGGCTGCTGTGGAGCGAGGTGTGCGCCGAGGAGAGCACGAGCGAGTTCATGGCCGACATGGCCCGCTGGTCGGTCGAGCTGATGCACGCCGACGTGGAGCACGTCCTGGGCTTCACCCGGGTCGTCGGCCGCCGCCCGTAGATGCCCGTGGGGGGATGCATCGGGCTCGATGCATCCCCCCTGGGGTTCACACGTGCGGTGCTCAGCCCTCGCTGACGCCCAGCTTCTGAAGGATCAGTTCCTTCACGCGGGCCGCGTCGGCCTGGCCCCGGGTCGCCTTCATGACCGCGCCGACCAGGGCACCGGCCGCGGCCACCTTGCCGCCGCGGATCTTGTCCGCGACGCCCGGGTTGCCGGCGATGGCCTCCTCGACGGCGGTGGTGAGGGCGCCCTCGTCGGAGACGACCTTCAGACCACGCTTGTCGACGACCTCGTCCGGGGTGCCCTCGCCCGCGAGGACGCCCTCGATGACCTGCCGGGCCAGCTTGTCGTTCAGGTCGCCCTTCGCGACGAGCTCGGTGACCCGGGCGACCTGAGCCGGGGTGATCGCGAGCTCGTCGAGCGCCTTGCCCGACTCGTTGGCGCTGCGGGCCAGCTCGCCCATCCACCACTTGCGGGCGGAGGTCGCGTCGGCCCCGGCCTCGATGGTGGCGACGATGGGCTCCAGCGCACCGGCGTTGAGGATCGCCTGCATGTCGGTGGCCGTCACGCCCCACTCCTCGCGGAGCCGGCTGCGGCGGACCAACGGCAGCTCGGGCAGCCCGGCCCGGATCTCCTCGACCCACTCACGGGACGGGGCGACCGGGACGAGGTCGGGCTCCGGGAAGTACCGGTAGTCCTCGGCCTCCTCCTTCACCCGGCCCGAGGTCGTCGACCCCGTGTCCTCGTGGAAGTGCCGGGTCTCCTGGATGATCGTGCCGCCCGAGGACAGCACGGCCGCGTGCCTCTGGATCTCGAAGCGGGCCGCACGCTCGACGGACCGCAGCGAGTTGACGTTCTTCGTCTCCGAGCGGGTGCCGAACTTCTCGGTGCCGTTCGGGCGCAGCGACAGGTTCACGTCGCAGCGCATCTGGCCCATCTCCATGCGGGCCTCGGAGACACCGAGCGCCTTGATGAGCTCGCGCAGCTCACGGACGTAGGCCCGCGCGACCTCGGGGGCACGCTCGCCGGCGCCCTCGATCGGCTTGGTGACGATCTCGATGAGGGGGATGCCGGCGCGGTTGTAGTCCAGCAGCGAGTGCGAGGCGCCGTGGATGCGGCCGGTGGCACCGCCGACGTGCGTCGACTTGCCGGTGTCCTCCTCCATGTGGGCGCGCTCGATCTGCACACGGAAGGTCTCGCCGTCCTCCAGCTGCACGTCGAGGTAGCCGTTGAAGGCGATCGGCTCGTCGTACTGGGAGGTCTGGAAGTTCTTCGGCATGTCCGGATAGAAGTAGTTCTTCCGGGCGAAGCGGCACCACTCGGCGATCTCGCAGTTGAGCGCGAGGCCGATCTTGATCGCGGACTCGACACCGGTCGCGTTGACGACCGGGAGCGCACCGGGCAGGCCGAGGCAGACCGGGCAGGTCTGCGTGTTGGCGTCCTGGCCGAGGGCGGTCGAGCAGCCGCAGAACATCTTGGTCTTGGTGCCGAGTTCGACATGGACTTCGAGGCCCATGACGGGGTCGTACGACGCGAGTGCGTCCTCGTACGACACCAGGTCGGTCGTGGTGGTCACGGTGAGTACTTCCCTCTCAGCCCAGCAGGACGTCGTCGTCGCCCAGCCGCTTCAGCTCGCGGTAGAGAATGGCCAGGTTGGTGACGACGGCGGCGCCGGTCACGACGGCGTCGAGCAGCCGCAGCGTGTCGTTGTCTCCGCGGGCCTTCCTGATCTGCTTGTAGACACCGACGGCGCCGAACGCCGACGTGGCCATCGACACGTACAGACCGGACTTGGACTTCTTGAAGCCCTTGGCCTTGGACAGTGCGCTCACAGCGACGGAGCCTCCTCGATCAGCGGGTGGCCCCACTTTTCCACGAAGGCGGCCTCGACGGCGGCACCCACCTTGTACAGGCGGTCGTCCTTCATGACGGGGGCGATGATCTGCAGGCCGACCGGGAGGTTGTCCTCCGGGGCGAGACCGCACGGCAGCGACATGGCCGCGTTGCCCGCCAGGTTGGTCGGGATGGTGCACAGGTCGGCGAGGTACATCGCCATCGGGTCGTCGGCGCGCTCGCCGATCGCGAAGGCGGTGGTCGGGGTCGTCGGGGAGACGATCACGTCGACCTGCTCGAACGCCTTGTCGAAGTCCCGCTTGATGAGCGTGCGGACCTTCTGGGCGCTGCCGTAGTAGGCGTCGTAGTAGCCGGAACTCAGCGCGTACGTGCCGAGCATGATGCGGCGCTTGACCTCGGGGCCGAAACCGGCCTCGCGGGTGAGCGAGGTGACGGCCTCGGCGGAGTTCGTGCCGTCGTCGCCGGTCCGCAGGCCGTAGCGCAGGCCGTCGAAGCGGGCGAGGTTGGAGGAGCACTCCGAGGGCGCGATCAGGTAGTACGCCGACAGCGCCAGGTCGAAGGACGGGCAGTCCAGCTCGACGATCTCGGCGCCCAGCTCCTTGAGCAGCGCGACCGACTCGTCGAACCGCTGGATGACACCGGCCTGGTAGCCCTCCCCGCGGAACTGCTTGACGACGCCGACGCGCATGCCCTCGACGCTGCCGTTGCGGGCGGCCTCGACGACCGCCGGGACGGGCTCGTCGATGGAGGTCGAGTCGAGCGGGTCGTGCCCGGCGATGGCCTCGTGCAGCAGCGCCGCGTCCAGGACCGTGCGGGCGCAGGGTCCGCCCTGGTCGAGGGAGGAGGAGAAGGCGACCATGCCGTAGCGGGAGACCGCGCCGTACGTCGGCTTCACACCGACCGTGCCGGTGACGGCGGCCGGCTGGCGGATGGAGCCGCCGGTGTCGGTGCCGATGGCGAGCGGGGCCTGGAAGGAGGCGAGCGCGGCGGACGAACCGCCACCGGAGCCACCGGGGATCTTGGTGAGGTCCCAGGGGTTGCCGGTCGGGCCGTAGGCGCTGTTCTCGGTGGAGGACCCCATGGCGAACTCGTCCATGTTGGTCTTGCCGAGGATGACGACGTCGGCGGCCTTCAGGCGCTGGGTGACGGTCGCGTCGTACGGCGGGATCCAGCCCTCGAGGATCTTCGAACCGACGGTGGTCGGGATGCCCTCGGTGGTGAAGATGTCCTTCAGCGCGAGGGGCACGCCGGCCAGCGGGCCGAGCTTCTCGCCCTTGGCGCGCTTCTCGTCCACGGCGCGGGCCTGGGCGAGGGCGCCCTCGCGGTCGACGTGCAGGAAGGCGTGCACCTTCTCGTCGACGGCCTCGATGCGGGCGAGGTGGGCCTCGGTGACCTGCACCGCGGTGAGCTCGCCGGAGGCGATCTTCGCGGCGGTCTCGGCGGCCGTGAGCTTGATGATGTCCGTCATGGCTGTTAGTCCTCCCCCAGGATCTGCGGCACCTTGAAACGCTGCTGCTCCTGGGCCGGGGCGCCGGAGAGCGCCTGCTCGGGGGTGAGCGACGGACGGACCTCGTCCACGCGCATGACGTTCGTCAGCGGGAGCGGGTGCGAGGTCGGCGGTACGTCTTGGTCGGCGACCTCACTGACGCGGGCGACCGCGCCGATGATGTCGTCCAGCTGTCCCGCGAAGTGCTCGAGCTCTTCGGGCTTCAGCTCCAGACGCGCCAGCCGGGCGAGGTGGGCGACCTCCTCGCGCGTGATGCCAGGCATGCAGCGATCCTCTGGGGTGAGTGAATGTGGTGTGGCCCAATCCTATGGGGCGTGGGGCCGTGCCCGTGAAACGGTTTGCCGCCCCGCAGGCTCTCGGCGCGCCCTCAGACCGCGAAGAGCAGTCCGGCGCTGATCAGGACGACGACCGCGGTGGCGAAGTGGATCCCGAAGGCCACCGCCTTCGTCCCGCCGTTGCGCAGCACGATCAGCGTGTCGCCGAGCGGCACGAGGGCCACGGCGAGCATGAACCAGGCCTCGGCCGAAGCCCCCGCGAAGGCGAGCAGTGCGAGACCTGTCAACCCGAGTGTGCCGTCCCGCAGGCCCTTGACGGACAGGTAGGCCCCGGCGTCGCCACCGGGGTCGGCCGGGACGCCGTATCCGGCGGCTGCGGCGGCGGGCTGGAACAGGAACCGGTAGCCGAGGAACAGGCAGAACAGGTTGAGCACGACGGCGAGGGTGTACGCGGTGATGGTCATGTCTCTCCTTGGATCCAGCACGGTGACGCCGGCAACCGGCGTTTGCTAGCAGCGCTAGGTACAAGAGCGAAGCTAGCAGAGCATCAGCAGGAACACTAGCGGTGCTAGGATTTCTCTCATGACGATCCAGACGCGCCGGGAGCGCGAACGAGCGGAACGCGAGCGGCTGATCGTGACGGCCGCGCGGGAACTGGCGGAGGCGGAGGGCTGGGACGCGGTGACCACGCGCCGGCTCGCCGAGGAGATCGAGTACAGCCAGCCGGTCCTCTACAGCCACTTCAAGGGCAAGGGCGCGATCATGGCGGCGGTGGCGGTGCAGGGCTGCGCGGACCTGGCCGACGAGCTGCGAGCGGCGCGCGCGGCGGCCGGCGGCCCCCGTGAGGCGCTCGCGGCGGTGGGCGGCGCGTACACCGCCTTCGCCCGGCGGCGGCCCGCGCTCTACGACGTGATCTTCACGCTCGCCGTGGACCTGCCCTTCGCCACCCCCGAGGCGCCGCCCGCCCTCCAGGACGCCTTCGGTGAACTGCTCCAGGCCGTCCTGCCGATCGCGGCCGACGGCGAGGACACGGGCTTGCTGACGGAGACGTACTGGGCCGGGCTGCACGGGCTGGTGACCCTGATGCGCAGCGGCCGGCTGCCCGAGGAGGCTCACGAGCAGCGGCTCGCACTGCTGATCGGCCACTTCGTGCCGCCCGGCTCGAGCTGAGCGCCCGCCCCGGGCCCGAAGCCCGGGGTTCGAAGCCCGGGGTTCGACGGAAGTGGAGCAGCCGGGCGGGCGGGACAGGTGGGTGCGGTCTACTCGTCGGCCGTCGCCGCGGGCAGTGCGGCGCGCGGGCGCTGCCAGCCCCGGGGCCCCCGCGCCCGCAGCCACGCCGTGGTCTCCTCCGGGGGCATCGCCGCGGCGACCAGCCAGCCCTGGACCGCGTCGCAGCCGAGGTCGCGCAGACGCTCCCAGGTCTCGTCGTCCTCGACGCCCTCGGCGACGACGAGCAGACCGAGGGAGTGTGCGAGGTCGACCGTGCAGCGCACGATCTCCGCGTCCTCGGTGTCGACCGCGAGCCGGGCCACGAACGAGCGGTCGATCTTCAGCTCGCTGACCGGCAGCCTGCGCAGGTGGACGAGCGAGGAGTAGCCCGTGCCGAAGTCGTCGAGCGACATCTTCACACCGTGCGCGGTCAGTTGGTTGAGGGTGTCGGCGGCGCGCTGCGGATCCTCCAGCAGCACGTGTTCGGTGATCTCCAGTTGGAGCGCTCCCGCCGGGACGCCGTGCCGGGCCAGCCGGGCGGCGACGGAACCGGCGAAGCCGGGTGTGTGCACATCACGCGGGGAGACGTTCACCGCGACCGGGACGAACAGGCCCTGCTCCCGCCAGCGCGCGACCTGGCCGAGCGCGGTCTCCAGCACGTACTCGGTGAGGTGGGGCATCAGGCCCGAGGACTCGGCGATCGCTATGAACTCGTCCGGCGGCACCTTGCCCCGCTCGGGGTGCACCCAGCGGACCAGCGCCTCCAGGCCCGCCACCTGCCCGTCGAAGCGGACCTTGGGCTGGTAGTGCAGATGCACCTCGTGCGCGTCCAGGGCGCGGCGCAGATCGCCGAGCAGGCCGAGGCGGTCGGGGGTGTTGGAGTCGCGCTTGGACTCGTAGACCTCGACACCGGTGCGGTCCCGCTTCGCCTGGTACATCGCCACGTCCGCCCGCCGCAGCAGCCCCTCGGCGTCCAGGGCGTGGTCGGGGAAGACGGCGACCCCGGCGCTGGCCTCCAGGACGAGGGTGAGGCCGTCGAGGTCGAGGGGAGAGCTGAGGGCGGCCACGAGGTTGCGGGCGACCCGGGTCGCGGAGGTCGTGGAGTCGGCGACCGGGAGTAAGACGGCGAACTCGTCCCCACCGAGCCGGGCGGCCTCCGCGCCGCGCGGCAGCGCCACCCGCAGCCGGTCGGCGATCTGCAACAGCAGCCGGTCACCGGCGAGATGACCGAGCGTGTCGTTGACCGACCGGAACCGGTCGAGGTCGATCAGCATCAGGGCGGCTCGGGCGTCGATCCGCTCCGCGTCGTCCAGCGCGGTCCAGATGCGCTCCAGCAGCCACTGCCGGTTGGGCAGGCCGGTCAGCGGGTCACGCAGCTGCTCCTCCGCCCGGGCCCGGGCGATCCACAGGGTGGAGTCCAGGGCGATCAGGGGGATGGAGAACAGCGGCAGCAGGATGGGCTTGGCCACGGCGACCACGCAGACCAGCGGCGCGATCCCCAGCAGCGCGACGGCGACCAGGCCCTGTCTCACCAGGGCGGTGCGGGCGACGGTGGGCAGGCCGGGGCGCGGGGCGTGCAGGTACCAGAGCAGGACGCGGGTGACCATCAGGTAGGCGACGGCGACCAGGACGACCTGAGGCGCGGTGGCGAGTGTCCAGGCGGCGGGCTCGGCCGGGGACTCGACGGACGGCACCGTCCCGAAGACGCCCAGCACGAGCGCGCCGGCGCCGATGCCGAGGAGGTCGACCGCGCCGTGCAGCACGCCCTGGCGCCAGCGATTGCGGCGGGCCGCGCCGACCAGCACGACGACCGTGAGGCTGACCATGCCGGCCGGAACCCAGCCGTAGAGCAGCAGCACGGCCAGGGTGAGGGCGGCGCCCGAGCCGGTGCCGCCCCACCAGCGGGAGCGGCCCAGCATCACGAGATGACCGACGATGACGCCGGTGAGTACGGCCAGCGACCAGCCGGCCGTGCCGGCCGGGAAGAGTGCGTGGCCACCGGTGAAGGCCCGGTAGAAACCGGCGCCCAGGACGAACCCGGCGGCCGCGACGACAGCCGCGGGCAGCGCGGGCCAGGACTGGTGCCGTTCGCCGTCCTCCTCCGGATCCGCGCCGGCCGGCCCGGGGGTGTGTTCGACGGCCGGCTGTGCCCCCGGGCCGTCCGCGGCGCGCCCTGAGCCGCCGCGCCCGTCCGGGGTGTACTGTCCGACGGCGCGCAGCTGGGCACCCGGACGCCCCGCCGACCACACGGCCTCACGGACCGCACGCCATGCGACCGCCAGGCGGCGCAGGTGCAGCCGTGAGTCCGGCGCGGCGCTCTCGGTCGGTTCCATTCCCGTCCCTCTCACAGCCGGCGGTGCCCCACGCCCCGCGGCCCGGTGCCCGACAACCCTTCGGCGGCCCGCGTCGGAAAACCCTTCCCCGCGCTCTGCGCGAGCACGAAGATGCCCCGACCGCAGCTGGGCACGGCAGGCGCACATCTCAACAGTAGGCCGCGGAAGGCTTCCACGGGCAGCGGTCGCCGACGGTTGCCCGAATGCGCCCCGGCCACCCGTATGCATCTGGTATGCGCCGAACGGGTGGCCTTCAACCGCTACTCCTCGGCCGAAAGGGCGACTTCGGCCGCCGCGTCCGGTCCCTGCTCGAGCAGGACGCCGAATCCGTCCTCGTTCAGGACCGGAACCTTCAGCTGCATCGCCTTGTCGTACTTCGAACCAGGACTGTCGCCCACCACGACGAACGACGTCTTCTTCGAAACCGAGCCGGTCACCTTCGCTCCGCGGCTCTGCAGCGCCTCCTTGGCGCCGTCCCGGGTGAAGTGTTCGAGCGTGCCGGTGACGACGACCGTGAGGCCTTCGAGGGGGCGCGGCCCTTCGTCCTCGCCGGTGCTCTCGGCCTCCATACGGACGCCGGCGGCCCTCCACTTGCGGATGATGTCGCGGTGCCAGTCCTCGGCGAACCACTGCTTGAGGGAGGCGGCGATGGTCGGGCCGACGCCCTCGGTGACCGCCAGCTCCTCCTCCGTGGCCTGGTCGATGCGCTCGATCGAGCGGAACTCGCGGGCCAGGGCCTCGGCCGCCACGGGGCCGACGTGACGGATCGACAGGCTGGTGATGACCCGGGCGAGCGGGCGTTCCTTGGCCGCCGCGATGTTCTCCAGCATGGCGACCGCGTTCTTGCGGGGCTCGCCCTGCTGGTTGGCGAAGATCGTGGCGACCTTCTCCTCGCCGGTCTTCGGGTCGCGCTTGGGCAGCCCGCTGTCCGGGTCGAGGACGTACGCTTTGATGGGCAGCAGCTGCTCGATGGTGAGGTCGAAGAGGTCGCCCTCGTCGACCAGAGGCGGGGTCTCGGGCTCCAGCGGGGCGGTGAGAGCGGCCGCGGCGACGTAGCCGAAGTGCTCGATGTCCAGGGCCTTGCGGCCGGCGAGGTAGAACAGGCGCTCGCGCAACTGGGCCGGGCAGGTGCGGGCGTTGGGGCAGCGCAGGTCGACGTCGCCCTCCTTCATGGGCCGCAGCGCCGTGCCGCACTCGGGGCACTCGCCCGGCATCACGAACTCCTGTTCGCTGCCGTCGCGCAGGTCGGCGACGGGGCCGAGGATCTCCGGGATGACGTCACCGGCCTTGCGCAGCACGACCGTGTCGCCGATGAGGACGCCCTTGGCCTTGACCACGTCCTGGTTGTGGAGCGTGGCGAACTCGACCTCGGAGCCGGCGACCGTGACCGGCTCGACCTGGGCGTAGGGGGTGACACGGCCGGTGCGGCCCACACCCACACGGATGTTGACGAGCTTGGTGTTGACCTCCTCCGGCGCGTACTTGTAGGCGATGGCCCAGCGCGGGGCGCGCGAGGTGGAGCCGAGGCGGCCCTGGAGGGGGATCTGGTCGAGCTTGACGACGACGCCGTCGATCTCCCACTCCACGGAGTGGCGGTTCTCGCCGAAGTACGCGATGAACTCCCGGATGCCGTCCAGCCCGTCGACCACCCGGTTGTGGCCGGACGTGGGCAGGCCCCAGGCCTTCAGCAGGTCGTAGGCCTGGGAGAGGCGGGTCAGGCCCGTGAAGCCCTCCAGGGCGCCGATGCCGTGCACCACCATGTGCAGGGGCCGGGTGGCGGTGACGCGCGGGTCCTTCTGGCGCAGTGAACCGGCCGCGGCGTTGCGCGGGTTGGCGAAGGGCTTGTCGCCGGCCTCGACCAGCCGGGCGTTGAGCTCCTGGAACTTCTCCATCGGGAAGTAGACCTCGCCGCGGATCTCCACCAGGTCGGGGACGTCGTCGCCCTTGAGGCGGTCGGGGATCTCCGCGATCGTCCGCACGTTCGGGGTGATGTCCTCGCCGGTGCGGCCGTCACCGCGGGTTGCCGCGCGGGTGAGGCGGCCGTGCTCGTAGGTGAGGTTCACGGCGAGGCCGTCGACCTTCAGCTCGCACAGGAAGTGGTAGTCCTGCTCGCCCAGTTCCCTGGCGATGCGCTCCGTCCAGGCGGCCATCTCCTCGTCGTTGAACGTGTTGTCGAGGGACAGCATGCGCTGGCGGTGCTCGACCGCCGTGAACTCCGTCTCGTAGGAGCCGGAGACCTTCTGGGTCGGCGAGTCCGGGGTGCGCAGCTCCGGGTGCTCCTCCTCCAGCGCCTCCAGGGAACGCAGCAGCTGGTCGAACTCCGCGTCGCTGACGACGGGAGCGTCCTTCACGTAGTAGCGGAAGCGGTGCTCCTCGATCTGCTCCGCGAGGCGCGCGTGCTTCTCCCGTGCCTCGGCGGGCACCGTCGTCGTCTCCGCTTGCTTGTCGCCGGCCACCGTGTCGTCCTCCCGTTACTCTGGGTTGTCCGCGAGGGATCTCGCCGCCCGGGCGCAGTGCGCGAGAGCCCTGCGCGCGTACTCCGGGGAGGCCCCCGCGAGTCCGCACGCCGGGGTGACCGTGACCGCCTCCGCGAGAAGCCCCGGAGACAGCCCCAGCCTGCGCCACAGCGTCCTGACACCCATGACGCTACCGGCAGGGTCTGACAATGGGCTCTCGGTGCCCGGCACGACACCGGTGAGGAGCCGGGTCCCGGCCTCCACGGCCTCCCCGATCGCGTCGTCGTCACGCTCGGTGAGCAGCGAGAAGTCGAAGGAGACGGCGGCGGCTCCGGCCCGGCGCAGCAGGGCGAACGGCACGTCCGGGGCGCAGGAATGGACCACGACCGGCCCCGCCCGGTGCGTCCCGACGAGGTCGCGCAGCGTCTGCTCGACGAGCTGCCGGTCGACGGCCCGGTGGGTGCGGTAGCCGCTGGCTGTCTTCACCTGGCCGCGCAGGACGGCGGTGAGGGACGGTTCGTCGAGCTGGAGGACGAGCTGCGCGCCGGGGATCCGCCGCCGCACCTCTTCGAGATGCAGTCGCAGCCCTTCGGCGAGGGAGGCGGCGAGGTCGCGGCAGGCGCCGGGGTCGGAGAGGGCGGCCTCTCCGCCGCGCAGCTCCAGGTTGGCCGCGAGGGTCCAGGGGCCGACGGCCTGGACCTTCAGCGGCCCCTGGTACTCCTGCGTGAACTCCTCCAGCGCGTCGAGGTCCTCGCCGAGCCAGGAGCGCGCCCGCTTGGTGTCCCGGCCCGGCCGGTCCCCGAGGCGCCATCCGCTGGGCTCCACGCGCGCGTACAGCTCGACGAGCAGGCCGGCGGTCCGTCCGATCATGTCCGCGCCGGGCCCCCGGGCGGGCAGTTCGGGCAGGAAGGGGAAGTCCTCGAAGGTGCCGGTGACGGTCTTGGCGGCCTCACGGGCGTCGCCGCCCGGCATGGAGCCCACGCCGGTGGCGGCGCCGAACCTGAACTGGCTGTTTTCACTCACCGGAGAAGCCTACGCAGCGTCTGAGCCGGGGTCAGCCTCCCGGGCGCACCGTCAGGTCGTTGACCTCCGCGTCGCGCGGCAGGTCCAGGGCCATGACGATCGTCGTGGCGACCGACTCCGGGTCGATCCACCTCGAGGCGTCGTACTCCTTGCCCTCCTGCTGGTGGACCTTGGCCTGCATGGGGCTGGCGGTGCGGCCGGGGTAGACCGAGGTGACGCGGACCCCGTTGCCGTGCTCCTCGTGGCGCAGGGAGTCGGCGAGGGCCTTCAGGCCGTGCTTGGAGGCGGCGTACGCGGACCAGTCGGCGTGGGCGTTGAGGCCGGCGCCGGAGTTGACGAAGAGCACATGGCCACGGGCGGCGCGCAGTTGGGGCAGGAAGTGGCGGGTCAGCTCGGCGGGGGCGATCAGGTTGACGTTGAGCTGGTGGCGCCAGGTCTTCGGGGTGAGTTCGCCGACCGGGCCGAGGTCGACGACGCCGGCGATGTGCAGCAGCGAGTCCACGCGGTCGGGCAGCGACTGGTGGGAGAAGGCCCAGGAGAGCCGGTCCGGGTCGTCGAGGTCTCCGACCAGGGTCCTGGCGCCGGGAAACTCGGCCGCCAGCTCCTTGCCGCGGCCCGCGTCGCGCGCGTGCAGCACGAGTTCGTCCCCGCGCGCGTGCAGGCGGCGGGCCACGGCCGCGCCGATGCCGGAGCCGGCTCCGGTGATCACATGAGTAGCCATGCCCGCCATGCTCGCATCAGGGCCGGATGCTTCGTTGCCCCGGCGCCCCCGCCGTGCTCGCATCAGGGCCGGATGCTTGGTTGCCCCGGCGCCCCCGCCATGCTCGCATCAGGGCCGGATGCTTCGTTGCCCCGGCGCCCCCGCCGTGCCCGCAGCGCCTCCGGCTACGCGATGCCCCGGCTCTCCTCCAGGTACGCCATCGCGCCCACCGGCTCCTCGGCGAAGAACACCAGGTCGGTGAGCGGGCGGGGCAGGAAGCCCTCGGTGTCCATGCGGCGGAACTGCTCCTTCAGGCCGTCGTAGAAGCCCGCGGTGTTGAGCAGGACCACCGGCTTGTCGGTGTGCCCGTGCTTCTTCAGTTCCAGGATCTCGGTCGCCTCGTCGAGCGTGCCCGTGCCGCCGACCATGATCACCACGGCGTCGGCCCGCTCCAGGAGCAGCTTCTTGCGCTCGGCGAGGTCCTTGGCGACGACCATCTCGTCGACGCCCGGGCGGGCCTTGGCCGCGAGGAACTGCACGGAGACGCCGGCCAGCCGGCCGCCCGCCTCCTGCACCCCGTCGGCGACCACCTTCATGAGGCCGACGTCGGAGCCGCCCCAGACGAGCGTGTGGCCGCCCTTGCCCAGCAGCGTGGCGAACTCCCGCGCCGGGCGGGTGTAGCGCTCGTCGAGGTCGGCGGCGGACAGGAAGACACAGATGTTCATGAACCCACCGTACGGGCCCGGTCCCCCGTGGCGGTGACCCGCATTTTGGACTGCCGGTGGGGCAGCCGCTCCCAGTCGTCCATGAGGCGGGCGTCCAGGCCGTGCTTCGCGGCGAGGTCGGTGAGCGTGCGGGTGCGGTAGTAGAAGTCCTCGTGCAGGACCTGGTGCTCCTCACCGTCGGTGCGGTCGAAGGTGAAGTCGAAGAACCCGCCGGGCGCGAGGATCCGGCCGACGTGGGCGAAGCACTCCTCGATGACGTGCAGCGGCGAGTGCGAGAAGACGCTGTGCGCGTGCACGACGTCGAAGTGGGCGTCCGGCAGGAAGGCGAAGGTGAGGTCGCCGGCGAGCGCCAGGTACGGCAGCTTGGGCTGGAGCTTCTCGGCCACCAGGGTGTCCTGGGCGGCGAGCAGGATGTGCGGCGAGATGTCGATGCCGTAGTAGTGCCCGGTGTCGAGGTGGCCGATGAACAGCCGCCCGGCGCGCAGGTTGCCGCAGCCGATCTCCAGCATCCGGTGGTGCGGCCGCAGGCCGTGGCCCACCAGGTAGTCGAACTGCATACGCCCGATCCGCGCCCACTGCTCGCGCGAGGGGTTGTGCCCGACGGCCGCCTCGGTGCTGCGGGCCGCGTCCGAGGCCATGACGGCCCGGTAGTACGCGATGTGATCGGGGTGGCGCAGCCGCAGCCAGGCGTCCCGCACCGCGCGCCGGGCGTGCGCGGGCACCCGCTCGGGGTGGCGCACGGCGTACCGGACCTGGTGGAGCAGGCGGGAGCGGTTTCCGGCCGGTTCCGTGGCACGCATGGGGCCTCCTGCGGCGAGGGAAGAACTCCGCTTCAGCCTGCGCTGTACCGGTGGAGTCGGCTACCCGAGGAGGGGCGATCGTGACCAGAGGACATCGCATCACCGTCGAGCGGAGCGACGCGCACGTGCGCGTGGTGCACGGCGGGCAGGTACTGGCCGAGAGCGACCGGTCGCTGGTGCTGCGCGAGACGGGCTGTCCCGAGCGCTACTACATCCCGGCCGAGGACGTGCGCCTGGAGCTGCTGACACCGTCCGGCACACAGACGTACTGCCCGTTCAAGGGCACCGCCTCCTACTGGTCGCTGCCGGACGCGGCGGACCTCGTCTGGGCGTATCCGGACCCCAAGCCGGACGTCGCCGAGATCAGGGACCACCTGTGCTTCTACGAAGTGGAAGTGTTCTGATCGGCTGACGCGCCGCCCGCTTCACCGATGAACACCGCGCCGTGCGGCAGTCTGCGTGAACATGGACAAGAAGATCCTTTCGCGCGACGGCACCCGCATCGCCTACGAGAGCACCGGACGCGGCCCGGCGGTCGTCCTGGTGAGCGGCGCGATGTCTACGGGCGGCACTCTGGCGCCGCTGGCCGTGTCGCTCTCGGAACGTTTCCAGGCCGTGGTGTACGACCGGCGGGGCCGCGGCGCCAGCGGCGACACCGCGCCGTACGCCGCGGAGCGTGAGGTCGAGGACCTGGCCGCGGTGATCGAGGCGGTGGGCGGCGAGGCGCTGCTGTACGGCATCTCCTCGGGCGGGGCCCTGGCGCTTCGGGCGGCGGCGAGCGGGCTGCCGGTGCGGCGCGTGGCCGTCTACGAGACGCCGTTCGCGATGTCGGAGGAAGGTGCCAGGGAGCGTGCCGAGTACACCCGGCGGCTGACGGAGGCGCTCGGCGAGGGGCGGCGGGGCGACGCGGTCGAACTGTTCCTGCGGCTGACGGGGCTGGCCGAGGGCATGATCCGCGGCGCCCGCCAGTCCCCCATGTGGGCCGGGATGGAAGCGATGGCCCCGAGCCTCGCCTACGACGACGCCGTGATGGGCGACGGCACCGTCCCTCGCTCCCGGCTGGGCGAGGTCGGTGTCCCCGTCCTGGCGGTGGCGGGCGACGCGAGCCCCGAGTGGCTGCGCGAGGCGGCCCGGGCGATCGCGGACTCCGTCCCCGAGGGCACCTACCGCACGCTCCAGGGGCAGACGCACATGGTCGAGCCGAACGTCCTGGCGCCGGTGCTCATGGAGTTCTTCAGCCGGGGCTGAGAGGGCGACGCCGGCACGGGGGCACGCGGCGTGGAGCACGCCCCCCGGGCCCTGCGGCGGCATCGCTCGAAGGACGCTTCCGGTTCCCGCGCCAGGATCGCGCGGAGCTCCGCCGGGCCCGGTCCTTGTCAGGCCACGCCCGCCGGCGCCCGGGTCGTCGACGCGATGGTCGCCGAGCCCACCACGCGCGTGCCGTCGTACAGCACGATCGCCTGACCGGGGGCTACGCCGCGGACGGGCTCGGTGAAGGTGACCGCCAGGGAGCCGTCCACGACTTCGGCGGTCACCTCGGTCTCGCCGCCGTGGGCTCGCAGCTGGGCCGTGTAGGTGCCGGGGCCGGTGGGGGCGGCGCCGCACCAGCGGGGCTTGACGGCGGTGAGGGCGCCGACGTCCAGGGCGGAGGCCGGTCCGACGGTCACCGTGTTGTCGACCGGCGAGATGTCCAGGACGTAGCGCGGCTTGCCGTCGGGGGCGGGGGTGCCGATGCGCAGGCCCTTGCGCTGGCCGATGGTGAAGCCGAACGCGCCCTCGTGGGTGCCGATCTTGGTGCCGGACTCGTCGACGATGTCACCCTCGGAACGGCCGAGCCGGTTCGCGAGGAAGCCCTGGGTGTCGCCGTCGGCGATGAAGCAGATGTCGTGCGAGTCGGGCTTCTTGGCCACGGCCAGGCCCCTGCGCTCGGCCTCCGCGCGGATCTCGTCCTTGGTGGTGACCGTGTCGCCGAGCGGGAACATCGCGTGGGCGAGCTGCCGGTCGTCCAGCACGCCGAGGACGTAGGACTGGTCCTTGGCCATGTCGGAGGCGCGGTGCAGCTCGCGGGTGCCGTCCTCGCGGACGATCACCTGGGCGTAGTGGCCCGTGCAGACCGCGTCGAAGCCGAGCGCGAGCGCCTTGTCGAGGAGGGCCGCGAACTTGATCTTCTCGTTGCAGCGCAGGCAGGGGTTGGGGGTGCGGCCGGCCTCGTACTCGGCGACGAAGTCCTCGACGACGTCCTCGCGGAAGCGGTCGGCGAGGTCCCACACGTAGAACGGGATGCCGATGACGTCCGCGGCACGGCGGGCGTCGCGCGAGTCCTCGATGGTGCAGCAGCCCCGCGCGCCGGTGCGGAAGGATTGGGGGTTGGCGGAGAGAGCGAGGTGGACGCCGGTCACGTCGTAGCCCGCTTCGGCCGCGCGGGCGGCGGCGACGGCGGAGTCGACTCCGCCGGACATGGCGGCCAGGACGCGGAGGGGGCGGGGGCGCTGCGGGGTCTCAGTCATAACCCTTCCAGGGTACGGGGCGCGGGAACCAGGACCGCCGGGTATCCGTTGACGATCACATGGGACAGCGGAAGGCTTCGAGGGACGGCGACCGGAAGGTCGGCCGCCGCGCGCTGCTGATCGGCGGCACCGTGGCCGCGGCGGGCTCCGCCGTTCTCGCCCGGGACGAGCTGGCGCGTCTGTGGTGGCGGACTCCGGGCGTCGAGAAGCCCCGCAAGGAGGGCGAGGTCGACTTCGCGGGCGCGCGCTGGGTCGCGGCGTCGGAGGCGAACTGGCGCCGTGCGGACCGGCCCGACGACTACGGCATAGACATGGTCGTCGTCCATGTCACGCAGGGCAGCTTCGACAGCGCGGTGAAGGCCTTCCAGGATCCGGGGCACAGGGCGGCCGCGCACTACATCGTGCGGCAGGACGGGCATGTGGCGCAGATGATCCGCGAGCTGGACGTGGCCTACCACGCGGGCAACCGCGACTACAACGAACGCAGTGTCGGCATCGAGCACGAGGGTTTCGTGGACCGCCCGCAGGACTTCACGGACGAGATGTACGAGGCCTCGGCCCGGCTCACGGCACGGATCTGCGCCCGCTACGACATACCCGTCGACCGCGAGCACATCATCGGCCACGTGGAGGTCCCGGGCACCGACCACACGGACCCGGGGCGGCACTGGGACTGGGAGAAGTACATGCGCCTGGTACGCCGGGCGCGGACGAGCCCGGCCTGACGACAGGGCCGTTCGCAACCGCCGCTGCCGGAGCCGTTCGCAGCCGAAGCCGGGGTCGGCAGGCGCCGCCCGCGCGACCGGACCCGGGCCGAAGGTCTACGTCAGCCCCGCCGCCCTGGCCCGTTCCACCGCCGGGCCGATGGCCTTCGCCAGGGCTTCGACATCGGCCTCGGTGGAGGTGTGGCCGAGGGAGAAGCGCAGGGTGCCGCGGGCCAGGTCGGGGTCGGTGCCGGTGGCGAGGAGGACATGGCTGGGCTGGGCGACGCCGGCGGTGCAGGCGGAGCCGGTGGAGCACTCGATGCCCTGGGCGTCGAGCAGGAGCAGCAGGGAGTCGCCCTCGCAGCCGGGGAAGGTGAAGTGCGCGTTGGCCGGGAGGCGGCCCTGCGGGTCCGGGTCGCCGCCGAGGATCGCGTCCGGCACGGCCGAGCGGACCGCGGTGACGAGGCTGTCGCGCAGCGCGCCGATCTCGCGGGCGAACCACTCGCGCTGTTCGGCGGCGAGCCGTCCGGCGACGGCGAAGGAGGCGACGGCGGGCACGTCGAGGGTGCCGGAGCGCACATGCCGCTCCTGACCGCCGCCGTGCAGGACGGGCACGGGGGTGTGTTCGCGGCCGAGGATCAGCGCGCCGATGCCGTAGGGACCGCCGATCTTGTGACCCGAGACCGTCATCGCGGCGAGGCCCGAGGCGGCGAAGTCGACGGGGATCTGGCCGAAGGCCTGGACGGCGTCCGAGTGCAGCGGGACCCCGAACTCGGCTGCCGCGTCGGCGAGTTCACGGACGGGCAGGATCGTCCCGATCTCGTTGTTCGCCCACATGACGGTGGCGAGGGCCACATCGTCGGGGTTGCGGGCGATCGCCTCGCGCAGGGCGTCGGGGTGGACGCGGCCGTGGCGGTCGACCGGCAGGTACTCGACGGTGGCGCCTTCGTGTTCGCCGAGCCAGTGCACGGCGTCGAGGACCGCGTGGTGCTCGACGGGGCTGGCGAGGACACGGGTGCGGGCCGGGTCGGCGTCGCGGCGTGACCAGTAAAGGCCCTTGACGGCGAGGTTGTCGGCCTCCGTGCCGCCCGAGGTGAGGACGACCTCGCTGGGGCGGGCGCCGAGGGCTTCGGCGAGGGTCTCGCGGGACTCCTCGACGGTGCGGCGGGCCTGCCTGCCGGATGCGTGGAGGGAGGACGCGTTGCCGGTGGCACCCAGCTGGGCGGTGAGCGCCTCTGCCGCCTCCGGGAGCATCGGGGTGGTCGCGGCGTGGTCGAGGTAAGCCATGGTGAGCCCGATTCTACGGCTCCCCTCCGACCGGCCTCAGGGCAAGGCTGGCCGAACGTGAACCGCTTTCCGGCGCGGCGACGGCCCGTCGTCCCCGGGCCCGGCCGCGGTCATCGGCGGACGGCTGTCCGACGGCGGCTCAGAAGCTCCACGAGATCGTGCTGTCGAACTCCATGAAGGACGCGAGGACGAGCAGGTCGGCGACGCCCAGGCCCAGACCCAGCAACGCGCGGCCGCGACGCTCGGTGCCGCGCCACAGGGCGACACTCGCCAGCACGATGGCGACGGGGCCGAGGAAGAGGTTGAGCACGAGCAGGCCGAGCAGGCCGAGGATGAAGGACGCGACGGCCATGCCGTCGGTGTCACGGATACCGGTGCGGCGCGAGGCCGGAGCGGTGAGCTGCATGATGATCGACTCCCGAAGTCGGATCGAGGGGACGGTGGACGGCGTCGGTGTCAGTGGGCCTGCGTGTGGCGCCGGCGGCCGCGCTCGCGGAGCGCGAAGATGCCGAGCCAGACGGCGATGACGGCGCCGACGGCGACGGAGAAGGTGAGCGGCGCGTGGGCCACGGTGCCCAGGACGACGCCCAGCAGCAGGAGTGCGGCGACGATGAACAGCACGGGAAACAACCCCCAGGGTTTCGGTGAACGTTTGTGGTTACAGTTGTTCACTGACTTTCCAGTCTAACGTCTCTCATGGCTTTCCAATTCCAGAGAACAGTTGTTAACTGCATGGTATGAGTCACACCCTCGGGATCCGGCAGGCCCAGAAGCAGAAGACCCGGCAGGCACTCCTCGACGCGGCCCTCGGGCTGCTGGAGGAGCAGAGCCTGAGCAGCCTGGGACTGCGCGAGGTCACCCGCGCTGTCGGTGTCGCCCCGACGGCCTTCTACCGCCACTTCCGCTCCACGGCGGATCTGGGCGTGGCCCTGGTCGAGGAGGCGCTGGGCAGCCTGCACCCGATGATCCGGACGACGGTGTCCACGACGGGCGACCGCGAGGAACGCGTCACGCGCACCATCGACCTGATCGCCCGTCACGTCGACGGGTACCCCGCCCATGTCCGTTTCATCGCTCGTGAACGACATGGCGGAGTTCAGCCGGTTCGGGAGGCGATACGGGACCAACTGGCCCGGTTCGCCCAGGAGGTCAAGGACGAACTGGCCAAGGACCCGATCTCGGAGGGCTGGAGCGAGGACGACCTGCTGATGCTCGCGCACCTCTACGTCGACCAGATGCTGAGCACGGCGTCACTGTTCCTGGAGGCCCTCGAAGGGCCGGAGGAGGAGCGCCCGGACCGGACCCGGCGCGTCGCACAGCTGGCGACCCGCCAGATGCGGCTGATCGGCCTCGGCCGCCACCACTGGCTGGACTGACACCCTCGGCCTCCGTCACCGGCCGGATCGACGCCCCCGGCCGCCGTCACCGGCTGGATCGACACCTCGTTCGCCGGATCGCCGCCCTCGCGGCAACGCACAGGGGCGGCGCGCCCGTTCGCCGGACGCGCCGCCCCTGTGGTGCCCCGGGCGGATCCGGGCCTGAACTACACCTACTGCTCCTTCTGCGACTGCTGGGGCTGCTGCCCCTGCCCCTGCCCCTGCCCGCCCGGGACCTGACCGCCGCCGCTCGGGCCGCCGCAGCCGCCGCCCTGACCCCCACCGGGACCACCCTGGCCGCCCTGGCCGCCTTCCGGCGCGCCGCTGGGCATCCCCGAAGGAGCCCCGGACGGCGCACCCGTGGGCTTGGCGCCCGCGGCGGCAGCACCCGAGGGAGCTCCGGAGGGTGCGCCGGACGGAGCTCCTGACGGAGCGCCGGAAGGGGCGCCCGAGGCCGCCCCCGACGGCGCCTGGCAGGCCTGCTGCCGCCCGGACCCGCCGCCGCCGTTCGAGGACGACGACGAGTCACCCGACCCGCAGGCCGCCAGGGCCAGGGGCGAGAGGGCCAGCAGGGCCACGGCGGGAAGGAGACGCGCACGCTTCATGACAGACAGCTCCGGGGAAGGTGGGGAAGTCCTTGAGGCGTGAACTCAACCAACCCTGCCTGGGTCCCCCTTGGGGCCGCCCTGTGACCTGCCTGTCAACGGGGCGAAGTTCAGCCCAGCCGCACCCGCGCCAGCTGCCGGGACTGCGCGACCAGCCGGTCCGCGCTGTCCCACACCTCGGCGTCCTCCTCCAGGAAACCGCCTGCGAGGTTGCGTGTGGTGATCGACACCCGCAGCGGGCCCGGGGCCGGGCGGCACCGGACGTGCACGGTCAGCTCGACGGTCGGCACCCAGCCCTTCAGGCCGAGCTCGAACGCGGTGGGCGGCAGGGCGTCGACCGCGAGCAGCAGGGACAGCGGGTCGTGGTCGCGCCCGTCCTTGAGTCCGAACCAGGCCCGCATCTCCCCCTTGCCGGAGGGCTGCCCGAGGGCCCAGCCGAGGGTGGAGGGGTCGAGCTTGAGCATCAGACGCTCGGTGATCGCCGAGCTGCCTTCGAAGGGGGTGGGCCCGTCCTCCGAGCCGAAGCAGTGCTCCGGCGGGGGGATCGCGGGCGGCCGGGCCGTGGTGCGGACGTCGTCGGGCAGGGCGTCGAGGTCGCCGTAGGAGGCGAGGACCCGGATGCGTTCGACCTCGCGGCCCTCGTCGTCGTACTGGAAGAGGGAGGCCTGGCCGGTCGAGAGGGTGCGGCCGGTGCGGACGACGTCCGTGCGGACGACCGCGGGTCCGGGCTGGGACGCCGTCAGGTAGTGCGCCGAGATCGTGAAGGGGTCGGCGTGCGGCAGGGCGTCCGCGAGGGCGCGGCCCAGGACGGCCAGCAGGTAGCCGCCGTTGACGGCGGTGATGATCGTCCAGCCGGCGGAGAGGTCGATGTCGTAGACGCCCGGCGCGCGGCGGGTGAGCGCGGTGTCGCGGTCGAACTCGCTGTCGCCGATCGTGGCCCGGGCGGCCGGGGCGGTGGCTGCTTCTGGCATGGCTGAACAGTACAAGAACTAACTACTAAGCGGTAGCTTTCTGCTGGCGACCTGGGTCATACGCCTCCACCGCCGACCCGGTCAGACCTTGGTGAGACACGGGCAATTTCTCGGTAAGTGTCCGACTCATCCATAAACCCTCGTCCGCCTTCCCTCCTCTGTAGGGGCATGAGCCTCACCGGAACGCCGTTCCTCTGCACGCTGGTCGTCCTGTCCGTCGCCGCCCTGGTGCTGCCGCTGGTCCTCTGGTCGCGCATCCGCGGGCACCGGGCGCTGCGTCTCGCGGCCCGGGCACTGATGCTGCTGTTCGCGCAGGGGACGGCCGTGGCCCTGGTCTTCACCCTGGTCAACAACGCCGACAACCTGTACGACAACTGGGCCGACCTGCTCGGCACCGGCGACCATGTGGAGCAGGCGGCGAATCTGGGCGCCGACGGCACCGGCGGCATCGCGCTCACGCGGCTGCCCAAGGTGCGCCAGACCTTCGAGCCCGCCACCGGACCCGGGATGGGCGCGGCCGGCGGGGTGCGGGTGACCCAGCTCGCGGGCCGGGTGTCGGGGGTGAACGCCGAGGTCTACGTCTGGCTGCCGCCGCAGTACGGCGAACCGGCCTACCGGCACCACCGGTTCCCGGTCGTGGAGCTGCTGCCCGGCTACCCCGGTTCGGCCAAGGCGTGGTTCGGCTCGCTCCACGCCCACGAGCAGCTGGACCCGCTGATGCGCGACGGCCGGGTGGCTCCCTTCATCCTGGTCGCGCCCCGCACCAACCTGCTGGCCGCCGTGGACACCGGCTGCGCCAACGTCCCGGGCACGGTCAACGCCGACACCTGGCTGAGCGTCGACGTGCCCAGGATGGTCATGGACAACTTCCGCGCCCAGCCCGCGCCGCAGGGCTGGGCCATCGCCGGCTACTCGGCCGGGGCGCACTGCGCGACCAGGCTCGCCGTCGCCCACCCGGACCGCTACCGGGCCGCCGTCAGCATGTCCGGCTACAACGACCCGAGCGGCGAACGCGACTCGCTCACCGCGCAGAGCCCCGCCCTGCGCTCCGCGAACAACCCGCTCCTGATGCTGGGCAGGGCGTCCGTCCCGCCGCGGATCGCGCTGTACCTCTCCGGCCAGCCGCACGACGGCTACGAGGACGCCGTGGCCGTGCAGCAGGCCGCGAAGGCCCCGACGACCGTGCACGTCGTCTACATCCCGAAGAGCGCGGGCGGCCACAACATGGCGCTGTGGCGGCCGCAGGTGGTCCCGGCGTTCCGCTGGCTGACCCAGCAGATGGGCATCGGCCGGGTCACGGCAGGACGGGCTGCTCCTCCTCGCTCACCGTCGACCGCCGGTGCCACGCCCGCGGAGCTCGCCAGTGGTACCGCATCGCGAGCAGGCGCAGTACGAAGGCGGTGATCACCGCGACACCGCTGGTCACCGGGTTCAGGGCGTCGTAGCGGATGCACAGGGCGGCCAGGGCGGAGCCGACGATCGCCGGGACCGCGTACAGGTCGCGGTCCCAGCGCAGCAGGGAGGGGACTTCGTTGGCGAGGACGTCGCGCAGCACACCGCCGCCCACGGCGGTGGTCAGCCCCAGACCGGCGGAGGCGGTCAGGCCGAGCCCGTACTCGTACGCCTTGGTCGTGCCGGCGACGCAGAACAGGCCGAGGCCGGCGGCGTCGAAGACGTTCACCGCGATCTGGATGCGTTCCACCTGGGGGTGCAGGAAGAAGACGAGGAGGGTGGCGAGCAGCGGGGTGAGGAAGTACCCCAGGTCCGTGAAGGCGGCCGGGGGCACGGCCCCGATGACCAGGTCGCGGAAGAGCCCTCCGCCCAGCGCGGTGACCTCGGCGAGGACGGCCATGCCGAACACGTCGAAGTTCTTGCGCACGGCCAGCAGGGCGCCGGAGATCGCGAAGACGAAGATGCCGATCAGGTCGAGCGTGTGCTGGACGGACGGGCTGAAGAGTTGCTGGAGCACCCGGACATCTTCCCCTGCGGCCGGGCGACGCCCCTTCCGGGAGGCACGTCCTGCGCTCCGGGCGGGAGGCTACGGCTGATCCACCCGAAGCCCGGGGGAACACCGCAGGGCCGGCACAAGCATCTGCCGGCCCTGCGGCTCGTCCTTGTCGCGGCGCGGCGACGGGCGGAGAGCCGAGAGCTCAGGCCTTGGCGGCGGTGGCGTCGCCGTCCCCGGCAGCGGAGGTGCCCTCCTCGGAAGAAGCCTCGGCCACGGCCGCAGACGTCTGTGCGGACTCCTCCAGTACCTCGTCCGGAACGAGTTCCGCGGCTTCCTTCGCCGCGCTGAGCAGCACGGTGTCCTCGGGAGCCTGGTCCTCGAAGTTCTCCGGGTGGTGACAGGCGACCCGCTGGCCGGGCGTCAGCTCGACGAGCGCCGGCTCGGTCGTCTTGCAGATCTGCGTGGCCTTCCAGCACCGGGTGTGGAAGCGGCAGCCGCTCGGCGGCGAGATCGGCGACGGTACGTCGCCCTTGAGCAGGATGCGCTCGCTCTTGGCGTTCTTCCGCCTCGGGTCCGGGATCGGCACCGCCGACATCAGCGCCTTGGTGTACGGGTGCATCGGCGTCTTGTAGAGCAGGTCCCGGTCGGCCAGCTCGACGATCTTGCCGAGGTACATCACCGCGATACGGTCCGAGACGTGCCGGACGACCGACAGGTCGTGCGCGATGATCACATACGTCAGACCGAGTTCCTGCTGGAGGTCGTCGAGCAGGTTGACGACCTGGGCCTGGATCGACACGTCGAGCGCGGAGACCGGTTCGTCGGCCACGACCAGCTTGGGATTGAGCGCGAGCGCGCGGGCGATGCCGATGCGCTGGCGCTGACCGCCGGAGAACTCGTGCGGGTAGCGGTTGTAGTGCTCGGGGTTGAGACCCACGACCTCGAGCAGCCGCTGCACTTCCTTCTTGATGCCGCCCTCGGGGGTGACCCCCTGGAGCTTGAAGGGGGCGCCGACGATCGTGCCGATGGTGTGGCGGGGGTTCAGCGAGGAGTACGGGTCCTGGAAGATCATCTGCACGTCCCGGCGGAGCGGACGCATGCCGCCGACACCGAGGTGCGTGATGTCCTGGCCCTCGAACTCGACCTTTCCCGCGGTGGGTTCGAGCAACCGCGTGATCAACCGGCCCATCGTCGACTTGCCGCAGCCCGACTCGCCCACGACACCGAGGGTTTCGCCGGACCTGACCTCGAAATCTATGCCGTCGACCGCGCGCACCGCACCGACCTGCCGCTGAAGCAGCCCCTTGCGGATCGGGAAATGCTTCTGCAGCCCGGTCACCCTCAGCAGAACGTCACCCGGGGCCGCGTCCTTGGTGAGGGTGGCCGCGCCGGACGCGTTCGCCTCGGTGCCGTCGCTCTCGGCGGGAGTGGTCACAACGGTGTCCTTGGAGTTCTCGCTCACAGCTTCGGCGCAATCTCTTCGATCCAGATCCGCTCCCGCTGCTCCCTGCTCATGTGGCAGGCGGCCCAGTGCCGGCTTCCGGCTTCGGTCAGCTCGGGGCGGACCGTGCGGGTGAGGTTGTCCTTGGGGACGTCGGCGTACGGGCAGCGCGGGTTGAAGGCGCAGCCGGACGGGACGTTGATCAGGGAGGGCGGGGAGCCCTTGACCGGGATGAGGCGCTCCTGCTGCTCACGGTCGAGGCGCGGCATCGAGCCGAGCAGGCCCCAGGTGTAGGGGTGCCGGGGCTCGTAGAACACCTGCTCGGCCGGGCCCCGTTCGACGCAGCGGCCGCCGTACATCACGAGGAGATCGTCGGCGAGCTCGGCGACGACCCCCAGGTCGTGGGTGATGATGATGACCGCGGAGCCGAACTCCTTCTGCAGGTCCCGGATCAGGTCGAGGATCTGCGCCTGGACGGTCACGTCGAGGGCGGTCGTCGGCTCGTCCGCGATGAGCAGCTCGGGATTGTTGACGAGCGACATCGCGATCATCGCCCGCTGGCGCATCCCGCCGGAGAACTCGTGCGGGTAGCTGTCGACGCGCTTGTCCGGCTGCGGGATCCCCACGCGGTCGAGCATCTCGACCGCCCGGCGGCGCGCGACCTTCTTGCTGACGTCGTGGTGGATCCGGTACGCCTCCACGATCTGCTGGCCGATCGTGTAGTACGGGTGCAGTGCGGACAACGGGTCCTGGAAGATCATCGCCATCTGACGACCACGCAGCTTGCGCACGTGGTCGGGGTCGGCGGACAGCAGCTCGGTGCCGTCCAGCCAGATCTCGCCCGAGAGCCGCGCCTTGCGCTTGCCGTACTGGCCGGCGGTGTGCAGACCCATGATGCCCAGCGAGGTCACCGACTTGCCGGAGCCCGACTCGCCCACGATGCCGAGGGTCTTGCCCTTCTCCAGCTGGAAGCTGAGCCCGTCGACGGACTTGACCAGGCCGTCGTCGGTCGGGAAGTGCACCTTCAGGTCGCGCACTTCCAGGAAGGCGGTCGGTGCCGCGGAGTCGCTCGTGGGCTCGCCCACGGCCGCTTCGGTCTTGTTGAGTTCGGTCATGCGAGCCTCACTCGGGGGTCGATCACGGCGTACAGGACGTCCACCACGAGGTTGGCGATGAGCACCGCGACGGAGGTGATCAGGGTGACGCCCAGGATGATGGGCAGGTCCTGGTTCTTGATCGCGTTGAGTACGGCCTGGCCCAGGCCGGGCAGGCTGAACGTGGTCTCGGTCAGGATGGCGCCGCCGATCAGGGCGCCGAGGTCCATGCCGAGCATGGTCAGGATGGGTGTCATGGTCGAGCGCATGGCGTGCTTGCGGATGACGACCTGTTCGCGCATGCCCTTGGCACGGGCGGTACGGATGTAGTCCTCGCCGAGGATCTCCAGCATGGTGGCGCGGGTGATCCGGGCGTACATCGCGGCGTACAGGAACGCCAGGGTGACCCACGGGAGGATCATGCCGCCGAGCCAGCCGGTGAAGCTCTCCTCGATGGGCACGTACTCGGCGTTGATCCAGCCCAGCCCGTAGGAGAAGATCGCCAGGCTGAGCAGGCCGGTGAAGTAGATGGGGAGGGAGACACCCGCGAGGGCGATAACCATCGCGCTGCGGTCCCACATGGTGCCCCGCTTGAGCGCGGAGAGGACACCCGCCGCGACACCGAACAGCAGCCACAGCACGGCCGCGCCGAGCGCGAGTCCCAGGGTCACCGGGAAGCGGTCGGTCAGTACCGGCCAGATGGCCTGCTCACTGCGGAACGAGTAGCCGAAGCACGGTGCGGCGCAGTGGGTGACGTCGCCGCCGGCCGCGTAGGTGCGGCCCGCGAAGATGCCTTTGAAGAACTCCCAGACCTGGACGAAGATCGGGTCGCCCAGACCCAGCTTCTGGCGCACGGCCTCGACGGCCGCCGGGTCGGCCTGCTTGCCCACGAAGCTGGCGGCGATGTCGACACCCGCCCACTTGGGGACGAGGAAGAAGATGCCGAAGACCACCATGATGATGACCGCGAGCATCACTACGGCGGCGAACAGCCGCCTGATCAGGTAAGCGAGCACAGATCTCGGCCCGCTGCGGACCTCGGGCCACCGGAGTTCTTCCGGTGGCCCTGGGTCACGCCGCGCCGGCCTTCACCTGCCTTTCGTGCCGTACGGCGGGTGTGCCGGTTACTTCGCGGACTTCAGGCCGAGGTTGACGAAGTCGTACATGCCGCTGTACGCGTCCGTCGTGTAGACGTTGGCCAGACGGCTGGAACGCCAGTTGATGAACTTCTCGAAGACGAAGGGCAGGTAGTAGCCGCCCTCCATGACCTTGTGGTTGATCTCCGTGGCGATCTTGGTCTTGCCCGCGTCGTCCAGCGTGGTGACGTAGTCGTCGAACAGGCCGTCGATGGCCTTGTCCTTGATCAGGGCGAAGTTGTTGTTGCCGCTCTCCAGGATGTAGCTGCTGTCCCACAGCGGCAGACCGTAGCCCTGCACGGACGGGAAGTCCGGGCCCCAGCCCATGATGATGATGCCGTAGCCCTTCTTCTTCACGTTCGAGGGGCTGCCGATGATGCCGGAGCTCTGCGAGCCGTCGTACTGGTCGATGTCGGCGGTGATGCCGACCTTCTTCAGCGAGGCCTGGAGGGACTCGGCGGTGGCCACCTCGGACGGCTTGTTGTTGCGGACCGCGATGGTGGTCTTGAAGCCGTTCGGCTTGCCGCAGGCCTTCAGGGCTTCCTTGGCCTTGGCCGCGTTGCCCTTCTTGTTGGCGCCCGCGAGCTCGTACGGGTCGTACTTCTGGCCCTCGGCGCCCGGGACGGCCGGCGGCAGCATGTTGGTGCCGATGTCACCACCGGCGACGGGGCCGCCGCGGGCGGTCTGCAGCGACACGTGGTCGGCGCCGTAGATCACGGCCTTGCGGCACTCGATGTTGTCGAACGGCTTCACGCTCTGCGGGAAGACCGCGTAGCGGATGTAGCCGGAGACGGGGTTGTCCAGGTTGCCCTTGTGCTGCTTCAGGGCGGTGGTGCGGCCCTGGGGGGACATACCGGTCTGGTTGATGTCCAGGTCGTAGTCGCCCGCGATCAGGCGCGCGTCCATGTCGTTGGCGTTGGAGAAGAACTTGATGGTGATCTTGTCCGGGTACGCCTTGCGGATCGGGTCCGAGGCCTGCTTCCACTGGGTGTTGCGGACCAGCGTCAGGTCCTTGCCCGGGTTGTACGACTGGAACTTGTACGGGCCCGAGGAGAACGGGTGCAGGCCGTACTTGGACTTGGTGTCCTGGTCCTGGCGGACCGGGGACGCCGAGGTCAGGGCCAGCATCTCCTCGAAGTCGGAGTTGGCCTTCGGCAGCTTGAAGACGATGGTCCGGTCGTCCGGCGTCTCGATGGCCTTCAGGCCCAGCTTGTCCGCGGACTTGTCCTTGTACGGGCCCTGGTACTCGCCCTTGGGGTCGAGCACGTCCTTCAGGTAGACCGGGCCGCCGGACAGCACGTCCTGCGCCCAGACGCGCTCGATGCCGTACTTGACGTCCTTGGAGGTGATCGGCTTGCCGTCCTCCCAGGTGACCCCGTCACGCAGGGTGTACTGGTAGGTCTTGCCGTCGTCCGAGATCTTGGCGAGCCCGCTGGCGAGGTCCGGGGTCAGCTCGGTGCCGGCCTTGCCGGGCTCCGTCTTGCTCGTGACGAGCTGACGGCTGTAGTAGCGGGAGAAGTTCCACATGAAGCCGTAGTAGCCGCGCGTGGTGTCCCACGAGTCGGCGTCCTGGGCACCCGCGAACTTCAGCGTGCCGCCCTTCTTGGCGAGCGAGGCCTGGGCGATCTTGTTGTTGGCGGCGTCGAAGCCCGCTGCGCCGTCCTTCGACCCCTCGTCGCCGTTGCCGCCGCCGCACGCCGCCGTGGTCAGCAGTGCGGCGACCACGGCCGCAGCGGCCATGGCCTGCTTGCGCCGCCCTGAGGTGCGTTGGGTAGTCACGATCTCGGATCCTCCGGATTAGATGAGAGACCCCGTGCCAGGTGTCACGGGTCGCTGTTTGTACGGCAGTTCAGCGGGAACCCTTCGGGTCGAGCGCGTCACGCACGCCGTCACCGAAGAGATTGAAGGCAAGGACGGTGATGAAGATCGCCATGCCCGGGACCACCATGTACATGGGGTCCGAGTCGTAGTAGTCGATCGCGCTCGACAGCATCTGCCCCCAGGAGGCCGTGGGGGGCTTGACACCCACACCCAGGAAGCTGAGCGCCGCCTCGGTGAGGATGTTGGTGGGGATCATCATCGTCGTGTACACGATGATGGGCGCGACGAGGTTGGGCAGCAGCTCCTTGAAAAGGATGTAGAACCGCCCGGCACCGAGCGACCGGGCCGCCTCGACGTACTCCCGCTCGCGCAGCGAGAGCGTCTGGCCGCGCACCACGCGTCCGATGTAGGGCCAGCCGAAGAAGCCGATGACGAGGATCATCACGAACAGACGCACGCCGGTGCCGGTCAGCCCCAGCATCTCGTTCGGCATGACGGAGACCAGGGCGATGATGAACAGCAGCTGCGGGAAGGCCAGCAGGCCGTCCATCACACGGCTGACGACGGCGTCGACCCAGCCACCGAAGAAGCCCGCGAGGACACCCAGGACGGTGCCGATCACGACGGCGACGATCGCGGACAGGAAGCCCACGAGGAGTGAGATCCGGGCGCCGTAGATGATGCGGGCGAAGATGTCACGGCCGCTCACCGGCTCCACACCCAGCAGGTGATCACCGCTGATGCCGCCCAGCGACCCGGTGGGGGTGCCGAACAGCGGGTCGATCAGGTCCTCGTGGTGCGTCTCGGGGTCCTGACCCACGAGGTTCGCGATGACCGGTGCGAGGAGGGCGATCGCGATGAGCACGAGCACCATGACGCCGCCCGCCAGGGCGAGTTTGTCGCGTTTCAGGCGCTCCCAGGCGATCCGGCCCAGAGAACGGCCCTGTACGGCTTTCACACCGGCGCCGACAACTGCCGCTTCCTCGGCCGCACTCGGAGCCGCTTCCGCGGCCGGCTCGTGCAATGGTGCCGTCATCAGGCAGGGACCCCTCTTCTCAACCGGCGGTGGCCGGCCCGCGCATTCCGCTGTAGCGGTGTGATCAGTCCGTCGTACGCAGGGGCGAAACTCCCCTGGTGCCGGGAGTCTTCAACGCTTCAGCGTTTCGCTGCCAGACTTGACGATGAAAGGATGCGCAAACGTGATGCTGTCTGCGGGATTCCGTTATCCGGACAGGGGGCGACGGGGATCGGTCGCAGACAAACCTGGACATTTGACGCAGGCTAGAGGATTTCTCCGCCATCTACGCGCGAAGACGCGCCTCTGTCCCGTCCGAGGGGACGAGGACGGGTGAAGCTCAGTACCGGCCCTGGGCCGGGGGGTAGCCGTAGCCGGAGGCCGGGGCCTGGACGGGGGCGGTGGCGTGGGCCTCACGGTCGTAGAACGGGCGTGCCTTCTCGCGCAGCCACATCGCGACCGGGTCGTGCTCGTCGGACATGGCGACGGTCGACACCGGCAGCCCGTCCGGTACGGCGCCGAGGGACTGCTGCATCATCGCGCGTACCGAGTCCACGGCCGGCGGCGAGGTGTCGTACACGTCCAGTCCGATGGCGAGGTACGGCGCCCCGAGCGCGGGCTGCACCCAGGCGCGGCGCAGCGAGCGGACGGCCGGGGTGCGGTGGGCGTTCTGCGCGAGCAGGGCGTAGAACTGCGGGATCTCGATGGCGGGTTCGGACAGGCGCAGGGGTCCGGCGGGCTGGCGGTCCAGGCCCGTGGCGATCCGGCGCAGGTCGAGCCACGGGATGCCGACGCCGCCGCCGGGGGCGTGCGGGTTGAGCCAGAGGCCGTAGTGGTCGGGGTAGAGGGCGCGGGCGACGTCGAGTCCGTCGACCACCTCGTACGAGCGGTTCCAGCCGCTGGCGGAGAGCTCCTGGGCGGAGGTCACGCAGGGGGCGTAGCCGTGGCCGTCGACGTCCATGTTCCCGTACTGGGCGTCGGGGGAACCGGCCTGGCCGTGCCACAGGAGCATCCAGATCTGGCCGGTGTGCGGGGTCGCGAGTGCGCGCAGGAGTGCCTCGTAGGCGTCGTAACGCCCGGGCGTGACCTGGCGCAGCATGTGCTCGACCTGTCCGGCCGCGGCCGTGCCGCTCGCGCTCACCTTTACCGCCCCTTCGTACAACGCCTCGACGGTGCCCTAGCTTAAGCCCGCAGGGGAGCCAGGGGATTATGCCGTGGGGCGGGTGCGGGTCGTGTGTGGTTGATCGCGCCCACGCGGCGGAGCCGCATGATGTCACAGCCCCGCGCCCCTTGGCCGGCTGTTCTACCGCTGGTAGAACGGCCGGACCCGGTCCCGCATCCAGGCGCCCACCGGGTCCTCCGTGACGTCGAGGAGCACCAGGTTCACCGGCCACGGGGCCGGGGCCGTGGTGACGGCGCGGGTGAGGGCGTCCAGGGGGAGGGCGCGCAGGTCGCCCTCCCACTGGGAGAGTTCGACGCCGACGAACATCACGGGGTCGGCGGTCTCGATCGCGGCGAGGCAGCGGCGGGCGGTGACGACGACGCCGGTCGCCTCGAACTCGGCGGCCGCGGCGGCGAGGAAGTCCACCGGGTCGTCCTGCCAGTCGGGCTCGAAGAGGCGGACCCGGCCGCCGCTCGCGGGGCCGTCCAGCGGGGTCCGGCCGGCCCGGCACAGCTCGGCCACGGCGGGCGGCGGCAGCGGGATGCCCACCACCCCGCCCGGGTTGACGGCTATCCCCGCGTGCGGGGGCAGGCCGCGGGCGAACTCCACGGCGGGCGCGATGGTGTAGGACATGTGGGAGCCGGCTACCTGGCGGAACTGCTCCTCGGAGCTGAACACCGGCACGTACGCCTGGCCGTCGATCTCGATGCCGGGCAGGTCGAGGGGGCCGCTGTGCGGGCCGCCGCCGTTGGGCAGCGGGATCCACACGAAGCTCCGGCCGAGCACCTCGACGATCCGCCCTCCGGCCGCCGGTCCGGCGCCGAGGGAGGCCGAGAGCGCCTCCTCCAGCTCGTTGCCGGGCCAACCGCCGTGCGGGTGGGTCTGCGTCTGTGCCGGGAAGTCCGCGGAGAAGTCCGCCGGGATGTCCATCTGCCTACCGCCTGCCTGGAACCACTGCTGTGGGTCAAAAGGCTAACGGCTGAGGGACGCCGAGCGGCAGGAGGAAGGCCGGCTCGTGGACGACCCCGCGGGCTGACGGCGGACGCACCCCGGGCACCGTCAGGACGGGCCGGCTCGTGAACGCCCCCGCGGGCGCACGCCGGACGGCATCAGGAAGACCGGCTTGCTGACGCCCCCGCGGGCGGACCCCGGACGGCATCAGGAAGACCGGCTTGCTGACGCCCCCGCGGGCGGACCCCGGACGGCATCAGGAACACCGGCTTGCGGACGCCCCCGCGGGCGCACGCCGGACGGCATCGGGAACACCGGCTCTCGGACAGCCCCCGCGGGCCGGGCTCAACCCGTGAAGCCGATTCTGTGGAGGCCGTTCGCCGCGTCCCGGTCGGCCAGCACGGCCGAGGCGCAGCCGACGGGGAGGTCGCCGCGCTCCACCGCGCGCAGGAGGCGGGTGCTCGCCGAGCGGTGGCGCAGGAACGCGTAGCGCGAGACGCCGCGGCCGCGGTCGCGCTGGCCCGCCAGGGCCTGTTCGGGACTGACGTCGAGCAGGAGGAGGTGCAGGGCGCCGCCGCGGCGGCCGGCCTCGCGGGCGAGCCAGCGGCGGACCCAGGCCTGCGTGCCGCAGTCGTGCACGACGACGCCCTCGCCCGTGCGCAGCGCGCGCCGCAGCCCGGCGTAGTGGGAGAGCCGGACGAGCGGGCGGTAGAGCGCATAGGGCAGGGCGCGCGGCATGCGGCCGGCCCAGCGGTCGCGGGTGTCCTGGGAGTCGACGCGCCGGCCCGGCACGGTGCGCCGCATCAGCGTGGACTTGCCGCTGCCCGGCAGGCCCGTGACCACGACGAGGTCACGGGGGCCGAACAGCAGCGCGTGCGGGCTCCGGCCGGCACGGTCGCGCAGATCGCGGACGACCGGCGCCGGTGCCGGAGCGCGGACCGCCCGGGCCGGTGCGGCCGGCTGTTCGGGCAGCGCGATGCCCGTCGTCGCGTACGCGGTGGTCCTGTTCACCGTGATCGTCCTCCCCTGGGGCCAGGTACGGAGTCCCATCCCCGCCGAGTGTAAAGAGAAGGTAATGCCGCAGGCCTCTCATTTACGTGCCCGTCCTGCAACAGGGCTGCTACAGGTCGCTGCGTCCGGCGCGACGGACTCGTGCACTCCCTGTGAAAGGTCCCCCTGCCGCGCCGGAAGGATGCGTGCAATGATGTGCGCGCCAACTGCATACCGGCCGTTTGAATCCGCGCGGGAGAGTCCCCGGCAGCAGCAGTCGCCGGGGCGCCGAAGGAGCAAGTCCCTCCCTTGAATCTCTCAGGCCCCGTTACCGCGCGGGCGAGGCACATCTGAAAAGCGGGCCGCCCCCTGTCCAGCACGGGGATGCGGCTCCACCCAAGGTGCAAGCCAGTGACCCGTGCGGTCATGGCGAACCTCTCAGGTTCCGATGACAGATGGGGAGGACCGCCCTCGCCCTTCGTGCCCCTTGGAGACGACCGACCGTGAGCAGTACAGGAGAACTCCGTCACACCGCGCTCGATGCCCTGCATCGTTCGCTCGGCGCGACGATGACCGACTTCGCCGGCTGGGACATGCCCCTGCGCTACGGCTCCGAGCGCGACGAGCACACCGCCGTGCGCACGAAGGCCGGGCTCTTCGACCTCTCCCACATGGGCGAGATCACCGTCACAGGGCCGCAGGCCGCCGCCCTGCTGGACTTCGCCCTGGTGGGCAACATCGGCGGGGTGAAGCCGGGCCGGGCCCGCTACACCATGATCTGCCGGGCCGACGGCGGCATCCTGGACGACCTGATCGTCTACCGCCTGGGCGAGACCGAATACATGGTCGTCGCCAACGCCTCCAACGCCCAGGTGGTGCTTGAGGCGCTGACCGAGCGCGCCGCCGGCTTCGACGCCGAGGTGCGCGACGACCGGGACGCCTACGCGCTGATCGCCGTACAGGGCCCCGAGTCTCCCGGGATCCTGAAGTCCCTGACCGACGCCGACCTCGACGGCCTGAAGTACTACGCCGGGCTGCCCGGCACGGTCGCGGGCGTCCCGGCCCTGATCGCCCGGACCGGCTACACCGGCGAGGACGGCTTCGAGCTGTTCGTGAAGCCCGGGCACGCCGTCGAGCTGTGGCAGGCCCTGACCAAGGCCGGCCAGGGCGTCGGCCTGGTCCCGTGCGGGCTGTCCTGCCGCGACACGCTGCGCCTGGAGGCCGGCATGCCGCTGTACGGGCACGAGCTGTCGACCTCCCTCACGCCCTTCGACGCCGGGCTCGGCCGGGTGGTGAAGTTCGAGAAGGAGGGCGACTTCGTGGGGCGCGAGGCCCTGCGCGAGGCCGCCGCCCGCGCCGAGCAGAACCCCCCGCGCGTGCTGGTCGGCCTGGCCGCCGAGGGCCGCCGGGTCCCGCGCGCCGGGTACGCGGTCGTCGCCGGTGGCGAGGTGATCGGCGAGGTCACCTCCGGCGCCCCCTCCCCCACCCTCGGCAAGCCGATCGCCATGGCGTACGTCGACGCCGCGCACGCCGCACCCGGCACGAGTGGCGTGGGCGTGGACATCCGGGGCAGTCACGAGCCGTACGAGGTCGTGGCGCTGCCGTTCTACAAGCGCCAGAAGTAGACACTGGCCAAGGCGCCAGAAGCAGACACCGGCCGGAGGTCCGCGGCAGCGACCCCGTGCCCGTCGTCCCAGCTCACCAGCAGTCCCCCTTCCACAGCACTCCCGCGCGTACAGGAGAATCCAGGCCATGAGCAACCCCAACGAGCTGCGCTACAGCAAGGAGCACGAGTGGCTGTCGGCCGCCGAGGACGGCGTCTCGACGGTCGGTATCACCGAGCACGCGGCCAACGCGCTCGGCGATGTCGTGTTCGTCCAGCTTCCCGAGGTCGGTGACTCCGTGTCCGCCGGCGAGACCTGCGGCGAGCTGGAGTCGACCAAGTCGGTGTCCGACCTGTACTCCCCCGTCTCCGGTGAGGTCGCCGAGGTCAACGAGGACGTCGTGAACGACCCGTCGCTGGTGAACTCGGCCCCCTTCGAGGGCGGCTGGCTGTTCAAGGTGCGGGTCACGGACGAGCCGGGCGACCTGCTCTCCGCCGACGAGTACACCGCGTTCTCCGCGGGCTGAGGGAGTCGTATGTCCGTCCTGAACACACCCCTGCACGAGCTCGACCCGGCGGTCGCCGCCGCGGTCGACGCCGAGCTGCACCGCCAGCAGTCCACGCTGGAGATGATCGCCTCGGAGAACTTCGCTCCGCTCGCGGTCATGGAGGCGCAGGGCTCGGTCCTCACCAACAAGTACGCCGAGGGCTACCCCGGCCGTCGCTACTACGGCGGCTGCGAGCACGTCGACGTGGTCGAGCAGATCGCGATCGACCGCATCAAGGAGCTGTTCGGCGCCGAGCACGCCAACGTCCAGCCGCACTCCGGCGCCCAGGCCAACGCCGCCGCGATGTTCGCGCTGCTCAAGCCGGGCGACACCATCATGGGTCTGAACCTCGCGCACGGCGGGCACCTGACCCACGGCATGAAGATCAACTTCTCCGGCAAGCTCTACGACGTCGTCGCCTACCACGTGGGCGACGACGGCCGGGTCGACATGGCCGAGGTGGAGCGGCTGGCCAAGGAGTCCAAGCCGAAGCTGATCGTCGCCGGCTGGTCGGCCTACCCGCGGCAGCTGGACTTCGCGGAGTTCCGCCGGATCGCGGACGAGGTCGGCGCGTACCTGATGGTCGACATGGCCCACTTCGCCGGGCTGGTCGCGGCCGGGCTGCACCCGAACCCGGTGCCGCACGCGCACGTGGTCACCACCACGACCCACAAGACCCTCGGCGGCCCGCGCGGTGGTGTGATCCTCTCCACGGCCGAACTGGCCAAGAAGATCAACTCCGCCGTCTTCCCCGGTCAGCAGGGCGGCCCGCTGGAGCATGTGATCGCCGCCAAGGCGGTCTCCTTCAAGGTCGCCGCCTCGGACGACTTCAAGGAGCGTCAGCGCCGTACGCTGGACGGTGCCCGCATCCTGGCCGAGCGTCTGGTGAAGGACGACGTCCGGGCCGTGGGCGTGGACGTCCTGTCCGGCGGCACGGACGTGCATCTGGTCCTGGTGGACCTGCGCCATTCGGAACTGGACGGACAGCAGGCCGAGGACCGGCTCCACGAGGTGGGCATCACCGTCAACCGCAACGCCGTCCCGAACGACCCGCGTCCGCCGATGGTGACGTCCGGTCTGCGGATCGGCACACCGGCCCTGGCCACCCGCGGGTTCGGGGCCGAGGACTTCGCGGAGGTCGCGGACGTCATCGCCGAGGCGCTCAAGCCGTCCTACGACGCGCAGGCCCTCAAGGTCCGGGTGAAGGCCCTGGCCGACAGGCACCCGCTGTACCCGGGTCTGAACAAGTAAAGAAGAAACCTTTCGGGTGCCGCCGCCCGTCACGAGCGGGCGCGGCACCCACCCCCCTTGGCACCACCCCCGTAGTCAGGAGTTCCCCCGTGGCCATCTCGGTCTTCGACCTGTTCTCGATCGGCATCGGCCCGTCCAGCTCGCACACCGTCGGCCCGATGCGGGCGGCCCGGATGTTCGCCCGGCGGCTGCGCAACGAGGAGCTGCTGGCCCCGACCGCGAAGGTCCACGCGGAGCTGTACGGCTCGCTCGGCGCGACCGGGCACGGCCACGGCACCCCCAAGGCGGTGCTGCTCGGCCTGGAGGGCGACTCGCCGCGCACGGTCGACGTCTCCAGCGCGGACGAGCGGGTGGAGGCGATCAAGACCGACGGGCGGCTGAACCTGCTCGGCGAGCACGAGATCGCGTTCTCCTACGACGACGACATGGTGCTGCACCGCCGCAAGACCCTGCCCTACCACGCCAACGGCATGACCCTGTGGGCGTACGACGCCTCGGGCACGGAGCTGCTGACGAAGACCTACTACTCGGTCGGCGGTGGCTTCGTCGTCGACGAGGACGCGGTCGGCGCGGACCGCATCAAACTCGACGACACCGTGCTGAAGTACCCCTTCCGCACCGGTGACGAGCTGCTGCGCCTGACCGAGGAGACCGGCCTGTCCATCTCCGCGCTGATGCTGGAGAACGAGCGGGCCTGGCGCACCGAGGACGAGATCCGCGAGGGCCTGCTGGAGATCTGGCAGGTGATGCGGGACTGCGTGGCACGCGGTCTGTCCCAGGAGGGCATTCTGCCGGGCGGACTCAAGGTGCGCCGCCGGGCCGCGAACACCGCGCGCAAGCTGCGCTCCGAGGGCGAGCCGCTGGCCCTGGCCATGGAGTGGATCACCCTCTACGCCATGGCCGTCAACGAGGAGAACGCCGCCGGCGGGCGGGTCGTCACCGCGCCCACCAACGGCGCCGCCGGCATCATCCCGGCGGTCCTGCACTACTACGTCAACTTCGTGCCGGGCGCCGACGAGGAGGGCGTGGTCCGCTTCCTGCTCGCCGCGGGCGCGATCGGCATGCTCTTCAAGGAGAACGCCTCGATCTCCGGCGCCGAGGTCGGCTGCCAGGGCGAGGTCGGCTCCGCCTGCTCGATGGCCGCGGGCGCCCTCGCCGAGGTCCTCGGCGGCTCGCCCGAGCAGGTCGAGAACGCCGCCGAGATCGGCATGGAGCACAACCTCGGCCTCACCTGCGACCCGGTGGGCGGCCTGGTGCAGATCCCCTGCATCGAACGCAACGGCATGGCCGCGGTCAAGGCCGTCACAGCCGCCCGCATGGCCATGCGCGGCGACGGTTCCCACAAGGTGTCCCTGGACAAGGTCATCAAGACCATGAAGGACACCGGCGCCGACATGTCGGTCAAGTACAAGGAGACCGCCCGGGGCGGGCTCGCGGTGAACATCATCGAGTGCTGAGGAAGCAGGCCCCGGCCGGCGCGTTCTCGTCCTTCGGCGCTGCCGGGGCGTTGCTCACCGTCAGGGAGTTCAGCGCGCCGACGTCCGTATGAACGAGGCGGCCCTTTCGCCGATCATGATGGCGGGAGCGTTCGTGTTCCCGGTGACGAGGGTCGGCATGATCGACGTGTCCGCCACGCGCACGTTATCGAGGCCGTGCACGCGGAGTTCGTGGTCGACGACCTTGCCCATCATGCAGGTCCCCGACGGGTGGTAGAAGGAGAACGACTGCGTGCGGATGAAGTCGTCGATGTCCTGGTCGCTGTCCGACAGCGGGGCGAGCCCGGCGTCGGCGGCCGCACGCAGGTCCGCCTGCAGCAGGGACGTCAGCCGCTTCTCACGGGCGATGCGCATGCACAGCCGGACGCCCTCGCGCAGCCGCCGGCGGTCGTCCGGGTCGGCGAGGTAGTTGTGGAAGATGCGCGGCTTGGCGTACGGGTGGGAGTGCCGCAGCCGCACCGAGCCGCGGCTCGCGGGCCGTGCGACGTAGGGCCCGAACGACATTCCCGGCTCCAGCGGCGCGGCAAGACCTTCGTCACGGACGATGCCCAGCGCGGCGTGGACCTGGATGTCCGGGGCGGGGAGGTCGTCGCTGGAGCTGAAGAAGCCGCCGGTCTCGTTCCAGGCCATCGGGCCGGTGCCCTGCTCGCGCAGGAGCCGCTCCTCCGCGGACGTGTCCGGTCCCAGGAGCGGCTCGGTGTCGCTGAAGAAGCTGATGAAACACCCGGTGTGGTCCTGCATGTTCCTGCCCACGTCCGGCAGGTCGTGCAGGGGGGTGATCCCTCCCTCGGTCAGTTCGCCGGCCGGCCCGACGCCTGACTGGAGAAGCAGGTGGGGCGAGTTGTAGGCCCCGAGGGACAGCACGATCTCGCGGTCGACCTGGATCGTCCGGACGGTGCCGAGGTGGTCGACCTCCAGGCCGGTGGCCCGTGAGCCCTCGAAGCTCAGGCGCAGCGCGAGGGTCGAGGGAAGCACGGTGAGGTTCGGACGGCCCGCGGCGGGCTCCAGGAACGCGATCGCGCTGCTGCACCGCAGGCCGTTGCGCTGCGTGACCTGGTGGTAGCCCACGCCCTCCTGGTCAGCCCCGTTGAAGTCCGGGTTGTACGTGTGGCCCGCGTCCTGAGCCGCCTCGACCCATGCCGTCAGCAGCGGGTGGACGGAGTTGGGGTTGCTGACGGTGAGGGGACCGCCGACGCCGTGGAAGTCGTCGGCTCCCCGCTCGTTGTCCTCGGACTTCCTGAAGAACGGCAGGACGTCGTCGTAGCCCCAGCCCGGGTTCCCGAGCCGCTCCCAGGTGTCGTAGTCGTAGCGGTGTCCGCGGACGTACAGCATCGTGTTCATCGAGCTGGTGCCGCCGATCGCCCGGCCGCGGGGCAGGTAGGCGCGGCGCCCTCCGAGCTGCGGCTCGGGGTCCGTCTCGAAGTCCCAGTCGAACGCTGTCTTGAGCTGCTGCGAGAACAGGGAGGGGATCTCGAAGAGGCGGCCCTTGGCCGGGGGCCCCGCCTCGATCAGCGCGACCGTGACATCGGGATCCTCGGACAGCCGGGCCGCCAGCGCGCAGCCGGCCGAGCCGGCCCCGACGACGATGTAGTCATACGATTCCCTGTCCATTGCGCCTCCATGGAAGTCCGGTCGCCCTGATCGGCGGCGTGGCTCCTGGAGACGCTAGAGACGCCGGGCACGCCCTGCCCATGCACGAGGTGAGCAACTCAGGCGGCATTCGTTACCCATTCCGTGCATGTGCTCCATCCATGCCGCTGCTTAGGCTCTCCTGGAACAAGGGCACCACTTCTCGCCCTCCCGCACCCGAGCGCCCAAGGGATTCCGACTCATGTCCCACCCGGTCCGTCAGGATTACACACCCCCGGAGCTCCGGCCCGAGGCCCTCGTTTCAGTCGGTACCGCCGAAGAGATCAGCACCGATGTCCTGATCATCGGCTCCGGCATGGGCGGGTCCTCGCTGGCCTGGGCGCTGAAGGACTCCGGTCTCGACGTACTCGTCGCGGAGCGGGGCCGTTTCCTTCCCCGTGAACCCGAGAACTCGCAGCCGGCCGAGATGTATATCAAAGGCCGGTACAAGAACGCCGGCTACTGGTACGACGGCAGCACCGGCAAGCCGTTCGCGCCGGGTGTGTATTACTGGGTGGGCGGAAACACCCGTTTCTACGGCGCGATGCTGCCCCGATTCCGGCGCAGTGACTTCACCGAGGTGGAACACCACGAGGGCGTCTCGCGTGCCTGGCCTTTCGATTACGACGACCTGGAGCCCTTCTACACCGTCATGGAGCATCTGCTCCAGGTGCACGGGCAGACCGGCGAGGACCCGACCGAGCCGCCCCGCTCCAAGCCCTACCCGTATCCGGCGCTCCAGCACGAACCGGAGATCGAGCGGTTCTCCCGGTCGCTGCGCAGGCAGGGCCTGCACCCGTTCCACACGCCGAACGCGCTGAACATCAGCACGCAGGCCGATCGCGCCGCCGTGACGACCGCCGACGGCTGTCCGGACGAGACGGGTATGAAGTCCGATGCCGAGAACCGGCTCCTGCTCCCCGCGCTGCGCGACGGGGTGAAGATCCTCACGGGTGCGGAGATCACCCGCCTGATCACCTCCCCCGACGGCCGCAAGGTCGTCGCCGCCGAGGCACGGCACGAAGGCCGCACGGTCCGTATCAACGCCAAGACCTTCGCCCTCGCCGGAGGTGCCGTCAACTCGGCGGCGTTGCTGCTGCGTTCGGCCGACGACGCGCACCCTGAGGGTCTCGGCAACTCGACAGGGCTGCTGGGCCGCAACTACATGGTCCACAACAGCACGTTCTTCGTCGGGGTCAACCCGCTGCGGACCAACCCCACGCAGTGGCAGAAGACGCTCGGTCTGAACGACTTCTACGAAGCAGGACCGGGAACGCGCTTCCCTCTCGGGAACCTCCAGATGCTGGGCAAGCTGCAGGCCCCCATGCTCAAGCCCGCGCGTGCGTGGGCACCGACATGGGCCCTGAAGTTCATGGCGGCCAGGAGCCTGGACATCTACCTGACGACCGAGGACCTCCCGTCCCGGAACAACCGGGTGCGCGTGGACGGCGACCGCATCCTCATCGACTGGACGCCGACCAACCTCGCGCCCCACCACGAACTCGTGCGCCGGGTGACCCGGGCGGTCCGCAAGTCCGGCTATCCGCTGATCTTCACCCAGCGCATGGGCATCGAGACCAACTCCCACATGTGCGGAACGGCCGTGGCGGGTGACGACCCGGCGGAGAGTGTGCTCGATCCCCTGTGCCGCAGCCATGACGTCGAGAACCTCTGGCTGGCCGACTCGTCGTTCTTCCCGTCCTCCGCGGCGCTCAACCCGGCTCTGACGATCGGGGCGAACGCCCTGCGCATCGCCCCGTCCCTCGCCAGGGCGACGAAGGACTGACGTCGCAGCGGCGGGCCCACCCCGGGTCGGTCCGCCGCGGGCCAGGCCTGCCGCAGGTCAGGTCCGCCGCAGTGTCGGCTTGCGCAGCAGGTCGTTCCCGCGCACGGCCAGTTGCAGCCGCTGCTGGTTGCTGACCTGCGTGAGGTCGAGGCCGAGGATCTCGGAGAGTTTGTCGAGGCGGTGGTAGAGGGTGCGCCGCTGGATGAAGAGGTCGTCCGCTGCCCGCGCCTTGTTGCCACCGCAGTCGAGGAACGTGCGGAGGGTGGGCAGCAGAGGGTTCTTCGCCAGTGCGTCGTGCTCGAGGAGCGGACCGAGTTCGTCCTCGACGTAACGTCTGAGCTCGGGTCCTTCGGAGAGGGCGACGAGGAGGCGCAGCGCTCCGAGATCGTCGAAGTGGCGCACTTCCGTGGTCGAGGCCGCCGCGGCGACGGACGCCGCGCTGCGGCTCTGGCGCAGCGCCAGCGGAAGCACCGCGGGCTCCACGATGCGGCTGATGCCACCCCGTACCCCGTGATCGGCCAGCAGGGTCTGCACCTGGCCGGCGTCGGCGCGGGTGGGCAGGCCCACGACCGCCACGTCGAAGTCTCCGGTGTCACCCACGACGGCGGGCCAGCCGGCCTCCTCCAGAAGGCCGGCGAGGATGTGGTCCTTGGCGGGCTCCTCGTCTCCCGCCCATGCCGTGACGACGACCAGGTCCCGCCCACGCAGGTCCTGGCCGAGCGCCAGGCTGAGGGTCACGAACCGCTCCCCCGTGACGTCGCCGAGGAGCAGCCGGTTGAGCAGCGCCGTCTGGCGCTGGGACGCGCGGGCGCCGCTCTCCCGCTCGCTCAGCAAGGAGATCGCCACGGCCGCGGCGGCGCGCTCCAGCGTGCGCAGTTCGGGCGGGCTCGGCTGCCTTCCGCCGTGCAGAAGGTGCAGCCACCCCCACGACTCGCCCCGGAGCACCACGGGCTGGCGGGCGCACGGCGCGACCTCGCGGAACGATGCCGCCGAGGCGGTCGGGGCCTCGGGGCGCTGGGCCGCGAGCGAGGTGTGGCGTTCGTGGATCGCCCGGGAGTGCGCGCTCCACTCGTCCACGACCCGGTCGGCCTCCGGCGTCGCGCCTCCGTACGCCAGCATCTGATGGGCGACGTCCTCCAACACGACGGGGTGCCCGGTGCGACGGGCCAGTTCCCTGACCACGCCGACGTAGTCCTCGTCGGCCAGGAGGAGATCCATGAACGCCTGGCTGGTGGCCTCCTCGGCGATCAGCTGTTTGACGCGCATGCCGACCAGGACCTCGTGGACCTGGGCCGAGGTCTCGACGAAGGGAATCTCGTCGGCGAGTCCCACCAGGGGCAGGCCGACCGCCTCCGCCTCCTCGATCACGGCCTCGGGCATGGCGTCGAACATGCGCCCGGCCAGTTCGATGACGAGGACGGCCGCGTGGGCGTCCGCGAGCCGTCGGATGAAGGCACGCTGCTCGAACGGTGTCGCGCCCATGCCGAGGCCGGCCGTCAGGAGCATCTCCTGACCGGTGAGGAAGCGATGGATGTCCGGGATCTCACCGGTGTGCACCCAGCGCACGGGACGGTCGAGATTCCTCTCCCCCGCGTACACACGCACGGCGGTGCGGGTGAACACCTCGAGCTCCAGTGCGGCGCGGACAGTCAGGACTTGAGCCATGATCCTCGACCTCGTTGTGTGCAGAACCCCCGGCCAATATTGCACACACTGTGCCTGTCGTCCCACCCCGCGTTTACCCAGACTTCAGGGCAAGCCCGCAGGCACGACCCCGTGCAAGGAGTGCAGAGTGTCAGCCCAACACAAGACCATCAAGGCTCCTGTCGCCGTGAAGACGTCGCGGACCAGCCGTCCGGAAATCGTCGAGACCGTCGCGGACGTGATCGCCGACGTACGGGCCAACGGCGACGCCGCCGTGCGCCGCTGGTCGCAGAAGTTCGACGACTGGAGCCCGGAGTCCTACCGTCTCGGTCCGGACCAGATCGCCTCGGTCGTCTCCTCCGTCCCCGAGACGGTCCTCGACGACCTGCGGTTCGTCCAGAAGCAGGTCCGCGGCTTCGCCCAGGCGCAGCGGGACTCCCTCACCGACTTCGAGGTGGAGACGCTGCCCGGCGTGTACCTGGGGCAGCGCAACATCCCCATCGGCGCGGCCGGCGCCTACGTGCCCGGCGGCCGCTACCCCCTCACCGCGTCGGCCCACATGACCGTCCTGACGGCCAAGGTCGCAGGGGTCGGACGGGTCGCCGCGACGACTCCGCCGGACCGGGGCGCGCCGCCGCCCGTCAGCATCGCCGCGATGCATCTGGCCGGCGCCGACGAGATCTACGTGATGGGCGGTGTCCAGGCCGTGGCCGCCCTGGCGCTGGGCACCGAGACGATCGACGCGGTCGACATGCTCGCCGGCCCCGGCAACGCCTACGTGGCGGAGGCCAAGCGCCAGCTCTTCGGCGAGGTCGGGATCGACCTCTTCGCCGGGCCGACGGAGGTACTGATCGTCGCGGACGACACCGCGGACCCGTTCGTGGTCGCCACGGACCTGCTCTCCCAGGCCGAGCACGGGCCCGACTCCCCGACGGTGCTCATCACGACGTCCGAGGAGGTGGGCAGGCAGACCATCGCCTGGGTGGACAAGCTGCTGCCCGGCCTGCCCACGGGAGAGGTCGCCGGGCCTGCCTGGCGCGACCACGGCGAGGTGATCGTGGTCCCCACCCTGGACGCCGCCTACGACCTCGCCGACGAGTACGCCAGCGAGCACGTCCAGATCCTCACCTCCGAGCCCCGCGAGGCGCTGCACCGGATGCGCAACTACGGCGCCCTGTTCCTCGGGGACAAGACCTGCGTCGCGTACGGCGACAAGGTGATCGGCACCAACCACGTGCTGCCCACCCTGGGAGCGGCCCGCTACACCGGCGGCCTCTGGGTCGGCAAGTACCTCAAGACCATGACCTACCAGGAAATCAGGGACTCCGGGTCCAGTGCCCGGCTCGGCGAGATCTGTGGCAGGGCCTCGCGCATCGAGAACTTCGAGGGACACGCGCGCTCGGGGGACGTCCGCGCCGCGCGCTACGGATCGGCCCGTCTGGACTGGACCGACCACACCTTCGAGCAGAGCTGAACCGCGATGGCCCATCGCGACTTATGCCGGACCGCATACGCAGCACGGCAGCCGTTCGACAAGGAGCATTTCCCCCTCGACCCACGGAGATCGTCATGTCAGCTACGGACAACGAGGCGCAAGCGGCGCCCACATCCACCCCCGGCGGCCCCTCGGGCGGGACCTCGGCCCCCGTCTCGTCGACCGAGGACGCGGAACTGCTCGCCGCGCTGGGCTACGAGCAGAAGTTCGACCGGAAGGTCAGCCTGTGGGGAAACTTCGCCCTGGGCTTCGTGTACCTCTCGCCCCTCGTGGGCGTCGTGTCCCTCTTCGCGGTCGGTCTGGCGACCGCCGGCGGACCGTCCATCTTCTGGATAGGCATCGTCGGAGCGGGGCAGTTCCTGGTCGCGCTGGTCTTCGGTGAGGTCGTCTCGCAGTTCCCGCTCGCGGGCGGGCTCTACCAATGGGTCCGAAGGCTGTGGAACGGGCGTTATGCCTGGTTCAACGCGTGGATCTACATCTGCACCATCACCATCGGCATCACCAGCACCGCACTCTTCAGCTCCGACTTCCTGGCCAGCCTCTTCGCCGGGACCGCCGACGCGCCCGGCATCAGCTCCACCCCCGCCCAGCGCCTGTGGATCGCGATCGGCATGACCGTCGTCTGCCTGATCTGCAACTGTTTCGGCACCAGGACCCTGGCTCTGATCTCGAAGATCGGACTCGCCGCAGAGCTGATCGGCATCGTTCTCGTGGGCCTCTACCTGCTGATCTTCGAACGGCACAACTCCGTCTCGATCTTCTTCGAGGCCAGCAGCTCCAACCACGACAGCTACGTGATGGCCTTCATCGCCGCCTCGCTCGTCGGACTCTTCCTCTTCTACGGCTTCGAGGCGTGCGGCGAGATCGCGGAGGAGGTTCCCAACCCCTCCCGCAGCATCCCGCGGGCCATGCAGCTGACCGTGGCCGTCGGTGGAGTGGCCGCGCTCCTCGCGTTCGTCGGGTACGCCCTCGCGGCTCCGGACCTCGGCTCGATCCTCTCGGGCAAGGACACCAACCCGATCCCCTCGATCCTGCAGGCCTCGCTCGGCGTCGTGGGCACGAAGGCGGTGCTCACGGTCATCATCACGTCCTTCATCGCGGGTGTGATGAGCCAGCAGGCCGCCGCCAGCCGGATCGTCTTCTCCTTCGCCCGCGACGACATGTTCCCGGGATCCCGTGTCTTCTCGAAGATCTCCCGCAAGCACCGCGTGCCCATGAACGCGCTGCTGGCCGTGAACGTCGTCCCGCTGCTGATCTTCGTGTTCGTCTACTACTCGCCCGACTCCCTCACCAAGATCGTGGCGTTCCAGGTGCTGGCCGGATACGCGGCGTTCATGATGGTCGTACTGGCCGCGCTGCGGATGCGCCTGAAGGGCTGGCGTCCCGCCGGAGCCTGGACGCTCGGCCGCTGGGGCTTCGTGGTCAACGTGGCGGCCCTGATCTACGGCGTGCTCGGGATGGTCCTCCTCGCCCTGCCCGCCGGCGGCGCGGGAACCTCGCTCCTGGACCAGTACATCGCACTCGTCGGCTTCCTCGTCGTCGCGGCCGTGGGTCTGGTGTACCTGCTGGTCATGAAGCCGGAGCGCAAGTCCACCGCGCCGGAAGGCGACGCGATGGAGGTGGCCGAGATTCTGCGCAGCCGCGCCGCGGCCCTGACCCGTACGACCGGAGGGAACAACGCATGACCCGCGTCCTGTATCTGTACGGAGGCTGGCCGGGGCACAAGCCCTACCAGGTGGCCGAGGAATGGGCCCTCCCGATCTTCAAGAACCTCGGCTTCGACGTCGACGAGACCAACGACATCTTCGCGCTCGACGCCGACCTCACCGGCTACGACCTCATCGCGCTCAACTGGAACAACGCCCTGCTGTCCGAGGGGCTCACCGCCGCCCAGGAGTCGAACCTGCTGGGGGCTGTGGAGAACGGCACCGGGATCGCCGCCTGGCACGGCGCGGCCGCCGCGTTCCGCACCAGCCTCAAGTACCACTGGCTGCTCGGCGGCAGCTTCCTCGAACACCCCGCGGGCGAAGGCGTGAAGTACCCCTACGAGGTCACCGTCACGGACACCGGCCACCCGATCACCGCCGGCGTGAAGGACTTCCGGGTCGCCTCGGAGCAGTACTACATGTCCGTCGACCCCAACAACCACGTCCTGGCCGAGTCCACCTTCACCGGTGAACACCTGCCCTGGCTGGAGGGAAAGACGATCCCTCAGGCCTGGACCCGCACCTGGGGACAGGGCCGCGTCTTCTACAGCGCGGTGGGACACGACCTCGACGACCTCCAGAACCCGGACGTCACCCGCCTGTGCGCACAGGGTTTCGCCTGGGCCGCCCGCAAGGACGCCTGACCCCCCTCGAACCGAGCTGATTGGGAGCACACCATGCCTGTCCTCACCGGAGGCCAGATCGTCGCGCGGACCCTGCGCAACTACGGGGTCGACGTCGTAGCCGGCATCCCCGGCCACGGCATCTGGTCACTGACCGACGCCTTCCTCGACGACGAGTCCAGGATCCCCTTCATCCAGACCTTCCACGAGCAGAGCGCCGTCCACCTCGCCGACGGCTACTACCGCGTCACCGGCCGCCCGCAGGCCGCGGTGACCTCCATCGGCGCCGGCGCGAGCAACACCGTCATCGGCATGGGCACCGCGTTCACGGACTCCACCAGCGTCCTGGTCGTCACCGGCGGCCCGCCGACCCACATGCGCGGCCACGGACTGCTGCAGGAACTCGACCGCTACACGGCGAACGACTTCCCCAAGGTGGCCGAGGCGGTCAGCAAGCGGCACTGGGTCGTCACCCGGGTCGAGGAGCTCCCCTTCGTCCTGCACCGCTGTTTCAACTCCATGCTGACCGGTCGTCCGGGCCCGGTGCACCTCGAAGTCCCCATGGACGTACAGGCCGAGGCCGCGAACGTGGACCTCCACGACCTGGAGCGGCGCATCCCCGTCGGCCGCCAGCACCCCGACCCGGAGGCCATCGACCGCGCCGTGGACGTGCTGCGGGCGGCCACCCGGCCGGTCATCGTGGTCGGCGGCGGCGCGATCACCTCCGAGGCCTCCGACCAGGTCCTCGCGCTCGCCGAGCGGTGGCAGATCCCCGTCGTCACCACGTGGAACGGCAAGAGCGCCTTCCCCGAGGACCACGAGCTGTTCGCCGGCAGCGTCGGCCAGACCGGCACGATGACCGGCAACGCGATCGCCAGCTCCGCCGACGTCGTCATCTCCGTCGGCTGCCGCTTCACCGACTGGTCCGCCTCCAGCTACGCCAAGGGCATCAGCTTCTCCATCCCGCCGGCGAAGCTCATCCACATCGACATCGACCCGCACGAGATCGGCAAGAACTACCCCGCCGAGGTGGGCATCGTCGCCGACGCGCAGCGCGCCGTGGCGGCCATCGTCGACTCCCTGCCCAGCAAGGGCGTCGACCGCTCCGAGTACCTCGCCGAACTCGCGAGCCTCAAGCAGGACTGGGAGGACAAGCTCGCCGGCCGCCGCGACAGCGACCGTTTCCCGTTCACCTCCCAGCGCCCGCTCGGCGCCCTGCGCAACGTGCTCCCGCGTGACGCGATCATCGTCGCCGGGTCGGGCAACACCCAGGGAGCGGTCAAGCAGACCTTCCCGGTCTACTCGCCGCGCACCCACCTCACCTCCGGCGGCTTCTCCTCCATGGGCTGGGCGATCCCGGCCGCCGTCGGTGCCAAGCTCGCCCGGCCGGAGAGCCCGGTCGTCTGTGTCCTCGGCGACGGCGACTTCCTGATGACCTCCCAGGAGATCGCACTGAGCGTCACCGCCGACGCGCCGGTGATCTTCGTGGTCCAGAACAACGCGGGCTACATGTCGATCCGCGGCGGCCAGCGCAAGCAGACCTCGCGGCACATCGGCACGGAGTTCTCGCACCCCGACGGCTCGCCGTACAGCCCCGACTTCGCGGCCATGGGCCGGGCCTTCGGGATCGAGTCGTACAAGGTCAACGACTCCGACTCCCTGGAGCCGACGCTGCGCAAGGCGGTCCAGTCCGGGGCCCCGGCCGTGATCGAGGTCCCCACGGACCGGGACGCCGCGGGCCCGTGGGTGCCGGGCTGGTGGGACTTCCCGATCCCGGCGTACATCACCGACGAGCGGCAGGACGAGTACGACCGCATCAGGGCCACGGAGCAGCACCTCTGAGACGGGCCCAGGCCCGGTGACTCCTACCGCCCGTGCAGCCGAGACAGGCCGCACGGGCGGTAGGGCCTGCGCAGCGGACGGTCCGTCAGACGGTCCGGACGACGGTGCCGCCGGCCTCGAGTGCGGTGACTTCCCCGGCGGCCGCGGTGGTGTCCGTGACGAGGGTGTGCAGCAGGGTCGCGGCACCGATGTGGGCGTAGGCGGTGTGGCCGAGTTTGCTGCCGTCGGCGGCGCCGATGACGCGGCGGGCGGAGGCGATGCCCGCCTTCTTCACCGCCGCGTCGTCGAGGTCGTAGGCGGTCAGGCCGTCGGCCGCGGTCAGTCCGCAGCAGCCGATGACGGCGGTGTCGAAGCGCAGGGCCGCCAGGGACGCGAGGGTGAGGGGGCCGGTGAGGGCTCCTTCGCCGGCGCGCGGCTGTCCGCCGGGCACGACCAGTGTGGCCGGGCCGGGTGCCTCGGCGACCAGGTGGATGGCCTGCAGGGACAGGGGCATCACGGTGACGGGCCGCTCGCGCAGGAGGCGGGCGACCTCCAGGCAGGTGGTGCCGCTGTCCAGCAGGACGCTCTCGCCGTCGGCGATGCGTGCGGAGATCTCGGCGGCGATCCGGCGTTTGGCGTCGACCGCCTCGTGGGCGCGCAGGGCGAAGGGGGGTTCCTCGCCCCGGAGCAGCAGGGTGCGCGCGCCTCCGCGGACGCGTTCGAGGACGCCCTGGGCGGCGAGGGTGTCGAGGTCGCGCCGGATGGTCATCTCCGAGGCGCCGGTCAGCTCCGCGAGTTCCTGGACCGTCGCGCCTCCGGCGTCCCTGACGACCTTCGCGATCAGCCCGTGCCGGTCTGCGTTGCTCATACCGCGATTGAACACCACTGTGAAATGAACAACAAATCTGTTCGTTACATAGGTCTTCGAACATCTCAGATGTTCGTTACGCTGGGCGCTATGGAACGTTCCCTGCGAGCCGCCCGCGTGGCGACCTATGTCTACTTCGTCCTGTACGGCACCTTGCTGGGTACGTGGGTGGTCAACATCCCCGCCATAGAGGAGCGCGTGGGCATCAGCCACGCCGCGCTCGGCGGCCTGCTGGTGGTGCTCGGGCTCGGAGCCTTCGCAGGCATGCAGGTGGCGGGTCCGCTGACCGACCGGCTCGGCACCCGCGTCGTGGTTCCCGCCGGCGGCGTCCTCTGCGGCACGACCCTGTTCCTGCCCGGCCTCGCCCAGGATCCGTGGACGCTGGCCGGCGCGCTGCTGGTCTTCGGGCTCTGCAACGGCTGCCTGGACGTGAGCATGAACGCCCATGCGGTGTACGTGGAGAAGGCGTACGGCCGCCCCGTCATGTCCGGCTTCCACGCCACGTTCTCCGTCGGCGGTGTCCTCGCCGCACTCGCCGGAGCGGGCGCGGCGGGCGCGGGCCTGCACCCGGCCGCGGGCATGGCAGCCATGGGAGCCGTGGGCGTCGTGATCTCCCTGGCCTCGGCCCGTGCCCTGCTGCCCGCCGCTCCCGCCGTCGAGAGCCCCGCCTCCGCGGAGGACACCGGGACGTCGCCGGCCGCCGAGCGCGGCGGCACCACGGGCCGGGTCTGGCTGCTGGCCGTCCTGGCGCTGATGGTGATGCTGTGCGAGGGCGCCGCCAACGACTGGAGCGTGCTGCACATGAAGGACGTCCTGGGGGCGTCCGCCGGTACGGCGGCCTTCGCGTACGGCACCTTCGCCGCGGCCATGACCGTCGGCCGGCTCCTCGCCGACCGCTTCGCCGCCCGGTTCGGTTCGAGGGCGATCCTGCGCCACGGCGCGGTCATGGCCGCCGTCGGCATCACCCTCGTGATCGTCGGCCCGTGGCTGTGGGCCGTGTTCGCCGGCTGGGCACTGTTCGGCCTGGGCCTGTCCGGCACCGTCCCCCAGCTGTTCAGCGCGGCCGGGCACGCCGACCCCGCCGCCGCCGGGGCCAACGTCTCCCGCGTCGCAGGCCTGGGCTACGTCGGCATGCTCGCCGGCCCCGCGGTGATCGGCTGGCTGACGCACGTCGTCGCCCTCAACCACGCCTTCGTCCTGCTGGCCCTGCTGTGCGTGACCACCGCCGTGGGCGCCCGCGTCCTGCGTACCGGACCCGACCGCACCCGCCGGCGCGAGATGGCGGCCGACACCCCCTGACCGCTTGTGCGGCACGGTCCCTGACAGCCGTGCCGCACAAGCTCTCCCTTCCCCGGTCGCCCGAGGCCGGAGACTCAGCCGACCGAAGGAGCCCACGATGCCCGAGTCCCCCGCACACCCCGCCCATGGCCCCGTCGGTGTCATGCTGCCGCTCGATCTCCCCGTCACCGAGGTGCTGCCCTATGTCCGGCGTGCCGAGGAGCTGGGGTTCGACCAGGTCTGGGTGGTGGAGGACCTCGGCTGGCGCGGCGGTGTCGCCCAGGCCGCCACCGTCCTGGCGGCCACCACGAATCTCACCGTGGGGATCGGCATCATGCCCGCCGGCGCCCGCAACGTGGCCTTCGCCGCGATGGAACTGGCCACCCTCGCCCAGCTCCACCCCGGCCGGCTCATCGCGGGGATCGGCCACGGCATGCCCGGCTGGATGCGCCAGGTCGGGTCCTGGCCCGAGAGCCCCCTGACGCTGATCAAGGAGTATGCCGGAGCGCTGCGCCTGCTCATCGCCGGCGAGCCCGGCCCCGAGAACGGCCGGTACGTCCGCTGCGAGGGCGTGGTCCTCACCGAGATCCCGGACACCGTGCCCCCGGTGATCCTGGGTGTCCGCGGCCCCAAGTCGCAGGCGGTCGCGGGCGAGGTCGCCGACGGACTCCTCCTGGCCGAGCCCGCCGCACCCGGCTACATCACCGCTTCCCTGCGCAACCTGGGCCCCGCCGCCGCGAACTCCCCGGAGATCGTCGTCTACGACGCCGCCGCCGTGGACGACGACGAGGAAGCCGCCCTCACCCGCGTCCGCGCCGCCCTGGAGCAGGTCGGTGAGCCCCAGTGGGCCGCCCACATCGACCCCCTGCCCTTCGCCGGGGAACTGCGCGCACACCGCGCCGCGAGCCCGGACGCCCAGCACTTCGCCAGGACGATGCCGGCCGAGTGGGTCCGCGCGTTGAGCATCGCCGGCACCCCCGGCCAGGCCCGCGCCGCGATCGAGGCCCGTCACGCGGCCGGCGCGACCAGCGTCGTCCTCGCCCCGGCGGGCCCCGACCGCCTGGCCGCGCTGGACTCGCTCGCCCGCGCCCTGCCCCACCGGCACTGACCCGAACGCCCCCGACACCCCAAGGGAACGGACCCCATGTCCACCGACCGCCGCCGCATCGTGCTCTTCGACCTCTTCGGGGTCATAGCCCGCCACCAGCGCCCGGGCGCCCTGGAGAAGATGGCCGCCCGCTGTCACACCTCCACCGAGGACTTCACCTCGGCCTACTGGACCCATCGCCCGCCCTACGACGCCGGCCTGCAGACCGCGTCCGCGTACTGGACCGACGTGCTGCACGCCCTGTCCCGCCCCGCCGACGCCGGCACGATCGAGGAGCTGCGGCTCACCGACATCGACAGCTGGTCCCGCGTCGACGAGCGCATGGTCGCCTACGTGCGGAACCTGCGCGAGCACGCCCGGGTCGCGCTGCTCTCCAACATCCCCGCGGACCACGCGGACGCCTTCCTCGCCGCCCAGCCCTGGCTGCACGACCTCGACCACCTCACCTTCTCCGGGAGGATCGGCGCGGCCAAGCCCGACCCGGCCGCCTTCCGGCACTGCGTCATCGCGCTGCGGGCCGCACCCGCCGACTTCCTCTTCGTCGACGACCGCGAGGAGAACGTCCGCGCGGCGCAGGCCGTCGGCATGGACGGGCACGTCTTCACCGGCCAGGACGAACTGGCGGCCGTCGTCGACGCGTGGCTGCCCGGGGGCATCTCATAAAGCGAGACATGAATACCGAAAAACAAGACGGCTGACATCGTTGCATCACCCATGTTTCAAACGTGAAAGACCGAGCGATGCCCGCACCAGCCACCGGTTCAGCCCCCACGCCCGTCAACCCGCGGTCCCGCGTGCTCGTCGCCAGCCTCATGGGCACGACGATCGAGTTCTACGACTTCTACATCTACGCGACCGCCGCGGTGCTCGTCTTCCCTCAGCTCTTCTTCCCGAGCAGCGACCCGACCACCGCGCTGCTGTCCTCCTTCGCGGTCTTCGGCGCCGCGATGGTGGCACGTCCGGTCGGTGCCGTCGTCTTCGGGCACCTCGGTGACCGGCTCGGCCGCAAGAAGACACTCGTCGTCTCGCTGCTGACCATGGGCATCGCCACGTTCCTCATCGGGGTGCTGCCCACCTACGCGCAGGCCGGCTGGCTGGCCACCGCCCTGCTCGTGCTCATGCGGCTCGCGCAGGGCTTCGCACTCGGCGGCGAGTGGAGCGGCGCGGCCCTGGTCGCGACCGAGAACGCCCCCAGCGGCAAGCGCGCCCTGTACGGCACCTTCCCGCAACTGGGCGCCCCGCTCGGCTTCATCATCGGCAACGGCCTGTTCCTCGTCATGGGCGCGCTGCTGCCGTCCGCGGCCGGCGCCGACCCCTCACAGCCCTCGGACGCCTTCGTCAGCTGGGGCTGGCGCGTGCCGTTCCTGTTCTCCGCGGTGATGGTCGCGATCGGCCTGTGGGTGCGCTCCCGGCTCGTCGAGTCGGCGGTCTTCGCCAGGACCCGCGAGTCGGGCGGGGTGCAGCGGCTGCCGCTCGCCACCGTGGTGCGCGGCCATGGAAAGCAGTTGGTCCTGGGCACCTTCATCATGCTGGCGACCTACGTGCTCTTCTACCTGATGACCACGTTCTCGCTGAGCTACGGACGCGCCGCGACGGACGCCGCCGTGCCCGGACTCGGTTACGACTACACCACGTTCGTCCTCATGATGATCTTCGGTGTGCTGTTCTTCGCCGCGTTCACCCTGGCCTCGGGTCCGCTCGCGGATCGGTACGGGCGGCGCACCGTCCTGATCTGGATCACCGCCGCGATCATGGTCTTCGGACTGGTCTGGGTGCCGCTGATCGATCTCGGCACCCTCGGCGTGGTGCTGTGGCTCGTCCTCGGCTTCACCCTGATGGGCATGACGTTCGGACCGATGGGCGCGCTCCTGCCCGAGCTGTTCCCGACCAGCGTCCGTTACACCGGCTCCGGCATCTCGTACAACGTCAGCTCGATCCTCGGGGCGGCGGTCGCCCCGTTCATCGCCGTGGCGCTGTGGGAGGCGGGGGACGGCTCGCCGTGGCTGGTCGGCGTCTACCTCTCGGCGATGGCGGTACTGACGCTGATCGCGCTCCTGCTCGGCAAGGAGACCAAGCACGCCTGTCTGGACGACGGCGAGGCCGCCTCCACCGACGACGCGACCCGGACCCGGGCGGGTTCCCCCGCATCCTGAAGCCCCGCCCTCGAACCGACCCTCGAACCGACCGGCGCTCACCACCGCCGGGTCGCGAGCCCCCTCGCGCCCGGCGTACGGCCACCGTCGCGGGGCATAACAACAGCCCCACGATCCAAGGGGACTTCACCCCACCCGCACCAAGGGAGCCCCCATGCTGCGCGGCATCGACGTGAGCGCCTATCAGTCCTCCTCCTACAGCACCGACGGTCTCTCCTTCGTCTTCGTCAAGGCGACGGAGGGGCGGTCCTACGTCAACCCCAAGCTGGCCGCCCAGACCAAGCGCGCACGGGACGCCGGGCTGGTCGTCGGCTTCTACCACTTCCTGTGGCCCGGCAACCTGACCGCCCAGGCCGAGTACTTCCTCGGCAAGGCCCCGGACCGGGCGGGCGACATCCTCGCCGTCGACTGGGAGACGACCGGTGAGGGAACGCACGCGAGCAACGCGGAGAAGGACCGGTTCCTGCGGAAGCTGAAGGAACTGCGCCCGGACAACCGGGTGATCCTCTACGCCAACCGCGACTTCTGGCTGAACGTCGACACGACGTCCTACGCGGGCGACGGCCTGTGGATCGCCGATTACGTCTCGGCGGGCAAGCCGCGCATCAAGGCCCCGTGGCGCTTCCACCAGTACACCGACGACCCGCTGGACAAGAACGTGGCCCGCTTCGCCGGCAGAGCGGCACTGCGGGAGTGGGCCGAGGACGCCTGACCTATCCGCTGAACCCCGGGGTGCGTTCCGGGGACGCCTCCGACAGGGCCTTGGTGACCTCGGCCGTGCCGGCACGGAGGCCGTAGACCGGCGTGTCGGGCTGCTGGCGCCAGGAGTCGTCGATGCCGCCGGCGTCCACCGTGTCGAAGCCGAGGGCGTCGATGAGATCCCGTACCTTGCGCTTGGCCTGCTCGTCGTCGCCGGCCACCGGGAGGGCCATGCGGTCGGGGTCTCCGGCCGGGAGCGGGCGTTCCAGGATGTCCTGGGCGTAGGTGCCGTTGAAGGCCTTGACGACCGCGTGGCCGAGCCCGCGTTCCGTCCAGCGGCTCTCGGTGAGGCCCTCGTCCTCGATGCCGGCGATCCTGCCGTCCCGCTCCCGGGGGTAGTAGTTGCCGGTGTCGATGACCGCGACACCGTCCGCCGCCTTGTCGAGGAGACCGGAGGGCAGGTCCGGGACCGCCTTCAGCGGGATGGTGATCACGACGATCTCGGCACCCTGCGGCGCCTCCTCGACCGTCACGGGCGTCGCGCCGGTCTCCTTCGCGAGGGCCGTGAGGGTGTGCGGGCCCCGGGAGTTGGCGACGGACACGTCGTGGCCGAGGGCGGTGAGCCGCCGGGTGAGGTTGCCGCCGATGTTGCCCGCTCCGATGATGCCGATCTTCATGTCCTCGCCTCGTCCTTCCGGAGATGAACAGCGCCTCGTGGACTGCTGATGCCCACGGTCAACCTCCGGGGCGGGTGGGCTATTCCGGCGTGGGGGCAGGCGCGAACGGGTCCTCCAGTTCCCCGCGCAGCACCTCCGCCGCCGCCTCCGCGTCCCCGTCCGCCACCGCCCGGACGAGCTCCTCGTGGGCCCCGTCACCGGTGCTCGGGTCGTGAGCGCGCAGGCCGGTGAGGGCCAGGAGTTCGATCAGGCCCTCGCGCAGGACGGGGGTGAACTCCGTGAACAGGTCCGCGAGCACCGGGTTGCGGGCGGCGGCGATCACGGTGGCGTGGAAGGCGATGTCCGCGTCGACGAAGGCCGCGTCGTCGGCGGTGGCGGCGGCGCGGCGGCCCTCCAGCGCCGCCCGCAGCGCCGCGATGTCGTCGTCGGTGCGGCGGCGCGCGGCGAGCCGGGCCGCGTGGACCTCGACCGCCATCCGGACCTCGTAGACGTCGGTCACGGCGGCCCGGCGCAACCGCGTGGGCCAGTCCTCGACCGGCTCGGTCGCGAGGACGAAGACGCCGGCGCCCTGGCGTGGCCGCACCAGCCCCGCACCCGCCAGGGCGCGCAGCGCCTCGCGGACGGTGGAGCGGCCGACGCCCAGTTCCTTCGCCAAGGTCGTCTCGCCGGGCAACTTGGTGCCGACGGGCCAGTGGCCGCCGGTGATCTGCTCGCGCAGCCGGGCGGCGGCCTGCTCGACCAGGGGGCTGGGGCGGACGGCGCCGAGCGGCATGGGCTTCACCAACTTGTCTGAGGAGTGGAAGGATTCTACCGAGGTTTCACTTGTCTGAGGAGCTGAGGAGTGGCTAGCGTACGGCGCATGACGTTCCGCGGTCTCCTTCTTCTCGGCTGCCGCGGCGGGGCCTGACGCGACCGGCACCCCGCCGCGGGACGCCGTGCCGCCGGTCACCGTCCGACCGAGCCGAAGGCGACAGCCGACGATGACCACCACCCCTGCCCCGGTCTGGAACCCCCAGCGCCCGGGCCCCATGCCCTTCCACCGCTACCGCCCCTTCCACGACCGCGTGCACGTCCCCGCCGCAGACCGCGACTGGCCCGCCGCCCGGATCGAGCGCGCTCCCCTCTGGGTTCCCGTCGACCTGCGCGACGGCAACCAGGCCCTCGCCGAGCCGATGGACACGCCCCGCAAGCGCCGCTTCTTCGACCTGCTGACCGGCATGGGCTTCAAGGAGATCGAGGTCGGCTACCCGTCGGCCAGCCGCACCGACTTCGACTTCGTACGGCACCTGGCGACCAGCGGCGCCGTACCGGACGACGTCACACCCGTCGTCTTCACCCCGGCCCGCCGGGACCTGATCGACCGCACCTTCGAGGCGATCGAGGGCATGCCGAGGGCGGTGGTGCACCTGTACATCGCGACCTCGCCGGTGTGGCGGGACGTCGTCCTGGGCCGGGACCGAGCCGAGGTGTGGCGGACCGTGCGGGAGGCCGCCGAGCACATGGCCCGCCGGGCGGAGGGTGCCGCGTACGTCCGTTTCCAGTTCTCCCCCGAGACCTTCAACCTGACCGAGCCCGATTTCGTCCTGGAACTGTGCGACGGGCTGAGCGAGCTGTGGGACGCGAGCCCGGACCGGCCGGTGACCCACAACCTCCCGGCGACCGTGGAGATCGCGACGCCGAACGTCTACGCCGACCAGATCGAGTACGTGCACCGCCATCTCTCCCGGCGCGACAGCGTGATCCTCTCCGTGCACCCGCACAACGACCGCGGCACCGGCGTGGCCTGCGCCGAACTGGCCGTCCTGGCCGGTGCCCAGCGCGTCGAGGGCTGTCTGTTCGGCAACGGGGAGCGCACCGGCAATGTCGACCTGGTGACCCTCGCGCTGAACCTGTACGCCCAGGGCGTCGACCCGATGATCGACTTCCGGGACGTCGACACGGTCAGGGAGACGGTCGAGCACTGCAACCGGCTGCCCGTGCACCCCCGCCACCCGTACGCCGGGGACCTCGTCCACACCGCCTTCTCGGGCACCCACCAGGACGCGATCGGCAAGGGCCTGGCCCGGCACGCCGAGCGGGCGCGGGAGCTGGGCGTTCCGGAGCGGCAGGCGCCCTGGTCGGTGCCGTACCTGCCGGTCGACCCGGCCGACGTGGGCCGCTCCTACGAGGCGGTGATCCGCGTGAACTCGCAGTCGGGCAAGGGCGGCATGGCCTACCTGCTCCGCACCCACCACGGCGTCGACCTCCCCGCGGGCATGCGGCCGGACTTCTCCCGGGCCGTGCAGGAGGCGACGGACGACAGCGGCCTGGAGATGACGGCGAAGGAGCTGTACGAGCTGTTCCGGTCGACGTACGTGGTGGACGACGGGGAGGTGGCGCTGGAGGCCTGGTCCGTCCACCCGGACGAGTCCGGGCGCGGCCGGCGCTTCGTGTGCACGCTGCGGACCGGCGAGCGCACCGGCGACTACGAGGGCACGGGCAGCGGCCCGGTCTCCGCGTTCGTCGACGCGCTGGCCGGCGCGGGAGTCGACGTGGAGGTGCTCGACTTGAACGAGCAGGCCGGTGGGGACGGTGCGAACGCCTTCGCCGAGTGCCGGGTCGGCGCTACGACGTGCTGGGGCGCGGGCCAGGACTCCTCGGCCCTGGCCGCGTCCGTCCGGGCGGTGCTGTCCGCGGTGAACAGGGCGCTGCGGTGACGGCGGTCGTCCTGCGCGCCGAGGACGCCCACGTCGAGCGCGACGGCCGGCCGATCCTCCAGGAGGTGTCCCTCACCGTCCGGGCCGGTGAACACTGGGCGCTGCTCGGGGCCAACGGCGCGGGCAAGTCCACCCTGCTCCGCCTGCTCGGCGCGCTCGTCCACCCCACCCGGGGCACCGTGGAGGTGCTGGGCCACCGGCTGGGCCGGGTCGATCTGCGGGAGCTGCGCGCACACGTCGGGCATGTCGACCCGCGGCATCCGCTCGGCTCGCCGCTGCGGGTACGGGACGTCGTCCTGACCGGTCTGACCAACTCCGTGGAACCGCTGCCCCGGTGGCGTCCGACGCCGGAGCAGGAGGAGCGGGCGGAGCGGCTGATCCGGACGCTGGGGCTGGCGGAGCACCGTGAGGCGCGCTGGCCCACCCTCTCCCAGGGCCAGCGCGGCCGGGCCCTGATCGCCCGGGCCCTCATGCCCGAGCCCCGGCTGCTGCTCTTGGACGAACCGGCCACCGGCCTCGACCTGCCCGGCCGGGAGCGCCTGATCGGGGCGCTGGAGGAGCTGCGCCGGGACCATCCGCGGCTGGCGACGGTCCTGGTCACCCACCACCTGGAGGAGCTTCCGCCGCACACCACGCACGCCTTGCTGCTGCGCGAGGGACGCCCGCTGGCCGACGGCCCGGTGGCCGGGGTCCTGACCGCCGACCGGCTCGGCAAGTGCTTCGACCTGCCGCTGGCCCTGGAACGGCGCGACGGCCGCTGGAGCGTGCGCACGGTACGCCGGGCATGACGAGGGGCCCGGTCCGACCGAGGTCGGGCCGGGCCCCTTCGTCCAGGAGGCGGAGCGCCTCCAGCCTCCAGAGCGGGCGACGCCCGCTCAGGCGACTACTTGTTCAGGTAGGCCCAGAACTCGTCGAAGCTCAGCCGCTTGTCGCCGTCGAGGTCGCGGGTCTTGATGACGACCTCGGCGACCGACTCGGTGACGTTCCAGTCGCCCGACCGGGCCAGGGCGGTCTTGAACTCGGCAGCGGTGATGAATCCGTCGCCGTCCGTATCGATCCGCTCGAACTGCTTGCGTGCTTCCTCGATGTCCGCCACCGATCCGCCCCTACTCTCGTGCTCTCGTGTTCCACGTCGTACTGACGCAGGTCAGATTAACCGGCCGTGTGTGCCTCCAGCGCGGCGACCACCCACGCGAACTCCTCGTCGTAGGTCGGCTGGGGGCCGAGGCCGTTGACGACGGCCTGGAGTTCGCGGTAGCGGGCGACCCGTGCGTTGGCGGCGGCCGTGAGGCGTTCGAGCACGGCCGCCCGGTCGGTGTCGCCGAGCAGGCCCCGCAGGACGTCGTCGGCCTCCGGCGCCTCGGGGGCGATGCCGCGCTGCCGTGCCTCGGCCGCGAGCTGTACGAGCCGGCTCATGAACCACAGGGACGAACCGGCCGGGATGTCCGGCCCCCGGTCGGCGGCGTTGAACTCGATCATCTGCCGCATCTGCGCCCGGAAGCCGGAGTCCTGGATGAGCTCGGCGAGCTCCACCCAGGCGTCCACCTGCTCGGGCGTGGGGTCCTCGGGCAGCTCGGCGGCCGCGAAACGCAGCCTGCCGCGGATGTCCGGGTCGGCGGTGTCGATCCCCTCGAAGATCTCCGCCATGAAGTCCTCGACGATCCGCCGTCGTTCGGCCGCCGAGAGCCGTGCCAGTCTGTTCATGAGTGTCGTCTCCTCCGCGCTGGAACCCCGCTTCGCCACCGTCGACAGCACCGCACGGGTCACCTTGAGCGACCGGATCTGCGCGTCCAGCGCGACCACGTGCGCGGCGGCGACCCGCGCGACCGTCGTCTCACCCGCCAGGACCTGGCGGACGTCCGCCAGGCCGAGGCCGAGTTCGCGCAGGGTGCGGATCAGCTCCAGGCGGGCCACGGAAGCGGCGTCGTAGAGCCGGTAGCCGCCCGCGGACCGGGCCACCGGGGGCAGAACGCCCTCGTCGGACCAGTAGCGGATGGTGCGCACGGTCAGTCCGGTGACCCGGGCCAGTTCGCCGATGGTGAGCAGTCCGGTGCCGTCGTCGGTCATGTCCGCGAGTCTGGGCCCTCCAGCGGGTGGAGACTCAACCGGACGGCCGGCTGCCGGCCCGTGGGCCCGAAGGTGGCGCTCAGTGCCAGGGTTGGAAGTGCGGGTTGCTCTCGCACTTGCTCATGATCTCCGTCTTGGTCTGCTTGTCGACCGGGCAGACGCCGACGATGTACTGCCGGGCGATGCCGCCGGGGAAGGCGACCTCCATCTGGTCGGCCCACTTGTGGGTGTCGCCGATGGTCTTGTTGACGTCGATGCCGCCGGGGGCATCGACGTAGTAGTTGAAGGCGGACTTCCACTGCTTGAACAGGTCGTGGTCGTACGTGGTCGACACATACGGGGACGGCTGGTTGACCAGGACGTACTTCTCGAGGTCGTACTGGCCGGTGATGACGTCCTTGGGGTGGAAGCCCTCCTCGAAGATGACGGACGGGCCGCGGCCGTCGGCGCGGTAGAGGGTGCCGCAGCCGGTGCGCCAGGACGGCTCGGGGGTGATGCGGTCGATGTCGGCACGGCGGTCGGCCGCGGCCTTGATCTTGTCCGTGAACTGGACGGGACAGGCTGCCGGCGTGGGGGCGGCGACCCTGGCGGCCGTCGGGGCGGGCGTGGCGGCCGTGGTGGTGAGGACGGCCGCGAGGGAGAAGGCGGCGGCAGCGATCCGCCGCCGCAGGGTCATGGTGGTCACGAGGGCACGATGGCGGGTCCGCGGCGCGGTGCCTTGGACCCTCACCCGATCAGGGCGTGTCAACTTCCCTTGAGTGGACGGCAGATGGGACTCACCGGAAGACGCCCGTGTGGCCGAGCGAGTAACGGCCGGGCTGGGGATAGACCGCCAGGCCGTGCGGGCCGCTGCCGACCGGGATACGGGCGAGCTGGGTGCCGGTGCGGGTGTCGACGGCGTACACCTCGGCGTCGTAACGGCCGGACAGCCACAGCACCTTGCCGTCGGCGGAGACGCCGCCCATGTCGGGGCTGCCGCCGTCGGGCAGCTTCCACTTCTTGGTCAGCCTGCCCTGGGTGAAGTCGAAGACGGAGATGGTGCCCTCGCCGCGGTTGGTCACGTACATCTCGCGGGAGTCGCGGCCGACGTAGAGGCCGTGGCAGCCCTTGCCGGTGGGCATCAGGACGGGCTCGGTGAACGAGTCGCCGTTCAGCACCCACATGCCGTGGGCCATCATGTCGGCGATGTAGAACCTCTTGCCGTCGGGCGAGACCTTCACGTCCTGCGGCATGGCGCCGTCGAACGGCAGCCGTTGCTGCCCGACGACCTCCATCTTCTCGGTGTCGACCTTGAGCAGCTCGCCGCTGAACTCGCAGGAGACGATGAAGTAGCGGCCGTCGAGGGAGAAGTCGGCGTGGTTGACGCCGTAGCAGGAGACCGGGACGGTCTTTTTGATCTCCATGGTGTGCGGGTCGCGGAAGACCAGTTCGCGGTCGAGGGAGGCCATGACGACGGCGTATCTGCCGTTGGGCGTGAAGTACAGGTTGTAGGGGTCGTGGACCTCGACGTCCTTGCCCGCCTTGCCGGTCTTCGGGTCGATCGGGGTGAGGGTGTGGCCGCGGTTGTTGTTGACCCAGAGCGTCTTCAGGTCCCAGGAGGGCACGACGTGCTGGGGCTGGCGGCCCACCCGGATCGTCTCGGTGACCTCGTACGTCTTCGGGTCGATGACCGTGACCGTGTCGGACTCGGTGTTGGGGACGTAGACCCGGGACGGGAAGTCCTTGACCACCGGGGACAGCTTGTTCGGGCGGTCGGCCGCGTACACGTCCTCGGGGTCCAGGACGGGCGGCATGCCGGGCAGGCCCTGCACCGGCTTCTTCTCGGGCGGAAGGGGCACGGCCGCCTTGGTGCCGTGCGCCTCGGAGTGCCGTTCCCCGCTTCCGGTGCCGCAGGCGGCGAGGACGGCGAGGACGGCACCCGCGACCAGGGTGCTCTTGACGAGATGGGGGCGCATTGCACCATTTAATGGGCGCCCCGGAGGGAAAAGCGTGATTCGCCCGTCCGGCGACCGGGTGAGGCATCGGGCACGCTCAGCGGTCGGCGACCCGCATCTCGAACCAGGTGGTCTTGCCCCGGGGCAGGAGGTCGACCCCCCAGCGGTCGGCCAGCTTGTCGACGAGGAACAGCCCGCGGCCGCTGATGTCCATCTCCTGGACCGGCATCAGGCACGGCAGCCCCCGGGAGGGATCGCGGACCTCCACGCGGATCCAGCCGCGGCGCCGGTGCAGACGCAACCCGAAGACACGGGCGCCGGTGTGGCGTACGGCGTTGCCGACCAGTTCGGAGACGAGCAGCACCGCGTCCTCGGTGGTCTTGGGGGTCAGCCCCCAGTGGCGCAGGATCACGACCTGGGTGAGCCGTCTCGCGGTGGCCGCTGACTCGGGGCGGGACGGCAGTGGAACCTCTGCCTCCGTCGGATTGCCGTACAACTCCAGCGCTTTGAGCGCGTGTTCGTCCTCGACGGTCGGCGACCAGCGCGCCGCGGCCGCATGTGCGTGTCCCCGCGGCTGTTCCATACCCTCCAGCCCCGCCATGCCCCCCATCATGGCCGTCCGCAGCGCCCGAGGGGGCCGTTCCCGGGGAATACGCCCCGGGGAACGGGCGGCCCACAGGCGATCATCCGTCATATGCCCAAGGCATTTCGAGGCCGCCGACACCCCGCTTGACCTGCTGGAACAATGCATTCCGGGGTAATCGCCGGACTCTCCCGTTCCGGCACGCTTAAGGTTGCCTTAAGGCCCCCATAAACCGCCCCATCGAGGGACACCGGGTCAGACACCGCGTCAATTGCAAGCCCCTGGAGGGAGGTTCAGAGGAACTTCGCCTTGCCCGGCCCCTCCTCCACGAAGCTGCGCATCCCGCGCTCGCGGTCCTCGGTGGCGAACAGGCCCGCGAACCAGTTCCGTTCGATCGCCAGGCCCGTGTCGATGTCCGTCTCCAGACCCGTGTCGATCGACTCCTTCGCGGCCCGCAGCGCGAGGGCCGGCCCCTGAGCCAGCTTCGCGGCCCAGGCGTGCGCCTGGGTGTACACCTCGCCGGCGGGGACGACCCGGTCCACCAGGCCGATCTCGCGGGCCTCCTCGGCCTTCACCATGCGGCCCGTGAAGATGAGGTCCTTGGCCTTGGAGGGGCCGACCAGGCGGGCCAGGCGCTGGGTGCCGCCGGCGCCGGGGATCAGGCCGAGCAGGATCTCCGGCTGACCGAGCTTGGCGTTCTCGCCGGCGATGCGGAAGTCCGCGCACAGAGCGAGTTCGCAGCCGCCGCCCAGCGCGTAGCCCGTCACGGCCGCGACGACCGGCTTGGGAATCCTGGCCACCGCCGTGAACGAGTCCTGCAGGGCGCGGGAGCGCAGCACCATCGCGGTGTGGCCCATCGCCTGCATCTCCTTGATGTCCGCGCCGGCCGCGAACACCTTCTCCCCGCCGTAGAGGACCACCGCCCGGACGTCCTCGCGGCGGGTGGCCTCCTCGGCGAGTTCCTTCAGCCGGTCCTGCGTGGCGATGTCCAGCGCGTTCATGGGCGGGCGGTCGAGTCGGATCGTGCCGACGCCTTCAGCGACTTCGAGAGAGACGGTCATAGGCAGCAGGTTAACGGGGGCTAACAGGATTGGGGCCGGTGCGGTGGGTCACACCGGCCACGGGTCCGGGGTCGCCCCGGGGCGAACGCCCGGGGCCCCGGTGCGGTCGGTCGCACCGGGGCCCCTCAGGTCGGCCGTGGGCCACTTCTTCGGCCGTGAGCTACTTCTTCCACTTCTCCCAGGACATGTTCCAGCCGTTGAGCCCGTTGTCCGGGTCGACGATCCGGTCCTTCGAGTTCTTGACGACCACCACGTCGCCGATCATCGAGTGATTGAAGAACCAGGCGGCCGGCACCTTCTTGTCCCAGCCGCCGCGCACGTCGCGCAGGCCGATGCAGCCGTGGCTGGCGTTGTAGTTTCCGAAGGCGCCGCTAGCCCAGTAATTGCCGTGCAGGAAGGTGCCGGAGGTGGTCAGGCGGACGGCGTGCGGGACGTCCTTGATGTCGTACTCACCGCCGTAGCCGACCGTCTCGCCGTTCATCCGGGTGACCGTGAGCATCTCGCTGATGACCATCTGGCCGTTCCAGGTCTCCATGCCGGGCTGACCGGTGGTGACGGGGATGGTCTTGACGGTCTTGCCGTCCTGCATGACCTTCATGGTGAGCTTCTTGGCGTCGACCACGGAGACCTGGTTGCGGCCGATGGTGAACTTCACCGTCTTGTCCTGCTCGCCGTAGACGCCGGCGCGGCCCTCCACGCCGTCGAGGTTGAGGTCGACGGTCACCTTGGTGCCGGGCTTCCAGTACTTCTCCGGGCGGAAGTCGAGGCGGTCGTTGCCGAACCAGTGGCCCTCGACGTCGACGGCCGGCTCCGTCTTGATGCGGATGGCCTTCTCGACGTCCTCCGGTGCGGTGATGCCCCGGGAGAAGCGGATGGAGAACGGCATCCCGACACCGACCTCGGACCCGTCCTCGGGGGTGAAGGTGCCGGTGAACGTGTTCTCGGGGGTCAGCGTGGTGAAGCCCGCGTCCTCCGCGGCCGTGCGGCCCTCGGAGTCCTTGGCCACCGCGTGGACCGTGTACCTGGTGGCTCCGGCCAGATGGGTGGACGGCGTCCAGCTGGCGCCGTCCCCGGATATCTCGCCGTCGACCTTCCTGCCCTCGGCGTCCTTGACCTCGACCTCGGCCAGCTTCCCCTTCGTCGCGGTGACCTTCAGCGCACCGCTCGTGTCGACGGACTTCGCCCCGTCCTCGGGCGTGATGCCGACGACCGCCTCGGACTGCTTGCTCTGCGCGCTGCCCGAACCCTTGCCCTTGTTGTCGCCCTCGCCGGAACCGGAGCCGGTTCCCCCGCCGCCGCACGCCGTGACGGCGAGGAGCAGCACGCCGATCGCCGACGCGAGCACTCCGTTCCTGCGTCCAACCGACGCCCCCGATATCGGTCGCCCGTTCACGTGGTTCTCCCCTCCCAGGGCCTGGTCAGGCCCGCACCCCGCGCGTCCCCCGCGCGTCGGCGCATAGTAACCACAAGGCACCGGGCACCGGCGGCCTGCGATTGTCACCGTTCGGTCCCAACGGATCACCGGTCAACCCGCCCGCCTGTCGGGTTACTTCACCGCACCGCCCGCCTTCCATGCATTCCAGCCCATATTCCATCCTCCGAGCCCGTTGTCGGGAGAGACCTTTTTGTCATTGCTGTTGACGACCTCCACGACGTCACCGACGAGGCTGCGGTCGAAGAACCAGCCGGCCGGGGTGTTCGAGCTGCCGCCCTTCACATCCTGCAGTCCGATGCAGCCGTGGCTGACGTTGGTGCGGCCGAACACGGAGTGGTGCGCCCAGTAGTTGCCGTGCAGAAAGGTCCCCGAGTCGGTCAGGCGCATGGCGTGGGGGACGTCGGGGATGTCGTACTCGCCCTCGCCGTCGCGCTTCCTGAAACCGACCGTGGCGCCGTTCATCCGGGTGACGTCGTGCATCTCGGTGACCACCATCTTGCCGTTGTACGTGGTGTTCCCGGGCGCGCCGGCCGTGACGGGCACGGTGGCCAGGGGCTCGCCGTCGCGCCGGACCTCCATGGAGTGGGCTGCGGCGTCGACCACGGAGACCTGGCTGCGGCCGACGGTGAACGAGAACGTCTTGTGCTGCAGGCCGTAGACGCCGGGCGCGCCCTCGACGTCGCGCAGCCGCAGGGCGACGGTGACCCGGGTGCCGGGTTTCCAGTAGTCCGCGGGGCGGAAGTCGAGGCGGTCCCTGCCGAACCAGTGCGGGCGGATCTCGACGGCCGGGCGGGCGGTGACCCGGACCGCGCGTTCGACGGCGGCGCGGTCGGTGATCTCGCGGCTGAACTCCAGGGAGACGATCATGCCGGTGCCGACCGTGGCGCGGTTCTCCGGGGCGACGTAGCCGATGAAGCGTTCCTCGGGGACGTAGGTGGTGAAGGTGGTGTGCCGGGCCGAGCGGCGCCCGTCGCCGTCCACGGCCACCGCGTCGATCGTGTACCTGGCGGCCAGCGCCAGCTGCCGCTCGTCGGGTTCCCAGGTCAGGCCGTCGGCGGAGAGGTGCCCGGGCACCGGGGACTCCTGGGCGTCCTGCGAGCTGACGACCCTCACCTTCTCCAGCCGGCCGTCGGGCACGCGCACCCGCAGCCTCCTGTCGGGGCGCACACCCCTGCTGCCGTCGTCGGGCGAGACCTTGATGACGTCCTCGGGCGCCGGGGGCGCGCCGAACGCCCCGGTGATCCCGCCCGCGTCGTCCGAGGTACACCCCGCGGCCCCGGCCAGGAGCCCTGCCCATGTCACTACGGCGGCCAGCGCGGCCCTCGCGCGCCGCGCGCGCCCTTGTACGTGCCTCACGCGGTGCCCAACGACCGGCCGCGTCCCCGGGAAACGACCATGCCCGCCCCCGGGGAAACGTGAGTGCGACCCACGCTCTGGGCAGAACAGTGGGGAGGACGACGCGCAGGGGAGCCGCGACCCGGGCCGCAGCACAGGGCCGCACCCCTCTGTCCCCCGTCGTCCCACGAGCCGGTGGGAGGCTGACAGGTGTCCAGCGCAGCCGAGCAGGAGGCGGTGGCCGGTCATCGGGCCACCGGGAACGGGCGCCAGGCCGCCGCCGTGAACGGCGCGCGCAGGGCCGCGCCGCCGCCCACCGTGCCCGCGTGGCCGGGCGCGCCGACCCCGCTGGGCGCCCGGTTCCGGGTCGGTCCGGACGGGGTGGCGGGCACCAACTTCGCGTTGTGGGCGGGCGGGGCCGAGGGCGTCGAGCTGTGCCTGTTCGACGAGACGGGCAAGGAGTCACGGGTCCGGCTCGCCGAGCTGACCCACGAGATCTGGCACGGCTTCGTCCCGGGCGTGCTGCCCGGGCAGCGCTACGGCTACCGGGTGCAGGGCCGCTGGGACCCCTGGACGGGTGCCCGCTGGAACCCGGCGAAGCTGCTCCTCGACCCGTACGCGCGGGCGGTCGACGGGGACTTCGGCCTGCCGCCGGAGGTGTACGGGCACGTCCGCGACTGGCCGCAGCAGCACATCGCCGACACCGTGCGCGACGACCGGGACTCGGCGCCGTACGTGCCGAAGGGCGTCGTCGTCCATGATGACGACGACTGGGCCGACGACCGCCGCCCGAAGACGCCGTGGGCCGACTCGGTGATCTACGAGCTGCACGTCAAGGGCTTCACCCGGCTGCACCCGGGCATCCCCGAGGAGTTGCGCGGCACCTACGCCGGTCTCGCGCACCCGGCGGCGATAGAGCACCTGGTGAAGCTGGGCGTGACGGCGGTGGAACTGCTGCCGGTGCACCAGTTCGCGCACGAGGACCACCTGCTGCGCAGAGGTCTCAGGAACTACTGGGGCTACAACTCCATCGGCTACTTCGCCCCGCACGCGGGCTACGCGGCCTCCGGGACGGCCGGGCAGCAGGTCGGCGAGTTCAAGCGGATGGTGCGCGCCCTGCACGCGGCCGGGATCGAGGTCATCCTCGACGTCGTCTACAACCACACCGCGGAGGCGGGTGAGCTCGGTCCGACGCTGTCGCTGAAGGGCGTCGACAACCGGGGTTACTACCGCCTCCAGGACGACCCCCGGCGCTACGCCGACTACACCGGCTGCGGCAACACCCTGCACGTGGTCCAGCCGCACGTCCTGCGCCTGATCACGGACTCGTTGCGCTACTGGGTCACCGAGATGGGCGTGGACGGCTTCCGCTTCGACCTGGCGGCGGCGCTGGCCCGCTCCATGCACGACGTCGACATGCTCTCCCCGTTCCTGGCGGTCATCGCCCAGGACCCGGTGCTGCGCCGGGTGAAACTGATCGCCGAGCCGTGGGACGTGGGGTCGGGCGGCTACCAGGTGGGAGCGTTTCCCCCGCTGTGGACGGAGTGGAACGACCGGTACCGCAACGCCGTACGGGACTTCTGGCGGCACGCGCTGCCGGACGTACGGGAGATGGGCTACCGCCTGTCCGGCTCCAGCGACCTGTACGCCTGGGGAGGGCGCAGGCCGTACGCGTCCGTCAACTTCGTCACGGCGCACGACGGTTTCACCCTGCGCGACCTGGTGTCCTACGAGCGCAAGCACAACGAGGCCAACGGCGAGGGCAACCGGGACGGCACGGACGACAACCGGGCCTGGAACTGCGGCGCCGAGGGCGAGAGCGACGACGAGGGCGTGCGGGCGCTCAGGCGGCGCCAGCTCAGGAACCTCCTGACCACGCTGCTGCTGTCGACGGGCGTGCCGATGCTGGTCGCGGGTGACGAAATGGGCCGCACCCAGCGCGGCAGCAACAACGCCTACTGCCAGGACAACGAGATCAGCTGGCTGGACTGGGAACTGCTGGAGGACCCGGGCTGGCAGGCCCTCTTCGCGCTGACCTCCCGGCTGATCGCGCTGCGTCACCGCCACCCGGTGCTCAGGCGCCGGGCGTTCTTCTCGGGCCGGGCGCAGACCGCGGACGGGCTGCGGGACCTGGCCTGGTTCACGTCACGGGGCACGGAGATGACGGAGCAGGACTGGTACGCGCCCGCCGCCACGCTCGGCATGTACCTGTCCGGCCGGGACATCCCTGGCCGGGACGACCGCGGGGAGCAGATCCTCGACGACAGCTTCCTGGCCGTCCTGCACGCGGGCGAGGGGCCGGTGGACTTCGCGCTGCCGGGGCCGCCCTGGGCCGAACGGTACGAGGTCGTCGTGGACACGAGCCTGGAGGAGCAGGGGGAGGCACCGGGCGTGGAGCACCGCGCGGGCACGGAGATCACCATGCCGGCGCGGGCGGTGCTGCTGCTGCGGGTGACGGGCTGAGGCATCGTTTCGCCAAAGGCCGGGGAGGGCGAGGCGGCGGTGCTGCCCGGGAGCGGGAGGTGTCGGCCGAGGTGCCGTTTCACCGCCGGCCGAGAGGACGAGGCCGGGCCGTGCCGTACTGCGCCGCGTGCGGTGGGACGAGGTGCCGTCTCGGCGGTCGGACGGGAGAGCCGTGGCGGCAGTGTTGCGGCTCGTTGCAGGTCCGTGAACGCGGCGCGGATCTTCTTGCCCCCTGCGTCGCACCGCTGGCAGCGTCGGTGCTGAGCCTCGGCTCTCCCTCCACTGCTCCCCTCGGACCCTCCAGGACCCCCGCATGCCCGAGATTTCCCGTCGCGCCCTCGGTACTCTCGTCGGCGGTGGTGCCCTGGGTGCCGTGGCCGGCACGGCCGGTGCCGCCGAGGCCGTTCCCGTCGAGGCCGCTCCCGTCGAACGCCCCTTCCGGGCCCGCCCCGGCGCCGCCTCCGGACAGCGCCCCAACCTCCTGGTCATCCTCGGCGACGACCTCGGCTGGGCCGACCTGTCCTCCTACGGCGCCCCGCACATCAGCACGCCGAACCTGGACCGGCTGGCCCGCCAGGGGGTGCGCTTCACGGACGCCTACTCGGGCTCCTCGACCTGCTCCCCGACCCGGTTCAGCCTGTACACGGGGCGCTATCCGGGGCGTACGAAGGGCGGGCTCGCCGAGCCGATCGCCAACAGGTCCCAAGGACTCGACCCGAACCACCCGACCCTCGCCTCGCTGTTGAAGAAGGCCGGCTACGCCACCGCTCTCATCGGCAAGTGGCACTGCGGCTGGCTGCCCGACTACAGCCCCACCAAGTCCGGCTGGGACGAGTTCTTCGGCAACCGCGGGGGCGTGCTGGAGTACTTCTCCAAGCTGGGGCAGCTCGGCGAACACGACCTCTACGAGGGCGACGCCGAGTACAAGGACCTGCGGTACTACACGAACGTCCTGACCGAACGGGCCGTGGAGTACGTGAGCCGCGACCACGACCAGCCGTGGCTGCTCAACCTCAACTTCACCACCCCGCACTGGCCGTGGCTCGCGGAGGGCGACGAGCAGACCGGCGCCGAGATCGCGCAGAAGATCCGGAACGCGAAGAGCCAGGCGGAGGTGTCGGCCGCGCTCAACCACCACGACGGCGGCTCGGTCGCCAAGTACACCGAGATGGTGCAGAGCCTGGACGCGGCAGTCGGCGAGGTGCTCACGGCGCTGCGCCGCTCCGGGCAGGAGGAGCACACCCTGGTGTACTTCGCCAGCGACAACGGCGGTGAGCGCTGGTCGTACCTGTGGCCGCTCAGCGGCGAGAAGTTCGTGCTGCAGGAGGGCGGTATCAGGGTGCCGACGATCGTGCGCTGGCCGCACCGGATCGACGGCAACCAGGTCAGCCACGCGCCCAACCTCTCTCCCGACTGGACCGCGACCTTCCTGGAGGTGGCCGGCGCGCGACCCGATCCGGCCTACCCGCTGGACGGTGCGAGCCTGGCCGGATACCTGCTGCGGGGCGAGCGGGCGCCCGAGCACGACCTGTTCTGGCGGGTGCGGGCCAACCGGGCGCTGCGGCGCGGGAACTGGAAGTACTACCGGGACGCGGAGGGCACCGACCACCTGTACGACCTGGCCGAGGACCTGCGGGAGCAGGCCGATCTCGCCCCGGACCGACCGGAGCTGCTCACCGAGCTCAGGGCGGCCTGGGAGAGGACCGACCGAACGCTGCTGCCCTACCCGGACTAGGGCCGGTCGTCCGGATCATGCCGGCGTCGCGGGGCCCGGTCCGGACGACGGGAGTTCGCGGACCCGGCCTAGCCGAGGATCCCCCGCTGGTACGCCGTCGCGACCGCTGCCGCGCGGTCGTTGACGCCCAGCTTGGCGTACAGGTGGGTGAGATGGGTCTTGACCGTCGCCTCGCTGATGAAAAGTTCGCGGGCGATCTCGCGGTTGGACGTGCCCCTGGCGACCAGCGCGAGCACCTCGCGCTCACGGGCGGACAGGGGCTCGTTGCCGGGGGCCCGGACCGCGGAGACCAGGCGCGAGGCGACGGCGGGGGACAGGACGGTACGGCCTTCCGCCGCCGCCCGCACCCCCGAGAACAGCTCGTCGCGCGGGGCGTCCTTCAGCAGGTATCCCGTCGCGCCCGCCTCGATCGCGGGCAGCGTGTCGGAGTCGGTGTCGTAGGTGGTGAGGACCAGGACCTTGGCGCGGGCGCCGGTGCGGGTGAGTTCGCGGATGGCGTCCACTCCCCCGCCGCCCGGCATGCGCAGATCCATCAGGATCACGTCCGGGTCGAGGGCGGCGGCGAGCGAGACCGCCTCGACGCCGTTCGGCGCTTCCCCGAGGACCCGGAAACCCGGCGCGGACTCGAACATGCCGCGCAGGCCGTCCCGGACCACGGGGTGGTCGTCGACGATCAGCAGGGTGATCGGGGCGGTCCCCGTCGCGGTGTGTTCAGTCATGGCGGACCAACGGTACGCGAGCGGAGACCGCCGTACCGTGGCCCGGCTCGGACTCGACGGCGAGGGAGCCGGCGATGCGTTCGGCGCGGGCGCACATGCCGGGCAGGCCGAAACCGCCGGTGCGCGTGCGTGCCGGGACCGCGAGCGGATCGAAGCCGCTGCCGTCGTCGCGGATGTCGAGGATGACCTCGTCGCCGAGGAAGGACAGGGTGACCCCGACGCGGGTCGCCCCCGCGTGCCGGGCGATGTTGGAGAGGGCCTCCTGGACGATCCGCAACAGGGTGGCCGCGACCTCCTCGTGGAGTTGCTCGGCGGTACCGGTGAGCGTGAAGTCGGCGCGCACACCTGTCCGTTCACCCCATTCGGCGACGGTCTTCTTCAGCGCTTCCGGCAGTCCGGCGTCGGCCAGCGCCACCGGCGCGAGGTTGTGCACGGAGCGGCGGGCCTCACCGAGGCTGTGCCGGGCCAGGTCCGAGGCGCGTTCGAGGTGGGTGCGGGCCGTGGGCAGGTCGGGGGCGTTCGTGACGACCTGGAGCTGGGCGATGATGCCGGTCAGGCCCTGGGCGATGGTGTCGTGGATCTCGGCGGCCAGCCGCCGGCGCTCGTCGGCGACGCCCGCCTCCCGTGCCTGGACCAGCAACTGGGCGTGCAGGGCGGCGTTCTCGTCGAGGGCCTGCTGCAGGGCGGTGTTGGTGCGTTCCAGTTCGGTGATGGTGACGGCCCGCTCGCGGGAACGCTGCTCCTCCTGCTGGGCGATGTGGCCGACCACCGTCAGCAGACCGAAGTTCGTGGCCAGCAGCACGCCGAACAGCAGCCACTGGACCCGGCCGTCGATCGGCATCCCGCCGGACTGCGAGCCCGCCACCACGACCACGGTGGCGAGCAGACCGAGCCACTGCCGGCGCCTTCCCGGGATCAGTTCGTCGCTGTCGAAGTAGCCGGCGGACGCGTAGAACCCGAAGAAGGGGTTCAGCCAGGTGAGCGCGAAGGAGAGCGCCCAGCGCAGGACGTAGTAGGCGGCCCCGCGTGCGGACGGGGTGCGGCGGCCTCGGCGGGGGCCGTGCCAGAGCTGGAGCAGCACCGCGGCGACGAGCAGCGCCCCGCCCGCGTACCACTCGGCCGGGCGCACGATCAGCTCGTGCGAGGCCACCGACAGGAGGGCGGAGACGGCGAGCAGCCCGTACACACCCCAGGTGTGGAACTGGTTCTGCCGGTGCTCGATCTGCTCGTCCGCCGGGGTCATCGCGCCATTGTGCACGGTTCTCCGCCTACTCCCAGCGGAACCAGCGCACGGCCCCGGCCGTCAGCAGCAGGGTCCAGGCCACCAGCACCCCGAGGTGGCCCCAGCCGGGCCAGTCCCCCGCCGCGGCCTGGTTCAGGGCCTCGGCCGCCGCACCGAAGGGCGTGAAGCCGACGGACCGGGCCAGGACGTCCGGCATCGTCTGCACCGGCATCCACACGCCCGCGCAGAACATGGCGGGGAAGAAGACGGCCGACCCGATGGCACCGACCATCTTCGTCGACCGGGACAGCGCCGAGATCACCGCACCCAGCGCGAGGGCGGCGAGCACGGCCAGGAACAGGGCGAGGGCGTATCCGACGCCCTGGCGCGGCAGCCGGACGGCGAAGGCGAGCCGGCCCGTCGTGAGGGCGAGCAGCGCCGAGACCAGGGCGGCCCCGCCGAACAGCAGCATCTGCGCGGACAGCAGGGCGGCGGGCCTGACCGGCGTGGTGGACATCCGGCGCAGGATGCCGCGCTCTCGGTAGCCGGTGAGGGTCTGCGGCATGGCCTGGATCCCGGCCATGATCAGCCCGAGCAGCACGCTCACCGGGACGTAGCCGTCGACCGGGCGCAGCCCGCCGAAGTCCGGGTCGGCCTCCCGGAAGGAGGGGATCGAGCCGAGGATCACCAGCAGCAGGGTGGGAAACGCCAGGATCCAGAAGAGAGCGCCGGGCTCCCGGCGGAAGAGGCGGAGCTCGCTCTTCAGTACGGCGGTGTTGACGAGGGCGGTGCTCATGCCGCCGCCTCCTTCGTGAGGTCGAGGAACGCGTCGTCCAGCGTGGCGTCGGTGACCCGGAGCTGGTGGGCCGTGACGCGGCTGCGGGCGAGCAGGGTGATGACGGCGTTGACGGTCTCGTCGGTGCCGGACAGGATGACGCGGCCGTCCTTGTGCTGGACCGACGCGAGCGCGGGGAGCGAGCCGAGCTCACGCTCGTCCAGGGGCGCGGACGGGGTGAAGCTGATGACGGTGGCGCCCGCCGAGCGGCGGATCAGCCCGGCCGGGGTGTCCAGGGCGGCCACCCGGCCCTTGTCGATCACGGCGATCCGGTCGCAGAGCCGCTGCGCCTCCTCCATGAAGTGGGTGACGAGCAGCACGGTCACCCCGTTCGCGCGGATGTCCTCGATCAGTTCCCAGGTGTCGCGGCGGGCGCGCGGGTCGAGTCCGGTGGTCAATTCGTCCAGCACGACGGCTCTCGGGTTGCCCACCAGGGCCAGCGCGATGAACAGCCGTTGCTTCTGACCGCCGGAGAGCCGGGCGAACCGGGTGTCGAGCTTGGCGGTCAGGCCGAGGCGTTCGGCGAGGGGCCGCCAGTCGAGCGGGCTCGGGTAGAAGGCGCTGTACAGCTCCAGCGCCTCGCGGACGGTGAGCTTGGCCTGGAGTTCGCTCTCCTGGAGCTGCGCGCCGAGTACCCGGCGGGTGGCCTCGTGCTCGGTGACGGGGTCGAGCCCGGCGACCCGGACGCGGCCGGAGTCGGGCACGCGCAGCCCCTCGACGCACTCCACGGTGGTGGTCTTCCCGGCGCCGTTGGGGCCGAGGATCCCGAAGATCTCGCCCTCCTCCACGGCGAAGGAGACACCGTCGACGGCGTTGCGGCCGGCGTAGCTCTTGCGTAGTTCGGTGACTTCGATGACAGGTGCGGTCGGCATGTGAAGAGGGTCCCGGCCGGGCGGGGCCGGGCACATCGGCCGTCGCGCTCGAACGGACATCGACCGATCGGCTGATGCCGCCGTACGACCAGAGGGGTGCGGGTGCGGCCAGGTGGGTGCGGTCGTGCGGCCCGTCGAACGTTCTCCCAGGTCGCAGGACCAAGGACCGAGCCGTGTCCGGCGGAAACTCGGTGGGCAGTGTCAGTGGCGATCCGTAGGCTCGCTGCTGATGGCCACGACACCCGCCTCCGCCCAGGACCGTTCCGCCGTGCGCTCGTTGCTGCGCCTGTGGCCGTACGTGCGGCCCGCGCGGGTGCGGCTGTTCAGTGCCGCGTTCGTCGCGATACTCGCCTCCTGCGTGGGCCTGGTGATCCCGCTCGTCCTGAAGTGGATGGTCGACGGGCCGATCGCCGGGCGGGACCCGGCCGGGGTGTGGCTCGGCGCGCTGTACCTGCTGCTGCTCGGCTTCGCGGAGGCCCTGCTGTTCGGACTGCGGCGGTGGCTGGTGGCCCGTCCGCTCACCCACGTCGAGGCGTCCATGCGGGCGGGGCTGTACCGGCATCTCCAGCGGCTGCCGGTGGCCTTCCACGACCGGTGGGCCTCCGGGCAGTTGCTGTCCCGCGGCACCACCGATCTGATGCTGCTGCGCCAGTTCCTCGCCTTCCCCCTGACGTTCCTGCTGGTCAACGGGGTGACGATCGTCGTGGGCGTGGTCATCATGCTGCTCCAGGACTGGACGCTGGGGCTGGTCGTCCTCGGGCCCGCCGTGCCCGTCATGGTCACGTGCCTGATCTTCGAGAAGCGGTACGCGCAGGTGGCCCGGCAGGCCCAGGACCAGGTCGGCGACCTGACGACGGTCGTCGAGGAGAGCGTGCTCGGCATCCGCATCATCAAGGGCTTCGGCCGCCACCGGAGCCAGGCCCGGGCGTTCCGGGACCTGTCGCGGACGCTGCGCGGCACGGAACTGCGCAAGGCGCGGCTGCTGGCGACGATCTGGGGCGTCATCGTGACGCTGCCGGAGGTGGCGATCGGGGCGGCGCTGGTGGTGGGGGCCGTCCAGGTGGCCGACGGTGCCCTGTCGGCGGGGACGCTGGTGGCGTTCTTGTCGACGGCGCTGGCGTTGCGGTGGCCGGTCGAGTCGATCGGGTTCCTGCTGGCGATGAGCCAGGAGGCGGCGACGGCGACGGAGCGGTTCTTCGAGGTGATGGACGAGGAGGCCGAGCACACCGCCTCCGGGCACACGCCCTGCGGGCAACGCCCCCTTGAGCACACGGCCCCCGTGCACCGCGAGCACACCGCCTCCGAGCACACCGCCTCCGGGCACACGGCTTCCGTGCACGCCGCCTCACGGGCGTGGGCCGGAGCGAAGGACCCGCAGGACACGGGGCTTCGCTTCCACCACGTCCGGTTCCGCTACCCGGACGCCCCGCCCGGTTCCCCTCCCGTCCTGCAGGACGTCGACCTGCACGTCCGCCCCGGCGAGTCCATGGCCCTGGTCGGGGCCACCGGCAGCGGCAAGACCACCCTCACCGCGCTCGTGCCCCGCCTCTACGAGCTGACCGCGGGCCGCATCACCCTCGACGGCACCGACATCACGGAGCTGTCGAGACAGGCGCTGCGCTCCAGGGTCGCCGTGGCCTTCGAGGAGCCCACGCTGTTCTCGGCCACGGTCCGCGACAACGTTCTCATGGGTGCCGCGAGGGACACCGCCGGCACCGCCGGCACCGCCGACCTGGAGCGCGCCCTCGCCGTCGCCCAGGCCGATTTCGTGCATGCCCTGCCCCGGGGGACGGACACCCGGGTGGGCGAGCAGGGCCTCAGCCTCTCCGGCGGCCAGCGCCAGCGCCTCGCGCTCGCCCGGGCCGTCGTCGGGCAGCCGGAGTTCCTCGTCCTGGACGACCCGCTCTCGGCCCTGGACGTGCACACCGAGGCCGCCGTGGAGGCCGCTCTGCGGCAGGTGCTGGCGGACACCACCGCCCTGATCGTCGCGCACCGCCCGTCCACCGTGCTGCTCGCCGACCGCGTCGCGCTGTTGTCCGGCGGCCGGATCGCCGCGGTCGGCACCCACCAGGAACTGCTGCGCACGAACGCCGAGTACGCGCATCTGATGTCAGGGGAAATGTCAGGGAGAACTCCAGGGGAAGAGGAGGGCGCACGATGACGGCGGCCACCGGCGCACCGGCCGGCGACAAACCCGACGACCGGCCCGACGAACGGTTTGACGACCGGCATGACGACCGGTCCGCCGAACGGCTTGACGACGCACCCGGCGATCGTCCCGCCGCCACCGGCGATCCCTTCGACCAGGACGTCCTGCCCACCCCGCCGGGCGCCACCGGGGCGCTGCTGCGCTCCCTGCTCGCGCCCATGAAGGCCCGGGTCGCCCTCACGACGCTCCTGCTGCTGCTCCAGCAGGCGGTCGTGCAGGCGGGCCCGCTGCTCGTGGCGTACGCCATCGACCGCGGCGTGCCGGCGTTCCGCGCGCAGGACCACGGGCCGCTGGTCGCGGTGGGCGTCGGGTATCTGGCGTGCGCGCTGGCCGCGGGCGGGCTGCAGTTCGCGTTCGTCGCCGCCGCGGCCCGGGTCAGCCAGGACGTGCTGCTCGATCTGCGCGGCCGGATCTTCCGCCACGCGCAGGCGCTGAGCGTCGACTTCCACGAGCGCTACACCTCGGGCCGGCTCATCTCCCGCTCCACGGCCGACGTCGAGTCGCTGCGCGAGCTGCTGGACGAGGGCCTTCAGGAGCTCGTGACGGTGATCCTGTCCTTCGTCTACATCTCGGCGATGCTGCTCTGGCTCGATGCGGGCCTCGGGGGCGTGGCGGTGGCGTCCCTGGTGCCGCTGTACGCGCTGGTGCGGTGGTACCAGCGGCGGGCCGGGCGGGTGTACCGGGCGCGGTCCACCGCCATCGCGGCCGTGATCGTCAAGTTCGTCGAGACCATGAACGGCATCCGCCCGGTGCGCGCCTTCCGCCGCGAGTCCGCCAACGACACGGACTTCGGCGAGCTCAACCGCCGGCACGAACGGGTCAACGGCGACGCGCTGCTGGAGATGGCCCGCTACGTCACCGGCTCCCGCCTGGTCGCCAACACGGCGGTCGCGGCGATCGTCCTGTGGGGCGCCCACCGGGTCGCGGACGGCACGCTGGCCCTCGGTGTGCTGGCGGCGGCCGTGCTGTACCTGCGGCGGCTGTACGACCCCATCGACCGGCTCGGGATGTTCCTGAACTCCTACCAGTCGGCGGCTGCCTCGCTGGAGAAGATCGCCGGCCTGCTCGCCCAGACCCCGTCGGTCCCCGAGCCGGCCACACCCCGGCAGCTGCCGCCGCTCCGGAGCGAGCACCCCGGCCGCGAAGTGGTCTTCGACGGCGTCCGCTTCGGCTACCGCACCGGGGGCGAGGTGCTGCCCGCGTTCGACCTCACCCTGCCGGCGGGCCAGACGGTCGCGGTCGTGGGGTCCACGGGCGCCGGCAAGTCGACGCTGGCCAAGCTGCTGGCCCGGTTCTACGACCCCTCCGGCGGCCGGGTGCTGCTGGACGGCGTCGACCTGCGCGACCTCGCCGTGCCCGAGCTGCGGCGCGGGGTGGTCATGGTGACGCAGGAGGCGTTCCTGTTCTCCGGCACGGTCGCCGACAACATCGCGATCGGCCGCCCGGACGCCACCCGTGAGGAGATGGAGCAGGCGGCGAAGGAGATCGGCGCGCACGACTTCATCACCTCCCTGCCCGACGGCTACGACACGGACGTGCGCAAGCGGGGCGGCCGGATCTCCGCCGGGCAGCGGCAACTGGTCGCGTTCGCCCGGGCGTTGCTGGCCGACCCGGCGGTGCTGATCCTCGACGAGGCGACCAGCTCGCTGGACATCCCCGGGGAGCGTGCGGTGCAGCGGGCCATGACGACGGTGCTGAAGGGCCGCACGGCGGTGGTCATCGCGCACCGGCTGTCGACCGTGGAGATCGCGGACCGGGTCCTGGTGATGGAGCACGGCCGGATCGTGGAGGACGGCGAACCGGCCGAACTCATCGCGGGCACGGGCAGGTTCGCGGATCTGCACCGGGCGTGGCGGGACAGCCTGGCGTAGGACGACGACGGCAGAGGGCGGGCAGATGATCGACGCGTACGAGGACCCCGGCACACCCGACCACCGCGGCGGCGCCCGGTACCTGTGGTGGCTGGTCAGCCGGCAGCCGGGGCGGTGCGCCGCGGGGGCGGTGTTCGGCACGGTGTGGATGGTGCTGCTGGCGGCGACCCCGTACCTGATGGCCCGGGCGATCGACGACGGCCTGGAGCCCGGCGACATGAGCGCGCTGACGCTGTGGAGCGGCGCGCTGTTCGCGGTGGGCGCCTTCAACGCCTGGCTGAGCATCATGCGGCACCGCACCATGACCCGGGTCCGTATGGACGCCAACTTCCGCACGGTGAAGGTCGTCGTCGGCCAGGCGGTCCGGCTCGGGGCGTCCCTGCCCCGGCAGATGGGCGCGGGTGAGGTCGTCACGATCGGCGTGGGTGACGTCCAGACGATCAGCCAGTCCCTGACGGTCGTCGGCCCCGGTGTCGGCGCCGTCGTGGCCTATCTGGTCGTCGCCGCCCTGCTGATCTCGGTCTCTCCGGTCCTCGCCGCGGTCGTCCTGCTCGGCATTCCGGTCCTCGTCCTGCTGGTCGGCCCGCTGCTCGGCCGGCTGCAGGGCTCGGAGGCGGAGTACCGCGAACGCCAGGGCGTCCTGACCGCGCGCATCGGCGACCTCGCCGGTGGCCTGCGGGTCCTCGCCGGCCTCGGCGGCAAGGACCTGATCTCGGACGCCTTCCGCCGGGACTCCGGGCGGCTGCGCGAACAGGGCTACCGCGTCGGCGCGGTGACCAGCTGGGTCCAGGCCCTGGGCATCGGCCTGCCGACCCTGTTCCTCGCGGTGGTGACCTGGCTCGCGGCGCGTCTGGCCGCGCAGGGCCACATCACCGTGGGCGAGCTGGTGTCGGTCTACGGCTATGTGGCGGTCCTGGTGGGGCCGGTGTCCTTCTGGGTGGAGTGCGGCTACCAGATCAGCCGTGGCCTGGTGTGCGCCCGGCGGGTCGTACGGTTCCTGCGGCTGGAGCCGGTGCCCGACACCGGCACCCGGGACGCCCCGTCCGAACCCTCGGTGCTGTACGACCCCGAGTCGGGTGTGCGCATCCGGCCCGGCCGCCTGACGGCCCTGGTCGCGGAGCACCCCGCGGACGCCACGACCGTCCTGGACCGCCTGGCCCGCCATGCCCCGTCGGACGTCACGTGGGGCGACGCGCGCCTGGACGACATCGCCCTCGCCCAGGTCAGGTCCCGCATCCTGCTGGCGGATCACGAGGCGGACCTGTTCGCCGGAACGCTCCAGGAGATGATCGCCCCTCCTTCGGCGGGCGCGGGAAACCGTGCGAGCCACCACGACGAACCCGCGGACGCCACACCGCGGCACCCGGCAACCCGGAGGGCGCTGCACGCCGCAGCGGCCGAGGACATCGTCCAGGCCCTCCCCGACGGCCTGAACTCCCCGATGACCGCCCAGGCCCGCAACCTCAGCGGCGGCCAGCGCCAGCGCATCCGCCTGGCCAGAGCCCTCCTGGCCGACCCGGAGATCCTCCTCGCCGTCGAGCCCACCTCGGCCCTGGACGCCCACACGGAGGCCACGGTCGCGGACCGGCTCGGCGCGGCACGGCACGGCCGCACCACGGTCGTGACCACCACCTCCCCCCTGGTCCTCGACCACGCGGACACCGTCCTCTTCCTGAAGGACGGCAAGGTCGCAGCCGACGGCGTCCACCACGAACTCCTGGAATCCACCCGCGACTACCGAGCCGTCGTCGCAAGGGACACCGGGACACGGGACACCGAGTAGGCCCTGGGATGACCCGCACACATCTTCCCGTCGCCGCACGGCAGGACGTCCGGCACGCGATGCTGGACCTCGTGCGGGCGGACACCCGGGCCTTCTGCACGGTCCTCGCTCTCAACGCCCTTGCCGCCCTGGCCGGTCTCGCGGGGCCATGGATGCTCGGACGGATGATCGACGACGTACGGGCGGGCCGCGGCGTCGGGGCCGTGGACCGGCTCGCCCTCGCCCTGCTCCTGTGCGCCCTCGTCCAGTTGCTCCTGGCCCGCTGGGCCCGCTACGTGGGCCACCGCTTCGGCGAACGGACCCTGGCCCGCGTGCGGGAGCGGTTCGTGGACCGCGCCCTCGCCCTGCCCGCCTCGGTGGTCGAGCGAGCCGGCACCGGAGACCTCACCGCCCGCGGCACCTCCGACGTCACCACTGTCGGCAACACCCTGCGCGACGCCGGACCGGAGCTGCTCGTCAACCTCGTCCAGTGCCTGTTCCTGGTCGGCGCGATCTTCCTCCTGGACCCCCTGCTCGGCGCCCTCGGGGTGCTCGGGCTCACGCCCATCTGGCTGGCGTTGCGCTGGTACCTGCGCCGGGCCCGGGACGGCTACCTCGCCGAGGGGGCGGCCACCTCGGACGTCGCGGAGATCCTCGCGGCGACCGCCTCCGGCGCCCGTACGGTCGAGGCGTTCCGCCTGGAGAGGCAGCGCACGGCCGCGAGCCGGGACGCCCTGGAGACGTCCCGCCGCACCCGCCTCCACACCCTCTACCTGCGCAGCATGTTCTTCCCGGCGGTGGAGGTGTCGTACGTCCTGCCCGTGGCCGGTGTGCTGGTGGTCGGCGGCGTGCTGCACTCCTCGGGCGCGATGAGTCTCGGGGCGGTGGTGGCGGCGGCCCTGTATCTGCACCAGCTGAGCAACCCGCTGGACGAGATCCTGGTCCGGGTCGAGCAACTGCAGAGCAGCGGCGCCTCGTTCGCCCGGGTGGAAGGGCTCGCCCGGGCACCGCACGCCGGCGGGGAGGGCGACTGCCCGGATCCCGACGGTGACCGGATCGACGTCGCCGGGGTGCGCTACGCCTACGACGGGGGCGTCGAGGTGCTGCGCGGTGTCGATCTGACGGTGCGGCCCGGGGAGCGGCTCGCCATGGTCGGGCCGTCCGGCGCCGGCAAGACCACGCTGAGCCGGCTGATGGCGGGCATCGACGCCCCGACCGCGGGCTCGGTGACGGTCGGCGGTGTGCCCGTCGTCGGGCTGGGGCCGGAGCGGCTGCGCCGCCAGGTCGTCCTGGTCACTCAGGAGCACCACGTGTTCCTCGGCTCGGTCCGCGACAACCTGCGGATCGCCGAACCGTCCGCGGACGACGAGCGGTTGTGGGATGCGCTGGCCGTGGTCGGCGCCGACACGTGGGTGCGGGAGCTGCCGCAGGGGCTGGACACCCCGCTGGGCCAGGGCGGTCGCCGCACCGACGGCTCGCAGGCGCAGCAACTCGCCCTGGCCCGCGTGGTGCTGGCCGACCCGCACACGCTGATCCTCGACGAGGCGACCGCGCTGCTCGACCCGACGACCGCCCGGCACACCGAGCGGGCCCTGGCCGCCGTCCTGGAAGGGCGCACCGTCATCGCCGTCGCGCACCGGCTGCACACCGCGCACGACGCCGACCGGGTGGCGGTGATGGAGGACGGCCGGCTGACCGAACTGGGCACGCACGACGAGCTGGTGGCGGCCGGGGGTGCCTACGCGGCGCTGTGGCACTCCTGGCACGGGGATCTGCCCGGGGCCGGCGCAGCGTCCCCGTAGCGGTTCCGGCCGAGGCCGGCGCAGCGTCCCCGTGGCGGTTCCGGCCGAGGACAGCGCGTCGCCCGCACAGCCGAACCACCTGGGGACGGCTGAGCGTCCGAATAGCGACCTGTCCGTATATCGAACATGAACTTCCGGACAACGAACCGTTTCCGGCCATACTTTTGACGCGGTCCTGACAGAAAGCGCACTCCCCTGCCACGCTTCCCACGACTGCTCCACAGGAACCCCACAGCAACACCTCCACCTCCCCAGGCCGGGCGACCCCCGGTCCCGCAGAAGGAGTCAGTGTTGAGAAGCAGTTCCTCGCGTAGAGGCACCTCCCACAGACGCACTCCCCACACCACCGCGGCCGTTGCCCTCGCCGGCGTCGCCGCGCTGATCGCCGCCGCCGTCCAGAGCGGCACCGCCGTCGCGGCCCCGGAACAGGCACCGGCGGCCGCGAGCAAGGCGACACCCGGCTCGGAGTCGGTCAAGCTCAGCCCCGCCCAGCGCGCCGCGCTGATCCGCAAGGCCGAGGCCCGCAAGGCCCGGACGGCCCGGGAGCTGGGTCTCGGCGCCAAGGAGAAGCTGGTCGTCCGTGACGTCGTGAAGGACGCCGACGGCACGGTCCACACCCGCTACGAGCGCACCTACGACGGCCTGCCCGTGCTCGGCGGCGACCTCGTCGTCAAGGCCGCCGGGTCCGGCGCGACCAAGTCGGTCGTCAAGGCGACTCGCGCCGCCATCAAGCCGGCCACCACCACCGCGGCCGTCCCGACCGCCAAGGCCAAGAAGCAGGCACTGGCCGCCGCGAAGGCGGACGACACCAGGAGCGCCGACGTCGACAAGGCGCCGCGCAAGGTGATCTGGGCGGCGAACGGCAAGCCGGTCCTCGCCTACGAGACCGTCGTCGGCGGCCTCCAGAAGGACGGCACCCCGAACGAGCTGCACGTCGTCACCGACGCGGCCACGGGCGCCAAGCTCTACGAGTACCAGGGCATCGAGACCGGCACCGGCAACACGATGTACAGCGGCACGGTGACGCTCGGCACCACGCAGTCGGGGTCGACGTACAACCTCACCGACGGCGCGCGCGGCGGCCACAAGACGTACAACCTCAACCGCGGCACCTCCGGCACCGGCACGCTGTTCTCCGGCCCCGACGACGTGTGGGGCAACGGCAGCGCGTCCAACGCAGAGACCGCGGGCGCGGACGCGCACTACGGCGCCGCCCTGACGTGGGACTACTACAAGAACGTGCACGGGCGTTCGGGCATCAAGGGCGACGGGGTCGGCGCCTACTCCCGGGTCCACTACGGCAACAACTACGTCAACGCCTTCTGGTCCGACAGCTGCTTCTGCATGACCTACGGCGACGGCTCGGGCAACACGCACCCGCTCACGGCCATCGACGTGGCCGGTCACGAGATGACCCACGGCGTCACCTCCAACACCGCGGGCCTCGTCTACAGCGGTGAGTCCGGCGGCCTCAACGAGGCGACCAGCGACATCTTCGGCTCGACCGTCGAGTTCTACGCCAACAACTCCTCCGACGTGGGTGACTACCTCATCGGCGAGGAGATCGACATCAACGGCGACGGCACCCCGCTGCGCTACATGGACAAGCCCAGCAAGGACGGCGCGTCCAAGGACAGCTGGTACTCGGGCATCGGCTCGGTCGACGTGCACTACTCGTCGGGCCCCGCGAACCACTTCTTCTACCTGCTCTCCGAGGGCAGCGGCACCAAGACCATCAACGGTGTCACGTACAACTCGGCCACCTCGGACGGCCTTCCGGTCACGGGCATCGGCCGGGACAAGGCGGAGAAGATCTGGTTCCGCGCGCTGACCACGAAGTTCACCTCGAACACCAACTACGCGGGGGCCCGCACCGGCACCCTCGCGGCCACCGGTGAGCTCTACGGCGCGGACAGCGCCGAGTACAAGGCGGTCCAGGACGCGTGGGCGGGCGTCAACGTCGGCACCCGCTCCGGCGGCGGCGGGGGCGGCGGCACGTCCTTCGAGAACACCGCCGACGTGGCGATCCCGGACCGGGGCGCGGCGGTCAACTCGCCGGTCACCGTCTCCGGCCGGACCGGCAACGCGCCGTCCAACCTCCAGGTCTCGGTGGACATCGTCCACACCTACATCGGTGACCTCAAGGTGGACCTGGTCGCCCCCGACGGCACGGTCTACGCGCTCAAGGGGTACGGCACCGGCGGAAGCGCCGACAACATCAACACCACCTACACGGTGAACGCCTCCTCCGAGGTGGCCAACGGCGTCTGGAACCTGCGAGTCCAGGACAACGCGGCCATCGACACCGGCTACATCAACAGCTGGAAGCTGACCTTCCCGTAGGTCCGCAGGCCGGCAGGCCCATAGGCCTTGAGGACGCAGGCCCATAGGCCCCCGAAGTCAGGGCGCCGCCCCGGTGGGTTCGAATCCCCCGGGGCGGCGTCCGTTTCACGTGTCCTCGCGTACATCTGGCCGTCGACTTCCGGCCAACATCACACCGACTCCTGACATGTACGCGTCTTGAGTGCCACTCTTCCCCCACCCGCACAGCACCACCGCAGCACAGCACTTCCCCCACATAGAGGAGCTTGTGTGTCCACCCTTTTCTACGCGCGTCAAAAGCGCGCCACGCTCGCCATCGCCACCGCCGTCGCCGCAGGTGCCCTGCTCACCACCGGCCTGAGCTCCGGCAGCAGCGTCGCCGCGGACTCCGCGAGCAAGCCGGCCCTCGCCGCCGCCCCCGTCCTGCTCTCCGCGCAGGCCCGCACCGCGCTCGTCCAGGACCAGCAGGCGGACGCCCCGCGGACCGCCGACGCGATAGGCCTCGGCTCCCAGGAGAAGCTGGTCGTCAGGGACGTCGTGAAGGACGCCGACGGCTCGGTCCACACCCGCTACGAGCGCACCTACGCGGGCCTGCCGGTCCTCGGCGGCGACCTCGTGGTGCACCAGTCGAAGTCCGGCACGACCAAGGGCGTCACCAGAGCCACCGGGGCGACCCTGAAGGTCGCCTCGCTCAAGCCCGCGGTCACCGCCGCCAAGGCCGAGAAGCAGGCCATGACCCTCGCCAAGGCGGCCGGCTCGGAGAAGACCGAGGCGAACTCCGCGCCCCGCAAGGTGATCTGGGCTGCGGACGGCAAGCCCACCCTCGCCTACGAGACCGTCGTCGGCGGCCTCCAGGAGGACGGCACGCCGAACGAGCTGCACGTCATCACCGACGCCGCCACCGGCAAGAAGCTCTACGAGTACCAGGCCATCGAGACCGGCACCGGCAACACGACCTACAGCGGCCAGGTCACCCTGAGCACCACCAAGTCCGGTTCGACGTACAACCTGACGGACAGCACCCGCGGCGGCCACAAGACGTACAACCTCAACCGCGGCACCTCCGGCACCGGCACCCTCTTCTCCGGCTCCGACGACGTCTGGGGCACCGGCAACCCGTCCAACGCCGAGACCGCCGCGGCCGACGCCCACTACGGCGCCCAGGTGACGTGGGACTTCTACAAGAGCGCCTTCGGCCGCAACGGCATCCGGGGCGACGGCAAGGCCGCCTACTCGCGCGTCCACTACGGCAACAGCTACGTCAACGCCTTCTGGTCCGACAGCTGCTTCTGCATGACCTACGGCGACGGCTCGGGCAACAGCAACCCTCTGACCTCGCTGGACGTGGCGGCTCACGAGATGAGCCACGGCCTGACGTCGGTCACGGCGGGCCTGAACTACAGCGGTGAGTCGGGCGGCCTGAACGAGGCCACCAGCGACATCTTCGGCGCGGGCGCCGAGTTCTTCGCCAACAACTCCTCCGACAAGGGTGACTACCTCATCGGCGAGGAGATCGACATCAACGGCGACGGCACCCCGCTGCGCTACATGGACAAGCCCAGCAAGGACGGCGCGTCCAAGGACAGCTGGTCCTCCAGCCTCGGCAGCGTGGACGTCCACTACTCCTCCGGTCCCGCCAACCACTTCTTCTACCTGCTGTCCGAGGGCAGCGGCTCGAAGACGATCAACGGCGTGACCTACAACTCGCCCACCTCCAACGGCTCCACGGTCACCGGCATCGGCCGGGCCAAGGCGCTGCAGATCTGGTACAAGGCGCTGACGACGTACATGACGTCGACGACCAAGTACGCGCAGGCCCGCACCGCGACCCTGAACGCCGCCTCGGCCCTGTACGGCGCGTCCAGCACCGAGTACAAGGCGGTCGCGTCCGCCTGGTCGGCCGTGAACGTCGGCTGACCGAAGCACGGCCACGGGCGGTACCCGGACCCGAAGCGGGTCCGGGTACCGCCCTACTCTTGGGGACCGTGTCTTCTACGGATCCGCAGGACTTCACCTATGCCGATGTCGGCGCCACCCGTGACCAGGGTTTCTGCCCGCCGGGCTTCCGCCCCATGAACGTACGCACCCGTCTCGGAGAGGGCGAGGAGGTCTTCCGCCGGGCCTCGGAGGCCGTCCTCACCTGGGAGATGCACCGGTCGATGGGCGTCGGCCTGGACGCGAGCGCGGACCGGGCCGCCCCCGGCGTCGATGTCACCGTCACCCTCGCCGGCATGATCAAGGCTCCCTGCCGCGTGGTCTGGACGGTCGAGGAACCCCGCCGGGCGGGCTGGGCCTACGGCACGCTGCCCGGCCACCCGGAGACCGGCGAGGAGTCCTTCGTGGTCGACCGCACGGGGGACGGCACGGTGTGGCTGACGGTGAACGCGTTCAGCCGCGCGGCGAAGTGGTACGCAAAGGCGGGCGGCCCGGCGACGAGGGGTTTCCAGCACGCGTACGCCCGCAGGTGCGGCACCGTTCTGCGGAACCTGGCGACGCAGGGGGACGAGTCACCCTGAGGGGCGCGGGGCTGTGTCGATCCGCGGCTCCGCCGCGTGGGCGCGCTCAGCCCCACGCACCCGCGGACGGCAAACTCACCGCATGAGCAGCCCCGCGGCCGCCACCAGCTCCTCCGACGGCCCGGCCACGAGCCCCAACTCCGCGCTGGACGCCAACAGCCGATGCGCGGGCAGGATCCGCACCGTGTACCCGAAAGGCCCGGTGCGATCCAGCGACAAGGGCCCTTCGTACACCCAGCGCCCGTCCTGGTCGGGAGACCCCACCGGTTTCAGGGGAACAACCGTCGCGTCCCCGATCCGGTCCTCCTCGTCCACCCGCCCGGACACGACCTGCACCTCCACGTCGTCCGGCCCGAGTCCACCGAGCCCGGCCCGCACCCGGAGCCCCAGCGTCGTACCGAGCTCCGCCAGCGCCTCCGACGCCGGCGTCTCCACATGGTCGACGGTGACGCCCGGCCACGCCGCCCGCACCCTCGTCTTCCACTCGGCGAGATCACGCGCCGCGTCCGGCCCCACGGCCCGGTGGGAGAGCGCAGCCGGCGCGTAGAGCCGCTCCACGTACTCGCGGACCATCCGCCCCGCCAGCACCTTCGGCCCGAGCAGGCTCAGCGTGTGCCGGACCATCTCGATCCACCGGTCGGGCAGCCCGCTGCGCCCCCGCTCGTAGAAGCGGGGCGTCACCCGCTGCTCCAGCAGGTCGTACAGCGCCGCGGCCTCTATGTCGTCCCGGTGGTCCTGGTCGGTGCCGACGCCGTCCGCCGTGGGGATGGCCCAGCCGAAGTCGGGCTGGAACCACTCGTCCCACCAGCCGTCGAGGACCGACAGATTGAGGCAGCCGTTGAGCGCGGCCTTCATACCGGACGTGCCGCAGGCCTCCAGCGGCCGCAGCGGGTTGTTCAGCCAGATGTCGCAGCCGGGGTACAGCTTCTGCGCCATCGCCATGCCGTAGTCGGGCAGGAAGACGATCCGGTGCCGTACCCGCGGGTCGTCCGAGAACCGCACCAGCTCCTGCACCAGCCGCTTCCCGCCGTCGTCCGCGGGGTGCGCCTTGCCCGCGACGACGATCTGGACCGGCCGCTCGGGGTGCAGCAGCAGATCCATCAGCCGGTCCCGGTCGCGCAGCATCAGCGTCAGGCGCTTGTACGAGGGCACGCGCCGGGCGAAGCCGATCGTCAGGACGTCCGGGTCGAGCACGTCGTCGATCCAGCCCAGCTCGGCCGTATGGGCGCCGCGCTGCCGCCAGGAGGCCCGCAGCCGCTGCCGCACCTCCTCGACGAGCTGCTCGCGCAGCACCCGCCGCAGGTCGAAGATGTCCTGGTCGGGGATGTCGGCGACCGTGTCCCAGCGGTCCGATCCGCCGACGGTCAGCGCGTCCTCGGCACGCTGGGCACCGATCTGCTTCGCCCCGAGCCGGAACACCTCGGGGGCGACCCAGGTGGGGGCGTGCACCCCGTTGGTCACGGACGTGATCGGCACCTCGTCGGCGTCGAAACCGGGCCACAGGCCGGAGAACATCTCGCGGCTGACGTTGCCGTGCAGCAGCGAGACGCCGTTGGCGCGCTGCGCCAGGCGCAGTCCCATCACGGCCATGTTGAAGAGGTTGGGCTCCCCGCCGGGGTAGCTCTCCATGCCGAGCCGCAGGATGCGGTCGACGTCGATGCGGGGCAGCTCGGCGTCGGGGCCGAAGTGGCGGGCCACCAGCTCGCGGTCGAACCGGTCGATGCCGGCCGGGACGGGGGTGTGGGTGGTGAAGACGGTCCCGGCGCGGACCGACTCCAGCGCCGAGTCGAAGTCGAGTCCGTCCGCGCACAGTTCCGCGATGCGCTCCAGGCCGAGGAACCCCGCGTGGCCCTCATTGGTGTGGAAGACCTCCGGCGCGGGGTGGCCGGTCAGCCGGCAGTACGTCCGTACCGCCCGGACCCCTCCTATGCCGAGGAGCATCTCCTGGAGGAGCCGGTGCTCGCTGCCGCCGCCGTAGAGCCGGTCGGTCACGCCGCGCTCGCCGAGGTCGTTCTCCTCGACGTCGGAGTCCAGCATCAGCAGCGGGACCCGGCCGACCTGCGCCAGCCAGATGCGGGCGTGCAGCTGTTTGCCGCCGGGCAGGGCGAGGGCGACCTGGGCGGGGGTGCCGTCGGGCTCCTCGAGCCGGACGACGGGCAGCTCGTTCGGGTCGAGCACGGGGTAGTGCTCCTGCTGCCAGCCGTCCCGGGACAGGGTCTGGCGGAAGTAGCCGTGCCGGTAGAGCAGGCCGACGCCGATCAGCGGGACGCCGAGGTCACTGGCCGCCTTGAGGTGGTCGCCTGCCAGGATGCCGAGGCCTCCGGAGTACTGCGGCAGGGCGGCCGTGATGCCGAACTCGGGTGAGAAGTAGGCGATCGCGGCAGGCAGTTCCTCGGGCTGGGTCTGGTACCAGCGGTCGCCGGTCGTGTAGTCGTGCAGACCGCCGGCGACCGCGGTCAGGCGGCGCAGGAACGGGCCGTCCCCGGCCAGTTCCGCCAGCCGGGCGGGCGGCACGCTGCCGAGCAGCCGGACGGGGTCGCCGCCCGAGGCCGCCCACCGCTCGGGGTCGACGGACCGGAACAGCTCACGGGTCTCCGCGTGCCACGACCAGCGCAGGTTGCGGGCCAGGTCGCTGAGCGGCCGGAGGGGGGCGGGGAGAACGGGTCGGACGGTGAATCGACGGATCGCCTTCACGGGTTCCACCTCGGCGCGTTCGCTGGATTTCGCAGGGCTTCGACGACGTCTCCTACGACAGTACCCACGTCGGCGCCCCCGCCGCCGAGGCTCCGCGACCCGACCCCCGATCGGCCTGAACAGCACCGTCCGCGGATATGGCCGATTCCACCCCCACAGGCGTCCTTGTGGTGCTTCACCCGCCACGAGAGGCTGCCCCTGGCGTACCGGCCCGTGCCCGCCGCACGCGGCACCGCGCGACCGCCGTACGCCGAGTCGAGGAGGGGACATCGGACCATGGCTCGGACGCGCGAGCGGCGTCTGCGCCGGACGGGGGGCCTGGCGGCGGCGATCTGTGCCGCGGCGTTTTCGGCCACCACCCTGCCCGCGCACGCCGTACCGGAGGGGCGGATACTCGGCGCCGGATCACCCGGCTCCGTGCACGGAAGTTACCTGGTGACACTGAAGGAGGGCACGGCGGCCCGCTCGGCGGCCGGAAAGGACCTCGCCGGAGAGTACGGGGTGGAGATCAGCCACACCTACGGCACGGTCCTGAACGGTTACGCGGTCCGCGCGGACGAGAGACAGGCCGGGCGGCTGGCCGCCGACTTTCGTGTCGCCTCGGTCGTCCAGGACACCCGCGTGCGCCTGGACGGCGTGCAGAAGGAACCCCCGTCCTGGGGGCTGGACCGCGTCGACCAGCCGCGGCTGCCTCTGGACCGGAGCTACGCCTGGCCCCGGTCGGCCGGTGCGGGGGTGACGGTGTACGTGATCGACACCGGGGTGCGGACCACCCACGAGGACTTCGCCGGCCGGGCGAGCCACGGCTGGGACTTCGTCGGGAACGACCCGGTCGCCTCGGACACGGGCGGCCACGGCACGCACGTCGCCGGCACGGTCGCGGGGACGACCCACGGCGTCGCCAAGAAGGCCCGGATCGTCTCCGTGCGCGTCCTGGACGCCACGGGCGGGGGCACCACGGCCCGGGTGATCGCCGGGATCGACTGGGTGACCCGGCACGCGAGGAAGCCCGCGGTCGCCAACCTCAGTCTGGGCGGACCGCGCAACGAGCGGCTGGACGCCGCCGTCCGCGCCTCCATCGCCTCCGGCGTCACCTACACGGTCGCCGCGGGCAACGACGGCAGGCCGGCCGGTCTGTACTCCCCGGGGAGCGTGAAGCAGGCCCTCACGGTCGGCGCGACCGACCGCGAGGACAAGAAACCGGCCTTCTCCAACCACGGTCCGGCCCTCGATCTGTTCGCGCCGGGCGTCGGCATCACCTCCGCGTCCGCCGCGGGCGACACCGCATGGGCCACCTTCTCGGGTACCTCGATGGCGTCCCCGCATGCCGCCGGTGCGGCCGCGCTCTATCTGGCCGATCATCCGAAAGCCACTCCGGCGCAGGTCGGGAGGGCTCTGACCGCCGCAGCGGCGACCGGGAAGGTCTCCGGCCGGGGCATCGGTTCGCCGGACAAATTACTGCGGGTGCCCCGCGCGTAGGGCGAAGCAGCAGCCACGTCAGGGGCCGGTCTCGTCCGTCGCGGACGAGGCCGGTCTTGTGTGTCGACATACGCGTGAGTAGTTAACAAAGTGCCGGATTGCCCACCCGAATAGGGTGGGAAGGCTCCTGCGGGTACCCCTCTCAGGAGCACCATGCAGGACCCACCTCCCCACAGACATCCGCCTACCCACGTTGACGCGGACAGGAGCGGTCATGCCCGCCAAGCACCACTCTCCAGCACCCCCCAGCCGCCGCACCACCGGGGCGCGCGCACCGGGCGGCGAAGCACGCCCCGCACGCCCGGCCGAGGCCGGTCCACCGGCCGCGCCACCCCTCGCCGCGAGCGACACGACCGCCGTCGGGCGCATACCCGTCCTGGATGTCCGTCCGGCGGTCCAGCAGGGACGCCGGCCGGCCAAGGCGGTCACCGGCGAGACCTTCGAGATCTCGGCGACCGTGTTCCGGGAGGGGCACGACGCGGTGGCCGCCAATGTCGTCCTGAAGGACCCAGAGGGCCGCCCCGGCCCGTTCACGCCCCTGCGGGAGCTGGCTCCGGGGACGGACCGGTGGGGTGCCACGGTCACCGCGGGAGAGCCGGGACTGTGGACGTTCACGGTCGAGGCATGGGGGGACCCGGTCAGTACCTGGCGCCATCATGCCGAGATCAAGATCCCGGCGGGCATGGACACGGACGTAGTCCTGGAGGAGGGCGCGCGTCTGTACGAGCGGGCAGCGGCCGGTGTGCCCGAGGAGGAGGGACAGCGCGCAGTGATCCTCACCGCCGTCGACGCCCTGCGAGACGAGGACCGCCCCGCGGCGGCTCGTCTGGCGGCGGCGCTGACGCCGGAGGTGGACGCGGTCCTGGCCCGCCATCCCTTGCGGGACCTGGTCACCAGCAGTGAGCCGCTGCCGCTGCTCGTGGAACGGGAGCGGGCCCTGTACGGCTCGTGGTACGAGTTCTTCCCGCGCTCCGAGGGCACCCCCGAGCAGCCCCACGGCACCTTCCGCACCGCCGCGCGCAGACTCCCGGCGATCGCCGCGATGGGCTTCGACGTGGTCTACCTGCCGCCGATCCACCCCATCGGCACCACCTTCCGCAAGGGCAAGAACAACACCCTCTCCCCCGGCCCCGACGACGTCGGCGTGCCCTGGGCGATCGGCTCGCCCGAGGGCGGCCACGACGCCGTCCACCCCGGCCTGGGCACCCTGGAGGACTTCGTCCGGTTCGTCCAGCAGGCCCGGGAGCTGGGCATGGAGGTGGCACTGGACTTCGCGCTGCAGTGCTCCCCGGACCACCCCTGGGTGCACAAGCACCCCGAGTGGTTCCACCACCGCCCCGACGGCACCATCGCCTACGCGGAGAACCCGCCGAAGAAGTACCAGGACATCTACCCGATCGCCTTCGACGCCGACATGGACGGCCTGGTCGCCGAGACGGTGCGGGTGCTGCGGCACTGGATGGACGCCGGGGTGCGGATCTTCCGGGTGGACAACCCCCACACCAAGCCGGTCGTCTTCTGGGAGCGGGTGATCGGGGAGGTCAACCGCACCGACCCCGACGTGATCTTCCTGGCCGAGGCGTTCACCCGGCCGGCGATGATGCACACCCTGGCCCAGATCGGCTTCCAGCAGTCCTACACCTACTTCACCTGGCGCAACTCCAAGCAGGAGCTCACCGAGTACCTCACCGAGCTGTCGGGCGAGGCCGCCTCCTACATGCGGCCCAACTTCTTCCCCAACACCCCCGACATCCTGCACGCCCACCTCCAGCACGGCGGCCGCCCCGCCTTCGAGGTCCGGGCCGTCCTCGCCGCGACCCTCTCACCGTCCTGGGGCATCTACTCCGGCTACGAACTGTGCGAGAACACCCCACTGCGAGAAGGCAGCGAGGAATACCTCGACTCGGAGAAGTACCAGCTCCGCCACCGCGACTGGGAAGCCGCCGCACGCGAGGGCCGCACCATCGCCCCGCTGCTCACCCGCCTCAACACCGTCCGGCGGGAGAACCCGGCCCTTCAGCAGCTGCGCGACCTGCACTTCCACGACGCCGACCAGGAGGCGGTGATCGCCTACTCGAAACGGAAGGGTTCGAACACGGTTCTGGTGGTCGCCAACCTCGACCCCCACCACACCCAGGAGGCCACGGTCTCGTTGGACATGCCGCAACTCGGCCTGGACTGGCACGAGTCGGTTCCGGTGCGCGACGAGCTCACCGGCGAGACCTACCACTGGGGCAGGGCCAACTATGTGCGCCTCGAACCGGGTCACCGGCCCGCGCACGTCTTCACGGTTCTGCGACCGTCCACCCCGGAGATCGGAGGGTCACCCACAACATGATCGTCAACGAACCCGTCCCGGACACCTTCGAGGACACCCCTGCCAGGGACCGTGACCCGGAGTGGTTCAAGCGCGCCGTCTTCTACGAGGTACTCGTCCGCTCGTTCCAGGACAGCAACGGCGACGGCGTCGGCGACCTCAAGGGCCTGACCGCGAAGCTCGACTACCTCCAGTGGCTGGGCGTCGACTGCCTGTGGCTGCCGCCGTTCTTCAAGTCTCCCCTGCGCGACGGCGGCTACGACGTCTCCGACTACACGGCGGTGCTGCCGGAGTTCGGCGACCTCGCGGACTTCGTGGAGTTCGTCGACGCCGCCCACCAGCGCGGCATGCGCGTGATCATCGACTTCGTCATGAACCACACCAGCGACCAGCACCCGTGGTTCCAGGAGTCGCGCAAGGACCCCGACGGACCCTACGGCGACTACTACGTGTGGGCCGACGACGACAAGCAGTACCAGGACGCGCGGATCATCTTCGTCGACACCGAGGCCTCCAACTGGACCTACGACCCGGTCCGCAAGCAGTACTACTGGCACCGCTTCTTCTCCCACCAGCCGGACCTCAACTACGAGAACCCGGCCGTGCAGGAGGAGATGATCTCCGCGCTGAAGTTCTGGCTGGACCTGGGCATCGACGGGTTCCGGCTGGACGCGGTGCCGTACCTGTACCAGCAGGAGGGCACGAACTGCGAGAACCTGCCCGCCACGCACGACTTCCTGAAGCGGGTGCGCAAGGAGATCGACGCGCAGTACCCGGACACCGTGCTGCTGGCGGAGGCCAACCAGTGGCCCGAGGACGTCGTCGACTACTTCGGCGACTACCCCAGCGGCGGCGACGAGTGCCACATGGCCTTCCACTTCCCGGTCATGCCGCGCATCTTCATGGCCGTACGCCGGGAATCGCGCTACCCGGTCTCCGAGATCCTGGCCAAGACCCCGGCGATCCCGTCGAACTGCCAGTGGGGCATCTTCCTGCGCAACCACGACGAGCTGACGCTCGAGATGGTCACCGACGAAGAGCGCGACTACATGTGGGCCGAGTACGCCAAAGACCCCCGCATGCGCGCCAACATCGGCATCCGCCGCCGGCTCGCCCCGCTGCTGGACAACGACCGCAACCAGATCGAGCTGTTCACCGCCCTGCTGCTGTCGCTGCCGGGCTCGCCGATCCTGTACTACGGCGACGAGATCGGCATGGGCGACAACATCTGGCTCGGCGACCGGGACGCGGTGCGCACGCCGATGCAGTGGACGCCCGACCGCAACGCGGGGTTCTCCTCGTGCGACCCGGGACGGCTGTTCCTGCCCACGATCATGGACCCGGTCTACGGCTATCAGGTCACGAGCGTCGAGGCGTCCATGGCCTCGCCGTCCTCGCTGCTGCACTGGACCCGGCGCATGATCGAGATCCGCAAGCAGAACCCGGCCTTCGGGCTCGGCTCGTACACCGAGCTGCCGTCCTCCAACCCGGCCGTGCTGGCGTTCCTGCGGGAGGCCCCCGTTTCCGGGGAAGGAGGGGACGACCTGGTGCTGTGCGTGAACAACTTCTCGCGGTTCGCGCAGCCCACGGAGCTGGACCTGAGCGCCTTCGAGGGGCGGCACCCGGTGGAGCTGTTCGGCGGGGTCCGCTTCCCGGCGATCGGCGAGCTGCCGTACCTGCTGACGCTCGGGGGCCACGGTTTCTACTGGTTCAGGCTCCGCAAGGAGACCATGTGAGGCCTGAAAAGGCCTGTTGAGGCCCGATCCGCGGGACGGGCCGCAAACCCCGGCGGTGGGGCGTTTCCTCCGCCCCGCCCGGGGCACGCATCAGTAACACCCGCCCACCCGCGTGAGCCGGAGGGGCGCCGTCCGGGGCCGGTCGCAGGCACCCGGAGGCGCACCAAGAATGGGTGAAAGGACGCGACGCCATGTCGGAAGCCGTCACACGCACCGTCACCACCCCGCCCGGCCTCCTTGCCTCCCTCGACCCGCTGCTGCGGGAGTGGCTGCCGCGGCAGCGCTGGTTCGCGGGCAAGGGGCGGCCGGTCACCGGGTTCACGCTGGTCGAGGCCACCGAACTGCTTCCGGCCACGTCCAAGCTGGGCCTGTACCACCTGCTCGTCCGCGCCCACCAGCCCGTCGTGCCGTCCCACGGGGCGCCCGGTCACCCCGGTGACTGCTATCAGCTGCTGATAGGCGTGCGCGAGGCGCTGCCGCCTCGGCTGGCGCCCGCGCTCATCGGACACGTGCCGACGGGGCCGCTGGCCGGGCGGACCGTCTACGACGCCCTGCACGACACCCGGCCCGCCGAGCTGCTCCTCGAGGCGCTGCGCACCCGGGCCCGGGTCGGGCGGCTCCGCTTCGAGCGGGACCCCGGCCAGGACATCCGCTCCGGTCTGGTACCGCGCGTGATGACGGCCGAGCAGTCCAACTCGTCGATCGTCTACGGAGATACGTTCATCCTGAAGCTGCTCCGCCGGATCGTGCCCGGGGTCAACCCCGATCTGGAGCTGCCGCTCGCGCTGGCCCGGGAGGACTGCCCCCGGGTGCCCGCGCCGACGGCCTGGATGGTCGCGGACATCGACCCCACCGCGGACCCGGTCGTCGCGGCGGGCCCGGCGGAAATGTCCGACCGGCCCTACGTCCTGGGGGTGCTCCAGCCGTTTCTGCAGGGCGCCTCCGACGGCTGGGAGCTGGCGCTGCGCGAGCTGGCCAAGGGCGAGGACTTCGGCGCCGAGGCGCGGGCACTGGGGCGGGCCACCGCCGAGGTGCACACCGCGCTGGCCCGTGCGTTGCCGACCGTCACGCTCGGTCACGCGCAGCTCGAACTCATGGCCGGCGGCATGATCGAGCGCCTGGACGCGGCCGTCCAGGCGGTGCCCGCGCTGCGGCCCTACGCCCGCGGGCTGCGCTCCGCGTTCACGGCACTGGGCGACCTGGCCGCCGAGGGCCGCACCTGGACCGCGCAGCGGGTGCACGGCGATCTGCATCTCGGGCAGTGCCTGCGCTCGCCGTCCGGCGAGTGGCGGCTGATCGACTTCGAGGGGGAGCCGGCCCGGCCGCTGGCCGAGCGTCGCATGCCGCAGCCCGGGGTGCGCGACGTGGCCGGCATGCTGCGGTCCTTCGACTACGCGGCGCGTTCGGCCGACCCGCCCCAGCCGGACTGGGCCGAGACCTGCCGCTCCGCGTACTGCTCCGGCTACGCGGAGGCCTCCGGCCGCGATCCGCGCACCGACCCGGTGCTGCTGCGTGCCTACGAGACGGACAAGGCGATCTACGAGGTGGTGTACGAGGCCCGGCACCGCCCCGACTGGCTGCCGGTGCCCCTGGCCGCCATAGACCGGCTCGCCTCGACCGGCCACCTGACCTGACCGACCCCTCGCCCTGGAGGCTCCGCCCGTGACCCCCCGCCCTGAGTCCAGCGGTTCGCGTCCCAAGGGGACCGCCGGGGAGAAGATCCCCGAGCAGCCCACGGCCGCCCAGCAGAAGAGCGCCGCGAAGAAGACGGCGGTGCCGAAACAGGCAGCGGCGAAGAAGGGGACGGCGGCCGTGAAGAAGGCCGCCGCCAAGAAGACGCCCGCCGCACCGTCGCCCGCGGCGAAGGCCACCGCCAAGAAGGCGGCCCCGGCGAAGAAGACCGCCGCGAAGAAGACCGCCGAGAAGAAGGCCGTCGCGAAGAAGTCGCCTCCCGCGAAGGCACCCGTGGCGAAGTCCACCGCCAAGAAGGTGGCCGCGACCAAGGCGGCCGCCGGGCAGACAGCCGTCGAGAAGACGGCGGCGAGCAGGACGACCGCGAAGAAGGCCGCCGGGAAGAAGACGGCCGCGACGAAGGCGGCCGGGAAAGCGATCGCGAAGAAGACGGCGGTCACGAAGACCGCCGCCGAGAAGGCCGCCACGGCGACGACGGCGGCCGCCAAGACCGCCGCGAAGGCCACCACGAGGGCCACCACGAAGGCCGCTGCCGCCAAGTCCCCCGCACGGAAGGCTCCGGCGAAGAAGGCGACCGCCGGGAAGGCCGCCCCCCGTGAGACCGCCGCCGGCAAGGCCGCTGCCGGGAAGGCCGCGGCCGCCCAGGTCGTTCCGCCGGAGATGGAGGTCGCCGTCTCGACCGCCGTCGCCGCGGCGGACCGGGAGCGGCTGCTCGGCGGCACGCACCACGACCCGCACTCCGTGCTCGGCGCGCACCCCGTACCCGGCGGCATCGCCTTCCGGGCGTTCCGGCCCTACGCCCTGGCGGTGACCGTCGTCGCCGGGGAGCTGCGGGCCGAGCTGCACGACGACGGGGAGGGGTTCTTCTCCGGGCTGCTGCCGCTGCGCGAGGTCCCGGCGTACCGGCTGGTCGTGGAGTACGAGGGCACGGTCCTGGAGACCGAGGACGCCTACCGCTTCCTGCCCACACTGGGCGACCTCGACCTGCACCTGATCGGCGAGGGCCGGCACGAGGAGCTGTGGACGGCACTGGGTGCCCATCCGACGACCCACGAGGGCGTGACCGGCACCCGCTTCGCGGTCTGGGCACCGAACGCGCGCGGGGTGCGCGTGGCCGGCACCTTCAACTTCTGGGACGGCACCGGGCACGTCATGCGCTCGCTCGGCTCGTCCGGGGTGTGGGAGCTGTTCCTGCCGGACATCGGCGAGGGCGAGCTGTACAAGTTCGAGATCACCCGCCCCGACGGCTCGAAGACGCTGCGCGCCGACCCGCTGGCCCGCCGCACGGAGGTGCCGCCCGCCACCTCGTCGGTGATCACGTCCTCGGAGTACGAGTGGGGCGACGCGGACTGGGTGTCCCGGCGCGCCGAAGTTCCCGCGCACGAGGCGCCGTTCTCGGTGTACGAGGTTCACCTGCCGTCCTGGCGACCGGGTCTGACCTACCGCCAGCTCGCCGAACAGCTTCCCGGGTACGTGAAGAACCTGGGCTTCACGCACGTCGAGCTGATGCCGGTGGCGGAGCATCCGTTCGGCGGATCCTGGGGCTATCAGGTGACGGGCTTCTACGCGCCGACGGCCCGGCTGGGCACGCCGGACGACTTCCGGTACCTGGTCGACAGGCTGCACCAGGCCGGCATCGGCGTGCTCATGGACTGGGTGCCGGCGCACTTCCCGCGGGACGCCTGGGCGCTGGCCGAGTTCGACGGCAAGCCCCTGTACGAGCACGAGGATCCGCTGCGGGCCGCGCACCCCGACTGGGGCACGCTGGAGTTCGACTTCGGGCGCAACGAGGTGCGCAACTTCCTCGTGGCCAACGCCGTGTACTGGTGCGAGGAGTTCCACATCGACGGCCTGCGCGTGGACGCCGTCGCCTCGATGCTCTACCTGGACTACTCGCGCGAGCCGGGCCAGTGGACGTCCAACGAGCACGGCGGGCGGGAGAACCTGGACGCGGTGGCGTTCCTGCAGGAGATGAACGCGACGGTCTACCGCAGGGTGCCGGGCGTGGTCACGATCGCCGAGGAGTCCACCGCCTGGGACGGTGTCACCCGGGCCACCCACCACAAGGGCCCGAGCGGCTTCGGCGGGCTCGGCTTCGGGCTGAAGTGGAACATGGGCTGGATGCACGACTCGCTGGAGTACATGAGCCACGAGCCGGTGCACCGCAAGTACCACCACGGGGAGATGACCTTCTCCATGGTGTACGCCTACAGCGAGAACTACGTGCTGCCGATCTCGCACGACGAGGTCGTGCACGGCAAGCGGTCCCTGGTGTCGAAGATGCCGGGCGACTGGTGGCAGCAGCGTGCCGGGGTGCGGTCCTACCTCGGCTTCATGTGGGCCCACCCCGGCAAGCAACTGCTGTTCATGGGGCAGGAGTTCGCCCAGGGCGCCGAGTGGTCGGAGGCGCACGGCCCCGACTGGTGGCTGCTGGACCCGGGGTACGGGGCGGAGCCCGACCACCGCGGGGTGCGTGACCTGGTCCGCGACCTGAACACCGTCTACCGGGCGACCCCTGCGCTGTGGCGCCTGGACACCGACCCGGCCGGTTTTGAATGGATCGTCGGGGACGCGGCCGACGACAACGTCCTCGCGTTCCTGCGGCTGGACCCGGAGGGCGTCCCGGTGCTGGCGGTGTCCAACTTCGCGCCGGTCACCCGCCAGGACTACCGCCTGGGCGTCCCCGACGACGTCCCCGCCTGGCACGAGGCCGTCAACACCGACGCGGCCCGCTACGGCGGCAGCGACGTCACCAACCCCGACCCGGTCAAACCCGAACCCCTGCCCTGGCACGGCCGCCCGGCCAGCATCCACCTGACCCTGCCCCCGCTGGCGACGGTGTGGTTGCGGCCGGCATAGGAGGCCGGGGAAGCGACAGGGAGCCGAGGGAGCGTTTCCGGAGGCGGCTCGTCCCGCCGCTCCAGCCGGGTCGAGTCGTTCCTCCCGTGACGCGGTTGTGACCGGAGGAGTGGCTTCCGCCACAGCCCGCACGGTGGGGTCCTGGTGGGGTGGTGGCATGGATGCCTCCGTGCTCACTTCGCAGGTCCCGCCGTGCTGATGAGTCCGGTCCCGGTGGGCTGTGCCTTCGGCGCGTTCATCGCCGGGCCGGGTGTCGTCGCGACGGCGTTGCCCGGACGGCCCGGACCATGGCCGGCCCGCTCGATGCGCCGCACAGGGGCGAGGGCCGCGTGCTCGGCGTCGGCCACGTTCTTCATCGGCGCGGGCCACGCGACCGGACTGCGCGCCCGCACGGCCGCGAGGACCACATGACGCTGCTCCCGGTGTTCGTCGTCCTGGTGGTCGGGTGGGTCGCGCTGCGGGGGCTGCTGGCGCATCCGCTGCTGCCGCTGTGGGTGAAGATGTCGGTCTTCTGGGCGATGCCGCTCGGCGCCCTCACCTGGGTGTACATCATGGTGGCGGACGATCCCACGCTGTTCCCGGACACCGCCCCCTGCCCCCGGGAGCCGTACCGGGAGGGCGTCATCGGGAGCGGGAAGGTGACGGGGGTCTCCACCCCGTTCCCGCCGCGGGCGTACTGCCTCTGGGAGGACGGCACCGTCTACGACCTCGCGCCAGGGGCCGAGTTCCTGTTCTGGGTCTTCTTCGCCCTGACGGTCGTACCGCTCGGGGCCGGGCTGTGGCACGCGCTGCGGGATCCGAGGTCGATGCTGCGGTAGGCGGGCCCCGTACCCGGGCGGGTACGGGGCCGCTCCGCTACGCGAACGCCCTCGCCAGGGGCTTCGGCAGTTCCCCGGTGTGCAGGACGCCCAGCCGCTGGGTGGCCCGGGTCAGGGCCACGTACAGGTCGCTGGTGCCGTACCGGCCGGGCTCGACCACGAGGACGGAGTCGAACTCCAGACCCTTGGCCTGGCGCGGGTCGAGCAGGACGACCGACCGGGTGAGATCGGGCTCGGCGCCGGCCGTGACGCCGTCCAGCCGGGCCGCGAGGGAGCGGTGGAGGTCGCGTGGCGCGATCACCGCGAGCCTGCCCTCGGCCGGGGTGAGCTCCCCGACCGCCTTGGCGACGGCGCCCGGAAGGTCGTCGGTGGCACGCGCCCAGGGGCGCACGCCGGTCGAGCGGACCGAGCTGGGCGGCTCGAAGTCCGGCTGCTCGGCTCGCACCACGGCCGCGGCGACGTCCATGATCTCGGCCGGGGTGCGGTAGTTGACGCCCAGGCGGGTGTGCTCCCAGCGGTCCTCGACGTACGGCGAGAGGATGCCGGACCAGGAACCGACCCCGGCCGCCTCCGCGGTCTGGGCCGGGTCGCCGACCAGGGTCATCGAGCGGGTCGGGCTGCGCCGCATCAGCAGCCGCCACGCCATCGGCGACAGCTCCTGCGCCTCGTCGACGATGATGTGGCCGAACGCCCAGGTGCGGTCGGCCGCGGCGCGCTCGGCGGCACTGCGGTGGTCGTCCTCCTCGTGCCGCTCGGCGAACCGCTCGGCGTCGATGATGTCGTGCGCGGACAGCACCTCGGAGCTCTCCGGGTCGTCCTCCTCCTTGTCCTCGAACTCGTAGGTCCGGGACGCGTAGGACACGTCGAGCACGCCTTGGGCGTAGGCGATCTGCCGCTGCCGCTCACGCTCGGCACGGTCGCGGGCGAGCCGGTCGTCGTCGCCGAGGAGTTCGGCGGCCTCGTCGAGCAGCGGCACGTCCGCCACCGTCCAGCGCCGGGTCACCGGACGGCGTACGGCGTCGGCGTCCTCGGCGGGCAGGAACTCCTCGGGCGCGGCGAGGAAGTCGGCGACGAGCCGCTGCGGGGTCAGCAGCGGCCACAGCTGGTCGACGGCCGACCACACTTCGGGGTTCTCGGCGAGGTCGTCGCGGATCTGGGTGACGTCGCTGGGGTCGAGCAGGCTGGACCCGTCGAAGGGGTCGGTGCCGATCCGCTCGGCGTACAGGTCGGTGAGGGCGTTGAGGATGTGGCCCTCGAAGTGCTCGCGGGCGGCGTTGTGCGCCAGCTTGGCGGCGCGGGTGCGTTCACGGGCCATGTTGACCAGGCCGTCGTCGAGCATCAGGACCTCGCGGTCGTGCTCGATGGCGATCACCGGGTCGGGCAGCGCCTGCCGGCTGCGCACGACCTCGGCGAGGACGTCGGCCATGCCGGCGCGGCCCTTCACGGCGGCCGCCCCGGGCGTGTCGGTCGCGGTCGCCTTCACCCCGGGGAACAGCTCGCCCACGGTCGCGAGGAGCACCCCGGTCTCGCCGAGGGAGGGCAGCACCTCTCCGATGTAGCCGAGGAACGCCGGGTTGGGCCCGACGATCAGCACGGCCCGCTTGGCGAGCAGCTCCCGGTGCTCGTACAGCAGATAGGCGGCGCGGTGCAGGGCGACGGCCGTCTTGCCGGTGCCGGGGCCGCCCTCCACCACCATGACGCCGCGGTGCGGGGCCCGGATGATGCGGTCCTGGTCGGCCTGGATGGTCTGCACGATGTCGCCCATGCGGCCGGTGCGCGCCGAGTTGAGGGCGGCGAGCAGCACGGCGTCGCCCGTCGGGTCCTCGTGGCCGGTGCGGGTCTCGTCGCCGAGGTCGAGGATCTCGTCGTGCAGGTGGGTGACCAGGCGGCCGTCGGTGGCGATGTGCCGACGGCGCCTGAGGCCCATCGGCGTGTGCCCGGTGGCCAGGTAGAAGGGGCGGGCTACATCGGCGCGCCAGTCGATGAGCACCGGGGTGCGTTCGGCGTCGTCGGTGCGCAGGCCGATGCGGCCGATGTGGTGGGTGACGCCCGAGGTCAGGTCGATCCGGCCGAAGCACAGGGAGCCGTCCACCGCGTTCAGCGCGGCGAGCAGCCCGGAGCGCTCGGCGACCAGGATGTCCCGCTCGAGTCTGGCCTGCATGGGGGTGTTGCCCTGCGCGAGCGCGTCCGTGACGGATGTCTCGGCGTCGCCGCGCAGCGCGTCCACGCGCGCGTACAACCCGTCGATGAATTCCTGTTCCTGTCGCAATTCATCGTCCGGAAATTCGGTGTTTGACAATTCCGCTCCCGCCCGGATATACTGTGCTCACTGAACTTCACTGTGACTGCAATCGACTTGAAGTCACGAACAGACAAATATACGCAAGGAAATCCCCCGAGCGCAATTGCTCGGGGGATTTCCTGTTCACCGGGCGGGTCGGCTCAGACCACGTCGGACAGCTCCTCCAGCAGCCGCCGCTTGGCTCGCGCCCCCACCATCGACTTCACGGGTTCCCCGCCGCGGAACACCATGAACGTCGGCATGGACAGCACCTTGTAGGCGTTGGTCGTGGCCGGGTTGGAGTCCACGTCGAGCTGCACCACCTTCAGCCGGTCGCCCTCCTCGGCGGCGAGGGCCTTCAGCACCGGGCCCATCTGCCGGCAGGGCGGGCACCAGTCGGCGGTGAACTCCACCAGCACCGGCAGCTCCGCGCCGATCACCTCCGCCTCGAAGCTCGCGTCCGTCACATCGATCACGCCGGCAACGCCGGGCACTCCGGTCACCACGGTTCCCCTCCCAGTTCGCACACAGGCTCCGGGCCGCCCGGAACCTCCGCCTCGGCGGCCAGCTCGGCCCGCGCCTGCTCGGCCCGCTCCAGCTGCCGCGCGACGGTGTCGCGCACGCCGGCCAGCTGTCCGATCAGCGCGTCGAGTTCGTCCAGCTTGCGCCGGTAGACCGCGAGCGACGCCGGGCACGAGTCGCCCTCGGGATGCCCGGCACGCAGGCACTCCACGAAGGGCCGCGTCTCCTCCAGGTCGAACCCGAAGTCCTGGAGCGTCCTGATCTGCCGCAGCAGGCGCAGGTCGCTCTCGTCATAGGTCCGGTATCCGTTGCCGGTGCGCCGCGCGGGCAGCAGTCCGCGCGCCTCGTAGTACCGCAGCGTCCGCGTCGTGGTCCCGGCCCGTGCGGCCAGCTCGCCGATTCGCATGCGGTCGAACGTAATCCTTGACCCCGGCGTCAAGGCAACAGCGGTTTCCGCTCCACCGGGGAGGTCAGCACGATCGACGTCGTGGTGCGGCCCAGCGCGGAGACGGCCTCCAGCACCCCCTCCAGGTGGACGGTGTCGCGCACCGCGACCTTGAGGATCCAGCAGTCCTCCCCGACCACGTGGTGCACCTCGGTGATCTCGGGCCGCTCGATCAGCTCCAGGGTCCTGGGGTGCTTCAGGGTGTAGCCGCCGTGCGGGTCGACCCGGATGAACGCCTGGATGCCGTAGCCGAGCCGGGACGGCACGACATGGGCGCCGTAGCCGCTGATCACGCCCGCCGCCTCCAGCCGTCGCACCCGCTCGGTGACGGCCGCGGGGCTCAGCCTGACCCGCCGGCCCAGCTCGCTGAGCTTGATCCGGCCGTCGGTCTGGAGCAGCTGGAGGATCTGCCGGTCGAGGGCGTCGAAGGCCACCGATGTTTCGTCGGCGGCGGTCCGCAACTGCCGTGGTTCTTTCGGCGCGGCGGCCTGAACTCCCATGGTTCCCCCTTCAGGGCGTGGATGTACGCCGGGAGAATTATGGCCATGGAAAAGGTTCTGGACGTCCTGGTCATCGGCGGCAACCGGTACGTCGGAAAGCGTCTGATCGCACGGCTGCTCGCCGGAGGCCACCGCGTCACCGTCCTCAACCGGGGGTCCTCCCCGCCGCCCGCCGGGGTGGAGCACCTGCGGGCCGACCGGGACGACGAACGGTCGCTGACCGAGGCGCTCGGCTCCCGCGTCTTCGACGTCGTCGTCGACCAGGTCTGCTACACCCCGCGCCAGGCCGCGATCGCCCGCCGGGTCTTCACCGGCCGTACGCGCCGCTATGTGATGACGTCGACGGTCGAGGTGTACGAGTACGAGGATTCCCGCGCTCTCGTGCGCGAGGAGTGTGCCGACCCGTCCACCGTCGCCGTGGACCTCGATCTGCCCTGGGACGACCCCGCGTTCGTCGAGGCCCACTACGGGGAGGGCAAGCGGCAGGCCGAGGCGGTCCTCGCGGCGGGACCGGAGTTCGGGTCGACGATGGTGCGGGTCGCCCATGTGCTGGGCGGGGACGACGACTTCACGGGCAGGCTGGCCCACTACGCCGAGCGGATACGCACCGGCGAGCCGATCGCCGTGCCGGCGGTCAACCGGCCCGCCACCTATGTGTACGTCGAGGAGATCGCCCGGTTCCTGGCGTGGGCGGCGGGCGAGGACTTCACCGGGCCGGTGAACGCCGCCTCCCGCGGGACGCTGAGCACGGAGGAGCTGTGTGTGGCGGTGGCCGCTCATGTGCCCGGCGGCCGGGCCGAGTTCCGGCCCGTGGAGGTCGGCGAGGTCTCACCGTTCTCCTTCCGCCGCTCCTACGGCATGGACAGCACCCGGGCCGCCCGGCTCGGCTTCACCTTCAGCGAGGCCCGGCAGTGGCTGCCGCGTGCCGTCGCCGAGACGCTCGGGAAAGGTGACTGACGTGCGGTACAGGGCACTTGGCGGACTGCGGGTGAGCGCCGTCGGGCTCGGCGCGATGCCGCTGTCCATCGAGGGCCGGCCGGACGAGGAGCGCGCCCTGGCCACCGTGCACGCCGCGCTCGACGCGGGCGTGACCCTCCTGGACACGGCCGACTCGTACCATCTGCCGGGCGCGCAGCCCGGGCACAACGAACGCCTGGTGGCCCGGGCGCTGGCTTCGTACGGCGGTGACACCTCCGGCGTCCTGGTGGCGACGAAGGGCGGACGCGGCCGGCCGGCGGGCGGCGACTGGACGGTGAACGGCTCGCCCGGCCACCTCAAGGCCGCCGCCGAGGCGTCGCGCAAGCGGCTCGGGGTGGAGGCGATCGGCCTCTACCAGCTGCACAAGCCCGATCCCGCGGTGCCCTTCGAGCAGGCTGTACCTTCACTCGCCGCACCGGGCGAAGCCCCGAGGGGCCCATGACGCAGCGTCGCCCGCCCTCTCCAGGGCGGGCGACGGGACCGTGCGGGCACGACCTAGCGGGCCCCTGCCGGCTCCGGTTCCCTGCTCTGCTCGACGGGCTCCTCCACCGCCTTCTCCTTGCCGGGCAGCAGCAGTGCCACCACCACCGTGCCGACGCCCAGGATCACGGCCCCGATCAGGCTGGTGTGGGCGACCGCGTCGGAGAAGGAGGACCCGACCGCGTCGGCCATCTGCCTGGCCCCGCCGCCGAGTTGCTCGGCCTGTGCCCGCAGTCGCTCCGCCTGCTGGGGGTCGCTCGTGTGCGCGGCCTGCTCGGCGAGCTGCCGGGCCTTGTCACCGATGCCGTGGGCGACGGCGTACCCGGCCCCGACGGAGTCCTGGGCCGTGGAGAGGGAGGACGCGGGGAGCTTGCTGCCGGCCGTGGCGTCCGAGAGGTGGCCGGAGTACGAGGTCGCCAGCAGCGAGCCGAGGATGGCGATGCCCAGCGAACCGCCGAGCTCCAGCGACGTGTCGTTCACCGCGCCGCCGACGCCCAGCTTCGACTCCGGGAACGCCCCCATGATCGCGTCCGTGCAGGGCGACAGCGCCAGCCCGATCGACAGACCGAGGACGATCAGCGGCGCGACGAAGTCGCCGTACGACGCACCGGAGTCGACCCGGGTGAGCAGGGCCAGGGCCGCCGTGCCGCCGACCATGCCGGCCGTGACGGTCCACTTCATGCCGACCCGCGGAGTGAGGAAGCCGGTGAGGGCCGCCCCCACGAACACGGCGCCCGCCAGCGGCAGCATGCGCAGGCCCGTGTCCAGGGCGTCGTAGCCGAGGACGAACTGGAGGTGCTGCGTCAGGTAGTAGAAGGCGCCGAAGACCGCCAGGAAGAACAGGGCGACGGCGAGGTTGGAGCCGGCGAAGCCGCGGTCGGTGAAGCGGCGGACGTCCAGCAGCGGGCGCGGGTGGCGCAGCTCCCACAGGACGAAGGCGACGAGCCCGGCTCCGGCGACGACCGCCGCGGTGACGGCCTTGACGCCCCAGCCGAAGTGCGGCCCTTCGATGATCATGTAGACCAGTGCGGCGATCCACACCACCGACAGCAGCCCGCCGCCGTAGTCGATGCGCCCGCGGTCCGCGGCCCTGGACGGCGGTACGAGGACGAAGGCGCCGGCGAGGGCGAGGACGGCGACGGGGACGTTGATGAGGAACGTCGACGACCAGCCGTGGTCCTCCAGCAGCGCTCCGGCGACCAGCGGTCCGGCCGCGATGGCGAGTCCGGCGGTGGCGGTCCACAGGGTGATGGCCTTGGCGCGTTCGGTCCTGGGGAAGGTCGCGGCGAGCAGGGACAGCGTGGCGGGCATGATCATCGCCGCGCCCGCGCCCATCACGGCCCGGGCGGCGATGACCGTCGTGGAGCTGTCGGCGAGGTAGCCGAAGACGGAGCCGCCCGCGAACACGACCAGGCCGAGGACGAGTGCGCCCCGGCGGCTGTACTTGTCGCCGATCGCACCGAGCAGCAGCATCAGCGCGGCGTACGGGACGGTGTAGCCGTCGATCACCCACTGCAGGTCGGCGCTGGACAGGCCGAGGTCCTCGGTCATGGCGGGCGCGGCGACGGTGAGGGCGGTGTTGGCCATCACGATGATCAGCAGGCTGAGGCAGAGCACGAGGAGCGCCCACCAGCGGCGCGGGTAGGGGCGGTCCATCCTCTCGGCCGGTTCGTTCATGACGAGTCGCATGGCAGGGGTTGCCTTCCCAGCTCGAAGTTGCACATGGGTGTGCATTTACACAACGCTGTGCAATCTACGCCGTTGCACAGTGCTGTGCAACTCGATGGGTGAAGGGGCACAATGGCGTCCATGACCACGGGAACCAGCCGCGCCGACGCCAACCGCCGGCGCATCCTCGACGTCGCCCTCGCCGAGCTGCTGCGCGACCCCGACGCGTCCATGGACCAGATCGCACGGGCGGCGGGCGTCGTGCGGCGGACGGTGTACGGCCACTTCCCGAGCCGTGAGGCGCTGATCAGCACGCTGGTCGACGAGGCCGTGGAGGCGCTGTCGGCCGCGCACGCGGCGGGCCGCGAGGACGTGCGGGAACCGGCGGAGGCGGTGGCGCGCTCGGTGCTGGCGGTGTGGGCGATCGCCGACCGCTACCGGCTGCTGGTCGCCCTCGCCCAGCGCACGGTCACCATGCAGGGCATCCGGGAGCGGCTCGCCCCGGTCCGGGAGGTGAGCATCGGGCTGCTGCAGCAGGGGCTGGACGAGAACGTCTTCAGCTCACCGCTGCCGGCTCCGGCCCTGGCGTATGTGCACGAGCAGATGCTGTTCGCCGTGATGGAGGCCGTGAACGACGGACTGCTGGCAGCACAGGAGGCGGGCCGCTGCGCCGCGGTCACCGTACTGACCGCGGCGGGCGTGCCCGCCTCGAAGGCCACCGAGCTGGTGGCGAAGCTGAACGCGTGAACTTCTCGATGTCTCGCGTGAACCTCTCGATGTAACGCGCGACCTTCTAGATGTAGCGCTTGAGCTGCTCGACGAAAAACTTGAGCTGCTCGATGTGTGGACCGGGCGGCTGAGCGACGGGGGGACACCCAGCCGCCCGGATTCTGTGGGGGCGGCGCGGCCGTCAGGCCTTCGCCAGCTCCTTCTCGCCGCCCTGCTCGGGCACCTCGGCCTCGACGTGGTCGTCGGCCGGGCCGCCGTGGGCGTCGTCGAGCAGCGTCTTCTCGTCGAAGGGCAGCTGACCGGCGAGGACCTGGTTCACACGGTCCTTGTCGATCTCCTTGGTCCAGGTGCCGATCAGCACCGTGGCGACGGCGTTGCCCGCGAAGTTGGTCAGGGCGCGGGCCTCGCTCATGAAGCGGTCGATGCCGACGATGAGGCCGATGCCGTCCACCAGGGCCGGCTTGTGCGACTGCAGACCGCCGGCCAGCGTGGCCAGACCCGCACCGGTGACACCGGCGGCGCCCTTGGAGGCGACCAGCAGGAAGAGCAGCAGCGGGATCTGCTCACCGAGCGACATCGGCGTACCCATGGCGTCGGCGATGAACAGCGAGGCCATGGTCATGTAGATCATGGTGCCGTCGAGGTTGAACGAGTAGCCGGTCGGGACGGTGATGCCCACCACCGGCTTGCTGACGCCCAGGTGCTCCATCTTCGCGATGAGCCGCGGCAGCGCGGACTCGGAGGAGGACGTGGACAGGATCAGCAGGAACTCCCGGCCCAGGTACTTGAACAGCGTGAAGACGTTCAGGCCGGCGACCACGCGCAGCAGGGCGCCGAGCACGAGGAAGACGAACAGGAAACAGGTCACGTAGAAGCCGAGCATCAGCACGGCGAGGCTCTTGAGGGCTTCCACGCCCGCGGAGCCGGTGACGGCGGCGATGGCGCCGAAGGCACCGATCGGGGCGGCCCACATGACCATCGCGAGGATGCGGAAGACGAGCCGCTGGATGTGCTCGATGCCGCGCAGGATCGGCTGGCCGGCTGATCCCATGCCCTGCAGCGCGAAGCCCGCGAGGAGGGCGATCAGCAGGGTCTGGAGCACCGACTCGTTGGTGAAGGCCGACACGATGGTGGTCGGGATGATGCCGAGCAGGAACTCCGTGGTGTTCTTGGCCTCGGCGTCGATCTGCGCGTGACCGGCGTCCTTGACCGCGTCGGTCACCGCGAGGCCGGTGCCCGGCTCCAGGATGTTGCCGACGACCAGGCCGATGCCCAGCGCGACGAGCGACATCACCATGAAGTAGCCCAGGGCGATACCGCCGACGGCACCGACCTTGGCGGCCTTCCGTACCGAGCCGATGCCCAGCACGATCGTGCAGAAGATGATCGGCGAGATCATCATCTTGATCAGGGCCACGAACCCCGTGCCGATCGGCTTCAGCTCTTGCGCGAAGTCCGGAGCGGCCAGACCCACCGCGATACCGGCGGCGACCGCGATGATCACCGCGATGTAGAGGTAGTGCGTGCGGTCCCGCTTGGGTTTGCGTGCGGCAGGTGCCGTATCGGCTGCGCTGGTCACGGCGGCCCTCCTTGACGACGTCGTCGGCATCACCGGCGTGCGGCTCACGTCCGGGGAGACTCCGGGAAACTCGGGAGAAAACCGAGCGAAGCTCCCGGAGATGCGTTATAGGGAATGCCGTGACTATGTCGTTGTCTGTGAGCGCGGTCACCCTTCCGTTCATTTAGTTCACAATCAGCCACGAGGCAGACTGACGACATGCGCTTCACCGTCCCCGGTCCCCGCAGTCTGGCGGGCCAGCTGTTCGCCATGCAGGCCGTGCTGATAGCGGTCGTCGTGGCCGGATACGCGCTGTTCTCCTACGTCAGCGACCGCAGCCAGGCGGAGGAGGCCGCGACCCGCCAGGCCAGGGCGGTGGCGCGGTCCGTCGCGGACTCCCCGTCGGTGCTGGCCGCGACCCGCACCCCCGACCCGACCGCCGAGCTCCAGCCGTACGCGCTGAAGGTGATGCGGGACACCGAGGTCGACTTCATCACGATCATGGATCCGCGGGGCATCCGCTGGACGCACCCCGACCCCAGGCAGATCGGCCAGACCTTCCAGGGGCACACCGAGCGGGCCCTGAAGGGCGAGACCTTCACCGAGACCTACACGGGCACGCTCGGCCCGTCGGTCCGCGCGGTGACGCCGATCAAGGACGGCGCCAGGGTGGTCGGCCTGGTCAGCGCGGGGATCCGGGTCGAGCAGATCACCCAGCGGGTCCAGGACCAGCTGACGGCCCTGCTCGGCGTCGCGATCGGCGCGCTGGTGCTGGGCGCGGTCGGCACGTACGTCGTCAACGCACGGCTGCGCCGCCACACCCACGGCATGAACGCGACCGAGCTGAGCCGGATGCACGACTACCATCAGGCCGCCCTGCACGCCGTGCGCGAGGGACTGCTGATGCTGGACGGGCAGTACCGTGTGGCGCTGATCAACGACGGAGGTCGGGAGTTGCTCGGCGTGGCCGGGGACGTGGTGGGCAGGTCGGTGGCGGAGCTGGGGCTGCCGGCCCCGCTGACGGGTGCCCTGCTGGCGTCGGAGCCGCGGGTGGACGAGGTGCATCTGACGGCGGCCCGGGTCCTGGTGATCAACACCTCGCCGGTGTCGGGCGGTGAGCGGCGCGGTACCGTCGTCACCCTGCGCGATGTCACCGAACTCCAGTCGCTCATGGGCGAGTTGGACTCCGAGCGGGGTTTCACACAGGCGCTGCGCTCGCAGGCGCACGAGGCGGCGAACCGGCTGCACACGGTGGTCTCGCTGATCGAGCTGGGCCGGGCGGAGGAAGCGGTGGAGTTCGCGACGGCCGAGCTGGAGCTGGCGCAGGCACTGACCGACCAGGTCGTGGCGGCGGTGAGCGAGCCGGTGCTGGCGGCGCTGCTGCTGGGCAAGACGGCCCAGGCGAACGAGCGGGGCGTGGAGCTGATGGTGTCGGAGGACAGCAGTCTCGACGACGGCCTGCTGCCCGAGTCCCTGCCGGCGCGGGACCTGGTGACCATCCTCGGCAACCTGATCGACAACGCCGTGGACGCGGCGCAGGGCAGCGCGCGGGCCCGGGTGACGGTGGCGGCGTACACCCGCGGCTGCGGCGACGTCCCGGAGCTGGTGCTGCGGGTCTCGGACACGGGGCCGGGCGTGGACCCCGATCACACGGAGGCGGTCTTCCAGCGGGGCTTCTCGACGAAGCCGGCGGGCCCCGGCGGGCGGGGTCTCGGGCTGGCGCTGGTCCGTCAGGCGACACAGCGTCACGAGGGCTCGCTGACGGTCGCGGAGGCCGAGGGGGGCGGCGCGGAGTTCGAGGTACGGCTGCCGCTGCGGGGGCCGGGGACGCCGGCGGACGCCGTGCCCTCCGGGGCCGCCCGGGTGGCCGGAAGCGCTGGGGGCGACGCATGACGAGCAGCGAGAAGGCCATCCGTGTCCTGGTGGTGGAGGACGATCCGGTCGCCGCCGACGCGCACGTCCTGTACGTCGGGCGGGTGCCCGGGTTCGTGGCCGTCGGCAAGGCGCACTCGGGCGCGGAGGCCCGCCGGGCCCTGGAGCGCACCCCGGTGGACCTGCTCCTGCTCGACCTGCACCTGCCGGACGTGCACGGACTGCATCTGGCCCGGTCCCTCAGGGCGGCCGGCCATCACGCCGACGTGATAGCGGTGACGTCGGCCCGCGACCTGGCCGTCGTCCGCGAGGGCGTCTCGCTCGGGGTCGTGCAGTACGTCCTGAAGCCGTTCACCTTCGCGACCCTGCGCGACCGCCTCGTGCGCTACGCCGAGTTCCACGCGGCGGTCGGCGAGGCGAGCGGCCAGGACGAGGTGGACCGGGCGCTCGCGGCCCTGCGCGCGCCGGGCCCGGCCGCGCTGCCCAAGGGGCTGAGCGCGCCGACGCTGGAGCGGGTGACGGTGGCCCTGCGCGACAGCGCGGAGGGCCTGACGGCCGCCGGGGTCGCCGAGACCGTGGGCATCTCCCGCATCACGGCCCGCCGTTACCTGGAGCACCTGGTCGACGCGGGCCGCGCGGCGCGCCGCCCGCAGTACGGCACGGTGGGGCGCCCGGAGCTGCAGTACCGCTGGGTCACGGGCCAGTGACGGTTCGCCGGTCATGGCTCCCCGCCCGGTCGAGGGGAGTGTGCCCGCCGAGGCGCCCAGGGGCTGCCCGGTGACACCTCCGCCCCGGGTGCCGCCCGCTCGGCGCCGCCGTCCGGGGCGGTCACCGCACCAGACACGGCCGCTTCGGGTCGAACCGCCAGTCCGGGACCAGGTACCGCATGGCCGTGGCATCGTCCCGGGCCCCCAGCGCCTTCTCCCGGTACAGCTCGTGCGCCGCCAGCAGCCGGTCCATGTCGAGTTCGACGCCCAGCCCCGGCCCGGCAGGCACGGCGATCTCCCCGTCCACGATCCTGGGCGGCCGGACCGTCAGCCGCTCCAGCCCCTCCTGCCAGATCCAGTGCGTGTCCAGCGCGTTGTACTCCCCCGGCGCGGCCGCCCCGCAGTGGGTCACCATCGCCAGTGAGATGTCGAAGTGGTTGTTGGAGTGGCACCCCCAGGTCAGCCCCATCGCGTTGCACAACTGCGCGACCCGCACCGACCCCTGCATCGTCCAGAAGTGCGGATCGGCCAGCGGGATGGACACCGACTGCAGGGCCAGGGCGTGGGCCAGCTGCCGCCAGTCCGTGGCGATCATGTTGGTCGCGGTGGGCAGCCCCGTGGCCCGCCGGAACTCCGCGAGCACCTCCCGCCCCGAGTAACCGCCCTCCGCCCCGCACGGATCCTCGGCGTAGGCGAGCGTCCCCACCAGCGGCCGGCACAGCTCCACGGCCTCCCGCAGCGACCACGCCCCGTTCGGGTCGAGAGTGATCCGGGCCTCGGGAAAGCGCCGCTTCAGCGCCCGCACCGCCGCGACCTCCTCGCTCCCCTCGCGTACTCCCCCCTTGAGCTTGAAGTCCCGGAACCCGTACAGGTCGTAGGCCGCTTCGGCCTGCCGTACGATCGCCTCCGCCGACAGCGCCTCCTCGTGCCGCAGCCGGTACCACTCCACCGGGGAGCCTGGCTCGCGCACGTACTCCAGGTCGGTCCGGTCCGGGTCGCCCACGTAGAACAGATAGCCCAGCACCCGCACCGAGTCCCGCTGCTGCCCGTCCCCCAGCAGCGCCGCCACGGGCACGTCGAGGTGCTGCCCCAGCAGGTCGAGCAGTGCCGACTCGACCGCGGTGACCGTGTGCACCGTGGTCCGCAGGTCGAAGGTCTGCGCACCTCGACCGCCCGCGTCACGGTCGGCGAACCGCTCACCGATCTCGCGCAGCACCCGCTTGTAGTCGCCCACCTTCGCCCCGACCACGAGGGACTCCGCGTCCCGCAGCGTCCGCGTGATCTTCTCGCCGCCGGGCACCTCCCCCAGCCCGGTCCGCCCCTCGGAGTCGGTGAGCACGACGATGTTGCGGGTGAAGTACGGCCCGTGCGCGCCGGACAGGTTCAGCTCCATGCTGTCCCGTCCGGCGACGGGATGGACGGCGAACGACGTGACGACCGGCTGCCGGCCGATGCTCCCGATGCTCATGGATCGCCCTTTCAAGAAAACCGGTTCACAAACTCAGAACGTCACGGACGCAGAACGTCACGGACTCAGAACGTCGAGCACCCACTCGACCACCAGCACCCCGCCCAGCCCGAGCACGGCGAGCACCGTCGTGTAGGACGTGCGGACCTTGATCGCCTCGATGACCGACAGGTTGAAGTACTCCTTGAACAGCCAGAAACCGGGGTCGTTCACGTGCGAGAACGCGATGGAACCACAGGCGACGGCCAGCACCATCACCTCCGGGTGGACGCCGCTGCCCGCGAGCAGCGGCAGGGCAACGCCGGAGGCCGTGACGACGGCGACCGTGGCCGAGCCCAGCGCGATGCGCAGGATGACGGCGACGAGCCAGGCGAGGACGATCGGGGAGACGGACCAGCCGTCCGTGGTGTCCTTGATGTACTCGGATATCCCGCCCTCGACCAGGACGTTCTTGAACGCCCCGCCGGCGCCGATCACGAGCAGGATCATCGCCATCGCCTGGGCCGCCGACGCGCAGGACGCCCCGACGTCGCTCAGGCTGCGCCCGATGCGCGGCCCGAACGCCCACACGGCCAGGCACAGCGTCAGCAGCAGCGCGATCGGCGCCGAGCCGATGAACGCGACGACGTGCAGCAGGGGACCCTCCCCGGACGTGGCCATCTCGGTCACCGCGGCGGCCACGATCAGCACCACGGGGAACAGCGCCACGAACAGCGACCAGCCGAGCCCGGGCATCTCCTCGTCGGCGAACTCGCGGTCGCTGACCAGGCCCTTGGGGATGGACGGTGTCAGCCGCGCGACGAACGGGAGCCGGGGCCAGGTGAGGGCGACGAGCACACCGGCGGGGACGGCGACGAACAGGCCGTAGAACAGGGTGAGTCCGGCGGAGGCGTGGAAGGTCGCGGCGACGGCGGTGGGCCCGGGGTGCGGGGGCAGGAAGCTGTGCATGGTGGACAGGGCGATGGACATCGGCAGGCCGACCCACAGCAGCTTCGCCCCGGTGACCCTGACCAGGGTGAACGCGATGGGCACGATGATGATGAACGCGACCTCGTAGAACATGGTCACGCCGATGAGCATGGCCGTGACCACCATGGCCACCTGAACCCAGCGCGGGCCGAAGGCGCCGAGAAGACGGCCGGCTATGCGCTGGGCGGCGCCCGAGTCCCCCATCACGCGGCCGACCATGGCGCCGAGCCCGATGGTCAGCATGGTGTCGCCGACCTGGTCACCGATGCCCTCGGAAAGGACGTCCGGGATGGTCGCCACGGGGATGCCCCGCACCAGCGCCACTCCCACGGCCACGAGCAGCAGGGCCGCGAAGCCGTTCAGTCTCAGCCTGGTCATGAGCAGGAGCAGGATCACGACGCTGAGCCCTACGACGAGCAGAGGCAAGGCAGTTCCCCTTTGAACCGGTGTCCCATCCCTGGTGAGGCATCTCGACGCAGCCGTCTCTCTATGCAAATGGCGTCCACGTATGAAGATGGAGGCTAAGTGGGTGAACGGATCAGGGTCAATGGGTCGGACGATCACACCTCGACAGGTCGCCCCACACGGGAGCGCCCGGCGAGACCTGCTCGCCGGGCGCTCCGGTGACCAGCCACCCTCGGGGGCCGGCCGTCCTCGGTGGACCGTTCAGCCCGCTGCCCCCTCCGGCAGCACGCCCGCCCGGAACGGCTCGACGCCGTCCAGCCTCCGCACCCGCGTCGGCTCGATCAGCAGCATCACCCGGCGCTCGCCCGGCAGCAGCCACGGATACCGGTCCTCCCCGAGGTACTTCCGCGCCAGCCGGTCCATCGCCCGCTCCGCCTCCTCGCCCTCCACGAACCGGGCGACCCTCCCCCGGATCTCCGCCCGGTCGTAGGGGTTCGCGGGGTCGTGGTGCGACAGCGAAACGTACGGATTGCGCCGCAGGTTCTCCTCCTTCACCCGCCCCACCGAGGTGTTGACCATGACGTACTCCCCTTCGACGTCCGCCCACATGGGCGACACCTGGGGCGCACCGTCCGCCCCCACCGTCGCGAGATGCCAGAAGTTGGGCGCGAGAAGACGCTCGCGAATATGCCCGTTGAGCTTGCCGTTCACGTGAATCACTGCCTTTCCGGACCCGTGATCATCGGGCCCGGCGTCAATCCTGGCCGTGCCCGCGCCCCCGCCGACAGGCGATCTTCAGCCCCGGTCGAACCCGCCGGTAGCCGTAGGTTCCTACAATCCGTGATCCTGGCCGAACAGACCGTAGCCGACCCCCACGGGCCGCCCTAGCTTGTGGGCCGTGCGCCGACCTTCAGCCCGACCGAACCGTCCGTCTCCCTCTCCCCCGACGCCGACCGTCCCCGCCGCCCGGCCGTTCAACGCCCCCGCCGCCCGCCGGCTGCGCGCGGCGCTCGGCATGGCACCCGAGCACGTCGCCCACGGCATGCGCGTCTCCTACGGGCATCCCCACATCACCCCGGACCACGTGATGGCGTGGGAACGCGGGGCAGCCGCCCCGACCGACTCCGAACTCACCGCGCTCGCGGGCGTGCTGTGGTGCTCGCCCGCCGAACTGATCGGCACACCGCGCACCCTGCGCGAACACCGCATCGCCCGCTGCCTCGCTGCGGAGGACGTGGCCCGGGCCGTGGGGCACGACGTACACGCGTATCTGCGCATGGAGGAGACCGACGGCTGGCGCGGCACGGAACGCCAGGCCGCCGCCCTCGCCGAGCTGCTCGGGCTCGGGCTGCCCGACTTCATGACCGTCACGGGCCGGAACGCCAGACTGGGCGAACTGCTGCGCAGCGCCGCGACCACCCGCTGGCAGGCCTACGTCCGGCCGGTGGCCAAGCTCGTGCCCCTGGACCGGCGATCCCTGGAGCAGGCCCTGCGCAGCCTGCACGAGGACTATCAGGGCCACATGGCCACCACCCTGAGCTGGGGCGGCGGCAGCGGCGAGGCGGGCGACGCCGGCCAGGACTTCCTCGACCGGATCGTGGAGCACTTCTGGACGAAACTCCAAGGAGACGCCGACCCGCAGACCGGCTAGGAGGACGACTGCCGGGGCCCGCCCGCCGGCTGCCCCGACCGGCCACCGGAGAACCGGCGCCCGGGATCAGCCGTCCGAGGCGCCGGGTATCAGCCGCCCGAGACGCCCGGTGTCAGCAAGCGGCCCCGACCGGAGCCGGCCGGCGGAAGCACCGGCTCCCGGAGACCGGCTGCTAGAAGACCGACTCGGCCTCGTCCATCCGGTCCTTCGGCACCGTCTTCAGTTCGGTGACGGCCTCGGCGAGCGGGACCATGACGATGTCCGTCCCGCGCAGGGCGGTCATCCGGCCGAACCGGCCCTGGTGCGCCGCCTCCACCGCGTGCCAGCCGAACCGCGTCGCGAGCACCCGGTCGTAGGCGGTCGGCACGCCGCCGCGCTGGACGTGGCCGAGGATGACCGGCTTGGCCTCCTTGCCGAGGCGCCGCTCCAGCTCGTGCGCGAGGGCCGTGCCGATGCCCTGGAAGCGCTCGTGGCCGAACTTGTCTATGGCGCCCTTGACGTAGTCCATGGACCCCTCGGCGGGGTGGGCGCCCTCGGCGACGCAGACCACCGCGAACTTCTTGCCGCGGGAGAAGCGCTCCTCGACCATCTTCACGAGGTCGGCCGGGTCGAACGGCCGCTCCGGCAGGCAGATGCCGTGCGCACCGGCCGCCATGCCGGACTCCAGGGCGATCCAGCCGGCGTGCCGGCCCATGACCTCCACCACCATGACCCGCTGATGGGACTCGGCGGTGGTCTTCAGCCGGTCCATCGCCTCGGTGGCGACGCCCACCGCGGTGTCGAAACCGAAGGTGCGGTCCGTGGAGGAGATGTCGTTGTCGATCGTCTTCGGGACGCCCACGACGGGCAGGCCCGCGTCGCTCAGCATGCGGGCGGCCGTCAGCGTGCCCTCGCCGCCGATCGGGATCAGCGCGTCGATGCCGAACTGGTGGATCATGTCGGAGGCGTTCTCGCAGGCCTCGCGCAGCCGGTCGCGCTCCAGGCGGGAGGAGCCGAGGATGGTGCCGCCGCGGGCCAGGATGCCGCTGACGGACTCCAGGTCGAGGCTGCGGTAGCGGCCGTCGAGCAGGCCCGCGTAGCCGTCCTCGAAGCCGATGACCTCGTCGCCGTAGTTGTCGACCGCCCGGTGCACGACCGACCGGATCACGGCGTTCAGGCCGGGGCAGTCGCCGCCTGCGGTGAGAACTCCGATACGCATCGTGCTGTGTCTCCTGCTCGCTGTTGACACCGGTGAGCCACTGCCGATTGTTTCACGCCCCCCAGCCCCCTGTGGAACCCCTGCACTGACGGGCGCCTTATCCAGCGACAGAGGTATTGTCAAGAGGGTTCTGCTCACCTCGGTGGGCGATTTTTGTGCCCCTGGCCGGAAAGCAGTGGGGCGAGAGACGTACCCCCATCCGAGACGAACGGAGAGCGCGCGTGACCCGCAGCGTGTACGTGACCGGCATCGACCGCGGCGACGGACGCCAGGTCGTCGAACTGGGGGTCATGGAGCTCCTCACCCGGCAGGTCGACCGGGTCGGCGTGTTCCGTCCCCTGGTCCACGACGGGCCCGACCGCCTCTTCGAGCTGCTGCGCGCCCGCTACCGGCTCACCCAGGACCCGGCGACCGTCTACGGCATGGACTACCAGGAGGCGTCCGCCCTCCAGGCCGAGGCCGGCACCGACGAGCTGGTGTCCACCCTGGTCGACCGTTTCCACCGGGTCGCCCGGGACTACGACGTCGTCCTGGTCCTCGGCACCGACTACGCCGGCACCCAGCTGCCGGACGAGCTGTCGCTCAACGCCCGGCTGGCGAACGAGTTCGGCGCGTCCGTGATCCCGGTCGTCGGCGGCCGCAAGCAGACCGTCGAGTCCGTGCTCGCCGAGACGCGCAACGCCTTCCGCGCCTATGCCACCCTGGGCTGCGACGTCCTGGCGATGGTCACCAACCGGGTGGCCCGCGAGGACCGTGACGAGATCGCCGGCCAGCTCGACTCCCGGCTGCCCGTGCCCTGTTACGTGCTGCCCGACGAGCCCGCCCTGTCCGCGCCGACCGTCTCGCAGATCGGCCACGCCCTGGGCGCCGAGGTGGTGCTCGGCGACGACTCCGGGCTCGCGCGGGACGTACTCGGTTTCGTCTTCGGCGGCGCGATGCTGCCGAACTTCCTGAGCGCCCTGACCCCGGGCTGCCTCGTCGTCACCCCGGGCGACCGCTCCGACCTGGTCGTCGGCTCGCTCGCCGCGCACAGCGCCGGCACCCCGCCGATAGCGGGCATGCTGCTCACCCTGGACGAGGTGCCCGGCGACCACATCCTCACCCTCGCCGACCGCCTCGCCCCCGGCACCCCGGTGCTGTCGGTGGCCGGCACCAGCTTCCCCACCGCCGAGCAGCTGTTCTCCCTGGAGGGCAAGCTGAACGCGGCCACCCCGCGCAAGGCCGAGCGTGCCCTCGGCCTGTTCGAGCGGTACGCCGACACCGCCGACCTCGCCCGCCGGGTCTCCGCGCCGAGCAGCGACCGCGTCACCCCGATGATGTTCGAGCACAAGCTGCTGGAACAGGCCCGCTCCGACCTGCGCCGGGTCGTCCTGCCCGAGGGCACCGAGGAGCGGGTGCTGCACGCCGCCGAGGTGCTGCTGCGCCGGGGCGTGTGCGAGCTGACGCTGCTCGGGCCGGTCGACCGGATCCGCAAGAAGGCCGCCGACCTCGGTATCGACCTCGGCGAGTCCCAGCTGATCGACCCGGCGACCTCCGAGCTGCGGGACACCTTCGCCGAGCAGTACGCGACGCTTCGCGCGCATCGGGGCGTCACCGTGGAGCTGGCCTACGACGTCGTCTCCGACGTGAACTACTTCGGCACGCTGATGGTCCAGGAGGGCCTCGCCGACGGCATGGTGTCGGGTTCGGTGCACTCCACGGCCGCGACCATCCGCCCGGCCTTCGAGATCATCAAGACAAAGCCGGACGCCGACATCGTCTCGTCCGTCTTCTTCATGTGCCTGGCCGACAAGGTCCTCGTCTACGGCGACTGCGCGGTCAACCCGGACCCGAACGCCCAGCAGCTCGCCGACATCGCCATCCAGTCGGCGACCACGGCCGAGCAGTTCGGCGTGGAGCCGCGCATCGCGATGCTGTCGTACTCCACCGGCACCTCCGGCTCCGGCGCCGACGTCGACAAGGTCCGCGAGGCCACCGAGCTCGTGCGGGCGCGCCGGCCCGACCTGAAGATCGAGGGCCCGATCCAGTACGACGCCGCCGTGGAGCCGTCGGTCGCGGCGACCAAGCTGCCCGGTTCCGAGGTGGCCGGGCAGGCGAGCGTGCTGATCTTCCCCGACCTGAACACCGGCAACAACACCTACAAGGCCGTGCAGCGCTCGGCCGGCGCGATCGCCGTCGGCCCGGTGCTGCAGGGTCTGCGCAAGCCGGTCAACGACCTGTCCCGGGGCGCCCTGGTCCAGGACATCGTCAACACCGTCGCCATCACGGCGATCCAGGCCCAGTCCGCCGCCCCGTCCCCGAGCCAGAAGGCGACCGCCCAGTGAGCAGCCCGACCCGTGTCCTCGTCCTCAACTCCGGCTCCTCGTCGCTGAAGTACCAGCTGCTCGACATGCGCGACAGCAGCCGGCTGGCGGTGGGCCTGGTGGAGCGCATCGGCGAGCAGACCTCCCGTCTGAAGCACAGCCCGGCCGGCGGCGGGAGCCGGGAGCGCGGCGGGGCCATCGCCGACCACGACGCCGCTCTGAAGGCCGTGGCCGAGGAGCTCGCGAAGGACGGTCTCGGCCTGGACTCTCCCGAACTGGCCGCGATCGGGCACCGGGTGGTGCACGGCGGGAAGCACTTCACCGAGCCGACCGTCGTCGACGACGCCGTGCTCGCCGAGATCGAGCGGCTCATCCCGGTGGCGCCGCTGCACAACCCGGCCAACCTCACCGGGATCCGCACGGCACAGGCACTGCGGCCCGACCTGCCGCAGGTCGCCGTCTTCGACACCGCGTTCCACACCACGATGCCGGAGTCGGCGGCCCGTTACGCGATCGACGTGCAGACCGCCGACGCACACCGCATCCGCCGCTACGGGTTCCACGGCACCTCCCACGCCTACGTCTCCCGGGCCACCGCCGAGCTGCTGGGCAAGGACCCCGCCGAGACGAACGTCATCGTGCTGCACCTGGGCAACGGGGCGTCCGCCTCGGCCGTGCGGGGCGGTCGCTGCGTGGACACCTCCATGGGCCTCACGCCTTTGGAGGGGCTCGTGATGGGTACGCGTTCCGGAGACCTGGACCCGGCCGTCATCTTCCATTTGATGCGTGTTGGTGGAATGTCCGCCGACGAGATCGACACTCTTCTCAACAAGAAGAGCGGCCTGATCGGCCTGTGCGGCGACAACGACATGCGGGAGATCCGCCGTCGCGTCGACGAGGGCGACGAGCGGGCGGAGCTGGCGTTCGACATCTACATTCACCGCCTGAAGAAGTACATCGGCGCCTATTACGCCGTACTGGGACGGGTGGACGCGGTCGCCTTCACCGCCGGTGTGGGCGAGAACGCGGCTCCGGTGCGGGCCGCCGCCCTGGCGGGCCTGGAGGAGCTGGGGCTGGCCGTGGACGGCGAGCGCAACGCCGTGCGCGGCGACGAGGCGCGGCTGATCTCGCCCGAGGGGGCCCGGGTCGCGGTGGCGGTGGTGCCCACTGACGAGGAATTGGAGATCGCGACACAGACCTACGCGCTGGTAATTGGTTCGGGGAATCACACCTGAGCGGCATCCCGCCCTTTTGTATTTTCCGCCAGACGGAATATTCCCTTGCGAAACAAACCGATAGGATCGCCCCCATGCGCCGTTCGAAAATCGTCTGTACTCTCGGCCCCGCGGTCGACTCCCACGATCAGCTTGTCGCGTTGATCGAAGCCGGCATGAACGTGGCCCGCTTCAACTTCAGCCACGGCAGCCACGCCGAGCACCAGGGCCGGTACGACCGGGTCCGTGCCGCCGCCAAGGAGACCGGCCGGGCCATCGGTGTCCTCGCCGACCTCCAGGGCCCGAAGATCCGTCTGGAGACCTTCGCCGAGGGTCCCGTGGAGCTGGTGCGCGGTGACGAGTTCACCATCACCACCGAGGACGTCCCGGGCGACAAGACGATCTGCGGGACGACCTACAAGGGTCTGCCCGGCGATGTCACCAAGGGCGACCAGGTCCTCATCAACGACGGCAACGTCGAGCTGAAGGTCACCGAGGTCGAGGGCCCCAAGGTCAAGACGATCGTCATCGAGGGCGGCGTCATCTCCGACCACAAGGGCATCAACCTGCCCGGCGCGGCCGTCAACGTGCCCGCGCTGTCCGAGAAGGACGTCGAGGACCTCCGTTTCGCTCTCCGCATGGGCTGCGACCTGGTCGCGCTGTCGTTCGTCCGGGACGCCAAGGACGTCCAGGACGTGCACCGCGTCATGGACGAGGAGGGGCGCCGGGTCCCCGTCATCGCCAAGGTGGAGAAGCCGCAGGCGGTGCAGAACATGGAGGACGTCGTGATGGCGTTCGACGGTGTCATGGTCGCCCGTGGTGACCTGGCCGTCGAGTACCCGCTCGAGAAGGTCCCCATGGTGCAGAAGCGCCTGATCGAGCTGTGCCGGCGCAACGCCAAGCCGGTGATCGTGGCGACCCAGATGATGGAGTCGATGATCACCAACTCGCGTCCGACCCGCGCCGAGGCCTCCGACGTGGCCAACGCGATCCTGGACGGCGCCGACGCGGTCATGCTGTCCGCCGAGTCGAGCGTGGGCGCGTACCCGATCGAGACCGTGAAGACGATGTCGAAGATCGTCGCCGCGGCCGAGCAGGAGCTGCTCTCCAAGGGCCTGCAGCCGCTCGTCCCGGGCAAGAAGCCGCGCACGCAGGGCGGTTCGGTGGCCCGGGCCGCGTGCGAGATCGCCGACTTCCTCGGCGGCCGGGGCCTGGTGGCCTTCACCCAGTCCGGCGACACCGCCCGCCGTCTGTCCCGCTACCGCGCGCAGCAGCCGATCATCGCCTTCACCACCGACGAGGGCACCCGCAACCAGATGGCGCTGAGCTGGGGCGTGGAGCCGTACGTGGTGCCGTTCGTGAACAGCACCGACGAGATGGTCGACCTGGTGGAGCAGGAGCTGGTCAAGCTCAACCGCTTCAACGACGGCGACATCGTGGTCATCACCGCCGGTTCGCCCCCCGGCGTGCCCGGCACCACCAACATGGTGCGGGTCCACCACCTGGGCGAGGCCAAGGGCTGATCCGCACAGGGCCGTGCAGGCCCGCGCACACCGCCGAGGGCGCCCCCGGGATCCGGGGGCGCCCTCGGCTTGACGCACTCAGTGGTTTCGGCCGGGGCGTCACGCCTCCGCGGCCGCCCATAACAGCGCATGGGCCAGGGCGTCGAAGTTCTCCCTGTAGAACCCCAGGCGGATGTGGAACGGCTCCTCCGCGAAGACGCCGCCCTGTACCAGGAACATGGTGGGCGCGGCGTGCACCGTGTGGAGTTCCTCCGTGGCGAGACGGAAGTCGCGTGACTGCGTGTGCGGTCCGGCCAGGCGTTCCAGGAGGGCGTCGACCTCGTCCCGGCCCGCGCCGACCAGGAGGGTCAGCTCCGTGTCACCGGCGTAGTGCCCGCGCAGATGGCTCAGCGCCTCGTGCATGGCCGCCACCTGGGAAGGCGCGAGCCGCGCGATGAACACGTCGCCGTCGCGGGTCAGTTTCAGCTGAGTTCTCACCCGCCTCCTCTCTCCGAAGCAGTACGAGGGGGCCGTGAAGGCCCGTACACGGCACCGAGGGCGCCTCCTGGGATCCAGGGGGCGCCCTCTGTGTGTGCGGCTCCCGAAAGGGCTCTGAGGGGCGCTCAGCCGGTGGTGAAGTTGTGCAGCCCCGGCACGTGCAGGGTTCCGCCGAACTGTCCGGCCTGCTGCACCTTCACGTTGGTGAAGTAGATCAGCGGGATGTTCAGCGGCGGCGGGTGCTCCGGGTCGAACGTGATCGGGATCAGCCCGAGCAGGTTGCCCGAGATGCTCTCGGTGTACATCACGGTGTCGCCGTCGCGGATCGTGGACGTCGAGCCCTTGGCCGCCTGCACGTGGTAGGTCTTGCCGGACTGCTTGTCCTGGACGGTCTGGTGCAGGTCGCCGATGTCGGTGCCGCCGGATATGACGTACTTCAGCACCTTCTTGACGGTGCCGTCGGCGGTCCGCACCTCGACGACGCCCTTGTAGTCGGCGCCCTTCAGCGTCAGCGAGCTGGCGTTGAGGAACCACGGGTCGTCGGGCAGCGGCACCTTGTTGTCGACGCCGCCCTCGGCGTCGGTGGCGGCCGGGCAGTCGTCGGCGTCCGTGCTCGGGGAGGGGCTGGGCGAGGCGGTGGCCTCCTTCGCCTTCTCCGCCGCGTCCTGGGCCGCCTTCTCGACGGCCTTGGTGGTGTCCTCGACCGTCTTGCCGGTGTCCTTCACCGTGTCGGACGCCTTGCCGGCGGTGTCCTTGACGGTGTCCTCGACCGTGCCGGTGGCCTTCTCCGCGGTGTCCTCGGCGCCGGAGGCGTCCTCGGCCGGCTTCTCGGTGCTCTGCGAGGCCGAGGAGGACGGGGCCGGGCTGGGGCTCGCCCCGTCCGCGCTGTCGTCCTTGCCGCCGTTGAAGATGCCGCCGATCGCGTCGCCGATGTCCTCCAGGATGTTGCCGCCGCTCTTCGACGGCGAGGGGGACGGGGTGGCCGCCCCGTCGTCGCCGCCCGCGGCGGGGGCGCTCGTGGACGGGCTCGGCTCGGGCTCGGCCTTGTCGCCGGAACCTGAATCCGACGAAGAGGAACCGCCGTTGTTCGCCTCCGTGCCGCCCGAGGGGGACGGCTTCGGGGCGGTGTCGCCCTGCTCGTCCTTCTCGTCCGTCGCACCGTCGCTCGCCGAGGGGGACGGCGTGGGCGAGGCGGAGTCGTCGCCCTTGGAGTCCCCGGCCTTGCCGGCGTCCTCGAGGGCCGCCACACAGTCCTTGTACTCGTCGGCCGTCAGGCTCTTGGAGGTCGGCGCCGCCGGGGTGTCGCTGTCGGCTATGGCGAGCGTCGACGTGAAGCCCATGCCCATGAGCACCGCCGTCGGCATCGCCGCCATGGCTATCGCCTTGCCGGCCGGCCTGTTGAACCTGGTGAACAGCGGCTTCTTGGGTGCCGCGTGGCGCGGCCCGGTTCTCACACGGGACGCCTCCACATCAGTCCCGTGGGTCACCTCGTCAGCCGGCACTGTGCCTCCCGTTCGCCCCGTTGGCCGGGTTCGTTCCTGAAAGATCGTTCGGCTCGTCCACCCCGCCCACGGGGCGCAGCACCGTGGTGTCGGGGTCCGTGGCCCCGGGAGCCCCGTCCACGCCCGTGCTGGCCATGGCGGCGGGCTGTCCCGCGGCCGGTGCGCCCGGCGCCCACGCCACGGCCATCGCCCCGCCCACGAGGGCGAGGAGGAAGCCGACGAGGAAGCCGCCGAGGTTGGACACGGGGATGGACACCAGCGCCAGCAGGATCGCCGCGACTCCCGCGAAGACGCGGACGTGCTTCTGGAACCAGAGGCTGACGCCCAGTACGACGAGCAGCACGCCGATGATCAGGGACCCGGCACCCGCGGTGGTCGCCATCGCCAGCGTCAGGTGACCGATCTGGAGGTTCGCGTACGGGAAGTAGGCGATGGGCAGTCCGCTGAGGAGGACCAACAGCCCGGCCCAGAACGGCCGCTCACCCCGCCAGGCGCGGAACTGCTGCCTCCGGACGGTGAACTGGCCGGTGGCGGCAGGAGTCTCGGCGCTCATGGAAAAACAGCTCCCTGGTACAGCGTTGCTGTGGTGGTGATGTGGGCCCCGCGTGAAGGCGCGGCCGGAAGGTGGACGGGCGGGGGCGCCACCGGCTCCCCCGCCCGTCATCGAGTGCTTAGTAGCACTCCTTGACACCCGTCGACAGCGACATCTTCAGGCCGCTGAGCTTGAAGGTTCCGGCAGTGGTCGCCCACGCCGTCTGCTTCACGTCGGTCAGGGTCGCCCTGTCCGCCTGCTGGGCGAAGCCGTACGGGTTGGACGTCTCGCCCTTCCGCATGGCCGGACCCTTGTTGGCGTCCTTGGCGGCCACACCGATGTCGATGTTCTCGAACGTCGCATCGGCGCTGAGGTCGGCGACGTCGATGTAGAGGTTCTGGGCCTCCACCGGCTTCGCACCCTGCCCCGCACGCAGGATCAGGCTGACGTTCCCGAGCACCGGAATGTTCGGGGTGACGACCGACTGGCACAGGTTCTTGATCGTCGCCGACTTGAACGACGAGACCGCGACCGGGTGGACGGCCTTCTTGCCGTCCATCGTGTATCCCTCGTCGAGGGCGCCGTACTGCGAGAAGCCCTCACCGACGAGCTGGTCTGTCGTGACCTTGAACGACTGGCCGGAGACGCTGAACGACGCGGCGAGAGCGCCCTGCGCGAGGGCGACACCTATCGCAGCCGTGGCGGCGACGCTGGGCACCATGACCACAGCGAACCGCTTCCATCTGGTCCCGCCACGCACCTGGGACTCCATATTTCCTCCTTCTCGGACGTACATCTCCTGTCCTGGCTCGCCCCGATTGGCGGCTCAGCCGGGCAGGGATGGGAGAAGTGCTACGTCCTCGGGAAGGAGAGCGCCTGCACTCGGCGGCGCAAACGCGCCCGAATCACCGGCGATCACCCCCGAGCGACAACCACTGGTCGCGCCTGACACGCATCACGCACAACCCTGCTGGACAGGCTTCGCCGGAAGGGCGAAGACCCCCCTGTCCAAGAGCCGGCGCCACTGCCGCCGGCTCTGCTCGGTGGGGACCCAGGTTGTCCCGCGACCCAACCGGCTGCCGGGGTACGGGAATGGACCGAGCGTGGCCGATCGTGGTGCATTCTCGCCGCGCGCACAAGGGGGATCGTTACTCGCTAGTAACGGCCGGATAACCGAACAACGACCCATCGGTCTCGGACGACGACTCAGGGTGGCACCGGGTGGCGGCACAAAGCTGTTGATCGATGGACAGAATCCGACAGATCAACGCCCGGGACTTACTCCTAGTAACAGCGGCCGCGATTACCAAGTTTTGGTAAAACGCGGCCGCGGTGACCCGCTGTAGGCAAATTTTTCACGCGGGCACCACATGCCCGCGTGTTTAACGACTGGTCAGAACAGGGCGCGCGCCAGGGCCCTGCGGGCCGCGATCACCCGGGGATCGTCGGGCCCGACGACCTCGAACAGCTCCAGCAACCGCATCCGCACGGTGTCCCGGTCGTCACCCACCGTACGCTGCACGGTCTCGATGAGCCGGCCGAACGCGTCCTCGACATGGCCGCCCACCAGATCCAGGTCGGCGGCGGCGATCTGCGCCTGCACGTCGGCCGGCTTGTCGGCCGCGTCCCGGCGCACCTGCTGCGGGTCGACGCCCTGCACCCGCTGGAGCAACTCGGCCTGCGCGAGACCCAGTTTGGCCTCCTCGTTGCCCGGGTCCTCGTTCAGCACGTTCTTGTACGCCTGGACGGCACCGGACAGATCGCCCGAGTCCAGCGCCTGTACGGCGGCTTCGAGGAGCCCGTCGTGCGGACCGGCCGGCCGCTCGGGAGCCGCCGGGGCACCGCCCGGCACGGCGTCGGGGTCGACGGTGAGACCGGTCAGGCCGAAGCGCTGCTCGCCGACCTGTACCAACTGGTCGAGGGTCTGCCGGATCTGGGCCTCGCCCGCCGCGCCCTGGAAGAGCGGCAGCGCCTGCCCCGCGACGACCGCGAACACCGCGGGGATTCCCTGGATGCCGAACTGCTGCATCAGCATCTGGTTGGCGTCGACATCGACCTTGGCGAGGAGGAAGCGGCCGTTGTACTCGACGGCCAGCCGCTCCAGGACCGGGCTGAGCTGCTTGCAGGGCTCGCACCACTCGGCCCAGAAGTCGATGACGACGGGGACCTCGGCGGAACGCTGCAGGACGTCGCTCTCGAACCCCGCCTCGTCGACGTCGATGACGAGATCGGCCGGGGAGATCGCCCCCGTCCCGCCCTCCCGGGCTGCTTGCGCGCGCGTCTGCTCCGCCTTCGCCTTGGCCTCCTGGGCCGCCTTCACCGCGGCGAGGTCGACGACTCCGCTCATGGACATGTTCCGTGGCTGCATGCGTCTATCCTCCCCCGTCCTGCGCGCGTGTGTGAAAAACGGTGTGAAAGCAAGGCCGGTCCGTGCCTTCCGGCGCCGGGTCCCCACCCCACGCCGGGTGTACCGAGGCCCGCGTACGTCCCTCACAGGCTTTCGCTACGAGTCGTAGCGTAATGCCACACCGCACCGCCGGGACACCACCCCCCGGTGATCTCCCTCACGACGCCCCACGGGAACCGCAGGCTTATGGTCGGGAGATGCAGAGTCGCAGCCCAGCACCCCGCACCGGGCGACCGCGCAGCGCCACGGCGGACGCCGCGATCCTGGCCGCGACGCGCGAGGCGCTCGTGGAACTGGGCTGGTCCAAGCTCACCCTCGGAGACGTCGCGACGCGCGCCGGGGTTGCGAAAACCACGCTCTACCGCCGCTGGGCGGGCAAGAACGAACTGGTCGTCGACGCGGTCGCGGAACTCTTCGACGAGCTGGAACTCCCCGACCGCGGCTCCCTGGCCGCCGACATCGAGGGTGTGGTCCTGCAGTTCGCCGCGATCCTGGCGCTGCCGGAGGCGAGGAGCGGTCTGATGGCGGTGGTGGCGGAAGCCACCCGCGACGAGGCACTGCGCGAACGCATCCGGGCCTCGGTGGTCGACCGCCAAAAACGCCTGGTCCTGGAGGGCCGCGCCCGGGCCCAGGCCCGGGGCGAACTCCCCCCGGAGCCGGACCCCGCCTCGGCCGACCGCACGGCGGACCTGATCTTCGACATGGTGGCGGGAGCGGTGGTCCACCGCACCCTGGTGAGCGCGGAACCGGCGGACGAGGAATGGGTCCGCAGCTTCACCAGGGTGCTGTTGCACGGGCTGGGGGCATAGCCCCTCAGAAGCCGGCCGGCTCCGTGTAAACCCCCCACTCGTCGCGCAGCACGCCGCAGATCTCCCCGAGCGTGGCCTCCGCGCGTACCGCGTCCAGCATCGGCCCGATCATGTTGGCGCCGCTGCGGGCGGCGGCCAGCATCGCGTCGAGCGCGGTGCGCACCGCGGCGTCGTCACGGGCCGCCTTGCGCGCGCCCAGCGCCCGGACCTGCTCGCGCTCCACCTCGTGGCTGACCCGCAGGATCTCCAGGTCTCCGGTGACCGACCCGTCGTGGCAGTTCACGCCGACGACCCTCTTGTCGCCCTTCTCCAGGGCCTGCTGGTACCGGAACGCCGACTCGGCGATCTCCCCGGTGAACCAGCCGTCCTCGATCCCGCGCAGGATCCCGGAGGTGATCGGGCCGATGGGGTGCTGCCCGTCGGGGTGCGCCCGCAGCCCGCGCTCCTTGATCTGCTCGAAGATCTTCTCCGCGTCCGCCTCGATCCGGTCGGTCAGCTGCTCGACGTACCAGGAACCGCCCAGCGGGTCGGCCACGTTGGCGACGCCGGTCTCCTCCATCAGCACCTGCTGGGTGCGCAGCGCGATCTCCGCGGCCTGCTCGCTGGGCAGCGCGAGGGTCTCGTCGAGGGCGTTGGTGTGCAGCGAGTTCGTCCCGCCGAGCACGGCGGCCAGTGCCTCCACGGCCGTGCGCACGACGTTGTTGTAGGGCTGCTGCGCGGTGAGGGAGACGCCCGCGGTCTGCGTGTGGAAGCGGAGCCACTGCGCCTTCTCGGACTCGGCGCCGTAGACGTCGCGCATCCAGCGGGCCCAGATGCGGCGCGCCGCACGGAACTTGGCGATCTCCTCGAAGAAGTCGACGTGCGCGTCGAAGAAGAAGGACAGGCCGGGGGCGAAGACGTCCACGTCCAGGCCGCGCGAGAGGCCCAGCTCGACGTACCCGAAGCCGTCCGCCAGGGTGTACGCCAGCTCCTGCGCGGCCGTCGAGCCGGCCTCGCGGATGTGGTAGCCGGAGACGGACAGTGGCTTGTAGGCGGGGATGCCGGCCGCGCAGTGCTCCATCAGGTCGCCGATGAGCCGCAGATGCGGCTCGGGCTGGAAGAGCCACTCCTTCTGGGCGATGTACTCCTTGAAGATGTCCGTCTGAAGCGTGCCGTTGAGGACGGACGGGTCGACGCCCTGCCGTTCGGCGGCGACCAGGTACATGCAGAAGACGGGGACGGCCGGGCCGCTGATGGTCATCGACGTCGTGACGTCACCGAGCGGGATGTCCTTGAACAGGACCTCCATGTCGGCCGCCGAGTCGATGGCGACCCCGCAGTGCCCGACCTCGCCCAGCGAGCGCGGGTCGTCGGAGTCGCGGCCCATGAGCGTCGGCATGTCGAAGGCGACCGAGAGCCCGCCCCCGCCGTTGCGGAGGATCATCTTGTAGCGCTCGTTGGTCTGCTCGGCGTTGCCGAACCCGGCGAACTGCCGGATGGTCCACGTCCGCCCCCGGTAGCCGGTCGCGTACAGGCCGCGGGTGAAGGGGTACTCCCCCGGCCAGCCGATCCGGTCGAACCCGTCGTAGGTGTCACCGGGCCGGGGCCCGTACACCGGCTCCACGGGGTCGCCGGAGAGCGTGGTGAAGTCGGCCTCGCGCTTGCGCGCGGCGTCGTACCTGGCCTGCCAGCGGCGGCGGCCCTCGTCGATGGCGTCAGCGTCCATACCCTCGAATTTACTTGGACGTCCTAGTAAATGTCGATGGCTGACGGGAGTGACCTGGCGAACGGGTGAGAACGACCGCCGCACGCGTGCGTGCGGCGGTGGCGCCGGCGTGCGGCTACGCCTTGGCGGGCGTCGGCGCGTCCTCGGCGGTCCGGGCCTCCAGCTCGTGGCTGATCCGGCGCTCCACGAAGAACGCGGCCGTCGGAACGGTCCCGGCGAGCAGCACCCACAGCTGCTTGCCGACCGGCCACTTCGCCTTGGAGCCCAGGTCGAAGGCGAAGATCAGGTACAGGACGTACAGCCAGCCGTGCGCGATGCCGACGACGCGCGTGAAGTCATCGGCGCCGTCCATCTTCAGCAGGTACTTGGCGATGACGCCGATGGTCAGCAGGACCAGCAGGACACCGGTGACGTAGGCCATCACGCGGTAGCGGGTCAGCACGCTCTTCTTCATGCCGTCGAGCGTAACGACCCGTTCCGGGAGATCTTGCCCCGGGTCACTCCTCCTCGAAGTCGCCCGCCGAGACGCGCAGCGGCCGCAGCATCGCGAAGATCTCCGCGCATTCCTCGGCGTCGTACGTCCCGAGCCCGAAGTCCATCGCCATCAGGTCGCGGGTGGCCGACTCGACGACCTCGCGGCCCTTGCCGGTGATGCTGGCGAGGGTGCCCCGGCCGTCGTTCGGGTTGGGCCGTTTGGCGACCAGACCCGACTTCACCAGCCGGTCCACGGTGTTCGTCACGGAGGTGGGGTGCACCATGAGCCGCTCGCCGATCTTGGACATCGGCAGCTCGCCGGACTTGGAGAAGGTGAGCAGCACCAGCGCCTCGTAGCGCGCGAACGTCAGCCCGTACGGCCTGACCACCGCGTCCACCTCGGCGAGGAGGATCTGCTGGGCCCGCATGATCGAGGTGATCGCGGCCATGGACGGCACGTTCCCCCAGCGCTGCTTCCAGCGTTCGTCGGCACGCGCGATCGGATCGAAGGAGAGACTGAGCGGCTTCGGCACGAACCCGACCTTACCGGCCGGTCACATGGTGGTCAGCACCGTCTCGCCCTTCGGGCGCGGGCATCGGCTGCGGTGCGCGGACCGCTGTCCACGACGAGGCAGACGAAGAGAAACCCCGGCCACGACGGGCCGGGGTTCCCGGAACAGCTCGGGGCGGAACCGCTACTCGGAGAGGTGCCGCTCCACGGTCTCCACCTTGGACGTGAGACCGTCCGTCACACCGGGGCGGATGTCCGCCTTGAGAACGAGGGAGACCCGGGGTGCGCGGCGCTCGACCGCGGCGACCGCGCGCTTGACGACGTCCATGACCTCGTCCCACTCCCCTTCGACTGAGGTGAACATCGCGTCGGTGCGGTTCGGCAGTCCGGACTCGCGCACCACCCGCACGGCGTCGGCGACGTACTCCCCCACGTCCTCGCCGACCCCGAGCGGCGTCACGGAGAAGGCGACGATCATGCGCCCACCACTCCTTCCTTGCGCGCGCGGGAGGCGATGACCGCGTCCTCGGTCTCACGCCGGAGCCTGCGCTCGGCGAAGAACCCGCCGGTGGGGAGCACCGAGAGGACGAAGTACAGCGCGGCGGTCCTCAGCGACCACTTCGCACGGTTCCACGCGTCGGCCCAGAAGATCACGTAGAGGACGAACAGCACGCCGTGCACCATGCCCATCACCGGCACGGCGTTGAAGTCCGTGGTCCGCTTCAGCACCGAGCAGACCAGCAGGAGGAGGAAGGAGGTCGCCTCGGGGGCCGAGACCAGGCGGAGGCGGCGGATGGCGGTGGCGGTCTTGAGGTCCACGGGTCACCTTCGGTGGGAGTTACGCGACGGCGGTCTGGTCGGTAGGGACGGCAGGCACGGGCCCACGGTTTGTGAACGCGCGCACAAGCGCCCCGCCCATTGTGGCAAACCTCCGCGGGCCCTCCGGCCCGGGGTCCGTCCCCGAGCCCCCAGGGGTGTGGTCAGGGTCGTTCTCCACCTACGGGCCCTGTCCGTGGGGCCCGGCCTGCCGATACCTTCCAGTCGTGGCGATGTTCCGACTTCAGAGCAGCAAGGTGCTCGCCGTCGACATGACCGGAGACGCCGTCAAGGCGAAGAACGGCTCGATGGTCGCGTACGACGGCGAGATGGCCTTCAAGAAGCTCAGCGGCGGCGGCGAGGGGATCCGGGGAATGGTGACCCGGCGGCTGACCGGTGAGCAGATGACGTTGATGGAGGTGAAGGGGCGCGGGACCTGCTGGTTCGCGGACCGTGCCTCCGAGATAAACCTGGTCAGCGTCCAGGGCGACAAGCTCTACGTCGAGTCGAGCAACCTGCTCGCGACCGACGGCGGGCTGCGCACGGGCACGGAGTTCACCGGCCTGCGCGGCGCCTCGCAGGGCAACGGGCTGTTCACGACGACCGTCGAGGGCCACGGCCAGGCGGCGATCATGTCGGACGGCCCGGCGGTGGTGCTGCGGGTGAGCGCGCAGTACCCGCTGACCGTCGACCCGGGGGCGTACGTGGCGCACCAGGGGAATCTGCGGCAGTCCTTCCAGTCCGGTGTGACGTTCCGCACGCTGCTCGGGGAGGGCGGCGGCGAGGCGTTCCAGATGCGGTTCGAGGGGGACGGGCTGGTGTACGTGCAGCCGAGCGAGCGGAACACGATCGCGGGAGACGTGTGAGATGGCCTTCCGGGAGATCAACGGGAAGATGGTCGAGGCGACGGTCGCTCCGGGGCAGCGGCTGTTCAGTCAGCGCGGGGCGATGCTCGCGTACAAGGGCGAGGTGTCGTTCACGCCCAACATGGCGGGTGGCCAGGGCGGGATCATGTCGATGATCGGCCGTCGCGTGGCGAACGAGGACACGCCCCTGATGTCCGTCGAGGGCAGCGGCACGGTCCTGTTCGGGCACGGCGGGCACCACGTCCAGGTGATCCGGCTCTCGGGCGACACGCTCTGCGTCGAGGCGGACCGCCTGCTGGCCTTCGAGGGCACGCTCCAGCAGGGCACGATGTTCCTGGGCTCGCAGGGCGGCGTCATGGGCATGGTGCGCGGCCAGGTCAGCGGCCAGGGGCTGTTCACGACGACGCTGAAGGGGCACGGGGCCGTCGCGGTCATGGCCCACGGCGGCGTCATCGAGATCCCGATCAGCCCCCAGCGGCCGGTCCATGTGGACCCGCAGGCCTACGTCGCCCACCACGGCGACGTCCGCAACAAGCTGTCCACCGCGCTGGGCTGGCGGGACATGGTGGGCCGCGGCTCGGGCGAGGCGTTCCAGCTGGAGCTCAGCGGCAGCGGTGCGGTGTACGTCCAGGCGTCGGAGGAGAAGCTGTGAGCACCTACGGAACCCCGGGCACCGGCCCCGTGGTCTTCGACCCGGCGACCCTGCCCGCGGACGACAACGTCAATCCCTACACCTTCTGCGTGGAGCTCAAGGGGAGCCAGTGGTTCCTGCAGAAGGGGAAGATGATCGCCTACTACGGCTCGATGGACTTCAACGGCGTCGGACACGGCCGGCTGGACCGTCTCGTGCGCACCTCGTTCCATTCGCCACTGCACGCCAGCGACTGGGTCGTGGCGGAGGGCTCGGGCAAGATGCTCCTCGCCGACCGGGCCTTCGACGTCAATTCGTACGACCTCGAAGACGGCAATCTGACCATTCGCTCGGGCAACCTGCTCGCTTTTCAGCCAACTCTGGCACTGAAGCAATCAATCGTGCCGGGTTTTCTGACCCTCATCGGAACCGGAAAGTTCGTGGCCGCGTCCAACGGACCGGTGGTGTTCATGGAACCCCCGATCCGGGTCGACCCGCAGGCCCTGGTCGGCTGGGCCGACTGCCCCTCTCCGTGCCACCACTACGACCACGGGTACATGACCGGCGTCATGGGCGGTCTACGTGCACTGACGGGCCTCGGAGGCGCCTCCGGCGAGGAGCACCAGTTCGAGTTCGTCGGCGCCGGGACGGTGCTGCTCCAGTCCTCCGAGACCCTGATGGCCGAGCAGGCCACGGGGGCCGTTCCGCACCAGGCCGGCGTGCCCGGCGGCGGGGCGCACAGCCCCCAGGCGGGACAGTCGGGCGTACCGCGTCTTCCCGGACAGCTGGGCGACCTCCAGCGTCGCTTCGGGCTGTGAGCGGTAGTCTGCGGAGTGTGACATCGAACGCCCTACGCACCCGTGTTCGGCAGGTGTGCGCTGTCACACGAAAACCCTCACTAGTTCGCCTTTCAACTTTTTAGGTAGACTTCATTCATGGAGACCGAGACGGCCACCCGCTGGCTGACCGATGCGGAGCAGTGCGCCTGGCGCACCCACCTGGAGGTCAACAGGCTGTTGACGTACCAGCTCGAGAAGGACCTGCAGCCGTTCGGCCTGACAATGAACGACTACGAGATCCTGGTGAATCTCTCCGAGTCCCCCGACCAGAGGATGCGGATGAGCGACCTCGCCTCCGCCACCCTCCAGTCCAAGAGCCGCCTCTCGCACCAGATCACGCGCATGGAGAACGCGAACCTGGTCCGGCGGGAGAACTGCGAGTCGGACCGCCGGGGCCTCTACGCGGTCCTGACCGACCACGGCATGGCGACGATGCAGAAGGTGGCGCCCCACCACGTGGCGTCCGTGCGCAGGCACTTCATCGACCTGCTGTCCCCCGAGGCCCTGACCGAGCTCGACAAGGGCCTCAAGCCCATCGCGCAGCACCTGCGCGGCCAGCGCGGGCGCCCGTAACCGCCGAAGCCGGCGCCGGCTAGGCGAGCGGCAGGCGGAGTTCGAACAGGGCTCCGCCTGCGGGTCCCCGCCCGGCCGTGAGGGTGCCACCGTGCCGGACGGCGACGTCCCGGGCGATGGCGAGCCCCAGACCGGCCCCGCCGTCGTCGCGGCTGCGGGCGGCGTCCAGCCGGACGAACCGTTCGAAGATCTGCTCCCGGTCGTCCTCGGGCACCCCGTCGCCGTCGTCGGCCACCCCGACCACGGCCCGGGCGCCCTCACTGCGCACGGTCACGGTCACGGCCGAGCGGGCATGCCGCTGGGCGTTGTCGAGCAGATTGGCGAGCACCCTCCCCAGCTGCCCCCGCGATCCGGCCACTTCCACCGGCTCCGCGTCCACGGTCACACCCGTCCGCCCTTCGACCGCCTCCCGGGCCAGCCCGGCGAGGTCGACCTTCGCGTCGTTGGGCCGCTCCCCCGCGTCCAGCCGGGCGAGCAGCAGCAGGTCGGCGGCCAGCCGCTGCAGCCGGACGGTGTCCTCCACGGCCCCGTCGAGGTCCAGCAGCTCGGGGTGGGCGGCGGCCACCTCCAGTTGCGTCCGCAGCGAGGCGATCGGACTGCGCAGCTCGTGGGAGGCGTCGGCGACGAACCGCCGCTGCCGCTCCACGGACGTCTCCAGCGCCGCGAGCGTCTCGTTGGTGGTGCTGGCGAGCCGGGCGATCTCGTCGTGCGTGTCCGGCTCCGGAACGCGCCGCGCGAGGTCCTCGGAGTGGGTGATCGCGGCCATCTCGCGCCGGATCCCCTCCACGGGCCGCAGGGCCCGCCGGGTGACCAGCCAGGTCACGGCCGCGACGACGCCGAGCAGCAGCGGAAATCCGATCAGCATCACCGTCAGCGCGGTCCGCACGGCCCCGTGCTCGGCTGCCAGCGGTGAACCGGCGTAGACCCTGAGGTGGCCCCGGTCCTGGGTCTCCACCTCGACGGCGGCGAAGCGGTAGTCCTCCGCGTCGCCGTCGATCGTCGCGGAGCCGTTGCTGAAGACGCTCTCCCCGGAGATCTCACCGGGTTCGAGGGCCTCGCCCACGTCATCGGCGTCGTCGTCATCCCCGGTGGGCTTCACCGCCGGCTGCGGCTTCACCTGCCCGCTGCCGGTCCCGCTGATCTTCTCCAGATCCTCGCTGGCCGCGACCAGCCGCCCGTGCTCGTCCAGGACCTGCACCGGCCCGTCGTCGCCGTCGAGCCCCGAGAGCTTGCCGTACGGCGTTCCCGCCGCGACCTCGGAGGCGACCGCCCGCGCGGAGCGCTCCGCCTGCGTACCGGCCTCGCCGATCAGGTTGGACCGCAGGGACAGCAGCACCGCGGCCCCGGCGGCGACGAGCGCCACCGCGACCACGAGGGTCGCGCCCAGCGTGGCCCGCGCCCGGACGGACCCGAACAACCGCCTCACGGTGACGTCTCCAGCCGGTATCCGGCCCCGCGCACGGTCCGGATCAGCCCCGCCCGCAGCTTCCGCCGCAGCGTGCTGACGTACACCTCGACGATGTTCGGATCACCCTCGTACGCGAAGTCCCAGACGTGCTCCAGGATCTCGGACTTGGAGACCACCTCGCCGGCCCGCAGCACGAGCTGCTCCAGCACGGAGAACTCCTTGGCGGTGAGGGCGATCTCGTCCTCACCGAGGAACACCCGGCGCGCCGCGGTGTCCACCTTCAGGTCCCCGTGCACATGCACGGGTGAGGCCCCGGCCCCCTGCCCCCGCCGCCGCAGCAGCGCCTTGACCCGGGCGACGAGCACGACGTACGAGAACGGCTTGGTCAGGTAGTCGTCGGCACCGGTGTCGAGCCCCTCGGCCTCGTCGTACTCGCCGTCCTTGGCGGTGAGCATCAGGATCGGCACGTCGTGCCCGGCGGCCCGCAGGGCGGCGCAGACCCGGTAGCCGTTGAGGCCGGGCAGCATGATGTCGAGGATGACCAGGTCGTACGTGCCCTCCGAGGCCTGGTAGAGCCCTTCCCGGCCGTCGTGGACGACGTCCACGGCGTACCCCTCGGCCGTCAGGCCCCTGGCGAGCGACAGGGCCAGCCGCTTCTCGTCCTCCACGATCAACAGGCGCATGCGTAAAGAGTGGCAAAGGCAACCTGAAGATCCCTTCAGGGGGCTTCAGGTTCCTCTCAGCCTCCGTCGGCCAGAGTCGAAGACGTCGAAAACCAAACGACTCGGGAGGAATCCGCATGAAGCGCAACATCGTGATCGCCGCAGTGACCGCCGCCGCTCTGATCGGAGGCGGTACGGCGACGGCCCTCGCGACCACGGGAGACGACGGGGGCGCGGCGCGGCAGGCGGCCGGCACCCGGCTGCCGAACGACGACGCCCGGGACGACGACGGCGGCAAGGACGACGACGCCGAGAAGACGGTGCCGGCGGACGTGACGGCGTCCGAGGCCATCGCCTCCGCGCTGAAGCACACCTCGGGCACGGTGGTCTCCGCCGAGCTGGACGACGAGGACGACAGCGACAAGGTGATCTGGAAGGTCGACGTCCTGTCCGGCGACAACACCTGGCACAGCGTGAGCGTCGACCCGTCCAGCGGCAAGGTCCTGGGCTCGCAGGCCGACGACGAGGACGACACCGCGCAGGTGCGGGCGGCCCTGAAGGGCTCGTCGGTGACCGCCGAACAGGCCGCGAAGGCCGCCGCCGACAAGGGTGTCGTGACGTCGGTCGACCTCGACGACGACGGCAGGACCAAGTCCTGGGAGGCCGAGACCCGCAAGTCCGGCGGCACCGAGCAGGACTGGAAGATCGACCTGAACACCGGCAAGGTCACGGCGGACCGCGCCGACGCGCAGGACGACGACGACACGGACGACCAGGACTGACAGCCCCCGCCTGTTGCCATCCGCCCCGGCGCCCGTGCGGCTGCCGGGGCGTCGCGCGACCCGGGCCGCAGCGGGGCCTGGTGGATGTCGGCGCGTCGTTCGCCGCGGAGGCCGGGCGCGAGTCGGGTCAGTTCAGGCGTGGCGGGACCCAGCCGTGGTGCCGGAGGATCATGCGCACAGCGGCCCGGGAGGGTGTCAGCCGCATCGCCGTGTTGCGCAGGGCGACGGCCAACGGGTGGGAGAGCTGGTGTCCCATCCGCCCGGCCTGCCGGGCGTCCCGGGCGACAGCCTGACTGCGCGGACGGCGCTCCGCGTCGTACCGGGCCAGCGCGGCCTCGACGGTGGGCTCGGCCGCGAACGCCGCGGCCAGGGTGACCGCGTCCTCCAGCGCCTGGCAGGCACCCTGGCCGAGGTTGGGGGTCATCGCGTGCGCCGCGTCACCGAGCAGCGCTGTCCGGCCGACGGTGTACGAAGGGAGCGGCACGCGGAGTTCGTTGACGTCGTGATGCAGCACGTCGCCGGGCCGGGTCGCGTCGAGCAGGGCGGGGATCGGGTCGTGCCAGGTGTGGAAGCGCCGGCGCAGTTCGGCCATGGGGTCGGCGAACCGCGTCCCTGCGGGAAGGCTGAGGACGGCGTGCCACTCCGCCCGCCCGTCCTGGAGAGCGATGTGCCCGAACTCGGCCCCGTGCCCCCAGGTCAGCTCGAAGTCGGTGCACAGTTCGACCGCTTGCCCGGTGATGGCGCGCAGCACCGTCGAGCCGCTGTAGACCGGGCCGGGGTGGACCGGGAAGAGACGGTCGCGGACCGTGCTGCCGATGCCGTCGGCCGCCACCACCAGCTCGGCGTCCACGACCGTGTCGCCGCAGCCGACTCGAACCGTCCCGGGGCCGATCTGCTGGACCGAGCCGACCTCGCAGCCGACCAGCATTGTCTCGGCGGGCAGGGACTCGCGGAGCAGCCGGTGCAAGGTGGCACGCGGGATGCCCATGATCGGCGTGCCGACCGCCTTCTCCAGCGCCACGCCGTCCATCCTGGCCAGCCAGCCGCCCTCGGGTGTACGGGTGCCGCCGTTGTACTGGCCCCGCGAGGCCGCCCGCACGGCCTCGCCGACGCCGAGTTCGTCCAGGGCCCGAAGGCCGTTGGCAGCCAGCGAGATGCCCGCCCCGGCGTCGTCGAGCACGGCCGCCCGCTCGACCACCGTGACCTGCCAGCCGACGCGATGCAGACCGATCGCGGCGGCCAGCCCGCCGATGCCCCCTCCGACCACCACGGCCGTGTTGCCCATGCGGCACCCACCCCCGATTTCTACATCTGTAGAAAGACGACCTTACCCCCACCTCTACAGGTGTAGAAAGGAACCATGGCTTCGGATCGGCGCACCCACCTCGCAGACGCGGCTCTGGCCGTACTCGCCGACGGGGGGATCCGCGGTCTGACCCACCGCGCAGTCGACCGCCAGGCGGCCGTGCCGCCCGGCACCACGTCGGCGTACTTCCGCACCCGGGCCGCACTGCTCACCGGACTCGTCACCCGCCTGGTCCAACTCGACCAGGAGGAACTGCACACGACGGCCGAGCAGCTTCCACCCCTGCGCACTGCCGAGGAACTGGTGGACGGCATGGCGCTGCTCAGCCGGCAGCGGCTCACCGGCGAGGGCCGCCGCCGCTCGCTCGCCCGCTACGCCTGCGCCGTCGAGAGCGTGCGCGACCCGGAGCTGCGCGCGATCCTCGTACCCCGCGAGAACGCCGGCCGCGACGCCGTCCGCCGCTTCCTCGCCGAGCACGGCGTGACGGACGTCGAGGCCCGCGCCCACACCCTGCTGACCTGCGTCGACGGCCTCGTGTTCGACCGACTGGTCAGCGGGGGCAGCGTCCCTCGCGAGGCTCTCGAAGGCCTGGTCGCAGCGGCCCTGCGCCGGCCCCCGGCCGTCTGAGCCACGACGCACGCGCACTCGCGGACGGCGAGAAGGGGCCGTGTCGGGGGGTGTCCGCCCGCAGCGGTTGGCGCGTCAACGAACAGTCGGTCGGCGTGAGACCCCATCGCGCCGTTCCGAGGACGGACACCCCCCGGCGCGGCCCCGACCCACCACCCGGCGAAGGCGAAGGCGCGCACCCCCACAGGCGCTGCCACAAGCCACCAAAAGGCACGGACCCTCAACTCGGCGATCGACGAGGACGCGCACGAGCCCTGGACGACAGGCGAAGCGAACGCACAGAGCCCAGGGCGACAGGCGAAGCGAACGCACAGAGCCCTGGACGACAGGCGAAGCGAACGCACAGAGCCCTGGACGACAGGCGAAGCGAACGCACAGAGCCCTGGACGACAGGCGAAGCGAACGCGCACCCCACCACCGGGAAGCCGAAGCAGCCTCAGCCCTCCGTCAACCCCGCGACCAGCTCGTCAGCCGCCCGGTAAGGATCCAGCTCACCCGAGATGATCCGCTCCGCCAGCGCCCCGAGCCGCCGGTCCCCGTGCAGGTCCCCGATCCGCTCCCGCAGCGCCGTCACCGCGATCGTCTCGACCTCCCGCGACGCGCGGGACAGACGCCGCTCCGCGAGCACGCCCCGCTCCTCCATCCAGGCCCGGTGCTTCTCCAGCGCCTCGACGACCTCGTCGACGCCCTCCCCGCGCGCCGCGACCGTCTTCACGATCGGCGGCCGCCAGTCACCCGGCCCCCGGGACTCCCCCAGCCCCAGCATGTGGTTCAGCTCGCGAGCCGTCGCGTCCGCCCCGTCCCGGTCCGCCTTGTTCACGACGTACACGTCGCCGATCTCCAGGATCCCGGCCTTGGCCGCCTGGATCCCGTCCCCCATCCCCGGCGCGAGCAGCACGACGGACGTGTCCGCCTGCGAGGCGATCTCCACCTCCGACTGCCCGACCCCCACCGTCTCGACCAGGATCACGTCGCAGCCGGCGGCGTCCAGCACCCGGATCGCCTGCGGAGCCGACCACGCCAGCCCGCCCAGATGCCCGCGCGTGGCCATGGACCGGATGTACACGCCCGGGTCGGACGCGTGCTCCGACATCCGCACCCGGTCCCCGAGCAGCGCACCGCCCGAGAACGGGGACGACGGGTCGACGGCGAGTACGCCGACCCGCTTGTCCTGCTTGCGGTACGCCGAGACCAGCGCCGAGGTCGACGTGGACTTGCCGACCCCGGGCGACCCGGTCAGCCCCACCACGTACGCCCCGCCCGTCAGGGGCGCGAGCGCCGCCATGACCTCCCGCAGCTGCGGGGACGCCCCCTCCACCAGGGAGATCAGCCGGGCCACGGCCCGCGGCCGGCCTTCCCTGGCCTGGGCCACCAGGGTGGAGACGTCCTGCATCACAGCTCCGTTCAGATCAGGTAGGGGACGTACCGGAACTCAGGCCTGGGCCTTGGGCACACGCACGATCAGCGCGTCACCCTGCCCGCCGCCACCGCACAGCGCGGCCGCACCCACGCCACCCCCACGCCGCTTCAGCTCCAGCGCGAGATGCAGCACCAGACGCGCGCCGGACATCCCGATCGGGTGACCCAGGGCAATAGCGCCACCGTTGACATTCACCTTTTCGGTGGACACTCCGAGGTCCTTCATGGACTGCACGGCGACCGCCGCGAACGCCTCGTTGATCTCGATGAGGTCGAGGTCCTCGACGCCCAGCCCCTCCTTCTTCAGCGCGTGCCGGATCGCGTTGGACGGCTGGGACTGGAGCGAGTTGTCCGGCCCGGCCACGTTCCCGTGCGCCCCGATCTCGGCGATCCACTCCAGGCCGAGCTCCTGCGCCTTGGCCTTGCTCATCACGACGACGGCGGCCGCTCCGTCGGAGATCTGCGAGGCGGAACCGGCCGTGATGGTGCCGTCCTTGGCGAACGCCGGACGCAGCTTCCCGAGCGACTCGGCGGTCGTGTCACCGCGGATGCCCTCGTCCTTGCTGAACAGCACCGCCTCGCCCTTGCGCTGCGGGATCTCGACCGGGGTGATCTCGGCCTCGAACAGGCCGTTCTTCTGCGCGGCCGCGGCCCGCTGGTGCGACAGCGCGGCGATCTCGTCCTGCTCGGGCCGCGCGATGCCCAGACGGGTGTTGTGCTTCTCCGTGGACTCGCCCATGGCGACGCCGTCGAAGGAGTCGGTCAGACCGTCGTACGCCATGGCGTCGATCATCTCGACGGCGCCGTACTTGAAGCCCTCACGGGACTTCGGCAGCAGGTGCGGGGCGTTGGTCATGGACTCCTGGCCACCGGCGACGACCACGTCGAACTCACCCGCACGGATGAGCTGGTCGGCGAGCGCGATGGCGTCGAGGCCGGACAGACACACCTTGTTGATGGTCAGCGCGGGCACGTTCATCGGGATGCCGGCCTTGACCGCGGCCTGACGGGCCGGAATCTGCCCGGCACCGGCCTGGAGCACCTGCCCCATGATCACGTACTGCACCTGGTCGCCACCGATCCCCGCACGGTCGAGGGCGGCCTTGATCGCGAAGCCGCCGAGGTCGGCCCCGGAGAAGGACTTGAGCGAACCGAGCAACCGCCCCATGGGCGTACGCGCGCCCGCGACGATCACCGAGCTGTTCGCCTCAGAAGTTCCAGAAGACATGAGCTGCGATCCCCTTACCGGCTGCACAGCCGAGGAGTGAACGAGGGTTTACTTCGAATGTACTGAGTGGCACTCCGTGCCGTCATCGGGCCGTCGGTGTGATCGCGCGCACGTTGCGTAACCACCTCGGGGGCGCTGCACTGAATCCATGCTGACGCGAATCGACCACATCGGAATCGCCTGTTTCGACCTCGACAAGACCGTCGAGTTCTACCGTGCCACCTATGGCTTCGAGGTGTTCCACTCCGAGGTCAACGAGGAGCAGGGCGTGCGCGAGGCCATGCTCAAGATCAACGAGACCTCCGACGGCGGGGCCTCCTACCTGCAGCTTCTGGAGCCGACCCGCGAGGACTCCACCGTCGCGAAGTGGCTCGCGAAGAACGGCGAGGGCGTCCACCACATCGCTTTCGGTACGGCGGATGTCGACGGTGACGCCGAGGAGATCAAGGGCAAGGGCGTACGCGTGCTGTACGAAGAGCCGCGAGTCGGTTCCATGGGGTCACGGATCACCTTCCTGCACCCGAAGGACTGTCATGGCGTACTGACAGAACTGGTCACTTCGGCGCCTGTTGAGTCACCTGAGCACTGACCCTCGTACATAGGGGCCGGTAGGGTTGGGGGCGGTCGCCGCTCAGTCCAGGGTGACCGCGGTCCCGCCGTGCGACGGCAGGACCACCGGGGTCCGGGTTTCGGGGGACGAGCGTCGGGGCAGCAGCCTCTGCTCCGCCGATGATCTGACACCATTCCCCGGGGGCCCCGTTCGGCGTATGGACGGAGCTCGTTCGGTAAGAGTTGCGACCAGGGGACGGATGGGACCGCGCAGTGCGGGGCTACGAGAGCCAGGAGCGAGAGCCGGCGGCTGACGTCGACCACCTCTCTCGGTTCGAAGCCGAGATGAAACGGCTGAAGACCGAGCGGGAAAAGGCGATCCAGCACGCCGAGGACCTCGGCTACCAGGTCGAGGTGCTGCGCGCCAAGCTGCACGAGGCGCGGCGCACCATCATGACCCGGCCCTCTTTCGAGGGGGGCGACATCGGCTGGCAGGCCGAACAGTTGCTCCGCAACGCGCAGGTGCAGGCCGACCAGATCCGCGCGGACGCCGACCGGGAGCTGAGCGAGGCCCGGGCGCAGACCCAGCGGATCCTCCAGGAGCACGCCGAGCAGGCGGCCCGGCTCCAGGCGGAGCTGCACCAGGAGGCGGTGACCCGCCGCCAGCAGCTGGACCAGGAGCTGTCCGAGCGCCGCCAGACGGTCGAGTCGCACGTCAACGAGAACGTGGCCTGGGCCGAGCAGCTGCGGGCGCGTACCGAGCAGCAGGCCCGCCGGCTGCTGGAGGAGTCCCGGGCCGAGGCCGAGCAGTCCCTGTCCACCGCCCGCGCCGAGGCCGAGCGGCTGGCGACGGAGGCCCGGCAGCGGTTGACGAGCGCGGCCGAGGAGGCCCGGGCCGAGGCCGAGCAGATCCTGCGCCGCGCCCGCACCGACGCCGAGCGCCTGCTCAACGCCGCCTCCACGCAGGCGCAGGAGGCCACGGACCACGCCGAGCAGCTGCGGACGTCGACCGTCACCGAGTCGGAGTCCGCGCGCCGCGAGGCCCAGGAGCTGAGCAAGGCCGCCGAGCAGCGGATGGCCGAGGCCGAGGAGGCGCTGCGCAAGGCGCAGACCGAGTCGGAGAAGCTGGTCACGGAGGCCGAGGAGGCCGCCGCCAAGGCCCTGGCGAGCGCCGAGTCGGCGAACGAGACGCGCACGCGCACCGCCAAGGAGCAGGTCGCCCGGCTGGTCGAGGAGGCCACGAAGGAGGCCGAGAACACCAAGTCCGAGGCCGAGCAGATCGTCGCCGACGCCAAGGCCGAGGCCGAGAAGATCGTCGCGGAGGCCTCCGAGAAGGCCCGCACGCTCACCGCCGAGGAGACCGCGACCCAGCTGTCCAAGGCGGCCAGGACCGCCGAGGAGGTCCTGAACAAGGCGTCGGAGGACGCCAAGAAGACCACGAAGGCCGCCGCCGAGGAGGCCGAGCGGATCCGCTCGGAGGCCGAGACCGAGGCGGACCGGCTGCGGGCCGAGGCGCACGACATCGCCGAGCAGCTCAAGGGCGCGGCGAAGGACGACACCAAGGAGTACCGCGCCAAGACGGTCGAGCTGCAGGAGGAGGCCCGCCGGCTGCGCGGCGAGGCCGAGCAGCTGCGGGCGGACGCGGTCGACGAGGGCGAGAAGATCCGCGCCGAGGCCCGCAAGGAGGCCGTGGCGCAGATCGAGGAGGCGGCGAAGTCCGCCGAGGAACTCCTCGCCAAGGCCAAGGCGGACGCGGACGAGCTGCGCACGACGGCCCAGGCGGACAGCGAGAAGGTCCGCACCGAGGCCATCGAGCGGGCGACGACCCTGCGCCGGCAGGCCGAGGAGACCCTGCAGCGCACCCGGCAGGAGGCCGAGCGGCACCGCGAGGAGGTCGTCGAGCAGGCCGAGGCGCTCAAGGAGGACGCCGAGCGCGCGGCGCGGGAGCTGCACGAGGAGACCGAGCGGGCCATAGAGGCCCGTCGGGCGGAGGCCGCCGAGGAGCTGACCCGGCTCCAGACGGAGGCGGAGGAGCGGCTGACGGCCGCCGAGCAGGCGCTGTCGGACGCCCGCGAGGAGGCGGCGCGGATCCGTCGCGAGGCCTCCGAGGAGAACGAGCGGCTGCGGGCCGAGGCCGCGGAGCGGATCCGTACGCTCCAGCAGCAGGCCGAGGCGGAGGCCGAGCGGCTGCGCGACGAGGCCGCGTCGGACGCGTCCGCGGCGCGCGCCGAGGGCGAGGCCGTCGCCGTACGGCTGCGCTCGGAGGCGGCGAACGAGGCCGAGCGGCTGAAGTCGGAGGCGCAGGAGAGCGCCGACCGGATGCGCGCGGAGGCGCAGTCCGCCGCCGAGCGGCTCGCCACGGAGGCCTCGGAGACGCTGGCCGCCGCCCAGGAGGAGGCCAACCGGCGTCGCCGCGAGGCCGAGGAAGTCCTCGGCAGCGCCCGTCAGGAGGCCGACCAGGAGCGCGAGCGGGCCCGCGAGCAGAGCGAGGAGCTGCTGGCCTCGGCGCGCAAGCGCGTGGAGGAGGCGCAGACCGAGGCCGTACGGCTGGTCGAGGAGGCCGACCGTCGTGCCACGGAGATGGTGTCGGCGGCCGAGCAGCACGCCCAGCAGGTCCGGGACTCCGTCGCGGGGCTGCACGAGCAGGCCCAGGAGGAGATCACCGGCCTGCGTTCCGCCGCCGAGCACGCGGCGGACCGTACCCGCCGGGAGGCCCAGGAGGAGGCGGACCGGGTCCGTTCCGACGCCTACGCCGAGCGGGAGCGGGCGAGCGAGGACGCGGGCCGGCTGCGGCGCGAGGCGCACGAGGAGTCCGAGGCCGCCAAGGCGCTCGCCGAGCGGACGATGACCGAGGCGATCTCGGAGGCGGAGCGGATCCGCGCGGAGGTCGCCGAGCACGCCCAGCGGGTGCGCACGGAGGCGTCGGACGCGATCGCCGAGGCGGAGCAGAGCGCCTCGCGCACTCGCGCGGACGCCCGGGAGGACGCCAACCGCATCCGGTCGGACGCGGCGACCCAGGCGGACACCCTCATCACCGAGGCGCGCACCGAGGCGGAGCGGCTCACCACCGAGACGGTCCAGGAGACCGACCGGCTGCGGATGGACACGGTCAACGAGGCCGAGCGGGTCCGCACGGAGGCCCTGTCCGAGGCCGAGCGGGTCCGCACGGAAGTTCTGTCCGAGGCCGAGCGCATCCGCTCCGAGGCGGCCACGGAGGCCGACCGGGTGCGGGCCGAGTCCGTGGCCAAGGCCGACCAGCTGGTCGCGGAGGCCACCGGCGAGGCGGAGCGGCTGCGGGCCGAGGCCGCCGAGACGGTCGGCTCGGCGCAGCAGCACGCCGAGCGGACCCGCCGCGAGGCCGACCGCGTCAAGGCCGACGCGGAGGCGGAGGCGGAGCGGCTCGTCGGCAGTGCCCGCGAGGAGGCCGACCGCACGCTGGACGAGGTCCGCAAGGACGCCAACAAGCGGCGCTCCGAGGCGGCCGAGCAGGTCGACAAGCTCATCACCGAGACCACGGCCGAGGCGGACAAGCTGCTGACCGAGGCGCAGCAGCAGGCGCACAAGACCACCGCGGAGGCCGAGTCGCGGGCCGACACCATGGTGGGCGCGGCCCGCAAGGAGGCCGACCGCCTCGTCTCCGAGGCGACGGTCGAGGGCAACTCCCGGGTGGAGAAGGCCCGTACGGACGCCGACGAGCTGCTGGTCGGCGCGCGCCGGGACGCCACCCGGATAAGGGAGCGTGCCGAGGAGCTGCGCGACCGCATCACCTCCGAGATCGAGGAGCTGCACGAGCGGGCCCGTCGCGAGTCGGCCGAGACGATGAAGTCCGCGGGCGACCGCTGCGACGCGCTCGTCAAGGCGGCCGAGGAGCAGCTGGCGAAGGCGCAGGCGAAGGCCAAGGAGATCGTCTCGGAGGCCAACTCCGAGGCCGGCAAGGTGCGTATCGCCGCGGTGAAGAAGGCGGAGGGGCTGCTCAAGGAGGCCGAGCAGAAGAAGACCACGCTGGTCCGCGAGGCCGAGGAGCTCAAGGCCGAGGCGATCCGCGAGGCCAAGCGCACGGTCGAGGAGGGCAAGCGCGAGCTGGAGGTCCTGGTCCGCCGCCGGGAGGACATCAACGCCGAGATCTCCCGTGTCCAGGACGTCCTGGAAGCGTTGGAATCCTTCGAGGCACCCGCCGGCTCCAAGGACAACGGAGTCAAGGCGGGCGCGACGGTCGGCGCGCCCCGATCGGGTGGCAAGTCCTCGGACGGCTAGCGGAGCGGCCGGGCCGGGGAGCCCGATTCCGGGGCCATCCGAGGGCTTTGACCAACTTTTGGCAAGCGATCCGCCGCTTAGCCACTCAAAAGGGGTCTCATTTTCCAGATCAAACGCGCATCCGCTCGATGACACACCGTTTCGGCCCCTAGGATTCCATCTATCACCTCACCGGTCTCATTCGACAGGAACCCCATGAGCGACACTTCCCCCTACGGCTTCGAGCTTGTGCGGCGTGGGTACGACCGCGCTCAGGTGGACGAACGTATCTCCAAGCTCGTCTCCGACCGTGACAGCGCTCTCGCCCGCATCACCGCTCTGGAAAAGCGCATCGAAGAGCTCCACCTCGAGACGCAGAACGCCCAGGCCCAGATCACCGACGCCGAGCCGTCGTACGCGGGTCTCGGCGCGCGCGTGGAGAAGATCCTCCGCCTCGCCGAGGAAGAGGCGAAGGACCTGCGCGAGGAGGCCCGGCGCGCGGCCGAGCAGCACCGCGAGCTGGCCGAGTCGGCGGCCCAGCAGGTGCGCAACGACGCCGAGTCGTACTCGGCGGAGCGCAAGGCGAAGGCCGAGGACGAGGGCCTGCGGATCGTCGAGAAGGCCAAGAGTGACGCTTCCCAGCTGCGTTCCGAGGCGCAGAAGGACGCGCAGTCCAAGCGTGAGGAGGCGGACGCCCTCTTCGAGGAGACCCGCGCCAAGGCCGCTCAGGCCGCCGCCGACTTCGAGACGAACCTCGCCAAGCGCCGCGAGCAGTCCGAGCGCGACCTGGCCTCCCGTCAGGCCAAGGCCGAGAAGCGCCTGGCCGAGATCGAGCACCGCGCCGAGCAGCTGCGCCTGGAGGCCGAGAAGCTGCGCACGGACGCCGAGCGCCGCGCCCGCCAGACGGTGGAGACGGCCCAGCGCCAGGCCGAGGACATCGTGGCCGACGCCAACGCCAAGGCCGACCGCATCCGTTCGGAATCCGAGCGCGAGCTGGCCGCCCTCACCAACCGCCGCGACAGCATCAACGCCCAGCTGACGAACGTCCGCGAGATGCTCGCGACGCTCACGGGCGCCGCGGTGGCCGCCGCCGGTACGCCGGCCGAGGACGAGCCGATCTCCCGTGGGGTCCCGGCCCAGCAGTCCCGGTAACACCGGGGTATACGGAGTCTGAACCTCCGCAAAGCCCTCTGCCGCTCGGGTGGCAGAGGGCTTTGTCACGCTCTAGCGTGGCGGCATGATTGAGCTCGAGGGGCTGACGAAGCGGTACGGCGAGAAGGTGGCGGTCAACAACCTGTCCTTCACTGTCAGACCGGGCATCGTCACCGGCTTCCTCGGGCCGAACGGCGCGGGCAAGTCGACGACCATGCGGATGATTCTCGGCCTCGACCACCCCACCGCCGGTGACGTCCGTATCGACGGCAAGCGCTACCCCCAGCTCAAGGACCCGCTGACGTACATCGGCGCCCTGCTGGAGGCCAAGGCCTGGCACGGCGGGCGTTCCGCCTACAACCATCTGCTGTGCCTCGCGCAGAGCAACGGCATTCCGCGCAGCCGGGTGGGTGAGGTGCTGGAGACGGTCGGGCTGACGGCGGTCGCGAAGAAGAAGACCAAGGGCTTCTCGATGGGCATGGGGCAGCGGCTCGGCATCGCGGCCGCGCTGCTCGGCGATCCGCGGATCCTGATGTTCGACGAGCCGGTCAACGGCCTCGACCCCGAGGGCATCCACTGGATCCGCACCTTGATGAAGTCGCTCGCAGCGCAGGGCCGGACCGTGTTCGTCTCCTCCCACCTGATGAGCGAGATGGCCCTGACGGCCGAACACCTCGTCGTGATCGGGCAGGGCCGGCTCCTCGCGGACACCTCCATGGCGGACTTCATCGACCGCAACTCACGTTCGTACGTCCGGGTCCGCAGCCCGCAGCGGGAGCGGCTGCTCGATGTGCTGCACCAGGCCGGGATCGTGGCCGTGGAGAGCGGTGACGGGGTGCTGGAGGTGGACGGCGGCAAGGCCGAGCACATCGGCGAGCTGGCGGCGCAGCACCGGATCACGCTGCACGAGCTGAGCCCGCAACAGGCCTCGCTGGAGGAGGCTTTCATGCAGCTGACCGCGGGGTCGGTGGAGTACCACGCACACAGCGGGACGAGTACGACGAGCCCCGAGCCACCGCGGCAGCAGTGGGGCGACGGCTGGAAGAGGGGCTGAGGCATGGCGGTGACGCAGGTCGTACGGTCGGAGTGGACCAAGATCCGGTCGGTGGCATCCACGGTGTGGACACTCTCGCTGGTGGTGGTCGTGACGGTCGCCCTCGGCATGCTGATCTCGGCGCTGTCGAAGAACGAGTTCGACTCGATGAACGCGCGGGACCGGGCGCAGTTCGACCCGACGTTCATCAGCTTCGCGGGGATGAGCCTGGGGCAGCTCGCGATGATCGTCTTCGGGGTGCTGGTCGTGTCTAACGAGTACAGCACCGGCATGATCCGCACCTCGCTGGCCGCGGTGCCGCGGCGCGGCTCCTTCCTGTTCAGCAAGATCGCGGTCGCCGGGGGGCTGGCCCTGCTGGTCGGTCTCGTCACGAGCTTCGCCGCCTTCTTCCTGGGGCAGGCGATGCTGGGCTCGCACCGGGCGGAGATCGGCGACCCGGGGGTGCTGCGGGCCGTGCTCGGCGGGGGCCTCTACATGGCGCTGATCGCGATGTTCTCCATGGGCGTCGCCGCGATGCTGCGTTCGCCGATGCTGTCGCTGGGCATCCTGATGCCGTTCTTCTTCCTGATCTCCAACATCCTGGGCAACGTCGACGCGACGAAGAAGGTCGGCCGGTTTCTTCCCGACCAGGCCGGCAGCAAGATCATGCAGGTGGTCACGCCGATCGACGACGACACTCCGTACGGGCCGTGGGGCGGCCTCGGGATCATGGGGCTGTGGGTGCTCGTGGCGCTCGCCGGCGGCTACGTGCTGCTGAGGAAGCGGGACGCCTAGGGTGACGCGCCCCGGCCCGACCTTTTACCTCCTCTTGGAAGGAACCGTCAGCGCCTCGATATCCTCCTAACCCTTACGGGGGCGTGTGCCCCGCTGTCCTGAACCTTGCGATGGGTGCGGAGCATGATCGAAGCAGTCGGCCTGACGAAGCGCTACGGCGACAAGACCGCTGTGTACAACCTTTCCTTCCAGGTGCGGCCCGGGGCCGTCACCGGCTTCCTCGGGCCGAACGGCTCGGGCAAGTCGACGACGATGCGCATGATCCTCGGCCTGGACAACCCGACGGCCGGGCAGGTGACGATCGGCGGCTATCCGTACCGCAGGCTGCCCAACGCGGCCCGGCAGGTCGGCGCCCTGCTGGACGCCAAGGCGGTGCACGGCGGCCGGTCCGCCCGCAACCACCTGCTGTCCCTGGCCCAGCTCTCCGGTATCCCGTCCCGGCGGGTGGACGAGGTGCTCGGGGTCGTCGGTCTGCAGGACGTCGCCAAGAAGCGGTCCAAGGGCTTCTCCCTCGGCATGGGGCAGCGGCTCGGCATCGCCGCCGCGCTGCTCGGCGACCCGCAGGTGCTGCTGTTCGACGAGCCGGTCAACGGCCTCGACCCCGAGGGCATCCTCTGGGTGCGCAACCTGATGAAGGCCCTGGCCGCGGAGGGCCGTACGGTCTTCGTCTCCTCCCACCTGATGAGCGAGATGGCGCTGACCGCCGACCACCTCATCGTCATCGGACGCGGCCAGCTGCTCGCGGACATGAGCGTCACCGACTTCATCTCGGCGAACTCGGCGGACTTCGCACGCGTGCGGACGCCCGACACCGAGCCGCAGCAGCGCGAGAAGCTGTCGTCCGCGCTGACCGAGGCGGGCGGTCATGTGCTGCCCGAGCAGGACGGCGCGCTGCGCGTGACCGGGCTGGCGCTGCCCCGCATCAGCGACATCGCGCATGGCACCGACGTACGGCTGTGGGAGCTGTCGCCGCACCAGGCCTCCCTGGAGGAGGCGTACATGCGGATGACGCAGGGCGCGGTCGACTACCGCTCGACCATCGACCAGAAGGAAGGGCTCCAGCAGCCGCTGCCGCCCGGGGCGCAGCCGCCGATGCCGGTGCCCGGGCAGGGCCAGCCGGGCTGGTACGCCCCGCCACCGCCCCAGCAGGGCGGCGCGCCGGGCCAGGCTCCGGCGGGACCGTACGGCGCCCCCGGGGCTCACGGCGCCGCCCCGGGCGCCCCTGCCGCCCCCGCGCCGGGCACTTCCAACCCGTACGCCCAGCCCGGGCCTCAGACCCCGGGGCAGGCCGCGGCAGCCGCCCCGCCCGCGCCCCAGAGCGCTCCGCAGTCCGCGCCCCAGCCGGCCGCCGCGCCCGCGCAGCCCGCCGCCGCGCCCGCCGCCCCGACCTCCGACCTGACCAAGCCCGAGGACGCCCGATGAGCAGCCCCCAGTCCCAGATGCCGCAGGCCGCGCCCGCCTGGCAGGCGGCTCCCGGTTCCGCCTCCTACCCCGGCGGTCCCGGCTACACCTCGCCGATCCCGGTCGTGCGCACCCACCTCGGGCACGCCATCGCGTCCGAGTGGACGAAGATCAGGTCGGTGCGCTCCACCATGTGGACGCTCGGGGTGTTCGTCCTGCTCGTCATCGGCATCGGCACGCTGACGGGCGTGGTGGTGGCCGAGTCCGACCCGGCCCTGGACGGCGAGAGCCCCCTCGGCCTGGGCTTCTTCGGGCTGCTGCTGGGCAGCATGTGCATCATCACGCTGGGCGTGCTGACCACGGCCTCGGAGTACGGCACCGGCATGATCCGCACCACGATGGTCGCGTGCCCGAGCCGGGGCAGGGTGCTGGCGGCGAAGGCCGTGGTGTTCTTCCTGACCGCGTTCGTCGTGACGCTGGTGTCCGCGGCCCTCGTCGCCTTCCTGCACGTGGCGATGCTGGAGGGCGACGGCGCCAAGTCCCCCTCCGGCGGTGAGTGGCTGAAGGGCACGGTCGGCATTTCGCTCTACATCGCGCTGCTCGGCCTGCTCTCGCTCCTCATCGGCTCGATCATCCGGCACTCGGCGGGCGCCATCACCATCATGATCGGTACCGTACTGGCCCCGCTGGTGATCGCGCTGTTCATGTTCTCGGAGTCCCTGCAGGGCGTGCGCGACGCCCTGTTCGAGTACTCGATCCCGAACCAGCTGAGCGTCTTCTACGCCAACTCCCTCAGCCAGTCCGGCCCGTCCGGCTGGGACCCGCTGTGGATCATCCTCGGCGTCACGGCCGTGGCGTTCGCCGGCGCGTTCGTGCTCCAGGAGAAGCGGGACGTCTGAGAGCCTGTCGGGCCGGTCTCGTCCGCACTCACGGCCCCGCGACTCCGGAGCCCGCCCGCGCCCTTCGCCTCCGCCGCCGGTCATGAGCCAGTGGCACCATTGCGCCCATGCTGAACTACAACCTCGCCGTTCCCGATGTGCACGACGCCGGTGTCCTGTCCGCTCTGGTCGCCGAGGGCGACGAGCTCGACGTCCTGGTCAGGGCGGTGGACGACTGGTCCGTACCCACACCGGCACCGGGCTGGACGGTTGCCCACCAGATAGCCCACCTCGCGTGGGCGGACGCGAACGTACTCAGCGCCTTACGCACTCCGGACGCGTTCGGCGCCGAGCTCGGGCGGGCGCAAGCCGAAGGCAGCGGGTACGCCGACCAGGCCGCCGCCGCGGGGGCGGCCAGACCGCGGCAGGTACTCCTGGACCAGTGGCGGGCCGGTCGGGCGGAACTGGCGGCGGCGCTGCGCGACACGCCATGGGACCACGCGTTCCCCTGGTACATGTCGAAGGTGACCCCGGCCCTGATGGCGCCCCTTCGCCTGATGGAGACCTGGGCCCACGGACAGGACGTCTTCGACGCCGTGGGCGTGGCACACCGCCCCACGGATCGGCTGCGGCACGTGGCGTCCCTGGGGGTGTTGGGACGGGCGCTGTCCTTCGCCGCCGTCGGACTGCCCGAGCCCGCGGACCTCTTCTGCGTCGAGCTGACAGCGCCTGGCGGAGGGACCTGGGTGTGGGGCCCCGAGGCTGCCCGGCAACGCGTACAGGGCAGCGCCGTCGACTTCTGCCTGTGTGTCACCCGGCGTCGCCCCCGGTCCGAGACCGACCTGACGGCGAGCGGCGAGGACGCGCAGAAGTGGCTGGAGCTGGCGCGCGTCTTCCTCTGAGGGCGCGTCGGGGCGCCCGGTCGTGCGAGAGGCGTGACGGTTGCGGTCGGCCCTGTCCAGGCACGGCGACGGTCCCCGACCAGTGGCGGGTGCCGGCGCGGCGGCTCCTGAGCCGTCAGCGCTCCCTGCCCGGCGTGATCGGCCGGCCGACCGGCTCCGAGCCCGGTCAGAACCTGGGCGCGTTACGGGACCGCTGCATCCCCGGGGTGCGGCGGTCCCGCGCGTTCCAGCAGGCCTTGTGCCAGTGTCTGCGGTCGTCGACGCCCGTGTGCTCCGCCCAGGCCACCACGTGCGGCACTCCGTCAGGGATCATCTGGTCGCAGCCGGGGCAGCGGTACGACTTGCCCTGCGCGCTCGCGCCGGCCACGTGCCGTACGTTCCAGCTCTCGCCCTGCCAGTTCTCCGAGGACTGCCAGCCGCCGTAGCGGCCGGGGCGGTCGTCCTCGGCGCTCCGGCCGGAAGAACCGGCGTCCTTGGGTCGGTTGCGACGCGGGGACACGGGACACCTCTCGGGGCTATACAGGAAGCACGGGCCGTATTCAGCCTACGCGGCGCGCAACGGGGTACGCGTACGCCACCGATCGCCATAAGTGCCTCGCGGGCCCTGCGGACCCACCCCGGGTGCCCTCCCCCCGGGCTCCTGGCGGAACCGCGCATTCTGCAGACAATCCGCAAAATACTCCGCCCGGCCGTGTCCTCGGCACGTGTCAGACGGTTATGCGCTGTGGGGGAGCTCCGTGTCGGAGCCAAGGAAGCAGGAAAGCAATGCGCGTTGGAAGTTTCGTGTTGGCGGCCCAGTTCCCCGGTCAGGGCGAGGGAGAGGCGCTGCACCGCGCGGTCCGCTCGGCCGAGGTGGCCGAGGAGGCCGGGCTCGACACGGTCTGGCTGGCCGAGCACCACTTCGTGCCGTACGGCACGTGCCCGTCGGCCATCACCCTGGCCGCCTTACTGCTGGGCCGCACCCGGCGCATCCGGGTCGGTACGGCGGTCAGCGTGCTGCCCACCGTGCACCCCGTGGCCCTCGGTGAGCAGGCGGCGCTGCTGCACCACACGAGCGACGGCCGCTTCACGCTCGGTGTCGGACGCGGCGGCCCCTGGGTCGACCTGGAGGTGTTCGGCGCGGGTCTGGAGGCGTACGAGCAGGGCTTCCCGGAGTCCCTGGAGCTTTTGGTGCGATGGCTGCGCGAGTCGTCCGTGGCGGCCGACGGGGAGCGCTTCCGCTTCCGTGAAGTCCCGGTGGTGCCGCGGCCGTCGGAGGCACTGACGGAGGGCGCGGGCCCCGAGCTGGTCGTCGCCTGCACCTCGCCGTCGAGCGTGCGACTGGCGGCCGAGCGGGGCCTGTCGATGCTGCTCGGGATGCACGTGGGCGACGAGGAGAAGGCCGAGATGGTCGCGCTGTGGCGGCAGCACGCGCGGGCCTGCGGCCGGTCGCCGGAGGAGATCCGGGGCGCGTCGCATGTGTCGGCCGGCGTCTGCCAGATCGCGGACCGGCGGGTCGACGCGGCGGAGACGCTGATGAAGGCGATGCCGGGCTGGCTGAAGCAGGGCCTGGAGGCGCATGTCACGGTCGACGGGCGCACGCGCCGGATGCGCGACCCGCTGGCCTACACCGAACTGCTCTGCGGTCTCCACCCGGTGGGCACCCCGCGCCTGTGCGCGGACCGGCTGGCGGCGACCAGCGAGCGGACCGGTATCTCGCGCTTCGCGCTGCTCGTCGAGGGCTCCGGGGACCTGACGGCGACCGAGGAGAACGTGCGGCGGCTGGGCGCCGAGGTGCTCCCCCAACTCGTCTGAGAGCTTGGTGACTTCCTGGGGGCTTGCCGCTCCGGTACAGAACCGCACCTCCCGCGTACGGAGCGGCAAGCAAATGGCGCCGCGTCAGCAGTCCCGGAACTCGGGAGACTGGTTCAGCACCTGACTGCGAACCGAGGTGAAACGGTCCAGCTTCTCGTCGACCGAGGGGTCGAGCGGGAACACGGCCACCCGGTGGCAGTTCTGGAAGGCAAGGCGTACACCGAAGTGCCGTTGCAGCGCGCCGCGTATCGCGTCACTCGCAAGCGCACGCAGCAGCTGACCGCGTGCCTGCTCGTCCGGCGGGGGCGTCTGGTTGTCGGCGAACGCACCGCCGTCCACCTTCAGCTGGGCCACCAGTGAGCTGATCATCTCCCACGCATAGGGCAGGGAGGTCCGGACGCAGTCGACGAATTCCGCTTCGTCGACCTCGCCTCGCTCGGCCTGTTCGAGTAGGGCCGGTGAGACGTCGAGCGACATGAGTTCTCCTCTCGCACCCCCGCCCGGCGGGCAGGGGTTGCCGGACAGATAAGGAAGTTCGCGACACCGGACACGCTGCGTACACACGCCGCGACCTCCCGCTCATACGGTAAGCAACGCGCGGTGACGGCACCAGGAAAATGCGCAGATGAGACACTCCCAATGCGCACACCATGCACACAATCGGCCATTACCGAACATGTGTTTTCCAGGGCGAATCGCGTCGACAGGCGCCCGTCGAGTAGCGTTGCCGACCATGCGTCTCGTCATTGCCCGCTGTTCCGTCGACTACGCCGGGCGGCTCACCGCCCACCTTCCCTCGGCCCCGCGCCTGATTCTGGTGAAGGCGGACGGCAGCGTCTCGATCCACGCCGACGACCGGGCCTACAAGCCCCTGAACTGGATGTCGCCGCCCTGCGCCCTGAAGGAGGGCACCGGCGAGGAGGAAGGCGTCTGGACCGTCGTCAACAAGGCGGGCGAGAAGCTCATCATCACGATGGAGGAAGTCCTCCACGACTCCTCGCACGAACTGGGCGTCGATCCCGGCCTGATCAAGGACGGCGTGGAAGCGCACCTCCAGGAGCTGCTCGCCGACCGTATCGAGACACTCGGCGACGGCTACACGCTGATCCGCCGCGAGTACCCGACGGCCATCGGACCGGTCGACATCCTGTGCCGGGACGCCGACGGCAAGACCGTGGCGGTGGAGATCAAGCGGCGCGGTGAGATCGACGGCGTCGAACAGCTCACGCGCTACCTGGAGCTGCTCAACCGCGATCCCCATCTCGCCCCGGTGCGCGGTGTCTTCGCGGCCCAGGAGATCAAGCCCCAGGCCCGCGTCCTCGCGACCGACCGCGGCATCGGCTGCCAGGTGCTCGACTACGACGCGCTGCGGGGCATCGAGGACGACAAGCTGCGGCTGTTCTGACAGCCGGCACGAAGATGAACAGACGAGCAGGGCCGGGTCCGTTCCACGGACCCGGCCCTGCTCGTCGCTGCGGGTGTCAGATCACCGTGTCCGGGCTGCTCGGCGCGCCCGTGGTGCTCTGCGGCGCGCTCGCCGTGGTGCTCGTGGGAGCGCTCGGCGCCGGGCCGCTGGCCGAGTCGGAGGTGGACGGGCTGGTCGTCGGCGGCTGCGAGGTGGGCGGCTCGGACGTCGGCGGCTGCGAGGTCGGCGGCTCGGACGTGGGCGGCTTCGACGTCGGCGGCTTCGACGTCACGGGCGGCTTGGACGTCGCCGGCGGCTTGGAGGTGGACGGCGGCTTCGAGGACGACGGCGGCTTCGACGGCGACGCGGAGTCGCTCGGCTCCTGCGAACCGCTCGGGGAGGACGTCGGCGTCGGGTCGTCCGACGTGCCGAGGGTGCCGTCCGGGCCCGGGTCCGTCGGGCGGGCGGGCAGTTCTCCGGGGTCGCCGCCGCCGGAGTTCTCCGGCCGGTCGGCGCCGAGGCCGTCGTCGCTGACCCCCTGGCTGGCGGACGGGTTGACGCCGACCTGACCGGAGGGCGGGTTCTTGCCGTTGTCGGAGGTGGCGCCGAGCGTCACCACCGTGCCCAGGACGGCCACGAGCAGGGCCCCGGCTCCGGCGGCCACGAGGTTGCGCCGGGCCAGGCCCTTGAGGCCGCCCCGGGCCGCCCGTGAGGGCGCGGGCGAGCTGCGGTGGGTGACCAGGGCCGGGGAGGGCGGCTGCTGGAGCGTGGGGAAGGGCGCGGGAACGCCGCCGGGCGGCGACGCCGACTCCTCGTCACGGGCGTCGGGCACCTCCTCCCCCGCGGTCGGCCCGAGCCCGATCGGGGTGCCCGAGCGGTCGGCGACCAGGGCGAGGGCACGGCGGCCGGCGACGGTGCCGCGCTTGTCGGCGAGGGCGCCGCGCAGCCCGATGGAGGCCTCCAGTTCGGCCCGGGCCCGGTCGAGCCGGCCCGCGCACAGGGCGAGGACGCCGAGCTCGTGGTGGAAGTAGGCCTCTTCGCCGACGTCCCCGGCGAGCCGGGCGGCCTCGGCGCCGGAGCGCAGGGCCCGCTCCCAGGCGCTCCAGTGCAGTCCGGCGGCGAGCGCGGGGGCGGCGGTACGGGCCAGGTGCACGGCCGCGCTCTCCTCGCCCTCGGCGGGCGGCCGGGTGGCGGGTCCGAGGAGGGCCAGCGCGGCGAGGAGCGCGTCGGCCTCGGCGCACACCCGCTCCGGGGTGACCGAGGGGTGCCCGGCCCACCAGGAGTAGTGCTGGGCGGCGCTGCGGGCCGCGGCCTCGGCCTCGTCGGCGTACCCGGCGGCCTCCAGCTGGGCCGGCACGCCGGCCGCGAGGCGGTAACGGGAGCCGACCGGGGAGACCAGGCCGCAAGCGGCCAGTTCGCCGAGGGCGGCGTCCGCGTGGGTGTCGCCGACCAGGGCGGGCAGATGCGCCTGGTGCGGAACCTCGCCACCGAGGGCGAGCGCGAACCGCAGGGTGGCGCGGGCGGAGGCGCTCAGCCGGGCCGCCAGCAGCGGCGCGGGCGCGGCGGCCTCGCCGAGTGCGGGCAGCGGCACGTCGTCGCCGAGGTCGTAGGTCTCTGCGCTGTCGGCCGGGGGCGCGTCCTCGAAGACGCCGAACTCGTCGACGGCGCTGGTGCCGGCGCGCAGCCGGTCGCGCTGCCGCAGCAGGGCGCCCGCCTGGACGAAGCGCAGCGGCAGGCCCTCGGACTCGAACCAGAGGTCACCGGCCCAGTTGGACTCGTCCTCGGTGAGGGTCCGGCCGACGGCGTGTTCCAGCAGGTCGAGCCCGGCCGCGCGCTCCAGTCCGCCGAGGAGGACCTCCTCGACGGCGGCGTCGGCGGAGGGGGCCGGCACGTCCGGGGTGGCGCCGAACAGGAAGGCGCACTCGGGGGTCGCCTCCAGCAGCTCGTCGAGCGCGGCGCCGCCGAACTCCAGGTCGTCGAGGACGACGACCGCGCCGATCTCACGGACATGAGTCAGCAGTTCGTCCCGGTCCGGGCGGTGCAGCGGGGCGCTGTACACCGCGTGGAACAGGCCGTACAGCAGGTCGTCGGAGGTGCGTCCGAAGCCGTTGAGACGGACGACGCCGTCGGGTGCGAGGTCGGAGCAGTCCTCGGCGACGAGGTCGAGCAGGCGGGTGCGGCCCGAGCCGGGCGCGCCGGTGAGGCGGGTGGAGCGGCCCCGGGCGAGCAGGCGCACCAGGCGCTCGCGTTCGTCCTGGCGGGCCAGCAGCGGCAGGGCGGGCTGCGGGGGGCCCGGCGGGACGGGCGGGCGGGCCGCGCGCTCGGCCTCGGCGCGCTCGGCCTCGGTGAGCTTCACCGGCCGGGCGGGCCGTTGGGTGGGCGGGCAGGCCTCGATCTCGCTGCCGTCGACGGGGTTGACCGTCAGCAGGAAATCGCCGGCGACGAGCTGCACCGTGCGGGCGAGCGCCGGCGCGTGCTGGGCGAAGTCCGGTGTGAGGGATTCCCTCGGAGGGCGCTGGCGGGGCGCGGGGCCTCCCCCAGTCTCGAACACGCTCGACCGGGAGGCACCCCGCTCGTCGTGGCCGTACTCCTCGGGTCCCTGGTTGTCAGGATCCATAGGTCAAGCCCCCAAAAGCGTGTGTGTGCTTGGAAAAGCCCCTCCCGGCCTTGCTGCACACCGCGCTGTCGCTTCTGGTCCGGTCCCGCTCGAAGGGTGTCAAGGCAGCGGGCAGCCGAACCCTAAACCTTCGCACAGTATCTACGACAGTCCGGGGTACCGCTCCGTCCGTAACGTCACGGTCTCGTGAGGATTGTGCGCGTCGCACGGTTGGGCGACGTGCGTCCGGGTCTCCCCGGTCGCCCGGCTCACACCCGCACGAGCCGTCACACGCGGGGAAGCGTCTCCACCCCGATGCCTCCCTCGATCGCCAGGATCCGGTGCAGTCGGGTGGCCACAAGCAGGCGCTGCATCTGCGGCGGTACGTCGCGCAGCACCAGGCGCCGGCCGCAGCGGCCGGCCCGCCGGTGGGCCCCCATGATCACACCCAGTCCGGTGGCGTCCCAGGAGTCCAGTTCGGACAGGTCCAGCACGAGGTCCCCGACTCCGTCGTCGACGGCCGAGTGCAGGACCGTACGGGCGTCCGCCGCGCTCCGGACGTCGAGGCGGCCCCCGACGACCAGCTCGGCGTGGTCGCCCCTGATGTACATATGCGCTCCCCGTGCGTGCGAATCGTGCTCCGCGTTCTGGATGTGGGTGATGCAACCTCTGACTGTGTGGAGGAGCCAGAGGTTGCTTCCTGTAAGCGAACCGATACCGAATTCACCCTGGGGTGTGATGGGCCCCCGGGCATGTGCGGTTTCAGTGCTTGTAGAAGCCCTGCCCGCTCTTGCGGCCGATGTCACCGGCGTCAACCATCCGGCGCATCGACTCGGGAGCCGCGAACTTCTCGTCCTGGGACTCGGTGTAGATGTTGTTCGTGGCGTGCAGCAGGATGTCGACACCGGTCAGGTCCGCCGTCGCCAGCGGGCCCATGGCGTGACCGAAGCCCAGCTTGCAGGCCAGGTCGATGTCCTCGGCGCTCGCCACGCCCGACTCCTGCAGCTTCGCGGCCTCGACGACCAGGGCGCAGATGAGACGGGTCGTCACGAAGCCGGCCACGTCACGGTTGACGACGATGCAGGTCTTGCCGACCGACTCGGCGAACTCCCGGGCGGTGGCGAGGGTTTCGTCGCTGGTCTTGTAGCCGCGCACCAGTTCGCACAGCTGCATCATCGGCACCGGCGAGAAGAAGTGCGTGCCGACGACCCGCTCCGGGCGTTCCGTCGCCGCCGCGATCTTGGTGATCGGGATGGCGGAGGTGTTGGAGGCGAGGACCGCCTCGTCCTTCACGATCTTGTCGAGCGCGCGGAAGATCTCGTGCTTGATCTCGAGCTTCTCGAACACGGCCTCGACGACCACGTCCGCGTCCGCCACGGCGTCCAGGTCGGTGGTCGCGGTGATGCGGGCCAGGGCGGCGTCGGCGTCGTGCGCCTCCAGCTTGCCCTTGGCGACGAACTTGTCGTACGACGCCTTGATGCCGTCGGTGCCCCGCGTCAGTGCCTCGTCGGTGACGTCACGCAGAACCACCTCCCAGCCCGCCTGTGCGGAGACCTGGGCGATGCCGGATCCCATGAGGCCGGCTCCGATGACGGCAAGCTTCCGTGCCACTGTGCGACTCCCCTGACGCGCTGCTTATGTCTGCCTCTCGGGCGGACACTAGCGTTCGTGAGGCTGTGTGTGAGCGCTTAGTAACGCGTTTCACGTCTCAAGGCATGAGACGCGCATCACGTCTCACACGACGGACTTGGCGATCCTCCCGACGGCCGCGCCGAAGGGATTCCGACCTCAGCGGTCGGAGCGGTAATTCCTTGCGGTTTCTCGCTGGTTGGCGCTTCACAGACCGGCTGATGCCGAGTCTCCACGCCCTGTGACCGACCCGGATTGACAGTGCGCACTGCGGTGCCTGTGTGACGGGCACGATTGCGGACTGCCAACTGAGCGACGCGATGAACCTCTCCTCGGTGAACGACGCTCGGTCCCTCAGGACACGCGTACGAATCAGGTGCGCACGTACGAGGCCAAAGGTGATGAGGTCAGCCCATGACGCGAACGTCTAGATTGGCCACATGGTCAATCTGACGCGCATCTACACCAGGACCGGCGACCAGGGCACCACCGCCCTCGGCGACATGAGCAGGGTCGCCAAGACCGACCTGCGGATCTCGGCGTACGCCGACGCCAACGAGGCCAACGCGGCGATCGGCACGGCCATCGCGCTGGGTGGCCTGGCCGAGGAGATCGTCACGGTCCTCACCCGCGTCCAGAACGACCTGTTCGACGTGGGGGCGGACCTGTCGACGCCGGTGGTGGAGAACCCGGAGTTCCCGCCCCTGCGGGTCGAGCAGTTCTACATCGACAAGCTGGAGGCGGACTGCGACCACTTCAACGAACAGCTGGAGAAGCTCCGCTCGTTCATCCTGCCCGGCGGCACCCCCGGTGCGGCCCTCCTGCACCAGGCCTGCACCGTGGTCCGCCGGGCGGAGCGCTCGACCTGGGCGGCTCTGGAGGCACACGGCGAGGTGATGAACCCCCTGACGGCGACCTACCTCAACCGCCTCTCCGATCTCCTGTTCATCCTGGCGAGGACGGCGAACAAGGAGGTCGGCGACGTGCTGTGGGTGCCGGGCGGGGAGCGCTGAAGCGCCCCTTTCAGGGGCGCGGGGAACTGCGCGACCAGCCACCACGGGCCCGCGGCCGAGGTACCGGACCTAACGCTGCGCCCCCTCCCTCTCCACCGTCTCCCCGGCCTCCCCGGCCTCCCCGGCGGGAGCCCTCCGCGGCCAGACCAGATAGCTCAGCGCGATCAGTCCGTGGATCCCCGCCGCACGCCAGGCCACATAGCGCCAGCTCTCCAGCGAGGTGACGCGGCTCGGGTCGTCGACGTACCAGATGGCCAGCTGGAGCAGCACGGTCGCGACGACAGCGCCTACCAGCGTGCCCAGCCAGACCCTCCCCTCGTGGCGCGCCCGGGCCATACCGAACCGCGGCGGCCCGAGCGGCTTCGGGGCGCCGCCCAGCCGGTGGGCGGCGTGGCCGTCGAGCCACTTCACCGTGCGGTGGCCGTGCCCGGCCGTGTAGCCGATGTACAGCGCGGCCAAACCGTGCGTCCAGTTCGGCTCGGCGCCGTTCTTCAGGTCCAGTGCGGTGGCCACCAGCAGGACGACCTCCAGCAACGGCTCGCACAGCAGCAGCGCCAGGCCGGTGCGCGGCATCTTCAGCAGGTAGCGGACGGACAGGCCGGCCGCCAGCAGCACCCAGAAGCCGATCTCACAGGCGGCGATCAAGGCGACGATCACGGTTCGCTCCTCTCGGTCACCTCTCCAGGCTCCCGGGCGGGGCGGCGGGAATCGTCGTCGCGACCGACGAACCCCGGGTACATCGAAAGATGCAGCCGGACCCCCTACGCGCGGATCATGCGCGGAGCCCGACCGGCCGTGTTGGATGGTGCCATGGCCGCCGGACTCCCCCGCCCCCGACGTTTCGACGTCTACGTCGCGCTCGGCAGTCTGCTCGGCGGACTGCTGCTGTGGGGTGCCGGCCTGGCCACGAGACCGAGCACCGAGGTGTACGTGCTCCTGCCCGGGCGCTGGCCGGTCCTGCTGCCGCTGTTCGTGCTCGCCGGCTGCGAGTTGCTGCGCCGGGCCGCCCCGCGCACCGGCCTGTTGATCGGCACGGCCGCGATCGTCCTGGACGTCGTCACCCAGGGCAACCTGGTCTCGATCCTGATGTACACCGACCTGATGTACGCGGCCGTCCTGTACGGCCCGCCCGCCTCGGCCCACCGCATCCCGCGGATCACCGGGCTGCTCACCGTGGCCGGTGCCGTCGTGCCGTTCGCGGTCTGGCGCGAGCCCGAGGCGCTGCTGATCGGTGTGGTCACCGGCCTGGTCTCCTTCGGGCCCGCCTCCACCGGGCTGATCGTGCGCAACCACCGCGAGGCCGCCGAGGCGGCGCGGCTGCGCGCCGAGCAGACCGCGCTGCTCGCGGAGATGGACCGCACCCAGGCCGTCACCGCCGAGCGCGCCCGGATGGCCCGCGAGCTGCACGACATGGTGGCCAATCACCTGTCCGCGATCGCCATCCACTCCACCGCCGCGCTGTCCCTCGACGATCCGAAGACCTCTCAGGACGCGCTCGCGGTCATCCGCGAGAACAGTGTGGAGGGGCTCGCCGAGATGCGCCGCCTGATCGGCATCCTGCGCGACAGCAGCGGTGACGTGGAGCCGTCCGCCGCTCCCACGCTCGACGGCCTGGGCTCGCTGGTGGACGGCGCCCGGGCCAACGGCCTCGACGTCACCCTCGACGCCGAGCCGAGCGACGCGCCCGCCCCCGTCGAGCTCGCCGCCTACCGCATCGTGCAGGAGTCACTGACCAATGCGCTCAAGCACGCGGCCCCGGGCCGGGTCACCGTGTCCCTGAGGCGGCGGGACGGCTCACTCGTCGTCAGCGTGACCAGCCCGTACGGCGACCGGGACGCGCCGCGCGCCCCCGGGTCCGGCGCGGGTCTGGTCGGCATGAGAGAACGTGTGGCCCTGCTGGACGGCACGTTCGACGCAGTCCCCGAGGACTCGTGCGCGGGCAAGATCTGGGCCGTGCGCGCCACCCTCCCCGTCGACGGCACCCTCGAAGGAGAAACCGCATGATCCGCGTCCTGGTCGCCGAGGACCAGTCCGCCGTCCGCGCCGGACTGGTCCTCATCCTGCGCAGCGCACCCGACATCGAGGTGGTCGGCGAGGCCGCGGACGGTGAGCAGGCGGTGGTGCTGGCCCGCGAGTTGCGGCCGGACCTGGTGCTGATGGACGTTCAGATGCCGCGCCTGGACGGGGTGTCGGCGACTCGGCAGGTCGTCGGGGAGCGGCTCGCGGACGTACTCGTGCTGACCACCTTCGATCTCGACGAGTACGTCTTCGGGGCGTTGCGGGCGGGGGCGTCCGGGTTCCTGCTGAAGAACACCGAGGCGAGGCAGCTGCTGGAGGCCGTGCGGACGGTCGCGCGCGGGGAGGGGCTGATCGCCCCGGCGGTGACGCGGCGGCTGATCGCGGAGTTCGCCGCGAAGCCCGCCCGGGAGCCCGCGGCCGATCCGGCGGTGCTCGAACAGCTGACCCGGCGGGAGCGCGAGGTGCTGTCCTGCCTCGGCCGTGGGTTGTCCAACGCGGGCATCGCGGAGCGGCTCGACATGGCCGAGGCGACCGTGAAGACCCATGTCAGCAGGCTGCTCGGGAAGCTGGGGCTGCGGAGCCGGGTGCAAGCCGCCGTGCTGGCACAGGAGTTGGGTGTCTGAGGAGTCCGGTGGATGGTGGTCCAGACCTATTGACCGGTGGTCCAGACCTTTCTATTCTCACCGCACCACGAGTGGGCGTGAGGCTCAGTCACGCCCCCACAACTCCATCGAGGAGGCGCACCATGCGCTTCAGACACAGAGCCGCGGCAGGGTTCGCGACCCTGTTGCTCCCGCTGGCCGGCCTCGTCGGCCTGGCGAGCCCGGCCCAGGCAGCCACGTCCGCCACCGCGACCTACGCAAAGACCCAGGACTGGGGCTCCGGCTTCGAGGGCAAGTGGACGGTGAAGAACACCGGCACCACGGCCCTCAGTTCCTGGACCGTCGAGTGGGACTTCCCCTCCGGCACCTCCGTCACCTCCGCCTGGGACGCCGACGTCACCTCCTCCGGCACCCATTGGACCGCGAAGAACAAGTCCTGGAACGGCAGCCTCGCCCCCGGCGCCTCCGTCTCCTTCGGCTTCAACGGCTCGGGCTCCGGCTCCCCCGCGAACTGCAAGCTCAACGGCGGCAGTTGCGACGGCGGCACCACGGAACCCGGCGACAGTGCGCCGAGCGCCCCCGGCACCCCCACCGCCTCCGGCATCACCGACACCTCGGTGAAGCTGACCTGGTCCGCGGCCACCGACGACAAGGGCGTCAAGAACTACGACGTCCTGCGCGACGGCACGAAGGTCGCCACGGTCACGACCACCTCGTACACGGACACCGGTCTGACCAAGGGCACCGACTACTCCTACTCCGTCCAGGCCCGTGACACCGCCGACCAGACCGGCCCGGTCAGCGGCGCCGTCCGGGTCCGCACCACCGGCGGCACCACCGAGCCGCCGCCCACCGGCGACAAGGTCAAGCTCGGCTACTTCACCGAGTGGGGCGTCTACGGCCGCAACTACCACGTCAAGAACCTGGTGACGTCGGGCACGGCCTCGAAGATCACGCACATCAACTACGCCTTCGGCAACGTCAAGAACGGCCAGTGCACCGTCGACGACACCTACGCCGCCTACGACAAGGCCTACACCGCCGACCAGTCCGTCAGCGGCACCGCCGACACCTGGGACCAGCCGCTGCGCGGCAACTTCAACCAGCTCCGGCAGCTGAAGGCCAAGTACCCGCACATCAAGGTGCTGTACTCCTTCGGCGGCTGGACCTACTCCGGCGGCTTCGGCCAGGCCGCGGCCAACGCCGCCGCCTTCGCCAAGTCCTGCAAGGCCGTCGTGGAGGACCCGCGCTGGGCCGACGTCTTCGACGGCATCGACATCGACTGGGAGTACCCGAACGCCTGCGGCCTGAGCTGCGACACCTCGGGCCCCGCCGCGTTCAAGAACCTGATGTCGGCGCTGCGTACCGAGTTCGGCCCGAACTACCTGGTCACCGCGGCCATCACCGCCGACGGCTCCTCCGGCGGCAAGATCGACGCGGCCGACTACGGCGGCGCCGCCCAGCACCTCGACTGGTACAACGTGATGACGTACGACTACTTCGGCGCCTTCGACAAGGACGGCCCGACCGCCCCGCACTCCCCGCTCACGTCCTACCCGGGGATCCCGCAGGCCGGCTTCAACTCGGCCGACGCGATCGCCAAGCTGAAGGCGAAGGGCGTCCCCGCGAAGAAGCTGCTCCTCGGCATCGGCTTCTACGGCCGCGGCTGGACCGGCGTCACCCAGTCCGCCCCCGGCGGCTCGGCGACCGGCGCGGCCCCGGGCACGTACGAGGCGGGCATCGAGGACTACAAGGTCCTGAAGAACTCCTGCCCGGTGACCGGCACCGTCGCCGGCACGGCGTACGCCTACTGCGGCAGCAACTGGTGGTCCTACGACACCCCGTCGACCATCGCCGGGAAGATGAGCTGGGCCAAGAACCAGGGCCTGGGCGGCGCGTTCTTCTGGGAGTTCAGCGGAGACACCGCGAACGGAGAGCTGGCGAACGCCATCGACAGCGGCCTGAAGTAGGCCGGGCCAGAAGGACGTTCGAGGGGGCTCAGACCCTAAGCCACATTGACGCTCCCCCAGACTTCGTCCGGGGGGACCCCCACCCAGCGGGTGAATGTGGCTACGCCACATTCACCCGCTGACCGGGCGGGGCCGCTTCGAGCCACGCGAGAAAGCCGGTCAGCGCGTCTTCGCTCATCGCGAGTTCGAGACGCGTGCCCCGGTGCAGACAGGCCAGGATCACATGGTCGGAGAGCAGCGCCAGCTCCTCCTCCCCCTCCGGGACCCGGCGGCCGGCCACCTCGATCGCGGAACGCTCCAGGACACGGCGCGGACGGGGCGAGTAGGAGAAGACGCGGTACCACTCGACGCGGTCACCGTTGTACCGGGACACGCCGTACGCCCAGCCCTTGCCGTTGCTGTCGCCCTCGGACGGGGCGTCCCAGCGCATGCTGGCGTCGAAGGTGCCGCCCGACCGCTGGATCAGCCGGCGGCGCAGACCGAAGACGAACAGGCCCACCACCACGAGGGCCACCACGATTCCGCACACAGTCAGAGCGAGGACCATCGACACCGACCTCCTCGTCTCCTAGGTAACGGAACGTAAAAATCACCCACATCCGCCTCAGCCGCGGCCGGGCCCGGATCTCTCCGGTACCCAGCCGCGGCTGAGTGACGTCATCACACGGCGGTCGGGGTCAGCGCGCCGCCGTCGCAGCCCGCAGACGGACGTCCGCGCGGCGCTGGGCCTCCGCGTCGTCCTCCGCCTTGGCGCGCTCGAGCTCCTGCTCCGCGCGCTGGACATCGATCTCGTCCGACAGCTCGGCGACTTCGGCGAGCAGCGAGAGCTTGTCGTCCGCGAACGAGATGAATCCGCCGTGGACAGCGGCGACGACCGTCCCGCCCTCACTCGTACGGATGGTCACCGGGCCCGACTCCAGCACACCGAGCAGCGGCTGGTGACCGGGCATGACGCCGATGTCGCCGGACGTGGTGCGCGCGACGACCAGGGTGGCCTGGCCGGACCAGACCTCACGGTCGGCCGCGACCAGCGCGACGTGCAGCTCAGCAGCCAAGGGTGGCTCCTCGGGTCACCACCCGGCGGGAGTGCCGGGTGTTGGTTACAAGTCTAGTAGGCGTGAATGAGGGGGCGGGACGAGCCCCGCCCCCTCATGACTCGAGCGCTGCCCGGGTCAGGAGACGCCCAGCTCCTTCGCGTTGTTCTTCAGGTCCTCGAGACCACCGCACATGAAGAACGCCTGCTCCGGGAAGTGGTCGTACTCGCCGTCGCAGATCGCGTTGAACGCGGCGATCGACTCGTCCAGCGGCACGTCCGAACCGTCCACACCGGTGAACTGCTTGGCGGCGTGGGTGTTCTGGGACAGGAAGCGCTCCACGCGACGGGCACGGTGGACGACGAGCTTGTCCTCCTCGCCGAGCTCGTCGATACCGAGGATCGCGATGATGTCCTGCAGGTCCTTGTACTTCTGCAGGATGTTCTTCACGCGCATCGCGGCGTTGTAGTGCTCCGCCGAGATGTACCGCGGGTCGAGGATGCGGGACGTCGAGTCCAGCGGGTCCACGGCCGGGTAGATGCCCTTCTCGGAGATCGGACGGGACAGAACCGTCGTCGCGTCGAGGTGGGCGAAGGTGGTGGCCGGGGCCGGGTCGGTCAGGTCGTCCGCGGGGACGTAGATCGCCTGCATCGAGGTGATCGAGTGACCACGGGTCGAGGTGATGCGCTCCTGGAGGGTGCCCATCTCGTCGGCCAGGTTCGGCTGGTAGCCCACCGCGGAGGGCATACGGCCGAGCAGGGTCGACACCTCGGAACCGGCCTGGGTGAAGCGGAAGATGTTGTCGATGAAGAACAGCACGTCCTGCTTCTGGACGTCACGGAAGTACTCCGCCATCGTCAGGCCGGCCAGGGCCACGCGAAGACGGGTGCCCGGGGGCTCGTCCATCTGGCCGAAGACCAGGGCGGTCTTGTCCAGAACGCCGGACTCTTCCATCTCCGCGATGAGGTCGTTGCCCTCACGGGTGCGCTCGCCGACGCCCGCGAAGACGGAGACGCCCTCGTGGAGGTTGGCGACACGCATGATCATTTCCTGGATCAGCACGGTCTTGCCGACACCGGCACCACCGAACAGACCGATCTTGCCGCCCTTGACGTACGGGGTGAGCAGGTCGACGACCTTCAGGCCCGTCTCGAACATCTCGGTCTTCGACTCGAGCTGGTCGAACGCGGGGGCCTTGCGGTGGATGGACCAGCGCTCGCCCGTGTGGACCTCGTCGGTGTTCAGCACCTCACCGAGGGTGTTGAACACCTTGCCCTTGGTGAAGTCGCCGACCGGGACGGTGATGCCCGCGCCCGTGTCGGTCACCGGGGCCTGGCGGACCAGGCCGTCGGTGGGCTGCATGGAGATGGCACGGACGAGGCCGTCACCCAGGTGCTGGGCGACCTCCAGGGTCAGCGTCTTCTTCTCGCCCGCGAGCGCCGGGTCGGCGACCTCGACGTGCAGGGCGTTGTAGATCTCCGGCATCGCGTCGACGGGGAACTCCACGTCGACGACCGGGCCGATGACCCGCGCGACGCGGCCAGTGGCCACGCCAGCAGGAGCGGTCGGCTCAACAGTGGTGGTCATTTATCGGTCACTCCCCGCGGTCGCGTCGGCCAGGGCGCTCGCGCCACCGACGATCTCGCTGATTTCCTGGGTGATTTCGGCCTGGCGGGCCTGGTTGGCAAGCCGGGTGAGCGTCTCGATGAGCTCTCCGGCGTTGTCGGTGGCCGACTTCATCGCGCGCCGCGTGGCGGCGTGCTTGGAGGCGGCCGACTGGAGCAGCGCGTTGTAGATGCGGCTCTCGACGTAGCGCGGCAGCAGGGCGTCGAGGACGTCCTCCGCCGAGGGCTCGAAGTCGAACAGCGGAAGGATCTCGCCCTTGGGCGCGGCCTCCGCAGCGACCTCGTCGAGGCTGAGCGGCAGCAGCCGCGCCTCGATCGCCGTCTGCGTCATCATCGACACGAACTCGGTGTAGACGATGTGGAGCTCGTCCACGCCGCCCTCGGCCGTCTCCGTCTCGATGGCCTCGATCAGCGGGGCCGCGACCTTCTTGGCGTCCGCGTACGTCGGGTCGTCGGTGAAGCCCGTGAACGACTCCGCGATCTTGCGCTCGCGGAAGTTGTAGTGGGCGACACCGCGGCGGCCGACGATGTAGCTGACGACCTCCTTGCCCTCGGCCTCAAGCTTCGCCGTGAGCTTCTCCGCGGCCTTGATGGCGTTGGAGTTGAAGGCGCCGGCCAGACCGCGGTCGCTCGTGAGGAGCAGGACCGCGGCACGGGTCGGGTTCTCGGCCTCCGTCGTCAGCGGGTGCTTGGTGTTGGATCCGGTCGCCACCGCCGTGACCGCGCGGGTGAGCTCGGTCGCGTACGGGGTGGAGGCCGCCACCTTGCGCTGCGCCTTGACGACGCGCGAGGCGGCGATCATCTCCATCGCCTTGGTGATCTTCTTGGTCGCGGAGACGGATCGGATGCGACGCTTGTAGACCCGGAGCTGGGCTCCCATGAGTCAGGTCCCTTCCGTCATCACTTACCGGCAGCCGGGGTGTCCTCGCCGAGCAGCTTGCCGTCGGAGGTCTCGAACTGCTTCTTGAACTCCGCGATGGCCTCGGCGACCGCCTGCAGGGTGTCGTCGGACATCTTGCCGCCCTCGCGAATGGAGGTCATCAGACCCTGCTCCTTGCGGTGCAGGTAGTCCAGCAGCTCCTTCTCGAAGCGGCGGATGTCGGCGACGGGGACGTCGTCCATCTTGCCGGTGGTGCCGGCCCAGACGGAAACGACCTGATCCTCGGTGGCCATCGGCTGGTACTGCGCCTGCTTCAGCAGCTCGACCATGCGCTGGCCACGCTCCAGCTGCGCCTTGGACGCGGCGTCCAGGTCCGAACCGAAGGCGGCGAACGCCTCCAGCTCACGGAACTGGGCGAGGTCCACACGCAGACGGCCGGAGACCTGCTTCATCGCCTTGTGCTGCGCGGAACCACCGACTCGGGAGACGGAGATACCGACGTTCAGCGCGGGGCGCTGACCGGCGTTGAAGAGGTCCGACTCCAGGAAGCACTGGCCGTCGGTGATGGAGATGACGTTGGTCGGGATGAACGCCGAGACGTCGTTGGCCTTGGTCTCGACGATCGGCAGACCGGTCATCGAGCCGGCACCCATCTCGTCGGAGAGCTTGGCGCAGCGCTCCAGCAGACGGGAGTGCAGGTAGAAGACGTCACCCGGGTAGGCCTCACGGCCCGGCGGGCGGCGCAGCAGCAGCGACACGGCGCGGTAGGCGTCGGCCTGCTTCGACAGGTCGTCGAAGATGATCAGGACATGCTTGCCCTGGTACATCCAGTGCTGGCCGATGGCCGAACCGGTGTACGGCGCCAGGTACTTGAAGCCGGCCGGGTCGGACGCCGGGGCGGCGACGATGGTCGTGTACTCCAGCGCGCCGGCCTCTTCCAGAGCGCCGCGCACACCGGCGATCGTGGAGCCCTTCTGGCCGATGGCGACGTAGATGCAGCGGACCTGCTTGTTCGGGTCGCCCGAGCGCCAGTTGTCACGCTGGTTGATGATCGTGTCGACGGCCAGGGCGGTCTTGCCGGTCTGGCGGTCACCGATGATCAGCTGACGCTGGCCACGGCCGACGGGGGTCATCGCGTCGACAGCCTTGTAGCCCGTCTCCATCGGCTCGTGCACCGACTTGCGGACCATGACGCCCGGGGCCTGCAGCTCCAGGGCGCGACGGTCTTCGGTCTCGATCTCGCCGAGGCCGTCGATCGGGTTGCCGAGGGGGTCGACCACGCGGCCGAGGTAGCCCTCGCCCACCGCGACGGAGAGAACCTCACCGGTACGGGAGACCGGCTGGCCCTCCTCGACGCCGCTGAACTCGCCGAGGACGATGGCACCGATCTCGCGCTCCTCGAGGTTGAGGGCGAGGCCGAGGGTGCCGTCCTCGAACTTCAGCAGCTCGTTGGCCATGGTCGAGGGCAGGCCCTCGACCTTCGCGATGCCGTCACCGGCGAAGGTGACCGTACCGACCTCCTCGCGCGAGGCCGCGTCCGGCTTGTACGCCTGGACGAAGTTCTCCAGCGCGTCCCGGATCTCCTCCGGCCGGATCGTGAGCTCCGCCATCTGGGTTCCCTGCTCTCCTTGTTGGGCCCGAAGTTTCACTTTGGGGGTCTGGGGGCGACCCCCAGGATTCTTCTGCACGGCCCAACCAGGGCCGTCGTAAGTACGTTGTGCCTATTGAGTTGCTGCTCAGCCGGCGAGCCGGCGGCTGGCGTCCTCGATGCGGTCCGCGAGGGAGCCGTTGATGACCTCGTCACCGACCTGCACCCGGATCCCGCCGAGGACCTCGGGGTCCACGTCCAGGTTGAGGTGCATCGTGCGGCCGTAGAGCTTCGCGAGGGCGGCGCCCAGGCGCTGCTTCTGCGGGTCGCTCAGCGGTACCGCCGAGGTGACGATCGCCACCATGCGGTCCCGGCGGTCGGCGGCCAGCTTGGACAGGGACTCGAGTCCCGACTCCAGGCTACGTCCCCGCGGCGCGGTCACAAGGCGCGTGACCAGACGCTCGGTGGCCGACTGCGCCCGGCCGCCGAGGAGGCTGCGCAGCAGCTCGCTCTTGGCCGAGGTGGTGGCCTTGCGGTCGGTCAGCGCGGCGCGCAGCTCGGTGCTGCCGGAGACGATCCGGCCGAACCGGAACAGCTCGTCCTCGACGTCGTCGAGCTTGCCCGCCTGCTGGGCGGCCGTGAGGTCGGCGGTGTCGGCCAGCTCCTCCAGCGCGTCCACCAGGTCGCGGGACTGCGACCAGCGGGAGCGCACCATGCCGGCCACCAGGTCGGCGGCGGGGCCGCTGACCTGGGTGCCGAGCAGACGCTGGGCCAGCCCGGCCTTGGCCTCTCCGTCCTGCGCCGGGTCGGTGAGGACCCGACGCAGCGACACCTCGCGGTCGAGCAGCGCGGTGACGGCGGCCAGCTCGTCGGCGAGCGAAGCCGCGTTCACGGACGTCGAGTCCGTCAGCGCGTCGAGACGCTCACGTGCGGCTGCCAGGGCCTCGCGGCTCGCTCCGTTCATCGCCCGGCCTCGGCCTTCTCCTCGAGCTCGTCGAGGAACCGGTCGATCACGCGGCTCTGGCGGGCGTGGTCCTCGAGGGACTCCCCGACGAGCTTGCCGGCCAGGTCGGTGGCGAGCTTGCCGACGTCCTGGCGCAGCGCGGAAGCGGCGGCCTTGCGGTCGGCCTCGATCTGGGAGTGGCCGGCGGCGACGATCTCCTCGCGCTGACGCTGGCCTTCGGCCCGCATCTCGGCGATGAGCGTGGCACCCTGCTCCTGCGCCTCCTGGCGCAGGCGCGCGGCCTCGTGCCGGGCCTCGGCGAGCTGTGCCTTGTACTGCTCAAGGACGCTCTGGGCCTCGACCTTCATGGTCTCGGCCTCTTCGATACCGCCTTCGATCGCCGCGCGGCGCTCCTCCAGAACCTTGTTGATGTTCGGAAGCAGCTTCTTCCAGAAGAAGAAGAACACGATGGCGAAGGCGATGGTGCCGATGAGCAGCTCGGGGCCCGGAGGAATAAGCGGGTTCTGCTTCTCCTCGGCCGCCAGCTGCACCAGGTTGGCGATCACATCAGTGCCTTTCGTCGAAACGTGTCGGTGAGCAGGTGATTACTGACCGAACACGAACGGCATAACGATGCCGATGAGGGCGAGCGCCTCACAGAAGGCGAAGCCCAGGATCTGGTTGGCACGGATCAGGCCGGCGGCCTCGGGCTGACGGGCCAGAGCCTGGGTGCCGTTACCGAAGATGATGCCGACGCCGACGCCGGGGCCGATGGCGGAGAGGCCGTAGCCGATGGAGCCGAGCGAACCGGAGACAGCGGCGAGGGTCTCAGTGGCAGCCATGCTGTTTCTTCCTTCTCTTTCACGGACCGGCGGGGGTTGGCCACCGGACGTTCTTGGGATTTGCGGGGCGGGCGGGGCTCAGTGGTGCTCGGCCAGAGCGCCCTGGATGTACGTGCAGGCAAGGAGTACGAAGACGTACGCCTGGACGGCCTGCACGAAGAGTTCGAAGCCGATCATCACGACGGTCATGACGAAGGAGACACCGGCCGCCGGGACCATCCAGCTGTTCAGCAGGTACCAGGAGGCGACGGTGAACATCACCAGCATCAGGTGACCGGCGAACATGTTGGCGAAGAGTCGCACCGCGTGCGTGAACGGCCGGACGAGCAGGTTCGAGAAGAACTCGATGACCATGACGAGCGGCAGCACCGGGCCGAGCGACTTGTCGTAGCCGGTGATGTTCTTGAAGAAGCCGACGAATCCGTGCCGCTTGAAGGTCAGCGAGACCCAGGTCACGTAGACGACCGCGGCGAGAACCGCCGGGAAGGCGATGATCGACGAGACCGGGAACTGCGCGAGCGGGATCACGGACCAGATGTTCATGATCCAGATGAAGAAGAAGAGCGAGACCATCAGGGGGACGTACTTCTCGCCCTCCTTCTTTCCGAGGGTCTCGTAGACGATGCCGCGGCGGACGAAGTCGTAACCGGCTTCACCGACCATCTGCAGCTTGCCCGGCACGACCTTGGCCTTGCCGAAGGCCGCATAGAAGAAGCCGATGACGAGGACGGTGGTGATGAGGGCAAGCAGCATCACCTTGTTGAACTCGAACCCTCCAACCGTGGCAATCGGCTTGAAGAGGAACGAGTGCAGGCCCGGTGCCGGAAAACCACACCCGTCGGACATGATCCGACAGCTCCAGTCAAAGGCGAGCTGGGTCTGGTCAGCACTCACCGCGGGCTCCTTCGGCGTGACGCATAGGTACGGCAACCTCGTTGTGTCGGCGCGGCACGGAGCCGCGGTTCGGCACGGGACTGGTGTTACGGATGTGAGGGCGGCTGGGGGGCATCGAGCCTCGCGTTCGAGCAGGCGTCAGCTCAGATGCCCGCGCCCGCGATGCCGCAGTTGGCACCGGACGATAGCAGGAGTTCCTACTGCCCTTTATCGCGCCCCTACTCGTCACGACGACGACCCGGTCTTCTCGGGCTTCTCACTCTTCTCGGAGTCCGGGTCGATGTAGAAGATCTTGGCCTTCATATGCGCACGAGCCTGCGCGGCCATCCACACGACGGTGGCGATGACGAGCCCGAGGGCGAACGTCTTCGCGTTGAAGAGAGAGGTGTCCTTGAAGAGGGCGACGAACATCAGGAGAAGCAGGAGCTGGGCGACATAGAGCATCAGCCCCATGGCCTGGAACAACTGCGGGAGCGTTTTTGCCGTCCACTGGAGAACGAACAGGCCGATTCCCATGAAGAGGATGGCCAGCACGGTGCCTACGGCCGCTCCGACGGCTCCCTTGCCTCCGGCCACCGCGCCACTGACGGCGACCACGACCACACCGGCAGCCGCTGTGGGTACAGCGCACTGCAAGAGGTTCCGGGCGTCATTGGACGGCATGGCGGCAACTCCGCTTTCGCAGGGGGCAGGGGTGTCGTCATGGACGAGCGTAGTCCCGGGCTGAGTGGAGACCTCACGCCAATGGACCGTCGCACTGCGGTCCTTCGGCTCTATCCGGGGGTTCTCGTGAACCGTATCACAAACTATTTGATGCAGTCTTTACCTGAAGGTGTGCGGACTCTCACACATGAGAGTGAACCTGCGCGTCTGAGCAAGAACAGCGCCGAGATGTCTGGTATTGGGCGCTTCGCACCCCCATCGCATCCCCACGACTTGGCAATGCTCTCGTCAGATTCTTACCTTGTCCCCGCCTTGCGCCGGTCGGCCAGACGCGAACGGGGGCCGATGGCGGTCGCCCCGTTGACGCCGGCCACCCCGGAGACCACGGGCGGGCGGCTCTCGGCGCCGACCGGGGTGGGCTGGTCCGCCGCGGAGGCCGGCGTCGACGCCTCGGGTGCGAGGGCGGCGACCGAACCGCGGCGCCGGTAGCGCGGCGGCACGAAGCGCTCCATCCAGCGCGGGGCGCGGGGCGTGAAGCGCGGCAGCAGAAGCAGGATCAGCCCGATCGCGCTCAGGAACACCACACCGAGCACGATCCACATGGACGCCGAGTTGACCGAGTAGGCGAGAGCGCCGAAGGCGATCAGCGCCGACCAGAAGTACATGATCAGCACCGCGCGGCTGTGCGAGTGGCCGATCTCCAGCAGCCGGTGGTGCAGGTGGCCGCGGTCGGCGGCGAACGGGGACTGGCCGCGCCAGGTGCGCCGCACGATCGCCAGGATCAGGTCGGCGGCCGGCACCGCGATGATCGTCAACGGCAGCAGCAGCGGGATGTAGACGGGGACCGTCTGGTGCACGGCCTCCTTCTCCGAGCCCACGTACAGGTTGAGCGCGTCCGGGTCGACCTGCCCCGTGATGGAGATCGCGCCGGCGGCCAGGACCAGGCCGATCAGCATCGAGCCCGAGTCGCCCATGAAGATCCGCGCCGGGTGCATGTTGTGCGGCAGGAAGCCCAGGCACATGCCCATCAGGATCGCCGAGAACAGCGTGGCGGGGGCGGCGGCCTCGATGCCGTACGAGTACCAGATGCGGTAGGCGTACAGGAAGAACGCCGTGGCCGCGATGCAGACCATGCCGGCCGCGAGGCCGTCCAGGCCGTCGACGAAGTTGACCGCGTTGATGGTGATGACGACCAGGGCGACCGTGAGCAGGGTGCCCTGCCACTGGGTGAGCGCGACCGAGCCGACACCCGGGACCGGCAGCCACAGGATCGTCAGACCCTGCACGACCATCACGCCCGCGGCGATCATCTGGCCGCCCAGCTTGATCAGGGCGTCGATCTCGAACTTGTCGTCCAGTACACCGATCAGCCAGATCAGGGCGGCCCCGGACAGCAGCGCCCGGGGTTCGTTCGACGTCTCGAAGACCTGGTTGAGGTTGGTCAGGTGGTCGGCGACCAGCAGGCCCGCGCACAGGCCGAAGAACATCGCGATACCGCCGAGGCGCGGAGTGGGCTCCCGGTGCACGTCACGTGCCCGGATCTCCGGCATGGCTCCGGCCACGATCGCGAACTTCCGTACCGGCCCTGTCAGCAGATACGTCACCGCGGCCGTGATGCAGAGCGTCAGGAGGTATTCACGCACGGGCTTCCCCACAGGTCTCGCTGGCCATCTCAGCCCCACACCCTAGCGATGCGCGCATATGGGTGGGGACTTCCGGGTAGCGACGATGGTTGCACGAGTGGCTGTGCACCCTGATGCGCTTACCCCGACTCAAGCGGGATACGGCGGAAATCGACCGGCCAGCTCCCGAACATCTTCACGGGCTCTCGAAATCTCCGTCACGCCCCGCAGCACCCCGGAGAACAGTGCGGCGATCCGGGCCATCTCGGCCTCGCCCATGCCCTGCGTGGTGATCGCGGCCGTGCCCAGCCTGAGCCCCCGGGCGTCCCCGTGCGGCAGCGCACAACAGTCCATGACCAGGCCCGCGGCGGCCAGACGGCCCCGGGCGGTGCGTCCGTCGACGCCGAGCGGCGCCGGGTCGGCGGTGATCAGGTGCGTGTCCGTGCCGCCGGTGGTGACGACCAGGCCCTCCGCCGCCAGCCGGGCCGCCAGAACCCGCGCGTTCGCCACCACCTGATGGGCGTACGCGGCGAACGCCGGTGTTGCCGCCTCCCCGAACGCGACCGCCTTCGCGGCGATGGTGTGCATCTGCGCACCACCCTGTGTGAAAGGGAACACGGCCCGGTCGACCCGCTCGGCCAGCTCCGCGCGGCACAGGATCACACCGCCGCGCGGGCCCCGCAGCACCTTGTGGGTGGTCCCGCAGACGATGTCCGCGTACGGCACCGGGTTCGGGGCCGCCTTCCCGGCGACCAGCCCGAGGGGGTGCGCGGCGTCGGCGATGAGGTAGGCGCCCACCTCGTCGGCGACCTCGCGGAAGAACGCGTAGTCGAGATGGCGGGGATAGGCGATCGAGCCGCACACGATCGCCTTGGGCCGGCGGGTGCGGGCCAGGGTGCGCACCTGCTCGTGGTCGATGAGCCCGGACTCGGCCTCGACCCCGTATCCGACGAAGTCGAACCATCGGCCGGAGAAGTTGGCGGGCGAACCGTGCGTGAGGTGGCCGCCGTAGGGCAGGCCGAGCGCGAGGACGGTGTCGCCGGGGCGGAGCAGGGCGGCGTAGGCGGCGAGCACCGCCGAGGAGCCCGAGTGCGCCTGGACGTTGGCGTGGTCGGCGCCGAACAGCGCCCGGGCCCGTTCGACGGCGACGCGTTCGGCGGCGTCGGCGATCTCGCAGCCGCCGTGGTGCCGGGCGCCCGGATAGCCCTCGGCGTACTTGTTGGCCAGCGGGGAGCCGAGCGCGGCCAGCACGGCCGGGGAGCTGAAGTTCTCGGCGGCGATCAGCTGGAGCGTGGTCGACTGCCGCTCCCGCTCCCCGAGCAGGATGTCGGCAAGCTCGGGGTCCTGACGGCGCAGGACGTCGGCCTGGATGGCAGGGGTGACCGTCATGGTGGGCTCCGGGCGACGCATTGTCTGGGCGGTTCGCCTCCGGGCGCCTGAGTCCTTCGGCTCACTCGCCGTGGTGACGTAGCACCAATGTAGGCCCGGGCCCTGCGGAGCGCTCGGCTGTTACGTCCTTGCGGGGACGCCCGTGAGCGCCGTGACGACCGGGTCGAGGGCCTGGTGTATCTCGTCCCCGATGGACCGGAAGAACGTCAGGGGGGCGCCGTAGGGGTCGTAGACCTCGTCCGCCTCGGCCGTCGGCGCGAGCAGCCACCCGCGTAGAGCGGCCGCGGCGCGGACCAGCGCACGCGCGCGGTCGACCACGCCCTCCTCCAGGGGCGGCAGGGTCGCCGGGTCGATGGCCTTGACCAGGCGCGTGAACTCCTTGAGCGTGAAGGTACGCAGGCCCGCCGAGTGACCCATGGAGATGACCTGCGCCCGGTGGTCCCGGGTGGCGGTCAGCACCAGGTCGGCGCGGATCACGTGCTCGTCCAGGAGCTCGCGCCCGGTGAAGCCGGAGGCGTCCGCGCCGAAATCCGCCAGGACGGTCTCCGCGTGGGACTCCATGGGCGCGCCCTCGTGGCCCCAGGTGCCGGCGCTCTCCACGATCAGCCCGCCGCCCAGGATCCCGAGCCGCTCCCGCACCGCATGGCGGGTCAGCCGCTCGGTGATGGGCGAGCGGCACACGTTGCCGGTACTGACGTGGAGGATCCGGAAGCTGTCACGCGGGAGCCCCACGAACGTCGTCGTGATCTCTGCCGCGCTTTCCCCGTTGCCTATGCCACGCCCCGATCCAGGGGCCGTCAATTCGCCACCTCGAGGTCGGGTACGACCTTTCGCAGCTCGTCCGCCGAGATGGCGCCGGCGCGCAGCAGCAGCGGCACCTCACGGGTCACGTCGACGATCGACGAGGGCACGATGCCGGGGGTCGGGCCGCCGTCGAGGTAGACGGAGACGGAGTCGCCGAGCATCTCCTGCGCGGCGTCGCAGTCCTCCGGCGCCGGGTGGCCGGTCAGGTTGGCGGAGGACACGGCCATGGGGCCGACCTCGGTCAGCAGTTCGATGGCGACCGGGTGCAGCGGCATGCGCACGGCGACCGTGCCGCGGGTGTCCCCGAGGTCCCACTGCAGGGACGGCTGGTGCCGGGCGACGAGCGTGAGCGCACCAGGCCAGAAGGCGTCGACCAGCTCCCAGGCCAGCTCGGAGAAGTCCGTGACGAGGCCGTGCAGCGTGTTCGGGGAACCGATGAGGACGGGGGTGGGCATGTTGCGGCCCCGGCCCTTCGCGTCGAGCAGGTCGGCGACCGCCTCCGAGGAGAACGCGTCGGCGCCGATGCCGTACACCGTGTCCGTCGGCAGCACCACGAGCTCGCCACGGCGGACGGCGGACGCTGCCTCGCGCAGACCGGTCACACGGTCGGTCGCGTCATTGGTGTCGTATCGCCGTGCCATCTTTAGCTGGCCTCCTCGTACACGTACTGCTGGGATGAAGTCCACGAAGTCCAAGAGGTCCGCGAAGACCGCGGGGTGCCCGGTGTGCTCACGGCAGTGCCTTGCGGGCCGTGGCGAAGCGCGGGCGGTTGTTGAGGTCCGGGTGGTCGGCCGCGTCGGCCCAGCCCCGCTCCTCGGTGAAGATCCACGGCACCTGGCCGCCCTGGGTGTCGGCGTGCTCGACGACGACCACGCCGCCCGGACGCAGCAGCCGGTGCGCGGTGCGCTCCAGGCCGCGGATCAGGTCCAGGCCGTCCTCGCCGGAGAAGAGGGCCATGTCGGGGTCGTAGTCCCGGGCCTCGGGGGCGACGTACTCCCACTCGGTGAGCGGGATGTACGGCGGGTTGGTGATGACCAGGTCGACCTGACCGTCCAGGTCCGGGAAGGCGGTGAGCGCGTTGCCCTGCCGCAGGTCGACCCTGGACCCCTCGACGTTCTTGCGGGTCCACCGCAGGGCGTCCTCGGACAGCTCCACGGCGTGCACGCGCGAGCGCGGCACCTCCTGGGCGAGGGCGAGCGCGATGGCGCCGGAGCCGGTGCACAGGTCGACGATGCACGGCTCGACGACGTCCATGGCCCGCACGGCGTCTATGGCCCAGCCGACCACGGACTCCGTCTCGGGCCGCGGCACGAACACCCCGGGACCGACCTGGAGTTCCAGGTAGCGGAAGTAGGCACGCCCGGTGATGTGCTGGAGCGGTTCGCGGGCCTCGCGGCGGGCGATGACCTCCCAGTAGCGGGCGTCGAAGTCGGAGTCCCTGACGGAGTGCAGCTCGCCGCGCTTGACGCCGTGCACGAACGCGGCGAGTTCCTCCGCGTCGGTACGCGGCGAGGGCACGCCGGCGTCGGCGAGCCGCTGGGTGGCCTGGGCCACCTCCGCGAGCAGCACGCTGCGGGGGCTTGGGGGTCGCCCCCCAAATGACTGCTGCACGCAAGTCCTCCGTATTACTCGTACGTGATCACTCGTACGTGCTTGTGCCTGCCTTACGCGGCCGCCAGCTTCGCCGCGGAGTCCGCGTCGACGCAGGCCTGGATCACCGCGTCGAGGTCGCCGTCCAGGACCTGGTCCAGGTTGTACGCCTTGAAGCCGACGCGGTGGTCCGAGAGGCGGTTCTCCGGGAAGTTGTACGTGCGGATCTTCTCGGAGCGGTCGACCGTGCGGACCTGGCTGCGGCGGGCGTCGGCGGCCTCCCGCTCCGCCTCCTCCTGCGCCGCTGCGAGCAGCCTGGAGCGCAGGATACGCAGTGCCTGCTCCTTGTTCTGCAGCTGGCTCTTCTCGTTCTGGCAGGAGGCGACGACCCCGGTCGGGATGTGCGTGATGCGCACGGCGGAGTCGGTGGTGTTGACGGACTGCCCGCCGGGCCCGGAGGACCGGTAGACGTCGATGCGGAGGTCGTTCGGGTTGATCTCGACGTCGACCTCCTCGGCCTCGGGCGTGACGAGCACACCGGCCGCGGAGGTGTGGATGCGGCCCTGGGACTCCGTCGCCGGCACGCGCTGCACGCGGTGCACGCCGCCCTCGTACTTCAGGCGCGCCCAGACGCCCTGACCGGGCTCGGTCGCGCCCTGGCCGCCCTTGGTCTTCACGGCGACCTGGACGTCCTTGTAGCCGCCGAGCTCGGACTCGGTGGCGTCGATGATCTCGGTCTTCCAGCCGACGCGCTCGGCGTAGCGCAGGTACATGCGCAGCAGGTCGCCGGCGAACAGGGCCGACTCGTCGCCGCCCGCGCCCGCCTTGATCTCGAGGATGACGTCCTTGTCGTCGCTGGGGTCGCGCGGGACGAGCAGGAGGCGCAGCTTCTCCGTCAGCTCCTCGCGCTGCCGCTCCAGGTCCTTGACCTCGGCCGCGAAGTCGGGGTCGTCGGCGGCCAGTTCGCGCGCGGTCCCGATGTCGTCGCCCGTCTGCGTCCAGGAGCGGTACGTGGCGACGATGGGGGTGAGCTCGGCGTACCGCTTGTTCAGCTTGCGCGCGTTGGCCTGGTCGGCGTGGACCGACGGGTCGGCGAGCTTCTTCTCCAGGTCGGCGTGCTCGGCGACGAGTTCCTCGACGGCCTCGAACATCTTGGGGCTCCTGTGTACGGACGGGGGTGAAGGGCGGGCGACCAAAAACGCCGGTCCCGGAGCGCCCGGCGAAGGGGGCGCGTCCGTGGACCGGCGCTAGGGCCTGCCCGGCGGATCAGGTCGGAGGAAATCCGCCGTACCCGTCAGTGCCGGTGAGCGGGGCCTGGTGCGTGCAGCTGCAAGGCGCAGGAAGGAGTCGACGCGGAGCGTCGGCGACTGACGACAACGCCGCAGATGTGCGCGCCAGGCCCCGCGTCTCCGACAGGATCCGCCGGGCAGGCCCTAGGGGGCTCGCTACTTCTTGGAGCCGGCGGCCTTGCCGAAGCGGGCCTCGAAGCGGGCCACACGGCCACCGGTGTCGAGGATCTTCTGCTTGCCCGTGTAGAACGGGTGGCACTCGGAGCAGACATCGGCGCGGATGGTGCCGGACTCGATGGTGCTGCGGGTGGTGAACGACGCGCCGCAGGTGCAGCTGACCTGCGTCTCGACGTACTCGGGGTGGATGTCGCGCTTCAAGGTGTCTCCTAGTTTCGGGAGGGCGCCGGGTCGCCGCCGCGGGATGCGGGAGCGTGAACCGGAGCCGACGTACCAGTCTGCCAGGACTGGGGCCTACTCCCAAAACCGGGGGTTGTCGTTGTTTGTTCCCGCGGGCCGTCGTGAGGTGCTCGCGCCCACGCGGCGGAGCCGCACATCGATTCAGCCCCGCGCCCCTAGGGGGCGCTGACCACGCCCTTGGCCTCGCCGGAGGCGCTGCCCGTCGTCGCGCTCTTCGGGATCGGCTTGTCCTGCTCCAGGGCCTTCCAGATCTGGTCGGCCTTCTTCTGCTGGAGGAGGACGCGGTTGGGGTCGGCCGGGTCGTAGGCCACCGGCATCGTGACCATGTGCATGTGGGACGGGCTGATGCCCTGGAGGCCGCTCGCGAAGGAGGCGAGCTTGTTGACCGAGCCCAGATCGGAGTCGGTCGTCACCGTCTTGGTCGCGGTCTCCGCGAGGTCGAGCAGCTTCTTGGGGTTCGAGAAGACGCCGACGTCCTTGATCTGGTTGACCAGGGCCTTGATGAAGGCCTGCTGGAGCTGGATGCGGCCCAGGTCGGAGCCGTCGCCGACGCCGTGCCTCGTACGCACCAGGCCGAGGGCCTGCTTGCCGTCGAGCGTGTGGGTGCCCGCCTTCAGCTTCAGATGGCTGTCGGGGTCGTCGATGCTCTTGGTCGTGGTGATCTCGACGCCGCCGAGGTCGTCGATGAGCTTCTGGAAGCCGGCGAAGTCGACCTCCAGGTAGTGGTCCATGCGCAGGTCGGTGATCGACTCGACGGTCTTCACGGCGCAGGCGGCTCCGCCGGTGGAGTACGCGGAGTTGAACATCACGCTGTGGGCGGCGGGGTGCTTGCCGCCCTTGGTGTCCGTGCAGGACGGGCGGTCGATCAGGGTGTCGCGCGGGATGGAGACGACACTGGCCTTCTTGTGGCCCTTGTAGATGTGCACGATCATCGCCGTGTCGGAGCGGGCGCTGCCGTCGTCGGTGCCGCCGCCGAGCTTCTTGTTGCCTCCGGCACGGGTGTCGGAGCCGAGGACGAGGATGTTCTCGGAGCCGTTGTCGGCCTTCTTGGGCCGGTTCGTGCCGAGAGCCTGGTCGATGTCGACGCTCTTGAGGTTGCCGTTGAGCTTGAAGTACAGGTAACCGGCTCCGGCACCACCCAGCACGACGATGCCCGCGGTGGTCCAGGCCGTGATCATCAGGCCCTTGCGGCGTCTCGGGGGCTTGCGCCGCCGGCCCTTGCCGCGATGACGCGCTCCGTTGATGCCGTTGTTTCCCGGTATGCCCGGTTCCGGCGTGCTCTCGGCAGACATGTACTCCTCAGCTCTTCTACGGTCGCTTACCCCCTGCGATCAGTGCCAGGCATGGCCGGAAAAGAACCTTCCCCGCACTATCGTCGCTCCACCTGGGCAGACGGAGAAACTCGGGAAAGGGTTGCACAACGGACTGTGCCCACCGCGTAGGACGGTGGGCACAGCGCGTGTTCGGCACAGCGGGACGCACCCCGCTCACCTGCAATTTCAGCCGAAGATGTCGTACTGCTTGAAATCGGTACCGACGGACTTCCTTGTGGCGAAGATCTCGCTGGTCCCCTTGCCGGTGCCCGGGTACAGGTAGAGCGTGCCGCCGGGGGTGCGGGCCAGGAAGTCGGCCTTGCCGTCACCGGTGACGTCGCCCGGCGCGTCGAAGGCGTTGTAGCCGTCCCACGTGCGCACCTTCACCCGGGCCGAGAAGGCGCCCGAGCCGGCCTTGCCGGTGCCCTTGTAGAGGTAGAGGGAGCTGCCCGACTTGCTGCGGGCGATCAGGTCGGTCTTGCCGTCCCCGTTGAAGTCGCCCTTGCCGCGCACGGAGTTGTACTGGTTCCAGCCGGAGCCGACCTTCACGCGGGCCGCGAAGGTGCCGTTGCCCTTGCCCGGGTAGATCCACATCACGCCCGCGGAGTCGACCGAGAGCAGGTCGGGCAGGTAGTCGCCGGTGACGTCACCGGGGGTGATGATGCGGGTGCGGGTCTTCCAGTTGTCGGCGATCTGCTTGGTGGACCAGGTGCCGCTGGAGATGACGTAGTGCGTCCAGAAGACGTCGCCGTCGCTGCTGCGCCGGTAGACCAGGTCCTGGTAGCCGTCCCGGTCCAGGTCGGTCTGCAGGACGACGTTGACGCCGTTCCAGTTGCCCCAGGACTCGCGGGCGGCGAACGACGTGCCCTTGGAGTCCTTGGAGTAGCCGGTCTTGGTGGAGGCGTTGCGCACCCACAGGTCGGCCTTGTGGTCGCCGCTGATGTTGGTGTCGTCGAGGCGCGGGTAGGCGGCGCCCACGTACGTGCTGACCTTGCTGAAGACGCTGTAGGCGCCCTTCGCGACGCAGTCGGTAACGCCCCAGGACACGACACCGACGATCCGGTTGTTGACGACCAGGGGACCGCCGGAGTCGCCGTTGCAGGCGGAGACGGTGCCGGTGTCGCTGCCGGTGGCGGGCTTGCCCGCGCAGACCATGTGGCCCTTGATGAAGTCCGCGCCGTACGCGCCGGAGCACGTCGTGTCGGACTGCATCGGCAGTGTGGCCGTCTTCAGCGTCTCGGAGATGTCGTCGCTGGTGGAGCTGGTGCGGCCCCAGCCGTAGACCTTGGCGTCGGTGCCGGACTTGTACGACGTGGTGTCGCCGGACGTCGTCATCCGGATCGGGGTGGCCTTGACCGGGACGGGCAGGGTCAGCACCGCGATGTCGTTGTCGATGGTGTTCGCGTTGTACGACGGGTGGTTCCACTGCCGCCAGACACCGGTGACGGTGCCGCCGTGCAGGTCCGTGCCGTCGGCCGAGGGCAGCTGGGAGGTGCCGGTGATGACGGCGCCGTTGGCGTTCCAGTTGTAGCCCTTGACGCAGTGCGCGGCGGTGAGGATCTTCGTCGGCGCGACGACGGCGCCGCCGCAGAAGAAGCCGATGTCGTCACTGGTGCTGGAGGTGCCCCGGTCGTCGTAGTAGTGGAGCTGCGCCATCCACGGGGCCGTGCTGATGGTCGTCTCGTTGCCGCCGATGACCTTCGGGTCGATGCGGCCGGCGACGGTGCCCGCGGTGAGCGCGGCCTTGCTCGTCTTGCCGGCGACGTCGTCACCGGCCATGGCGCCCGCGACGCGCTTCTCCAGTTCGGCGAGCGACGGCGAGCTGACGGCGGGCTTGACCGTCGGCTGCGGCAGCGGCGTGGCCGCGTCTGCGGACGTCGTCAGCAGCGCGCCGGCCACGGCGGCGGCGACACCGGCCGCGGCGACGGGCAGGGCTATACGTATCCGGCGTCTGTGCCGACCGCCCCCGGGCATGGGTGTACCCACGAATGTCCCCCCTCGGGATCACAAGTTCGAAGAGAGCGTGATCCTACCCGCACACGAACAGCACAGAGGGCCGCCCCCGTGCGGGGAGCGGCCCTCTTGCGCAGTCCTTACCCGAGCCGGCCCGAGCGGGCCGGCTCCCCTCAGTCTCCGTTGCCGGGCGTCGGGGTGGTCTTCTGGATCTGCATCAGGAACTCGACGTTCGACTTGGTCTGCTTCATCTTGTCGAGGAGCAGCTCGATGGCCTGCTGCTGGTCGAGCGCGTGCAGCACCCGGCGCAGCTTCCAGACGACCGCGAGCTCCTCGTTGCCGAGCAGGATCTCTTCCTTACGGGTGCCGGACGCGTCCACGTCCACCGCCGGGAAGATGCGCTTGTCGGCGAGCTTGCGGTCGAGCTTGAGCTCCATGTTGCCGGTGCCCTTGAACTCCTCGAAGATCACCTCGTCCATGCGGGACCCGGTGTCCACCAGCGCGGTGGCGAGGATGGTCAGCGAGCCGCCGTCCTCGATGTTGCGGGCCGCACCGAAGAAGCGCTTCGGCGGGTACAGGGCGGTCGAGTCGACACCACCGGACAGGATGCGGCCGGAGGCCGGGGCGGCGAGGTTGTACGCACGGCCCAGACGGGTGATCGAGTCGAGCAGCACGACCACGTCGTGGCCCAGTTCCACCAGGCGCTTGGCGCGCTCGATGGCGAGCTCGGCGACCGTGGTGTGGTCCTCGGCCGGGCGGTCGAAGGTCGAGGAGATGACCTCGCCCTTGACCGACCGCTGCATGTCGGTGACCTCTTCCGGACGCTCGTCGACCAGGACGACCATCAGGTGGCACTCGGGGTTGTTGTGCGTGATCGCGTTGGCGATCGCCTGCATGATCATGGTCTTGCCGGTCTTCGGCGGAGCCACGATCAGACCGCGCTGGCCCTTACCGATCGGCGACACGAGGTCGATGATGCGGGTGGTGAGCACGCCCGGGTCCGTCTCCAGACGGAGGCGGTCCTGCGGGTACAGCGGGGTGAGCTTGTTGAACTCCGGCCGTCCACGCCCGGATTCGGGCGCCATACCGTTGACGGAGTCCAGGCGCACCAGCGCGTTGAACTTCTCGCGCCGCTCGCCTTCCTTGGGCTGACGGACCGCACCGGTGATGTGGTCGCCCTTGCGCAGGCCGTTCTTGCGGACCTGGGCGAGGGAGACGTACACGTCGTTCGGGCCGGGCAGGTAGCCCGACGTGCGGATGAACGCGTAGTTGTCGAGGATGTCCAGGATGCCCGCGACGGGGATCAGGACGTCGTCCTCGGTGATCTGCGGCTCGGAGGCGATGTCGTCACGGCCGCGACGGCCGCGGCGGTCGCGGTAGCGGCCGCGACGCCCACGCCGGCCGCCCTCGAAGTCATCGTCGTCCTGCTGCTGTGCCCGGTCCTGACGGCCGCCGCCCTGCTGGCTCTGCTGCTGGCCGCGCTGGCCGCCGCCCTGCTGGTCGTCACCCTTGCCGCCGCGGCGGTCGCGGTCCCGGCCACCACGGTCACCGCGGTCACCGCGGTCACGGCGGTCGCGACGACGGCCCTCGCCGCCGTCACCGGCGTCGGACTTGGCCTCGTTGTTCTGGGACTGCTGCTGCGACTGGGCCGGCGTCTCGGCCTTGGTGTCGTTCTTCGCCTCGGCGACGACGGTCTCCGCGGCGGAAGCCGGGGCTCCGGCCTCGGCGGTGGCCCGGCGGCGACGGCGCTCGGGCGCCTCGTCTCCCCCGCGCTCGCCCGCATTCGCACGGGACCCGTCGCGAGAGGGGCCGCCGGCCGGCTGGCCGGGGATCTCGATCTGCTGCTGGGCCACGGCCTTGTCGGCCTTGTCGGCCTTGTCCGCGGGGGCCTGGGAGGCCTCCTGCGCGTCCGCCTTCTTGTCCGCCTTCTCGGCGTTGTCGCCCGTACGGGTCCGCGAGGTGGCGCGGCGCTTGGGCTTGGTCTCGGCGGGGGCGTCGGCCTTCGCCGAGACCGGAGCGGCGCCGCCGGACGCCTGCGCCTCCTTGATGACCTCGATCAGCTGGCTCTTGCGCATACGCGCCGTGCCCCTGATGCCGAGGCCCGAGGCGACCTGCTGCAGCTCGGCCAGCACCATGCCCTCGAGGCCGGTACCGCGGCGCCGCCGGGAGCCGGCACCGCTGGCAGGCGCGGAGGCGTCCGTGGCGGGCGCGGCAGCGGTGTCCTCGACACGTGCGCCCATCAGATCGGTGGTGTCGCTCACGAAGGGTCCTTCCCTGGAGCGGACGTCGGCCTGTCTGGCTCGGCGACCGTTTGTGCTGTCCGACTTCGGTTCGTTTGGTGTGAACCGCGCCGGGGCGGTGGTCCGCCTAAGCGGCGGAGGAATCTGGTGATGGCGCTTCCTTGAGTCGTGGCACCCAGTGTCAGTGTCACGCGGCGTGGTCGCACCGGTTCCGGAGCATGCCCTGCGCCCCGCTCAGTGTCCTCGTACGGCGTACGGTCCGACGTACGGCACACAGTGCGGCTTGGGGGGCTCCCGGAAAAATGTCTGTCCCGGACGGGGACACGAGGCACCTCGCCATGGTGGGGTCGGGTGCAGACTTGAGGTTAACACTACCGGATCCAACAAACATTCCCCCTCTCGAAATCCGGTAACCGAGGCTTTTCAGATGTCACCGGACGCCGCCAGCGGCAGCACGATCGCGCCCTGCTGATCGAGGCGCAGCCGGTTCGCGGCCCACTCCGCGCCCGCCAGGGCCTCGACCTTGTCCGCGGTCTCCGCGTCGGCGAGCGCCATGACCGTGGGTCCGGCGCCGGAGATGACCGCGGGGATGCCGTCGCCCCGCAGCCGCTCCACCAGTGCCGCGCTCTCGGGCATGGCGGGGGCGCGGTACTCCTGGTGCAGGCGGTCCTCGGTGGCCGGCAGCAGCAGTTCGGGACGGCGCGTCAGGGCCTCGACGAGCAGGGCCGCCCGGCCTGCGTTGGCGGCAGCGTCGACGTGCGGGACGGTGCGCGGGAGCAGGCCGCGCGCCGTTTCCGTGAGGACCGGCTTTCCGGGGACGAAAACCACCGGAACGATGGAATCGGCGGGATCCATCCTGATCGCGCGCGCCGCGCCGCCCTCCATCCAGGACAGCGTGAAGCCGCCCAGCAGGCACGCCGCCACGTTGTCGGGGTGGCCCTCGATCTCGGTCGCGAGCTCCAGCAGCGCGGTGTCGTCGAGCTTGGCGTCCGCCCCTATGGTCACGGCGCGGGCGGCGACGATGCCCGCGCAGATGGCGGCCGAGGAGGAACCGAGGCCCCGGCCGTGCGGGATGCGGTTGGCGCAGACGATCTCCAGACCGCGCGGCTGTCCGCCGAGCAGGTCGAAGGCGGTGCGCAGGGATCGTACGAGCAGGTGCTTCTCGTCGCGCGGGAGCGTCTCGCTTCCCTCACCCGCGATGTCGATGTGCAGCCCGGAGTCGGCCACCCGGACGACCACGTCGTCGTACAAGCCCAGCGCGAGGCCGAGGGCGTCGAAGCCCGGGCCGAGGTTGGCGCTGGTGGCGGGGACGCGCACCCGGACGGCGGCGGCGCGGAACGCTGGACCGGCCATCGCTCGATGACTCTCCTTGAGCTGCGGTGATTGTCGAATGACGTTCAGTGGACATTCGATGGCGTACGAGAACCCTTGAGGCCGCTGCCGACCGGGGTGGCCGGCCGCTGCCCGGCCGCGGAGACGGCGCGGCGCCGTGCTCATGCGCAGGCATATGCGGCGGGCGGGTTCAGTACAGCCTATCGAAGGAAGGTTCTGTGGCGACATAGGGCGCACAGGAGGCGCACGATGCGTGTCGTAAGCCCCCTATGCACCCCCCGTAGGGAACTCCCCCGGGCAAGCGCCGTCTTACGCCGGACCGTGTCGGCGGTGCACCGGCGCTCGGTGCGACGCCGCAGGTCAGGCCAGACCGAGGCGCTCCGCCGCGGCCGCCGAGTCGACGGGGACGGTGACCGGCTGCGGGGCACCGGCGACGGCCCAGTCGGGGTCCTTCAGCCCGTTGCCGGTGACGGTGCACACGATCCGCTGCCCCGGGTCGACCTTGCCCTGCTCGGCCGCCTTCAGCAGACCCGCGACGGACGCGGCGGACGCCGGCTCGACGAAGACGCCCTCCTGTGAGGCCAACAGCCGGTAGGCGCGCAGGATCTCACGGTCCGTCACCTCGTCGATGAAGCCGCCCGACTCGTCGCGCGCGGCAAGCGCGTACTGCCAGGAGGCCGGGTTGCCGATGCGGATGGCCGTGGCGATGGTCGAGGGGTCCTTGACGACCTCGCCGCGCACGATCGGGGCGCTGCCGGAGGCCTGGAAGCCCCACATCCGCGGGGTCCGTGTCGCCACCTTGTCGGCGGCGTACTCCGTGTAGCCCTTCCAATAGGCCGTGATGTTGCCCGCGTTGCCGACGGGCAGGACGTGGATGTCGGGCGCGTCGCCGAGCATGTCCACGATCTCGAAGGCAGCGGTCTTCTGACCCTCGATTCGGACCGGGTTGACCGAATTGACCAGCGCCACCGGGTAGTTGTCGCTCAGGCCGCGCGCGAGCGTGAGGCAGTCGTCGAAGTTGCCGTCGACCTGGAGGATCTTCGCTCCGTGCACGAGGGCCTGGCCCATCTTGCCCAGCGCGATCTTGCCCGTCGGCACGAGCACGGCGCACACCATCCCGGCCCGCACAGCGTACGCGGCGGCGGAGGCCGACGTGTTGCCGGTGGAGGCGCAGATGACGGCCTTCGCGCCCTCCTCCTTGGCCCGGGTGATGGCCATGGTCATGCCGCGGTCCTTGAAGGACCCGGTCGGGTTCGCACCCTCGACCTTGAGGTGGACCTCGCAGCCCGTGCGCTCGGAGAGCACCTGCGCGGGCACGAGGGGCGTACCGCCCTCACGGAGCGTCACGACCGGCGTGCTGTCGGAGACGGGCAGCCGGTCCCGGTACTCCTCGATGATTCCGCGCCACTGGTGGGTCATTGCTGGTTACTCTCCTTCAACCCGCATGATGCTGGCGACACCACGCACGGTGTCGAGCTTGCGCAACGCCTCGACGGTCCCGGTGAGGGCGGCGTCGGACGCACGGTGCGTGACGACGACGAGGGAGGCCTCGCCGTCCTTCCCCGACTGGCGAACCGTATCGATCGAGACTCCGTGCTCGGCGAAGACGGTCGCGACCTGGGCGAGAACACCCGGTTTGTCAGCCACGTCGAGGCTGATGTGGTACCGCGTGACGACGTCGCCCATCGGGGACACCGGCAGCGCGGCGTACGCGGACTCACCCGGTCCGGTCGCGCCGCCGATCCGGTTGCGGCAGACGGCGACGAGGTCGCCGAGCACGGCGGAGGCGGTGGGGGAACCGCCCGCTCCGGGGCCGTAGAACATGAGCTGCCCGGCGGCGTCGGACTCGACGAACACGGCGTTGTAGGCGCCGCGGACGGAGGCCAGCGGGTGGCTCAGCGGGATCATGGCCGGGTGCACGCGCGCGGTGACGGACGCCCCGTCGCCGGCCCGCTCGCAGATGGCGAGCAGCTTGATGGTGCAGCCCATCTCCTTCGCGGAGGCGAAGTCGGCCGCGGTCACCTCGGTCATGCCCTCGCGGTAGACGTCGTCGAGGCGCACACGCGTGTGGAAGGCGATGCCGGCGAGGATCGCGGCCTTGGCGGCGGCGTCGAAGCCCTCGACGTCGGCGGTCGGGTCGGCCTCGGCGTACCCCAGGGCGGTGGCCTCGTCGAGGGCCTCCTGGTAGCCGGCCCCGGTGGAGTCCATCTTGTCGAGGATGAAGTTCGTCGTGCCGTTGACGATGCCCATCACCCGGTTGATCTTGTCGCCGGCGAGGGACTCGCGCAGCGGCCGGACCAGCGGGATGGCACCGGCGACGGCGGCCTCGTAGTAGAGGTCCTTGCCGTGCTGCTCGGCGGCCGCGTGCAGGGCCGCGCCGTCCTGGGCGAGCAGCGCCTTGTTGGCGGAGACGACGGAGGCGCCGTGCTCGAAGGCGGTGGTGATGAGGGTCCGGGCGGGCTCGATGCCGCCGATGACCTCGACCACGACGTCGATGTCGCCGCGTTTGACGAGGGCGGTGGCGTCGGTGGTGACGAGCTCGGGGGCGATGCCCTCGCGCACCCTGTCGGGGCGCCGTACGGCCACGCCCGCGAGTTCCACCGGGGCCCCGATGCGGGCCGTGAGGTCGTCGGCGTGCGTCGTCATGATGCGCGCCACCTCTGAGCCGACCACTCCACAGCCCAGCAGCGCCACCTTCAGCGGACGCGTACGCATCATCCGACCTCGTTTCCTCTTTACCGTCTACGGTGGAACCAGTCTCACTCACCGGACGGGAGTTTCTGCCCCCGGTCCGGATCGTGAGATGTCTATTTCATTTTCACGGTGGCGAAAGACAGGAGATCTTCCGCCACCGGCTTTGCCGCCTCTGTCGCTCAGCCCACGTCGAGACGCAGCAAATCCTCCTCCGTCTCGCGGCGGACGATCACCCGGGCCTCGCCGTCGTGCACGGTGACGACCGGCGGCCGCAGCACGTGGTTGTAGTTGCTGGCCATGGACCGGCAGTAGGCACCCGTCGCCGGTACGGCGATCAGGTCACCCGGTGCCAGGTCGGCCGGCAGGAACGCGTCCTTGACCACGATGTCCCCGCTCTCGCAGTGCTTGCCGACGACCCGGGCGAGCATCGGCGCGGCGTCGGAGGTGCGGGAGACCAGCGCGACGCTGTACTCGGCGTCGTACAGCGCCGTGCGGATGTTGTCCGACATGCCGCCGTCGACGGAGACGTAGGTCCGCAGCCCGTCGAGGGGCTTGATGGTGCCGACCTCGTAGAGCGTGAACGCGGTAGGGCCGACGATGGCCCGCCCCGGTTCGACGGAGATACGCGGCGTGCGCAGCTTCGCGGCCTCGCACTCCCTGGTGACGATCTCGGTGAGCGCCTTGGCGATCTCGTGCGGCTCGCGGGGGTCGTCGTCGCTGGTGTACGCGATACCGAGGCCGCCACCGAGGTCGATCTCCGGCAGCTCGACGCCGTGCTCGTCGCGCACGGACTTCAGGAGCGAGACGACCCGGTGCGCGGCGACCTCGAACCCGGACATGTCGAAGATCTGCGAACCGATGTGGCTGTGGATGCCGACCAGCTCGAGCCCGTCGAGCTGCAGGGCCCGGCGTACGGCCTCGGCGGCCTGCCCGCCGGCCAGCGGGATGCCGAACTTCTGGTCCTCGTGGGCCGTGGCGATGAACTCGTGGGTGTGGGCCTCGACGCCGACGGTGATGCGGATGAGGACCTTCTGCCGCTTCCCGAGGCCCTGCGCGATGTGGGCGACGCGGACGATCTCCTGGAAGGAGTCGAGGACGATGTGCCCGACCCCGGCCTCGACCGCCCGGGTGATCTCGTCGACGGACTTGTTGTTGCCGTGGAAGGCGATGCGCGCGGCGGGCATGCCGGCGGACAGGGCGGTGGCCAGCTCGCCGCCGGAGCAGACGTCGACGTTCAGCCCCTCCTCGTCGAGCCAGCGCACCACGGCACGGGAGAGGAACGCCTTGCCGGCGTAGAAGACGTCGGCGTCGGCCCCGAAGGCGGTGCGCCAGGCACGCGCGCGGGCCCGGAAGTCGGCCTCGTCCAGGACGTAGGCGGGGGTGCCGAACTCCTCGGCGAGCCGGGTGACGGGGATGCCGCCCACGGTCACGGCCCCGTCGGCGTCACGGGTCACGGTCTGGGCCCACACCTTCGGGTCCAGAGCGTTGAGGTCGGCGGGCGGGGCGGAGTAGTGCCCCTCGGGGAGGACATCGGCGTGACGGGGCCCGGCGGGGTGTGCGGAACGGCTCATGATCTGTTCGTGTCTCTCAGAGATGGTCGGGTGCGTCGATGCCGAGCAGGGACAGGCCGCCGGCCAGCACCGTCCCGGCGGCTTCGGCGAGCGCGAGCCGGGCGCGGTGGGCGGCCGAGGGTTTCTCCTCACCGAGGGGCAGCACGGCGGGGAGGAGGGGCATGGCGGCATCGGCGACGGTGACGAGGTGCCGGGCCAGGCGGTCGGGGGTGTACTGCGTGGCGGCGGCGAGGACGCGGGGGTGGTCGCCGAGTACGGCGGTCAGCGCTTCCGCTGCGCTCACGGGACCCGGCTCGGGGTGGAAGCCGAGGTCGGCGGCGTTGCGCAGGAGGGCCCGGGTGCGGGCGTGGGCGTACCGGACGCGGAAGAGGGGGTTGCTCTCCCGCTGGAGAAGGTGGTCGCCGGGAATCTTCGGCCGGTCGTGGGCGGCGGGGTGCAGCAGGGCCCAGCGGGCGGCGTCCCGGCCGAGGGGCAGGGGGTCGAGGGGGGCGGGGACAGGGCTGACGGTGACGGACCGGTCGGAGAGGACACGCGGCCCTCGGGTGGTGATGTCCGCCCCGAGAACGGACGTCCACTCCGGGGCGGGCCGGCCGGTGCACGAGACACGGACGATGTCCCCCTGGCTGCGCGCCAGACGGCCCAGGACGTCCGTGACCACGACGGCACGCACCTCCGCCCGGCAGTAGATCTTGAGGGCGATCCCGCTGAACCCGTTCGTCGAGTGCCCGTAGCGCCGCCCACGCCGCAGGATCTCGTCGACCAGGTCGCCGGAGGCGTTGCCGTGCAGGCTGACGTTGAGGAAGCCGGGCCCGGTGACCACGACGTCGGCGAACCGCTGCTCGTCGAGGAGCCGCGAGCGCAGGACCTCGGCCACGTCACGCGGCGGCCGGCCTGCCGCGCGGGCCAGCTGGAGGGCGATGTTGGTGGCGTAGTCGCCACAACCCCCGGGCCCCGGCGGAGCGACCACGGCCCGCTCCGGAACGGTCACGCTGAGCTCACCCTCGTCGACGGCACGGCGCACGGCGTGCAGCACGGTGCGGGAGAGCTCGGCGGGGGTCACGGGACAAGCGTATGGGAGGGAGGGGGTGGGTATGCGAGCAGGTTTCCCGAGGGTCCGGGATGTGGACGGTGGGGTGGGGCTGGGGTGGGGCTGGGGCTGGGGGGCGTTCGGGGGGTGCGGGTGGGGGCTGCGGGGCGTTGGGGCTGCGCGGGTGGGGCTGTGCGGCGCTTGGGGCTGCGGGGGCGGGGGCTTGCGGCGCTAGGGGCTGCGGGGCCGCCGGGGCTGTGCGGGGACTGCACGGTTGAGGGTTGCGCGGCGTTTGGGCCCGCGGGGTCGGGGCTGCGGGTGAGGGGGGCGCGGCGCGTGGGCTCGTATGGGTGGGGCTGCCCTGCGTCCGGACCCGGGGGGGTGCCGCCACCGTAGGCATCTCCTGCCTACGGCACGGCGGGGAGATCCACTTCCCTCTCCTGGCCCGGCACCGGTTCCTTGGCTGGGGCACCACCGCCGTCGGCGTCGGGACCACCACCGCGCTGCCGACCCCCGCCCCGGGCTCGCTCCATCAACTGGCGGACCACGAGGACCAGTTCGGCGGGCTCGAAGGGTTTGGCGAGGAAGGCGTCGACGCCCACTTCAAGCCCGGCCTCGATCTCGTGGTGGCCGCAGGCGCTGATGATGGCGAGGGGCGTGTCCCGGGTCCGCGGATCGGCCCGGAGGCGAGCGGCGGTCCGCAGCCCGTCCAGCCGGGGCATGACGACATCGAGGGTCACGACATCGGGCCGCACCTGATGCACGACATCAAGACACTCGGCACCGTCGGCCGCGGTCACGACCTCCAGCCCCTCCAGCTCGAGGTTGACCCTGATCAACTGCCGGATGACCTTGTTGTCGTCCACAACAAGCACCCGACCCGACGCGCCTGGCACAACTCGAGAGTAGGTCGGCCCCGGCCATCGCGTCCGGGTTTTCCCCACTTCCACCCCGCACGAGCGACTCGCATCCCCCTCCCCGACAGCGGAAACCCGTTCATGACCACCCCGAGGGAGCTGGTAGTGTTCTACCCGTCGCCGCGAGCAACGCGACGAACACGCCCCCGTAGCTCAGGGGATAGAGCAACGGCCTCCGGAGCCGTGTGCGCAGGTTCGAATCCTGCCGGGGGCACCTTGCATGAGGTGCCCAAAGACCCCGCCATCAGCGCTTTCGCTGGGACGGGGTCTTCGTGTATGTGCAGGCGTGTGCCGCTCGAAGCGGCTGTATGTCGGGTGCCGTGGACTATCCGTGGACTGGCCACAGGCCAGGAATCCGCAGGTCAGGGCCGGAAAACGCCGAGGCCCCCGGACCGTAGTCCAGGGGCCATCATGCCGCAGGTGCGCGTGTCGGAGGTGTGCCGGGATCAGGTCCCGTCGCCGGGCTCGTCCTCCTGGCCGTCGTCCTCAGGACTGCCCGAGTCCGAACGCCCCGTCCCCCTCGTGCTGTTCGTAGACGAGGTCGCTGAACTGTTCCTCGTCGCCACCAGGAAGGACGAGGAACGACGGGACGAGATGGTCACCCAGCTCATTCGCCTCGCCCAGCTCGGCCGCGCGGCCGGCATCTACCTGGAGGTCTGCGGACAGCGCTTCGGCGTCGAGCTGGGCAGGGGCGCCACCATGCTGCGAGCCCAGTTGACCGACCGCGTCTGCCACCGCGTCAACGACGAAGCCTCCGCGAAGATGGCGCTCGGCGACATCGCACCCGAAGCGGTCTCGGCTGCATGTGCCATCGCACCTGAACGCCCCGGCCTGGCCGTCGCAGGTGACACCTCCGGCGGCTGGTCACGCATCCGGACCCCGTACCTGTCCCTCAGCGATGCGGCGGCGGTCTGCCGAGAGTCCGCACACCTGGTGCCGGACGTGCCCGCGCTCAAGCCCTTCCTGCCCGAGGTGGCCATACGGCCAGTCGAGTCTCCGGCCCTCGTCGCCGAACCCCGCCCGGCTACCGGCTGACCTCCTCCACCAACTCGGTCGGCGTGACCGCCTCACGCCAGGTCCCTACCCCTCGTATGCCTGAACCCGGAAGGAGCCGCATCATGCGCGCCCAACTGGCCCGCGTTGACGCGGTGCTCATCCAAGCTGTCATCGCCGCCGCGCTGTCCTTCGCCCACCTGCACGACATCGCCTCGGCGGCCGGACAGGACGGGGGGAATGCGTGGGCCTACCCGATCTCGGTGGACCTGCTGCTCGTCGCCGCCTGGCGCCGACTGCGGTCAGGGGAAGCCAAAGCGGCCGGGTGGTGCTGGTTCGTCATCGCCCTCACCGTCTCCCTGGGAGCCAACGTCGCCACCGCCGGCCTCCTCGACCTGAACCACGTCCCGGCCTGGCTGCGCATCCTCGTCGCGGGCTGGCCCGCGGTCGCCTTCCTCGGCGGCACGCTGCTCACGCACTCCGCACCGACAACGCTCGACCGTGGCGTATGTCGAGGTGGTTGAGGGGTTCGTCGAGGACCAGGACGCGGGGTTGCTGGGCCAGGGCCCGGGCGAGCAGGACGCGCTGGCGTTCGCCGCCGGAGAGGGTGGCGATGTCGCGGTCGGCCAGGTGGTGGGCGCCGACCCGGCGCAGCGCCTCCTCGGCGATCCAGTGGTCCTGGGCGCTGGGGTTCTGCCAGGCGCTGAGGTGGGCGGTGCGGCCGAGGACGACCACGCGGCGCACCCGCAGCCCGCTGACCGGTTCGGACTCCTGCGGGAGGGCCGCGGTGTGGCGGGCCGACGTGGCGGGGTCCCTGGCGAGCAGGTCCCTGCCGTCGACCAGTACGGTGCCGGCCTCGGGTGTCAGGGCCCGGTAGAGGCAGCGCAGCAGGGTGGACTTGCCCGTGCCGTTGGGGCCGACGATGCCGAGTACCTCGCCGGGTTCGGCCCGCAGGTCGACGCCGAGCAGAACGGGGACCCCGGACAAGCGGGCGTTCAGTCCCCCGATGGCCAGTTCAGCTGGCTTTGCCTCGTCGGACAAGATCACGGGGCTCCTCCCCCGCCGGGTCCTGCCAGTGCGCCGCCCCGGCGGACCAGCAGCCACAGAAAGACCGGGCCGCCGCACAGCGCGGTGACGACGCCGACGGGCAGTTCGGCCGGGGCGAGGACGAGGCGGGCGGCGAGGCCCGCCCACACCAGGAACACGGCGCCGCACAGCGCGGCGACGGGCAGGACGCGCGCGTTCTCCGCGGTGCGCAACAGCATGCGGGTGAACAGCGGCATCATCAGGCCGACGAAGCCGATCGCCCCGCTGACCGCCACCAGGGCCCCGGTGAGCAAAGCGGTGATCACGAACAGTTCGGTGCGCAGCCGGGACGGGCGCAGTCCCAGGCTCGCGGCGGTCTCACCGAGGGTCCCGGGTACCGGCACGCACAACGGGCCAGAACCCTTCACCAGCCCGCCAGAGGATACAAGGTAGGATAGGTAGCATGAGCGAACCTACCGGCAAGTACTCGATCACCATGCCGCGTGACATCGCCGAGGCCGCCAAAGCCCGCAGCGGCCCCTCCGGGCTGTCCGCCTACGTGGCCGCGGCCGTGGCCCGTCAGATCGAACGCGACAATCTCAACGAACTCATCCAGGTCGCCGAAGCCGAACACGGGCCCGTCACCGACGAGGAGATCCAGGCTCTTCGTGACCAGCTCCACCACGCCCGGCAGGAGCAGGCACAGGACGGGGCGCACGCCGCGTGACCCGCTCTCCGGCCGTTCCCGGCGGCACCCTGGTCCTGGACAGCGAAGGGCTGGCCAAGGCTGTCCTGCGTGACCGTACAGTCACCGGCTGGCTCGCGCTCGCCCGCGCCGACGACCTGCGCGTGATCACCTCCGCAGCCACCCTCGTCGAAGTGGTTCACCCTCGCATCAACCGCCCGGCCCTGGAGTGGACGCTGTCCCGCCTGGTCGTCGAACCGGTCACCGAGCCCATCGCCCGTCACGCCGCCGCTCTCCTGGCAGACGCCGGCCTGCACGGCCACAAATACGCCATCGACGCCATGCTCAGCGCCACCGCACTGGCCGCCCCTGGACCCGTCACCGTTCTCACCTCGGATCCCGAGGACCTCGCCGCGCTGTGCAACGGACGCGTCACCGTCATCAAGGTCTGACGACCGCCATCACGGGGACACACCCGGAAACGGAAGATACTGGAGCCGTGGACCGCGCTGTATCCGGCATGGTTTCAGATGTAGAACTTGAACTGAGGTAGCGGGGTCCGATCGGGCGGGATTTCCCGCATGATCTCTCCGACCAGTCCCGAGAACTTGATCGTGATAGGCAGAAGTCCACCCAAAGCGGCCGAGTTCCAGTTGAGCTTGGTGAGGGCCAGTACTTCTTTCAGCAGCACGTCACGGGACGAGTCCTGGCCGATGTGATCAGCCACCTGAAGCGGGGCCGGGACGTGCATCCCGTGGAACTCTCTCAGGGCGGATATGTAACCCGTGGTGTAGAGGTAGTCCAATTCGCCGAAGCTGAAGCGGGTTCCACGCAAGGGCGGGTACTTGGAGGTCGTGATGAGTCGCACCCGGCTTTGCGCCTCAAGAGCCATCAGGTCATAGCGTCGCACCCGGGCTTCGATCGCGGAGCGGAATCCGTCACGCTCATCCGGCCAGTAGCGAGAAGTCTTGTGGACCACGATCCGGGCCGGAGTCTGCTTCATCACCGACTCGTACTGGTCGAGGACCAGGGCCATCAGCTTGTGGGCGCCTTCAGCCGTCAGGTGAGGTGAACGGCTTCCGGTCTTGTGAGGGTCCCACTCGAATTCGTGGCCGCGTAGAACCAGCCCTTCCCCACGCTCGTCGAACGCCTGCACCAGGCTGGTCTGCATCGTGGCTCGCGCAGTGCCGAGCGGGCGGTAGAACCCGATTCCTACGTAACAGGTGCCAGGGGTCAGGCCGTACGGACTCCAGGGGTAGCCGCCTGCTTTGCAGTACATCGCGGTGAAGAAGTTCCACGCGATACGGGAGGGCGGTGTCCGGTCCCTGCCGTCCAGCGTGGGCGCTCGGACGATCTGTGTGGGGAGACGGAACCTCATGGCGCTCGCTTTGAGTGCGCGGCGCAGATCGCGGTGGACGGCTCCAGTCTCTTTGGTTGTGTAGTCGGCGGATCCGCAGCGGGCGACGACCTCGTCGGACAGCGCGATCACGACGTAGTCGGGGGTGCTGTCGCGTTCCGCGAGGTGCCGCAGCTTCGTCTCGAACAGGGTCACGGCGGCGTGGAAGCGCTCCTCCTGCGATCTGATCTCCAGCACCTGGCGCAGTTCCGCCTGGCCGAGTTCCTCGTCCCACGCATCGTCGAATTCCAGGGAGGAGAAGAATCCCCGGTCGGGCATCCAGCCGGGAAATTCAGGGTTGTTCTCATCGCCCGTCATGCCCTCGGCCCGGCTGCTCATCCAGGCGCGTGCTGCCTCGACAAACTCTGGGGTACCGATGAGCCCGACACGCAGCCGTGTGGGGTGCCGGCCCGAGGCGGTCCAGGATCGCGGGCCGTAGCGCGCGATCCTGGACCGCCTCGGGGTCGATGTGCAGACCGTCGTCAGCGAAGCGGAGCAGCGGTTCCGGGAAGTGGGTGCTCGTGATGAGGGAGGGCGGGCCGGCAGAGCGAGGCGCTGGGCGGCGCTGGGCGTGCCTTCAATCCACGATCCCCCCTTCGTACCCCGCTTGTCCGTCGTGCTCGTGGTCGAGCTCACCGTCCTCGCTCAGGCTCTCTGCCTCGGCCCAGGTGAACAGGTCGTCCACGTACTCGACGTTCTTGAAGGGCATATCGTGCTCGGGAGGAATGCCCGGCCAGCGCACCTGCCCGCTGCTCAGCGACGTCGAGATGACCAGACTCTGTCCGTCACCGAAAGGGAAGCTGATCCGTGGACTGCTCTTTCCCAGGAAGTCCCGCCAGAACTGCACCTCACCGAGAAGGTCGTAGTTGAACAGCCTGGATTTCTTCCGGGTGACCTGCCGCCCGACGTGCTTGGCGTCGATGGACTCGAAGCCATCGGATGTCACTCGCAGCTCAGGTCTGATACTCAGACACCACTGGCCGTTGCCGATCAGGAAGAAGCGCAGGGACACAGCACGGTGGAGCCAGTAGTTGCGTGCTTCTCCGGTGGCCTTCTTCTTGGGCTGCCACACCACGCTCCGCTTCGCCTTGTTGGTGTTCAACGGCCGGTACACCACCGTCCGCTCGACGCCCTCTTCCTCGGGTTCGAAGTAGTAGCGGTGGTGGTCTCGATCGAGCCGTAGGCCGAGACGCCCGGTGAGCTTGTTCAGCGAGCGGTTGAGCAACGCGACGTACCACTGAAGCTTGTCGGGGTCAGCCCACCAGTCCTGGGAGTCGAACCGCTCTGTTGCGGTACGGTCCACGAACGCGGCGAAAGGGCCGCTGTCGTCCCGCAGGTTCTGGAATGCCCACAGCCGCCCCTCCCGCAGTATGAACGGCGCCATCACCCCGGTGGACGTCCCCTCCGGTCTGACATCGCTTTCCCGATCGACCAGACAGGGCGCTCCGTAGACGTGGCGTGGCATCTGTGTGACCGGCAAGACATTGCTGTGCACGGTGCTGTTGACCATGGGCGGCAGATCCGCCTTGACGTTGGGGCGCCCGCCGAGTCTGCGTTCCACCCGCTCCTCGTGGTCCTCTTTCATGGCCAGGAGCCGTTCCACCGTGTACTTGGCCACCGCTCCGTCGGAATCGATCAGCTGATGATGCTGATTGCAGAGCAAGATCAGGTTCTCGTACCGGTTGCGCTGTTCGGCCGTCAACGGCGAGTCCCCTCGGGGGCCGTTCAGGCTCTCCGCGACGATGTGCGCCATCTCGCCGAGCACTACGACAGGTTCTTCCGGCGTGCCTTCGGCCGTGAGGAGCAGCCCGCACCCGGGAAACGCGCAGATGTTGCCCGAACGCTGACTCAGCTTTCGCTGCTGCGAAACAGGTACCGCCACAAACGCCACCTCCAGATTCAGCATCCTACGGACGGCCACCGACAAAGGGCCCCGTCCGTACCTCGGCCGCGGCCTCTCCCGTTCGCCCTGAGACTGGCCACCCCGAGGCCAAGCACCCGAGCGGCTCCCGCAGGCACTGACGTGACCGGTTCTGCATCATGGTTCACCGTGCGTACTTGTATGCGCCCCCATGCCCCGAACTACCTTTCCCCGCCGACCAGGGCAGGCAGACACCGTGGGGGGATGCATGGCAAGAACCGCGCGACAGATCCTGAACGCCCTCGCGCACCAGCGGAGCGTTCACGTCCGGTCAACGGCAGAACTCGCCGCCCACGTCGACTCCGCAGCGGCGGCCATCGACAAGAAACGCCGCGAGACGGGCCAAGAAGTGGCCCGCAGGAAACCCGAGCTGCGCACCGTCACGCGGGCCGAGTGCAGCCGGCCCATCGAGCTGACACCGTGGCAGGTCCTGCACGCCCTGGCCCGCGGCTACGTGCTGGCCAGCCAGGGAATGGGACGCGGGCTCGCGGAACACTGGCTGGCCCTGAAGTACTGCGAGGCACTGCACGGAAATCGCGCCGGCTCCATGGACCTCACCGAGAAAGGCAGCAGTTCCGAACGCTGGTACAAGGCCATGCAGGCCCGGGAGCTGGCCGTCGGCTTCGGGCTCGCCGCGGCAGAGCACATCGTGCAGCAGCGACACCCCGACCACATCGTCTCCGTCGTGGACACGAGCACGGTGCTGCGAGCCGGCTGGGCCCTGGGCGGCGCCCAGCGGGACAAGGGCTCACGGCCCCGCCCGGACTACCTCATCGAGGCGTGGAAGCCCGGCGAGCCGTCGAAAGTCACATTCGTGGCCTGCCGAGGAAACCACCAGAAACCGAGCAAGCGGACCAGCCGGACCGGCAGCACCACCATCCAGCAACTGGTCAAGGGCTCCGAACTGACCGAAGGCATGCAGATCGGCCCGTGGAACAGCACTCCGTGCCTGATGCTGTCCACCGAACTCATGGGACAGGGCGGGGTCGTGGTCAACGTCCTGCAATCACCCGGCGAAGTGCTCCTCCCCCTCCGCACACCGGGTGCCCGGGGAAACGCCGATGAGGAAATCCGAGACAAGCCCGGCATCCCCTACCCCAACGCCATTCGCATACCAGCCAACGGAGCCAAAAGGGCCCGGACTGTCGACGGCTTCCAGGTGCCCGAGAACGACCTCGACTGGTTCGGCCAACTCCTGGCCCGCACAGCGGCAGCCGGCTTCACCGCATTCGCAGGCGGAGGACCGACGACTGCCCGGTACCTCACCGCGCGCCAAGGCCAAAAGCACTATGCCGCGCCCACGTTCGCCGCCACATCAAGCTTCCACGACGCAGACATCGAGGTCGGTGACAAGAAATACGTCGGAACGGACCACGTCTTCCGCATGGAGACCATGCGGATCGAGGCGTTCTCCGGCATGGTCCCGGAGCTGTACGAGCTGATCAGGGACGGCCGACTGGAAGAGTACCGGCAAGCAGCCTACGAACTCCGCTCCAAAATGCACAACTCCCAGGCAGTCGGGAAATGGAACGGTCCGATCTCGTTCCACGAAGACGGCACCGTCATGGCTCTGAGCATCCTGCCCATCCGCAGAAGGAGCACGTCAAGGAGCACCTTCTGATTCAGCCTCCCGGCACCGTTCCCGTATAACACGCGTTCCCCGGTTAGGGAAACCGGGGTTTCTCCGCACTATTGGAGATCCACCGCCACGTCCCATCCAGCACGTCGAAAGGTCGCACCCCAAGCCAATCCCACAAGTTCACACGGCAGCCGTCTGCAGGTACGACCAGGAGCGGCCACCCCCTCGCGCACACTCCGGGGGCCAGTCGACTCACCTGTGCTCTGCATACCCGAGGCTTTGATGCATCCCGGCTTCCGCTCCGAGCATGTCCGGGCGAGAAGGCTGAGCGGCGCCGCCCTCCCGACCTTGCTCGTGCCGGCCGGCACGAGCCAGCCCCTTCACCCGTCGAGTCTGCAGCCATCGCCAGAACCCACCCGGGCGCCCAGCTCGTTCGCCCCGGCCGGTCGGCCGCGTTCCCGAACCTGTGCGCGAGACAGTCACACCCGCGAGTGGACGGACTGGACCCGGCAACCATGACCACGCGACACTTCGACAACAGGGCCTCTTGCTCCTCGCTGGACTCGACATCCGCGAGCTACCAAGAGGCCCTTCTTCCATGCGTCCGCACCGGCCGACTCACCCGAACCAGGCCCCTGTTCGAACCCCGCCGACCACCCGAGCGGATAGAGAACAGCCAGTTAGGCAGCCACTTTGGGGCGAGCCTCTAAGATCATGGCCCCAACGTCGTGCTTTAACGGGCAGGTCCACAGACTGCCCGACTCGCCGGAAGCTTACGGGGCCATGATCACTCGCCCCAAAGCAGCTCCAGCCCAAAGCCGTTCCGCCAACCGCAGTGCCTCAGGCACTGCGGGCTCACTCTTCACCGATCAACAGAGGGTAACAACCCCGTTTGGACCAGCATCACCTGCGCTGCCCCTCTTCTTCCGTAACCATGGCAAAGTATTCCCGTGTCTCAGTAATGGAGTGGTCTAATGCAGGAAGAATTGGCCGTGACGCTGTTGCACCACCTGCCAGCTTGGCGCATGAGAGCCATCGAGCGAATTGAATTTTCGAGCGCACAGTGGTCAGTTAGGGAGCATGAGATTCACGTCAAACCCCTTACAGAGGTGGCCGCCAAACACCCTGGTGATACGGAATATGTGCCCGGTTTGTACACGCACCTTCTTCACCCAGACGACAAAGGGAAAGTTGAACTACTCCTTCCAATCATCGAACTCCCTAAGGTTCCACTCCTTGATCTGCATATCACGGTAAACGGGGAGCCGGTCTACCGAATTCCACTCGATATCGGGGCCAATTTGGAGGCGCAATACATCAAAATGCTAGCCATGGAAGCTGGCATCGATGTGGCCAACTTTGAAAGTGATCTCACCGATCTACTTGCCGCCATCTTTTTCTTGCCGACGAGCGAGTATGCGGCAACGTGGAAGAAGTACTGCCAGGTATCCATTGACCCTCGACAATGGATTTACCCATTCCTGAGAAGTATCGGCAAAAGAGACCCTCTCCAAAAGTATTTGACCGAGTTTCTTCCGTTTGAGCTCAAGGGGCACATTCTGGACGAATGGAGGGATACCGCTTCACATATTAAGGAATATGTCCTCCAGGAAACGATGGAGGATCATCTAAGCGGTGCGGCATATCCGTTGATCGCTCTACCTCAAATGGCTAGGGAGATGGCACGCCTGGGGAGAGGCGACGCAGACGAGGAACTCTGCAGCCAGCGACTCAAGTCCCTCTACCTGCTGCTACACGATGCCCACGCTCGAAAATGTCACGCTAGTACAGATGAATCCAAGAATCGCGCAAGGGCCGCCTCTGCATTGCTCTCAACCTATGCCGCTTTTGGGAGCCAGTGGACCGCATTTGCCCGATGTAAAATTCCGACAGCTGAGCCATTCATTATTACCGTAAAGGAGACGCGATCCATCTATTTTCAGCATAAGTGGAATAGGGAGTATAGAAACTCACGGAAATTTCCCACTGCTGAACATATCGGCAGAACGGCGTGGACGATGGTTGCGTTCGCCGACGCAGAGACGAATCATCTTAGTATCAAAGCTGCAGACACGTCCGTTCGACTGCATGACTGTGTGGCTCTGGATCAGAAGGGAGTGCCACTCGAAAAATCGGCCAGAAAAGATACGGAGGAGTTGGATGAACACGCGAAGACTTTTGAACTTTATTTGCGTCACGATTCAACTGCTGGCCGAAGGAAACGCATCTGGATTAAATGCCATCTGCGCTTGAATCGAATCCTATCTCTCTTCATCTATCTGGCCATGACGGTCACGGGAGTCGGAACTTACTTGCTAATCCGGCGAGCGATTGAAGGAAAGGTTGGCGAGGATCAGATTCATGGACTCACCGCCAAAGACGCGACCGTCATCCTTATCCCTGTGGCATTCGTGACCGCCTTCGTGCTCGCCAAAGAGAATACGACATTGGTTATGCGCCTCCGAAAGTTCCGGCAGTCCATCCTGCTAATTGAACTGTTCGTATTGCTGGGAACGGCCTTTGCTCTCTATATTCACCACGCTGTTCGAACAACACCGTGAAAGAATTCCCATTTTGGCACCGCATGCTGAACCAGCCGGCAAAGACCTACGACGAGCCGTCTGCGAGAGAGCCTGTGCAGGTCACGGCAATCACGTAGTACGAGTGACGGCAGCGCTGACGGCAACGGCGGCGCACAGCCACGGCACTGGGTGACCCGGCACGGCGCCGACCCAGGATGATCGGACCAACTCGCCAAGGCCTGCCCGCGTCTTCTAATCGCCTGGTCTCGCGGCCCAGCTCGGCGTAGGGGCACGGAGCCAACCGGGCGAACGGAGCGCCGGCCGCACGGTGTAATCCCGCCTCGGGTGCACTGGAACTACTCACGTTTCGGCTAGGCCGTCAAAGTCCAGAAGTTGCTTCAATTCCCTACACATGATTTCTTTCTGCTTCTCGGTGAAACGGTCTTCAATTAGCCATGCACGGATCTCTGTGCGCCGATAGTCGCGATGCCGGTAGCTCGCATACTCGACACCGCAGATTTCCCCATCTGCGATTCGGCGTGCCTCCAACAAAGCCTCCTCGCGCGACTTGAAACCCCCTGTGCTGGTATGCCTCGGAGTCGCCCGTTCGCGGTCCGGAGTCCCGTCGCTTGCTTGGAGCGAGGAGACGTACCAAGGGTGTGACTTGTCGGGATCGTGACGGAAAACACGCGCTATGCGAAAGCCATCCTTAGACCAGACCGACTCCGGGTCATTACGGAACTCGGTGAGCAGATCCTCTGGCAGGTCTGTAACTCTATGCTCACACGTGTTGAACATATTTATATTCATAGTTCCCCCCTCAGCGGCATGCGGTGTAACCGCCGCCACCACGACATGAGAAAGTCACGCAAGCTTGCAGCTCTCCACGATCTGCCCTGCGGGCATACCCAGGACGGGAGCAAGCACAGCACACCAGAACATAGCGGAGGGCAGCGGTTGGTGGAGGCTGGACCCAAAAGCCGACAGGTAGTCGAACCCTTGCAACTCGATCTCTTGACGATGTCGCCGGGCTAGCGCGCGTGCCTTCCAAACCAGAGGTTGGAGTGAGGGCCGCCGAGCCGCTCTGCCCGTGCCCGCCGAACCTCAATGGCCCCCCATGCCAGACGCTGCGGGGAACCACGGGGAGCACCGGGAAATCAACGGATCGCCCACCATGCGGCCACATGCTTCCGTCGCAGGTCAGCACCCGCAGCGAGCCGAAATCACCTTAGCTTCCCAAGCTCAGGTCTCGTCTACGCGACCGTTCAGATGGAAGAGGAGCCACTCAAGCCAGTCCGGTGTGACACCAAGAGACGAGGCCCAGCCGTGCATGGCACTGACGTAGGTGGCATACCGGGTGGGCCAGTGGTGGGTGCTGGCCGCCTTGCAACTGGACCACCCGAGGGCGTTCAGCGAGCGAAAGACCCGGTCGTCCAGGATCAAGGCTCGATCCCATGTGGTTTCACGGTCGTCTACGGCCGCGAACCACTTGGTGAAGAAGGACCGCCCCACTCCCTTAAGGACAAACTGACGGTAGGCCCCGCTCAGGTCTCCGCCTCGGACCGCTTCGCGTGTGGCCAGGAGGACTCTTGGCAGACGGGGGTCGGACAGGGCCGCTTCGGTGTACCGCGGTCCACGTCCGTTGGTGGTACCTGAGCCCCAGATCATGACAGCCACGAACAGGTCACGCAGACCGTTGGGGTCGTCACCAACTTGGTCACGGAGACGAGCCAAGTCGCCCCGCTCGATGAGACGGTCACCGCCCTGCCCGCTCGCAGATTCGACACCGATATCAAGTACATGCGCCGCCCCGTGCGGCGCCAACCGCGGGTGCCACGTTCCTGGACGGAAGCGCACGGGCTTCTGTACGCATTCGCCGTAGCGGACAACGAGCCTCTGAAGCTGCTCCACCATGCCCCCCCCCTGGCCATGACGGCGGCGTGCCGTGGGCCGTAGCGTATGGGAAGCCGACCATGAACGCAGGTGAACGACCTCATATACGGCCTGGGCACCAACACTGAAGGCCTGCACGTGCGACGTGCTGTACCGACTCGCGCGCTCATGGAGCTTTCACACCGCTGACTATGCGCCCTACCCAGTGCTTGCACGCTGCTGCACGCTGAGTGCCGGCCGAGTCTTCGAGCGGACTACCGGGGGGGCGAACGGTGGGCGAGTGGAAGCAAGGCAAGTGCGGCTGGCCGACGACGGCTGGAAGGCGTTGCCAGAACAAGACGCTGAAGGGCACCTCACGCTGCTACCTACACCAAGGTGACTGGACGAAGCGTGGCCAGGCCGAACTGAAAAGGAGGGTGAGCAAGCGTCGCAAAAAGTAGGGCACGGTGAGGGATGAGTGTCTAACTGCGTGACAACACCCCGCCCCCACCGGACTGATCGCCCTCACCTGCAACGAAATGCAGCGACTCTTCGCTCGACCGAGCTCAGAAGCAACCGACCGAAGGCAGTGCGCACCCCGAGGGGGCCCCTCATGCCGCTGTCAGCGCCGCCAGGGCTCGGCCCATCGCGGCGTTGAATTCTTCCGGCGTCAGCGGCAGCCGGGACTTGACGTCCCGACTCCACTGGTCGGCGAGGACCTCGGCCGAGTTCGCCTCGACACCGTCGAGCGCCGCGTCGGCCAGGTCCGACGGCGCCATCTTGGCCACGGGCCAGCCCGCGGCCATGTCGGTGTCGGCCAGGCCGAGGTGCACCGCCGTCACGAGTGTGCCCTGCTCGGCGAGTTCCAGGCGGACGCCGTTGGTCATGGCCCAGGCGGCGGCCTTGGTCAGGTGGTAGGCATTGGCGCCCCTGCCCCCGAACCACGACATGGCGGAGAGGACGTTGACGATCGCGCCCCCGCCGTTCCTGGCGAGCGCCGGCGCGAACTCCCGGATCATTCCCAGGTGGCCGAACATGTTGGTCTCCAGCTCGTGCCGCACCGCGTCCAGCGAACCGGTCACCAGGTCGGTCCCCGTACTGATTCCCGCGTTGTTGATGAGCAGCGAGACGTCCGGGGCGGCCTCGGCCGCGGCCCTCACGGATGCGGGATCGGCGATGTCGAGGGGCAGCACCTCGACACCGGGCAGGTCCACGGTCTCGGGCCGGCGAGCCGTCGCGTAGACCTTGCGGGCGCCCCGTTCGAGCAGGCGCTGGGCGAAGGCGCGGCCCAGGCCGCGGTTGGCTCCGGTGACAAGGGCAACTGAGTTGGTGATGTCCATGCCCGTACGCTAAAACCTGACGCCAACGTCAGAGGCAAGCGCTGATCATCAGGGCCGGGGGAGAGGAATCGCCATGACCGTCACGGAAGCCGCGGGCGAGCGGATGATCCGCATCGGCGAGGTGGCGCGGGGTGCCGGAGTATCGGTGCGCGCCGTGCGCTACTACGAGCAGCAGGGGCTGCTCATCGCCGAGCGCAGCCCGTCCGGCCAGCGCCTGTACCGGCAGGATGCCGTCACCCTGGTCCGCTTCTTCCAGCAGATGTTCGCCGCCGGCCTGACCAGCCGAAGGATCACGGAGCTCCTTCCGTGCTGGGACTCCGGGCACACCGACGCCGGGCAACGAGCCATGCTGCGCGCCGAGCGGGACCGCATCCAGGCCAAGGTCGACGACTTGCAAGCTGCCCTGGACCGCCTCGACGAGGTCATCGCGATCACGGACACGCACCCGTAGGCGCGGTCGGTCGGGCGTCGCACCAGCGATCTAGGGCTGGAGTACTGAGCGCCTGATCGCATGTGGCATGTGGCATGTGGCATGTGGCATGTGGCATGTGGCTGAGTGTCTTGCTGCGTGGCCACGTCCACGGGCAGCGCCGGACAACCGCATACGCCTGCGGACCATCGCAGCGGGTGAGAACCGTACGCCCCCAAGGCCGGGGCTCAGTCACGTTGCTTCGGGACGAAGAGGTCCGGCTCACAAGCATTTGGGTACGCCCTCGGGACAAGGAAAAAGCAGTTCGCTGACTCCCACCCTCGCTCGGTGTCCGGTCGTGCTCGCGGCGGCGAGCTCCTCGCCATCCGGCAGGTCCGCCCTACAGCCCCGTCGCTCCGTCGAGGCGTTCGCGGAGCAGGTCGGCGTGGCCGTTGTGGCGGGCGTATTCGCCGATCATGTGGGAGAGGATGGCCCGGACCGAGACGGGGTCTCCGGTCAGTTTGTGAGGCACGGTCCGGTCCAGGGACGGCTCGGCGGTGACGATCTCGCGGGAGCGGGCGCACTCCGCCCGCCATGCCGCGAAGGCCTCCTCGGTGTTGCCGTCCACGCAGCGGAAGTCCCGTCCGGGGTCTTGGGGCGAGTGGTGCAGGAGCGGAACGTCCTCCTGTGCCCACTGGATGCGAAACCACCAGCGCTCCACGTCGGCCAAGTGGCGGAGCAGACCGTGCAGGCTCAGTTCCGAAGGTGCGACGCTCCTCTCGGACAGTCGTTCATGGGCGATGCCCGAACACTTGAGCTCGAACGTCGTCCGATGCCAGTCCAGTTGGGCCGTCAGGACTTGACGTTCGTCGCCGTGCAGGGAGGGCAGCGGGCGTTCGCCCCCCTCCCACAGCCGGGGAAGGTTCGGGGCGGGGATCTCCGGTTTTTCAGACACCTCAGTCACATCACGACACTCGCAGAGACCGCTGACACCGCGATGACAGCTCCCCCGGCCGGGCGTCGCCGGGATCGGCGACGGGGCCGGCCGTGTCGGACGGGGCCGGCCGTGTCGGACCGCACCGTCCGGCGTCGGGCGCCGAGTCAGTGGCTGCGTGTCGTCAGTGGCTGCGTGTCGTCAGCGCCGCCGTGAGCTCGCTCAGGCCGCGGCGGGCGTGGGATCGAGGTCCAGCGGGTCGAGAAGGTCCCAGGCCGCCGAGATCCGGCGGTCGGCCTCCGCCCGGGCCCACTCCCGGCCCCCGGCGGCCTCGATGAGCTCGGCCATGACCATCACCTGGGTGTCGGTGAGGTCACCGGGCATCGCGTAGAAGCGGGCGAGCCGGGCCGACTCCGCCGTGCCTGCCCGCAGCGCCGCCACCACCGGCGCGCTCTTCTTGCGGGCTCGCAGATCGCTTCCGGCGGGTTTGCCCGTCACCACTGGGTCGCCCCAGATGCCCAGGTCGTCGTCGACCAGCTGGAAGGCCACCCCGATGTACATGCCGAAGCGGCCGAAGCGGTCCGTCCAGTCCGGGGGTGCGGACGCGTGCCGGGAGCCCATGCGGCAGGCGCACGCCAGCAGCGCCCCGGTCTTCCCGCCGAGCATGGCCAGGGAGTCCTCGATGCCGATCCCCTGCTCGTGTTCGAAGCGCAGATCCTGTTCCTGACCGATCGCCAGGTGGCGCAGGGTCCGGGCGAGGTCGGCGACCGCCGAGGCGGTCGCGGGGTGCCGGTGGCTGCCGAGCACCTCGAAGCCGAGGGCGATGAGCGCGTCACCGGCGAGCAGGGCCAGCGGTACCCCGAACCGGGCCCAGACCGTCGGCCGGTGCCGTCGTGCCCGGTCGCCGTCCATGATGTCGTCGTGGATCAGGGAGGCGTTGTGCAGGAGCTCGATCGCCGAAGCGGCGGGCAGCACGTCGTCGGGCGTACCGCCTGCCGCGTCGGAGCACAGCAGGGAGAAGGCCGGGCGGACGAGTTTCCCGCCGTTGCCGTGGACCGGGGTGCCGTCCGCGTCGCACAGGCCCAGCTGGTAGCCGCAGATCCGGCTGAGCTCGTCGCCCAGAGTCGCGATCTGCTCCCGCAGCAGCGGGGGGAGGAGGGACCGTGCCTGGGCGACTCCCGCTTCGAGAACGGGTGTGAGGGCCGGTGTCGTCGTCATGGCCGCTCTCCCGAACCGCCCGGGGACCCGTCCACCAGGGCGAGTTCCAGATAGTCGACCGTCTCCGGGCCGGCGTCCGCCGCGTCGCGGTAGCGCCGGGTTCTCGCGGACCAGTCGAAGTTCCCGCGCATCCAGGAGCGCATTCCGGCGAAGTACGGCTCGAGCAGGTCGGTGTGCCCGGGCAGGCAGCGCAGCGCCTCCGCCTCCCACCTCCCGAACGATTCGACCTCGTCGGTGATCAGGCCGGTCACCCGGTCGATCGCCTGGGCGGTGGTCAGCGCGTGGGCGTGCTGCACGACGGTGACGAGGTTGTGGTACTCGCCGAGCGCGGTCTCCTTGTCCAGCGAGTACACGTCGTTGGTCCAGCAGACCACGTCGCAGGCCGCGCGCAACGCCCGGGCGAACGGCTCACTGTCGTACACGTCCGCGGGCAGGTCGATCCGCTCGACGACCTCGATCAGGTCCATGCACACGTAGATCGCTCCCGTGTGCCGGCGGTTCTCCACGTAGGAGGGGACGTCGGGGATCGCACCCCGCGCCCGGTTGTCCGCCTCCCAGCGGGCCGCGAGACCCCCGGCGATGACGTGTTCGACGAACCGGGCGCGCCACCGGGGCGACGCCTCGGTCCGGTGCCACAGGTCGGCGAGTGAGGTGACGATGGACGGTGCCCGTGCGGGTGGGGCGTTGCCGTCGCCGGCGAGGACATCGAAGATCTGGGTCATCAGTTCGCCGGTCCTGTGCGGGTCCTTGCCGAGGGCCCCGTCGTCGAGCTGGTCGTCCAGGAGGAAGAGCCACGCGAACCAGTCGGCGATCAGGCACAGGCCCCGCTCGTCGGCCGTGGGGTAGGTGGCCGCGGCGAACGTGCCGAAGTCGGCCCGGTCGAACCGTTCCCTCGCCGTTGTGGTGCCGATCAGGCCGTGCCGCTCCGTCCATGCGCGCAGGTGTGAGACGGCGGCGTCCGCGTGCGGGTTCAGTTGGGGCGGCAGGTCGCGGAACGCGCGGTGCAGTCCCTCCGGGGCCTCCGTTGCGGCGCTCATCGGCGTTCCAGGCGCAGCAGCACGTCGTGCTTCGGCCGCAGCGTCACCAACTGCTCCATACCCACCGGCGGATGTCCTTCCGGCAGCCGCAGACGGTACTTCTGCACGATCATGGCGGCGATGATGACGAGTTCGGTCAGGGCGAAGTGCTTGCCGATGCAGATGCGCGGGCCGGCGCCGAACGGCATGTACGCGCTCTTCGGCCGCCCGGCCACGGCCTCGGGTGTGAAGCGCTCAGGGTCGAACCGTTCCGGATCCGGCCAGAACTCCCGGTGGCGGTGCATGGTGTAGAAGTTGATGTAGATCCCGCTGTTCGGCTCGATGGCGAAGTCGCCCATGGTGTCCGGCCCCACGGCTCGGCGCATGGTCTGCCAGGCCGGGCCGCGCAGCCGCAGCGTCTCGTCGAGGACCATGCGCGTGTACTTCAGCCGCGCCACGGCGGCGAAGTCCGGCTTCCCTCCGTCCAGTACCTCCGCCACCTCGTCGTGCATGCGCTCCTGGATCTCGGGATGCTGCGCGATCAGGTAGAGCAGGAAGGACGCGGCGCCGGTGGTGGTCTCGTAGCCGCCGACCATGATGTTGACGACCTCGTGCTGCAGCTGCACCTTGTCCATGTGCCGGCCGGTGTCCTCGTCGACGGCGTCGGCGAGGATGCCGAGCAGGTTGAGGCTGGTGTCGCCGCGGACCTCGCGCTGCTCGATCATGTCGGCCACGAAGTTGTGCAGGTTCTCGATCAGTCTGCGCAGCCGGAGGTGGCTCGGGGTCGGCCAGTGCAGCGGTGGGAAGGGGAAACGGAAGAAGTCCCCCATGATGTGGTTCGCGTAGATGAAGTCCTGCTCGATGGCCTCGGTGGTGGGGCCCACATCGGCGCCGAAGAGGTTCCGCGTGACGATGCGCAGTGCGGTGTGGCCGACGTCCGGCACGACGGGCACCACGTCGCCGTCCTGGTAGCGCTGCTCCCACCTCCGCAGCATGGCGTCGGTCTCGTCGCTCATCGTGTCGGCGAAGGCCGCGATCTTCGGCCGGTGGAACGACGGTTGCATGAGGCGGCGCTGACGGTGCCAGGACTCGCCGCCCACCGCGCCGATCAGTCCGTTGCGCAGGACCGGACGCACCGTCCGGTACAGGAAGTTCTCCTTGTCGTAGTTCTCCCTGTTCTCGATGAGGACGCGCTGGACGTGGTCGGGGTGGTTGAGCATGACCAGCGAATTGCCGAGCAGACGCAGCCGGAAGACGTCGCCGTGCTTGTGGATCGCCCGGTTGAGGAACGCCACCTGGTCCTTGCGTATCGCGCGCAGCCCGGCCAGCTGGTCCCGCAGACCGAGGCCGGGGACGGCTCGCGTGCCGCTCCCCGCTGCGGGGGCGCCGGTGCGGCCCGGTGCGCCTGTGCCGGCGGGCCGGGTCGAGCTGGAAGATGCGGGCATGCGTCTCCTCGGTGTCCTCATCGGGGGTGCGACCGCGAGATCGGTCGTGGGCCGTTGTCGTCCGCCGCTCATGCTGCGCCGGGGCGCTGACGGATGGCTGATACGGCGGTCCGGGGTGCTGAACGGCCGGGGATACGGCGGTCCGGAGGCGGGGGTGACAGGCCGCGGATACGACGGTCCGGAGGGAGGGCTGACTGGCCGGCCACCGTCGAGCGGTGCCCGGCGCGCCGGGCGCTGGAACGGGGTCCCCGAAGTGGAATCGGTGTCAGCCGGTTGTCAGTGGCGGGCTGTTGCAATGGAGCCGGATCCGCACGGGTGCCGAACACGGTCGGCAGGCGGCGAGCAGGAGGCTCTTGATGTCCTGGACAGAATGCAGCGAACCCCGGCCGTTCGCCGCGAAGCGGCTGGTCTGCTTCCCGCATGCCGGCGGGTCGTCGTACTTCTTCCGGGACTGGCGCAAAGGGCTGCCGGAGTTCGAGGTGCACGCGGTCTGCTATCCGGGCCGGGCGGACCGGTTCGGGGAACCGACGGCCACCGACCTGGTGGCGATGGCGGGTGAGATCGCCGAGGCCGTCAGACCACTGATGGACCGGCCCACGGTGCTGTTCGGACACAGCATGGGCGCGGTGGTGGCGTACGAGACCGCCAGGGCCCTGGAGGCCGAAGGCGCCCGGCCGGCTCACCTGTTCGTGTCGGGTGCCGCCGCGAGCAGTCTGGCCCGCTCCGAGGCCCGGGCGGCCGGGGCGAGCGAGGAGAGCGTCATCGCCGCGCTCACGGCCCTGGGCGGCACCGATGCCGAACTGCTGGATCAACCGATGTTCCGTGAGCTGATCCTGCCCTACATCCAGGCCGATTTCCGGTTGCTCGGCAGCTATGAACACCGCCCCGGTGCGCTGCTCGGCTGTCCCGTCACGGCCGTGGCGGGGGCGGAGGACCGCCGCGTGACCACGGAGCAGGCGGCGCAATGGGCGAGCCTGACCGAGGGGACGTTCCGTCAGTGGACGGTGCCCGGCGGACATTTCTATCTGACGGACGCGCCACCGTACGAGCTGGTACGGGAGGCGCACATCGCGCCGGATGAGACGCGAAGCCGGTAGGCGCGGCCGGCAGACCGACGACGGCTGCCCGTGACCCGGCCGGCCGCGTTCCACACTCGATCACTGGGGGACGTACGTGCAGGCGAGAAATGGCCGATGGCCGGCCGCGGCCGTGATGGTCGTGGTGCCTCTGGCGGTGATCGTGTGGGCCGCGCTGGCGGTCGTCACGGCGAAGCCGCCGGGCCGGGAGGCGTTGCACGAGACGGCCCGGCTCGACAAGGGTGGGCACTTCTTCCTCGCGGTCGCGGCCATCCTGCTCGCTGCCGTGGTGGGCGGCCGGCTGGCCGAACGGCTCGGACAGCCGCGGGTGATCGGCGAGATCTGTGTGGGACTGGCCATGGGGCCGACGTTGCTGGGGCGGTTCGCGCCGGAGGCGAAGGACTGGCTGTTCCCCACCGAGACGCTGCCCATGCTGGACGGCCTGGCTCAAGTCGGTCTGGTCTTCTTCATGTTCGGTGTGGGGCGAGAACTGGCCGGGATGCCGCTGCGGGGCGTAGGACCGCAGATGCTGTTCGTGAGCCAGGCCTCCCTGCTGATTCCGTTCGCGGCCGGCACCGTCGCGGCTGTGGCCCTCGTGGACGACTTCACGGGCCCGGCGGGTGACCCGACGGCCTTCGTGCTGTTCGTCGGGTGCGCGCTGAGCGTGACGGCGCTGCCCGTGCTGGCCCGCATCCTCACCGACCTGCGGCTCACCCACACGCGTCAGGGGCAGTTGAGCCTGTTCGCCTCCGCACTCGGGGACGGCGCGGTGTGGCTGGTGCTCACCGCGATCCTTGCGGTCGTGCATGGGGGCAGCCCCGCGGGTGTGCTGTGGAACGGTCTGTTCGTCGTCGCGCTCACGGTCGTCTTCCTCGGCCCGCTGCGCAGTGGGCTGGCCCGCTGGAGCCGCTCCCGGGCAGCCTCCGGTGAGCCCGCCGGCGGGGATGCCACGATCATGGTCGTGCTGGCGGGCGGTGTCGCCGCGACGGCCACCCTCACCTCGCTCGTCGGCGTGCACCAGTTGATCGGGGCGCTGCTGGCGGGGCTGGCCTGGCCGTCGGGCAACGCCCGCCTGGCCCGGGTGGCGGAGCGACTGGCCGGCACGTCCAGGACCGTGTTGCTGCCGTTCTTCTTCTTCGGGTTCGGGCTCACCATCGATCTCGGGTCGCTGCGCTTCGACGAGGCCTCCGTGCTGGCCCTGACCACCCTGCTCTTCCTGGCCGTCGCCACCAAGGTGTGCGGGCCGGCGCTGTCCGGTGTGCTCACCGGAATGCGGCCGCGGCCGGCGCTCATCCTGGGCGTGCTGCTCAACACCCGTGGCCTGACCGAACTCGTCATCCTGCAGATCGGTTACCAGGCAGGTGTCATCGACGAGCGGTTGCTCGCCATCCTCACCGTCGTCGCGCTCGCCACGACGATCGTCACGCGGCCCCTGCTGCGGCTGCTCGGGCCGGACGCCCTCGAGCCCGCACCCGTGCCCCTCCCTGACGAGCATGCCGGCGCGGGCGGGGCGCGAAGCGTGCCGAAGCGCTCCTCACTGTCCCGGTAGCACCCCTGCGTCACTGTCCCGGTAGTCCCGGTAGAACCCCTGCACCACTGTCCCGGTAGAACCCCTGCAACAGGCGGCTCGCATGATCGACGAGATACTTCCCGCGGCCGTGACGAGCGGCGAGTCCTTCTGGGACGCCGCGGACGCGTGGCTGTTCCCCGAGGAGGAGACCGCGCTGGGAGAGGTCGGCGGGGCGCGCCGCCGGGAGTACACGACGGTGCGTCACTGCGCACGGCGGGCGCTGGGCGGACTGGGGTTCGCACCGGCACCGCTGCCGCCGGGCGCGGGCGGCGCCCCCCGGTGGCCCGACGGAGTCGTCGGCAGCATGACCCACTGCGCGGGGTACCGGGCCGCGGTCGCGGCGCGCCGGTCCGACGTACGCACCCTCGGCATCGACGCCGAGCCCCATGCCCCGCTGCCCGAGGGCGTGCTGGAGTTCATCGCGCTGCCGGAGGAGCTCGCACGCGTCGGACGGCTGGCTCGCCGCTTTCCCGAAGTCCATTGGGACCGGTTGCTGTTCTGTGCCAAGGAAGCCGTGTACAAGGCCTGGTTCCCCGCGACGCACGTCTGGCTCGGCTTCGACGGGGCGGTGATCTCGCCGGAGTCCGACGGCACCTTCCATGCTCGCGTCCTCGCGTCGGTGCCCGCTCAACAGAGTTCTGCCGAAAGGGAGTTCGCCGGCCGGTGGCTCGTGCGGGACGGCCTCGTGCTGGCCTGCGCGCTGTCTCCCGGCCATGTTTGACTGCTCTTCTGGCATGTGTAAGATTTGACTTACACATACAGTCCGTTGCGCTGGGAGGTGGGCGTTGACCAGCGAGGAGCTCCTCGCCTTACTCTCCGCCGTTGGCCATACCCAGAGGCTCCGGGCCATCGCAGGCCTTGCCGACGGCCGTATGTACGTCAGTGAACTGGCCCGGCAGCTGGGCATGTCCCGCCCCCTGCTGTACATGCATCTCGAGCGTCTGGAGAAGGCCGGCCTGGTCGCCGGGCACCTGGAACTCTCCGACGACGGCAAGGCTCTGAAGTACTTCGAGCTGGTGCCGTTCGATCTGCACCTCAACGTGCAGACGATTCTGGACGCCCTGCAGGCGGACGAGCAGCAGGCAGGCGAAGTGGATGAGCCTGCCGATGAGGAAGGTTAGAACGTTATGAGGGGGACCCGGACATGACCGGCGCCGTTGTCGCCATCGCCATCGTCTTGATCGTCGTCGGAGGTATCACGGCGGCGGTGGTCTCGCACTTCAGACTGCAGCGCCACCGCGCCGACGCGGTGGCGATGGCCTCGTACCGCAAGCTCGCCGAAGAGGCCGTCGCCCACCAGGGGGCTCTGCGGGCCGAACTGGCCGAGCTGAAGGCCCGGGTGAGCTCGATCGACGACATGCTCCGGAGGATCGAGTGAGCAGGCCGGTCCCCAGCCGCCTGCGCCCTCCGGCCTCTTCGATCAGACTTCCGCTGTCCGCCGCCCCCTGGCTCGCCGCCGGCTATCTCGCGAGCTACCCCTTGGTCGGGGGCGCCCTGTTCGCCGTGGCGACGGCCGCCCTGGTGAGCGGCGTGGTGCTGAGCCAGTTCACGGTGACCCTGCCGCTGATCATCGGCTCGGTGTGGGTGGTCAGGAGCTGTGCGCAGGTCGAGCGGGGCCGCGCCACACTCGTCGACCGGCCGATCCCCTACCGGTACAACGAGGTCATCGAGGCCGGTCTGCCCGCCCACCTCGTGACCCGCTGCACCGATCCGGCGTTCGCCCGCGACTGCGCCTACCTCGTACTCCTCTTTCCTCCGCTGCTGGTCCTGGATCTCTTCGCGCTGCTCGTCTGGCTGGTGTCCCTCGGCTGCGTCACGCTGCCCCTGTGGTACGCGGCTGTGGACGTCTCGGGCGGCCCCATGGGCCCGGACGGCACGCTCGGCTGGGTCCACACCCTGCCCGGGGCGGCAATCCTGGCGCTCCTCGCGCTGGTCCTGCTTCCCTTCGCCGCGCGGCTCCTCATGGCCACCGCCCGACTGCACCTGACGGTGGCCCAGGCGGTACTCCGCCCGCCGCGCGACCCTCTCGCGCGGGCCAAGGGCGTGCTCGACGGCCCCGGCCCCCTCTCCACCATGCCGGGCGCCCGTCGCGCCGGCGCCCCCTCAGAACCCTCAGAGAACGGGGAATCCCATGAACCGAACACAAGCCGGGTTATCTGACGTCGTCGTCCAACTGGACTCGGTGCACAAGGTCTACGGCGGCGGCAAGAACAAAGTGGCCGCTCTCGACGGTGTCAGCATCCACCTGCGCAGGGGAACCTTCACCGCGGTGATGGGACCGTCCGGCTCCGGCAAGAGCACCTTCCTGCACTGCGCCGCGGGACTGGACCGGCCGACGTCCGGATCCGTCCGGCTCGACGGCGTGGAGCTTGCCGGGCTCAAGGAAAAGGCCCTGACCAAACTTCGGCGCGAACGCGTCGGCTTCGTCTTCCAGGCGTTCAACCTGATGCCCGCGCTGAACGTACGGGACAACGTCACCCTGCCCCTGCGCCTGGCGGGACAGCGGCCCAGGGCCGCCGAGGTCGACGAGGTCATCGAGCGCGTCGGCCTCGCCTCGCGGCAGAAGCACCGTCCCGGTGAGCTCTCCGGCGGCCAGCAGCAGCGCGTGGCCATCGCCCGCGCACTCGTCACACGTCCCGCCGTGGTCTTCGGCGACGAACCGACCGGAGCGCTGGACACCCGGACCGCTCGCGAGGTCCTCGGGCTGCTGCGCGAGGCCGTCCAGTGGTCCGGACAGACCATCGTGATGGTCACCCACGACCCGATGGCCGCCGCGCACGCGGACCGCACCCTCTTCCTCGCCGACGGCAAGATCGTCGACTCGCTGGAGCGCCCGACCGCCGACATGGTCGCCGAGCGCATGACCCACCTCGGAGCCTGGGCCGAGGAGCGCACGGCGGCCGACGGGCAGTACGGAGCGGCCCGGTGATCGGGCTCGCGCTACGTTCCCTGAAGTTCCACAAGGGCGGCTTCGTCGCCTCGTTCATCGCGCTCTTCTTCGGCGCCACCATCGTGATCGCGTGCGGTGGGCTGCTGGAGACCGGGGTGCGGGGACTGGCCGAGCCGCAACGGCTGCAGGCCGCACCGATCGTCCTCACCGGGGACCAGGGCTACCCCGAATCCAACAAGGTCTTCCGCGAGCGGGTCCGGCTCTCCACCGCCGACGTGTCCAAGGCTGCGGCCGTGCCGGGCGTCCAGGCGGCCGTGCCGGACGTCTCCATCCCCGCCGTGGTCGCCCCGGCCGGCGGCAAGGGCACCGTCCCGGCCACCGGTCACGGCTGGGACTCCGCCCGGCTGGGGTCGTACCGCCTGGTCCAGGGCGGCGCACCGGACGCCGCGGGCCAGGTCGCGCTCGACGCGCGGCTCGCCGCCCGGACGGGCGCCAAGGCGGGCGACCGCATCACCCTCGGTCTGGACGGCACCCTGGCCACGTACCGGGTGACCGGGCTGGTCAGCGGACCGGGCGAGGCCGGGACGCTGTTCCTCGCGAACGACGACGCCGCCCGGCACGCCCCGCAGCAGGACAAGGTCGACTCCATCGGCATCCTCACCCGCCCCGGCGCCGACACCGGCGAGGTGCGGGCCGCGCTCTCCGCCGCCTTCGCCGACGCCCCCGTCTCGGTGCTGACCGGTGACGAGCGCGGCCGCGCCGAGTTCCCCGAGGTCGTGACCGAGGGCAAGAACCTGGTGTCCCTGTCGGCCGTGTTCGGTGCCATGTCCGTGATGGTCACGGTGTTCGTGGTGGCCAGCACACTCGGTCTGTCCCTGCAGCAGCGGCAGCGGCAGATGGCCCTGCTGCGCGCGATCGGCTCGACGCCCGGCCAGGTCCGGCGGATGGTGCTCGCCGAGACGTTCACCATCGCCGTGTTCGCCACCGCACTGGCCTGCGTGCCCGGACCCCGTCTGGGGCAGTGGCTGCTCGGCCGGTTCGTCGACGCGGGTGTGGTGCCGGACGTACTGATGCACCGTGCCGGCGGGGTCCCGATGATCGTGGGCGCCGGGGCGGGGCTGGTGACCGCCCTCGGGGCGGCCTGGATCGCGGCCCGTGCCGCATCCCGCACCCGCCCGACCGAGGCGCTGGCCGAGGCGTCCCTGCAGCGTCGCCGGCTCAACTGGATCCGGCTGCTCTTCGCCGTGCTCTGTCTGGCCGGCGGCACCGTCCTGGCGGCCGTCACGGCGAACCTCGACGGCCCGACGGCGAGCAGTACGGCCTCGCCGGCCGCGATGCTGTGGACCGCCGGCTTCGGCCTGCTGGGTCCCAACCTGAGCCGGATCATGACGGCCCTGCTGCACTGGCCGCTGCGCGCGGTCACCGGCTTCTCGGGTCAGCTGGCCCTGCTCAACGCCAAGGCCCGGGCGGCCCGGCTGGCCGGAGCCGTCATGCCGGTCATGCTCGCCACCGGCCTGGCCACCGCCCTCATCTACCTGCAGACGACCCAGAACCAGGGCGCCCAGCAGGCGTTCGAGGACAACCTCCGGGCCGACCTCGTCCTCACCTCGGTGACCGGCGGGATGTCCGCCTCGCTGGCCGGCGACATCGGCAAGGAGCCCGGCGTGGCGGCCGCCTCCGCCTATGTGCCGAGCTCCGGCTTCCTGGAGCCGTCCAAGGCCGAGATGGCGGCGTACGACGGAAAGGGCCGCAGGCCCAAGGGTGACCGCGTGCAGATCACCGGAGTCACCGGGACGGGCATCGAGCGCACCACGGCCATCCGTACGGTGAGCGGCGACCTCGCCGATCTGACCGGGGACACCGTGGCACTGCCCGAGTCCTCCGCCGGGGGACACCGGATCGGTGAGCGGATTCCCATGCGCATGGGTGACGGCACCGTGGTCGAGCCCCGCCTGGTGGCGACGGTGGGGAACCAACGCGGATACGGTGCGGCGCTGATGCCCGCCTCCGTGGTGGCCGCGCACACCACCGACGGCGCGGTGCCGCAGATCCTGGTCGCGGCGGCCCCCGGTACCGCCGCCGAGCGGCTTGCCGCCGAACTCACGGGCCCCGGCGCCCCGTCGCCCGGACTGCGTGCGGCCGACCGGGCCGACCTGGTCACCGCCTCGGCCGAGCAGAACGACACCCAGACCTGGGTGGCGTACCTCCTGGTCGCCATGGTCGTCGGATACTCGGTCATCGCCCTGGTGAACTCCTTGGTGATGGCGACCGGCGAACGGCGTCGCGAGTTCACCCTGCAGCGCCTGGTCGGGGCCACGAAGGGCCAGGTGATGCGGATGATGACGGTGGAGGCGCTGCTGACCGCTCTGGCCGGTCTGGCTCTCGGCATGCTGGTCGCCGTGCTGACGCTGGTGCCGCTGAGCCAGGCCGTGCTCGCCCGGTCGCTGCCCTCGGGTCCGCCGTCGATCGTGCTGGCCGTCGCAGGTGCGGCGCTCGTCCTGACAGTCGGGACGACGCTGCTGACGGCCCGCATGGCGCTGCGCACACAGCCCTCGGCGGCAATCGGCAGCCGCGACTGAACCGGACGCGGCCGGTTTCCTCCGGGTCTACCAGCGTATTTCGCCCACCACTTAACAACGTGGTGGGCGAAGTCTTGTCAAGAATACGCTCGCTGTTATGGCGTTGAAGCCCATCGGAATCCATCCCGTCGCAGAAATTGGAGTTTCTCGATGCTGAACAGAGTCGTGATCGTAGGAGGTGGTACGGCCGGCTGGATGACGGCGTCGTACCTGAAGGCGGCCTTCGGGGACCGGATCGACATCACGCTCGTCGAATCCGGAAAGGTCGGCACCATCGGCGTCGGTGAAGCCACGTTCAGCGACATCAGGCACTTCTTCGAGTTCCTCGGTCTGAAGGAATCGGACTGGATGCCCGCGTGCAATGCCACGTACAAGCTGGCGGTGCGCTTCGAGAACTGGCGCAAGCCGGGTCACCACTTCTACCACCCGTTCGAGCACATGCCGTCGGTCGACGGCTTCCCGCTCGCGGAGTGGTGGCTGAAGAGCGGCCGCAGCGACCGGTTCGACTCGGACTGCTTCGTGATGGCCAACATCTGCGACGCCGAGCGCAGCCCCCGCCACCTCGACGGCCGCATGCTGGAGCAGCCGTTCGACGAGAACGCCGAAGAACCCCGTGGCCTGACGATGTCGGAGCACCAGGGCAAGACCCAGTTCCCGTACGCCTACCACTTCGAGGCCGCGCTGCTGGCGAAGTACCTCACCACCTACACGGTGGAGCGGGGCGCCAAGCACATCATCGACGAGGTCAAGGACGTCAAGCTCGACGAGCGCGGCTGGATCAGCAGCGTGGTGACCGCCGAGCACGGTGAGCTGACGGGCGACCTGTTCATCGACTGCACGGGCTTCCGCGGGGTGCTCCTCAACAAGGCCCTGGAGGAGCCCTTCATCTCCTTCCAGAACACGCTGCCGAACGACAGCGCGGTCGCCCTCCAGGTGCCGCAGGACATGCAGGCGCGGGGCATCCGGCCGTGCACCACCGCCACCGCGCAGGAGGCGGGCTGGACCTGGACCATCCCGCTCTACGGCCGCATCGGCACCGGGTACGTCTACGCGAGCGACTACCTGTCCGCCGACGAGGCCGAGCGCACCCTGCGTGAGTTCGTGGGGCCGAGCGCGGCCGACGCCGAAGCCAACCACATCAAGATGCGCATCGGCCGCAGCAGCCGGTCCTGGGTCAACAACTGTGTCGGCATAGGCCTGACCAGCGGCTTCGTCGAGCCGCTCGAGTCGACCGGCATCTTCTTCATCCACCATGCGGCCGAGCAGCTGGTGAAGAACTTCCCCGGGCCGGACTGGAGCCCGGTGCAGCGCGACAACTACAACAGCGCCGTCGGCCATGTGATGGACGGTGTCCGCGAGTTCCTGGCCCTGCACTACGCCGCCGCCGGGCGCAACGACACGCAGTACTGGAAGGACACCAAGACCCGCGAGCTGCCCGACGGGCTGGCCGAGCGCATCGAGCGCTGGAAGCACCAGCTCCCGGACAGCGAGACGATCTACCCCTACTACCACGGGCTGCCGGCGTACTCCTACATGTGCGTCCTGCTCGGGATGGGCGGCATCGACGTCAAGCCGTCCCCGGCGCTTTCGCTCACCGACGACAGCGCGGCGCAGAAGGCCTTCCAGTCCGTGCACGACCGGGCGGCCGGGCTCATCCAGCAGCTTCCGTCGCCGTTCGAGTACTTCACGCACATGCGCCGTTGAGCACGCGGGCGCCGCGGCGGCCCGAGCGGCCACCGCGGCGCCGCGTCCGTCGTCCGAGGGAGCCTCACCCCGTGACCGAACTCATCCGACTCGACCAGCCCGCACGGCCCCCCGCCGCCCGCCCATGGTCCGTGGCCGACGGCCAGCGGGCCATGATGAGCGGCTTCCCCACCGGGGTCGCCGTCCTCACCACCACCGGCCAGGACGGCACCCCCCACGGCATGACCATCTCCTCGGTGTGCAGCGTTTCGCTGGACCCGCCCCTCCTGCTGGTCTGTCTCCGGATCGGCAGTCCCACGCTTCGCGCGGTCCTGGACACCGGCCGCTTCGCGGTGAACCTGCTGCGGTCGGGCGGAGCGGGCACCAGGGCCAGGGTGAGCAGCCCTTCGGTGACCGCGTTCATCGCCTCGACCGGATCCACCGTCTCGGTCTGCACCTCCACGGACGGCAGACACGCGGTGATCGCGTCCTTGAGGGTGGGCGGTGTCCACTCGACGTTTCCGACGCGCAGGATCTCCATGCTCTGGGCGGCCGCCTAGGCGATGAGGTCGTCACCGCGCCGGGCGAGGTCGACGAGCATGGGGATCAGTCGCTCACCGAGAGGCGTGGGCACCACACCGCTGTGCGAACGGACGAACAGTTCCCTGCCGAACTCGCGCTCCAGGCGGCGCAACTGGGAAGAAAGGGCGGGTTGCGGAAGATTCAGCAGGGTCGCGGCCGACGATATGCTCCCGGCGTTTGCGATAGCGGCAACGAGTCGGGCATGCCGTAACTCGACGCGCATTGCAGACCCAGCTCCCCCCGGACACGTGCCACCCGCATTACCGTAACATCACGGTATTGAATCTGGTGGTCGACGAAGGCCGGGGAATTACCGATTCCGTTGCCCGGAGGGCCGGTCAGTCGGTCAGTCGGTCAGTGAGCGTTTTCAGCGGTGCTTCTCCAGGGTGAGGACGGCCTTGGTGATGGCGCTCATGCGGTTGGGGCTGATGCGGGATCTGCGGAAGATCTGCCAGGACTTCAGCCGTGCCATGCCTCGTTCGACAGGTGCCCGGGCCGCGGACAGGGCGCGGTTCTCGGTCCGCTCGGTGAGGGTGAGTTCACCGCCTGGCGGGCGACGTTTGGCGGTGGTGACCCAGTCGCCCGCACCGATGCAGGCCATGTCGGCGAGGATCGGGACGCCTTGGCGCGCGCAGATCCGGAGGATCTGATGGGTGCGGGCGGCCGTCAGATCGTGGGTGCGGCCAGGCAATGCCGGCGACAGCCACAGAATCTCGCCGGTCGGGTCCATGACGACCTGCACGTTCACCCCGTGCCGCTTGTGTTTCGAGGAGCAGTCGGCCCTGCCGTCGCCGACGCGGTCGCACTCTGCGAGCGTGCCGTCCAGGAGGACGAAGTCCGGGTCGTGCGCGCGCAGCGTCTTCAGCAGGCCCGGCGCCTGCTCGGCGAGCAGACCCGTGACCGCGGTGACGTAGGCATGGGCGGTACCGACGGATACCCCGAAGGCTCTGGCAATACGGGCGGCGACGGTGCGCTGCTCGAAGATCTGCCGGGGAGTGACCTCCACACCCTGGGCGCGGGCGCGCGAGACGACCTGGATGGAGCGGATGGCAGCACCTGGCCTTCCCGGGGGAATAGAAGGCCGTTCGCGCGGCTGCCGAGGAAGGCAGCCGTGGCTCATACGCGCCCTGACTCGCGCGCTCGATAGGGAGGAGCAACCTCGGAAGCAGTCGCTCCGGTCTGCTTCGACTGCGCCGCCCGCATCCCTCGGGAGGGCCACCAGCTCAGGTCGCCCAGCAGGGTGAGGGCGGACGGCAGAATCATGATCCGCACGATGAAGGCGTCCAGCAGTACCGCGGCGGCGAGGACGAAGCCCATCTGCTTCATCTCGACCAGGGTCAGGAAGACGAAGCTGGCGAAGACCGTGACCATGACCACCGCCGCGCTCGTCACCACGCCCGCCGAGTTGCGGATCCCGTCCAGCACCGCCTTGCGGGTGGGCACACCGCGCAGCGCGGCCTCCCGGACCCGGCTGACCACGAACACCTGGTAGTCCATCGACAGCCCGAAGAGGATGACGAACAGGAACAGCGGCACCCGGGCCCCGATCGCTCCCGTGGAGTGGAAGTCGAGGATGCCCTCCGCCCAGTGCCCCTGGAAGACCAGGACCAGCAGGCCGAATGCGGACGCCGCGGAGAGCAGGTTGAGCGCGGTGCCGAGCAGACCGATGACCACCGACCGGAAAGCGAGCACCGTCACCGCGAACGTCACCAGCAGCAGGAAGCCGACGACCAGCGGCAGCTTGGAATTCTGGTGGTCCAGGTAGTCCGCGTCGCGGGCGATGTCGCCGGTGACGTACGCCTCGGCGCCCGGCACCTTCTCCACCGTCGCGGGCAGCAGGTCGTCGCGGACGCGGTCGAGCGACTGCAGCGCCTGGGGTGAACTGGGCTTGAAGGGCACGGAGAGCGTCAGAGTGGTGATCCTCCGGTCGCTGGAGGAGACCGGCTCGACGGCTGTGTCCTTGGCGAACATCGGGTCCGCCTGGGCCTGCCGCCGCAGGTCCTCCATCGCCTTCACCACCTGGGGTGAGCGGTCCGCGTCGGCACGCACGACCACCTGGTGCTGGACGAGTCGCTCCGGGAAGGCGCCGGTCAGCCGGTCATAGGTCTGCACGGAGGGGATCTCACGGGAGAAGGTGTCCCGGCCCAGCACGCTCAGTTTCAGGTCGAGGGCGGGCGCCGCCAGGCCCAGCATGACGAGCACCGAGACCAGCAGGGTGATCCCGGGACGCCGGGTGGCGGGCCGCAGCAGCGCGTTCCACACCGAGTTCGTCCCGCCCTGGCCCCCGGCCCTCTTGCCGCGGGCCGAGCGGCGGGCCCTGCGACGCTCGGAGCGGGCACCCAGCTTGGCCAGCAGGGCGGGCAGCACGGTCAGCGAGCTGGCCATGGCGACCGTGACGACGATGATGGCGCCGGTGGCCAGCGAGGAGAAGATGACGTCGGTCGCGAGGTACAGCGTCGCGGTCGAGACGATCACGGCCAGACCGGAGACCACGATGGCCCGGCCGGCGGTGGCCGCGGCGAGCTCCACGACGGCCTGGGATCCGAGGTGCCCCCCGGCCCGGGCCCGTTCCTCGCGGTCCCGCTTGAGGTAGAACAGCGAGTAGTCGACGCCGACGGCCAGGCCGATCAGCAGGATGATGTTGTTGCCCACGCCGGCGTCCGGCAGCACGTGCGAGGCGAGGGCGGACAGGCCCATGGCCGCGGCGATCGAGGAGAGCGCCAGCAGGACCGGGACTCCGGCCGCGATCACCGAACCGAACGCGATCATCAGCGTGATGACGGTGACCGGCAGGGTGAGCATCTCGGAGAAGGCCAGGTCGTCACTGCGCTGCTGGTCGAGGCCCTTGCTCATCGAGGGGCCGCCGGTCTCCTCCACCCGCAGGCCCGGGTGGGCCTTCTGCACGGCAGCGGTCTGCTCGGCCAGCGGGCCGACCTTCTTGCGCGCGGCGAGTTCCTCGCCGGCCATGACGACCTCGACCATCAGGACCTTGCCGTTCCGGGAGAGGACCGGCTTCTCGACCCGGTCGACCTCCTGGAGCCGCTTCATCCGTGCGGTGACGTCCGCGGCGGCGGCGCGGGCCGCCGGCACGTCCAGCGTGCCGGACCTGGAGTCGATGACGATCTGCTCGACGGGCCGGCGCTGCAGGCCGCCCTCCGTCGCGATCGCCTCCGCCTGCCCGGCCTTGCCGACCCGGTAGTCCTCGGTGGTGGCGCTGTTGGTCCCGACGGCGGCCGATGCTCCGAGGCACAGGGCGACGAAGACGAACCAGCCGACGATGGCGCGCCAGGGGTGGGCCGCGCTCCAACTCGCCACCCGGACGGTGACCGAGCGTTTCTCCACTGTCTCCAGCCCCTTACTCACGTCGACTATCTCTTCTACATGTAAGTCTGAGCTTACAGGCGTAAGAGCATGCTTCGTCAATCGCTCTTTGCGTCATCTGGGGCCTGGCGGAAGGCAGTTGGACCACATCCGGCCATTCAGCACGGACCCCGCCCCCCGATTTCGGGGAGCGGGGTCCGATGGGACATCCGAAGAGCCAGGTCACAGGGCTGCCAGGAGCTTGGCGGAGAAGCAACTACCGAGCCGCTCCGCGTCACCGGTCGCGCAGGGTGACCCCGATCAGTGCCGTGGCCCGGTCGAGGGCCTCGACGACGGCCTCCCGGCTTTCTCCCACGGCGACGACGTACCCGATCCGTCCGTACGCGTCCGTGGGCGGAGCCACCTTCGTCCCCGCCGCGGCGGTAACGGTCACGCGCTCCACCCCGGGAACCGCCCGGGCCTGCTCCAGCCCCGTCACACCCTCCAGCACTCCCGCCTCGCCGGGCAGGATGAACTGGATGCCGGCGTGGCGCGTGCAGCCGTCGGGGAGCAGCGGTCGCGTTCCGGCGGCGTGGGCCACCTGGGCGGCGAGCAGATCGACACCGGTCGCGAGACGGTACAGCTCGGGGATGAGACCGCCCGCGAGCCTCGGGTTGATCTCGACGACGGCACTGCCCGTCGCGGTGCGCTTCACCTCGGTGTGACTGGGGCCGCGGCCCAGCCCGGTCGCCTCCAGCGCCGCCGACACCGTCTCGGTCATCTCCCGCGCCGCCTCGGCCGGCAGGTCGGCGGGCACGAGGTGCCGGGACTCCACGAAATGGGGCGCGCCGGTCACGGTCTTCTCCGTGATGCCGATCAGCCGGTGCACGCCGTCGACGCCGAACATCTCCACGCTGTACTCCGGCGCGTCCAGATACTGTTCGACCAGGGCCCGGCCCGCCATGGGCTGACCGCGCCCGTTGGTGGTGCGGGCCGTGATGTCCCGGGCCAGTTCGGCGGCCTGCTGCGCGCTGTCGCAGCGGCGCACCCGCGTCGAGCCGGAGTCGTCGACCGGCTTGACCACACACGGGGTACCGACGCGCTCCGCGGCCTCGGCGGCGGACGGACCGTCCTCGACCACCTCGAACCCCGGCTGCCCGATCCCGGCCCGCTCCAGCGTCTCGCGCAGCCGCCCCTTGTCCCTGCAGCCGGCTATCGCCTCGGCACGCTCCGCGGGCAGGCCCACCGCGGTGGCCAGCCCGGCCGCCGCCACCAGATAGAACTCGCTCGTCGTGGAGACTCCGGCGATACAGCCCGGTTCGAATGCCTTCGTCACCGCCCGGAGCAGCGCGTCGGGGTCGTCGGTGTCGCAGTCCACGACCGTGGCACCGGTCTCGGCCAGCCCCTTGTACCGGGTGGAGTCGCCCGTCACCAGCACCGGCTCGTAGCCGGCCTCCGCCGCGATCCGCAGCGCCAGCATCCCGGTGCCGGTGGTGTTGGACTCCACGAAGACGAATGCCGGGCGCGGGGCGCCCGCGCGGTTGCGGCGGAACGACCAGCTGTGCACCTCGGTTCCGTCGAGAACCTGTCGCGGCACCGTGGCCACCGGCAGGCGCTGAAGATCCTTCTCGGCCCAGTGCGCGTCGCTGTGCACGGTGTCGGCGTAACGGTCACCGCGGTCCGGGAAGATCCCGACGACGGTCGTGCCCGGCGTGGCACGCGCGGCCATGGCCTCCAGAACCCGGTACACCGATCCGGACGTGTTGCCCGCGAACAGCTTCTCCGTGCGGGCCAGTTCACGGGTGGCGCCGAACGCCTCGCGGTCGTTGAGCCAGTGGACCTCGTCGATCAGGGCATGGTCGAGGTTCTTCGGGTGCAGGCTGTTGCCCAGCCCGCTCTGCAGCCGCTGGGGCCGGTCGGGCTGGCCGAAGAGCACGCTGCCGACGCAGTCCACCCCGACCACGTACAGCTCCGGCAGGGACTCCCGCAGCACCCGTGAGGTGCCGCACAGGGAACCGCCACTGCCCACCGCGCCGACCAGGACGTCCACCGTGCCGAGGTCGGTGAGCAGCTCGTGCGCCAAGTGCCGGTAGGCGGCGGGGTTCTGCGGGTTCTCGTACTGCCGCGGCCAGAACGCCCCCGGGTTGGCGTCCATGATCTCCCGCAGCCGGGTCAGCCGGGCTCCCTGCCAGCCGTGGGCGTCCATCGCGGGCACCACGTGCACCTCGCAGCCCAGGGCCTCCAGCTTGGCCAGCGTCGTACGGTCGATGCGGGGGTCGGTGACGATGTGCACCGGGTGGCCGAGCGCGGTGCCCACCAGGGCGACCCCGAGGGCCATCGTGCCCGAGGAGCTCTCCACGATCGGAGCGCCCTCGGCCAGCGCGCCCGTGGCACGCGCCTCGGTGATGATCTGCCGTGCCACCCTGTCCTTCATCGCGAACAGGTTGTTCATCTCGAGTTTCGCGTAGACCCGGACATCCCGGTCGGCGCCCACCCGCAGGCGTACCAGCGGTGTGTTGCCTATCGCCTCGATCACGTTCTGGCTCAGCATGTGTGCTCTCTCTTCCCATCCCTGCGCCGGGCCGGCGAAGCGCCGGAGTTCATCGGTCGAAGCTCAAGGTCCGGTACACCGTGACGTTTCCGACGAGCTCGGAGCACGCGCTCGCGGCATCCACCAGCCGCTGCGGATACGAGGGTTCGGCCGTGTCGAGGAGCACGCCCAGGCACGTCCCGCTGTGGCCGACCACCACGCCGAGCCCGCCCACCTGCCGACAGGTGTCGATCATGGCCTCGAGCTTCCTCTTGGGGCGCAGCACCTGGTTCATCAGGGCGCTGCGCGTGGCCACCTCACCCACCTCGGTGAGGTTCCCGCCCGCCACCGCCGTGGCCATCCGCTCCAGCAACCGCGCGTACTCCTCGCGGTCCGCCGCCGAGAAGGGCTTCGGGATGCGGTTGAAGGCGATCGTGTCGATCTCGCCGCCCTCGTCGGCGCCCACCACCGTCATCGACGGCAGGGACCCCAGCTGACTGTGGAGTGCCACGCGGCGGTGGTAGAAGGCCACGATGCCGGGGTAGAGCACGCCGTCGGTGGGCTCTATCCGCGCCAGCGCCGGAGGGCGCCGACTCGCCTCCGCCGCCTGCCGCATCAGGTCGTGCCAGGTGCGGCGCAGCACGCCCCGGGCCCCCAGCAGTCGTGGCGCGGCCGGATCGCCGTCGGCGGGCACGTACCCCGTGACCGGGTTCTGGTCGGAGGTCAGTGCCGCAACCACCCTCAGGTGTGCGGCCAGCAGCACGGCGTTCAGCGGGACCGCGCCGCGGGCGGCCACCGTGCGCAGTCGGGCGGTCAGTTCAGGGGGCAGGACGAGCTCGGCGGCCACCGTGGCACGCGCACCCGTCTCGTCCGAGGTCCACCGCAGGACGCGTACGGCCGACGCTCCGACGTCTTCCGAAGCGGGCTCGTCCGTCGTCCCGGCCGGTGCTGAGCAGCCCAGAATCTTCGCCACGTGATCGCCAACCTACCGAGGAATGGACGGAGGAATGTGTTGTTCGCATCGCCTTCGTGACCATGCTGAAGACACGCACTGACAGGCCACTGACGTCCCGCCGCCCGGGCCCCGCGGTCGGGCACGGCACGTGCAACCTGCGGTTTCGCACCGGGGCGCGACCCGTCGAAGGCGCTCACATGGCAGTTTTCGCCGCTGCTTAAGGACGTGTTCGCTGCCCGGCCGGGCCGCTTATCGTCCGGTCACAGCCTGGTGGTCAGGGAGGAAGACACAACGATGACTGCTCTCGACGACATCGTCAGGGGCGTGCGCGACGACATGGCGTCACGCCGCGTGCTGATACCCGAGGCGGACCTGCGGGCGCGGGCCCTGGCCCGGGGCGCGGGGCGGGACTGCGTGCCGCTGCTGCGCGGCGGCCCGCGGGTGCGGGTCATCGCGGAGGTGAAACGCGCCAGTCCTTCGCGGGGCCGGCTCGCCGACATCCGTGATCCGGCGGCTCTCGCCGCCGAGTACGCGGCGGGAGGCGCGGCCGCGGTCAGCGTCCTGACCGAAGGGCGCCGCTTCGCCGGGTCCCTGGCGGACCTGGAGGCGGTCCGCGCCCGTGTGGACGTCCCTGTGCTGCGCAAGGAGGGTCTCCTCCTTGACTACGAAACGGCACTGACCCGTCGCGGGCCGGACGACGGGCGCCTCTACGCCACCAGCGGGCACCTGCTCTGGATCGGCGAGCGCACCCGGGACCTGGACGGAGCCCATGTGGAGTACTTCTCCCGTATCGCCAACCCCGTCGCGGTCAAGCTCGGCCCCCGTGCGACTCCCGACGAGGTCCTCGGACTCATCGACCGCCTCGACCCCCGGCGCGAGCCGGGCCGGCTCACGTTCGTGGTCCGGGCCGGCGCCGAGCGCATCCGTGACGTGCTGCCGACCCTGGTCGAGAAGGTGACGGCCGAAGGCGCGCCGGTGTGCTGGGTCAGTGACCCGATGCACGGCAACACCGTGGTCGCGCCCAGCGGTCACAAGACCCGCCGCTTCGAGTCCGTGGTCGACGAGGTCCGTGGCTTCGTGGAGGTGCACCGGTCCCTTGGCACCCACCCCGGCGGCGTGCACGTCGAACTCACCGGGGACGACGTCACCGAATGCCTGGGGGGCGGCAACGCCGTCCTGGAGGAAAATCTGCATCGCCGCTACGAGACGGCCTGCGATCCCCGTCTGAACCACACCCAGTCCCTCGAACTGGCCTTCCTGCTCGCGGAGATGTACCGGCCCTTCACGCACCCGCTGAACGATCCGGCGGCGTGAACGGGTCGTCCTTCTTCATCACGCACAGCGCCCAGACGATGAACCCCGAGACCGCGATCATCACGATCGACCAGACCGGGTAGTACGGCAGGGAGAGGAAGTTGGCGATGATGACCAGGGCGGCGATGCAGACACCGGCCACGCGGGCCCAGGTCGCCGCCACGAACAGCCCGAAGCTGACGACGAACGCGAGCACGCCCAGGGCCAGGTGGATCCAGCCCCAGGCGGTCAGGTCGAACGCGAAAATGTAGGTCCGGGTCGTGACGAAGACGTCGTCGTCGGCGATCTCCGCGATGCCGCGCATGATGTCGATGACGCCGGCGAGTACGAGCATGACGGCCGCGAACACGGTCACGCCGGTGGCCCATTCCCTCAGGGACGTGCCGGAGCTTCCCGAGTGCGCGGCGGCCATGCCGCTACCTCGGGACCGAGTGGCCCGAGCCGCCGGGTGAGGGGTGGCCACCCGCCAGGACCAGTTCCTTCGCCCTGCGGAACTCCTCGTCCGTGATGTCGCCGCGGGCGCGGATCTCGGACAGCCTGGCGAGCTCGTCGACGCTGCCGGACCGGTTGTCGCCACCCTTCGCGGTCTCCCGCACGTAGCTCTCGAACGCCTCCTGCTGGGCGCGCGCCTGGGCGACTTCGCGGCGGCCCATGTTCTTGCCGCGGGCGATCACGTAGATGAACACCCCGAGGAACGGCAGGACGCAGACGAACACCAGCCAGCCCGCCTTGGCCCAGCCGCCCATGGAGTCGTCGCGGAAGATGTCGACGACGATCCGGAAGAGCAGCACGAACCACATGATCCACAGGAAGACCCAGAACACGGTCCAGAAGGCGCTCAGCAGTGGAAAGTCGTAGGCCAGGTACGTCTGCGCGGTCATGTCCGTCCTCCATCCCGGGTGCGGTCGGCACGGGCAGGCCCCGGCCGGTGACGCATGCCGTTGTCAGCGTGCCCACGGCAAGACGGGGCGGGCTTCACCCGGGAAGGGTGAGGTTCAGAGCAGCCTGATTGCCCACTTTCGCCCCATGCGCACCATTGTTCTACGGTAGAGAAGAACGACGCTGCTCACCCCCTCACCGATCATCGAGGTGACGGTCATGACGGAGACCACTCAGCGCAGAACCACAGCGGGCAGGCAGGACGGGGCGCCATCGCAGGGCGGTAAGGGTGCTCCCGGCACCCGCGGCAGCACCGCCATCGCGGACACGGTCGTCGCGAAGATCGCGGGCATGGCGGCCCGGGAGATCCCCGAGGTGCACAACCTCGGCGGAGGCATGACCAGGGCCTTCGGGGCCGTACGTCAGCGGGTGCCGGGCGGGGGCAGCGGAGTCACCCAGGGGGTGAAGGTCGAGGTGGGCGAGCGCCAGGCCGCCGTCGATCTCGACGTGGTCGTCGAATACGGCGCCGCCATCGCCGACACCGCCGCGGACGTACGGACCAACGTCGTCAACGCGGTGGAGCGGATGACCGGCCTCGAGGTCGTGGAGGTCAACATCGCCGTCGACGACGTCCATCTGCCGGACGAGGAAGAGGACGAGTCCGAACAGCCGACGGGCAGGCGCGTGGCCTGACCGGCAGGATCCTCCTCGGTGGATCTCGTCCCAGCGGGCAGGTGCGTGGCGTGCCTTGGCCCGACCCGCCGGGGGCGCCTCGCTGGGATCTCGGGCGGGTCGGCGTGCGGTCCGGCCCGCCGGGGGCGCCTCGCTGGGATCTCGGGCGGGTCGGCGTGCGGTCCGGCCCGCCGGTGGGCGTGGGCGGTCCGGCGGGAAGGGCGCACGCCGGGCCGTGCCCGACCGTTCGCCGCAGTGGGTTTCCGGGACCGCCCCCGGGCCGCACGGCACGCGGGCGTGCTCGCCGTGGCCCTGGTGGACGGCACGGTCGCCGAGGCAGAGCCCGCTGGTCTCGGCCTCGGCGCGTCAGGCCGTGCGCTTGCGGGACGCCGTCTTCTTCGCCGTCGTCTTCTTCGCGGTGCTCTTCGACGCCGTCTTCTTCGCCGTCCCCTGGCCCCGGCCCTGCCCCTGGCCGGACTTGGCCGTCGACTTCTGCGCCGCCGTGGTCTTCTTGGCCGCCGTCTTCTTCGCGGTGGACGTCGACTTCTTGCCGCCGGTCTGCTTGGGGGCCGCCCGGGCCGTCTTGCGCTGCGGGAGCGACTTCACCTCGGCGTGCCCGGCCTCCTCGCCGCGGGACTCGCGGGCCGCGCGGACACTGCTCTCCAGGGCCGCCATGAGATCCAGGACCTTGCCGCCCGTAGCCGGTTCCGGGGCCTGGGGCGGGGCTTCGCCGGCGGCCTTCGCGGCGATGACCTCTTCGACGGCTTCCCGGTACTCGTCGTGCAGGTCCTCCAGGTCGACCTCGCCCAGGGTGTCCATCAGCGCGTCCGCCAGGTCCAGTTCCTGGTCACGGACGGTGACGTGGGAGTCGGGGGCCAGGCCCTCCGGGGCGCGGACCTCGTCCGGCCACAGCAGGCCGTGCATGGCGATGGCCTCGCCGACGACCCGGAGCATGCCCAGCCGCTCCCGGCCCCGCAGGGCGAACTTTGCGATGGCCACCTTGTTGCTGCGCTTCAGCGCCTCGCGCAGCAGGGTGTACGGCTTCGCCGCCGGGGCTCCGCCGGCCTGGAGGTAGTAGGCGGCGTCCATCTGGAGCGGGTCGATCCGGTCGGCCGGGACGAAGGCGACGATCTCGATCGTCTTGGCCGTCGGGATGGGCAGGCTCGACAGGTCCTCCTCGGTGATCGGGATGATCGTGCCGTCCGCGTCCTCGTAGCCCTTGCCGATCTCCCCCTGGGTGACCTCGCGGTCCTCCAGTTCGCAGAATTTGCGGTACCGGATGCGGCCGCCGTCCTCCGTATGGATCTGGCGGAAGGAGATCGAGTGGCTCTCGGTGGCGTTCACCAGCTTGATCGGGATGCTGACCAGGCCGAACGAGATGGCGCCGTTCCAGATGGATCTCACGTGCAGCACCCTTCCGGTCACGCTGGGGAGTGTTCGTCGTAGTTTGCGTGGGATTCTTATCGTATGGCGCCTATCACGCGGGTGGAGGGGCGACGGCTCGCTCTCAGCAATCTGGAGAAGGTGCTGTATCCCGCCACCGGCTTCACCAAGGGCGAGGTGCTGCACTACTACGCGACCGTCGCCGAGGTCCTGCTGCCCCATCTGCGGGACCGGGCGGTGTCCTTCCTGCGCTATCCGGACGGGCCGGACGGGCAGGTGTTCTTCACGAAGAACGTGCCGCCGGGTACGCCCGAGTGGGTCACCACCGCCGAGGTGCCACGGGTCGAGGGGCCCTCACGGATGGTGCTGGTGCAGGATCTGCCGAGCCTGATGTGGTCGGCGAACCTCGTGACCGAGTTCCACACCCACCAGTGGCTCGTCGGCACGCCCGACGAGGCGGACCGGATCGTGTTCGACCTCGACCCGGGGGCGCCGGCGACCATCGTCCAGTGCTGCGAGGTCGCGCTGTGGCTGCGGGAACGGCTCGCGCAGGACGGCTTCGAGGCCTACGCCAAGACTTCGGGCTCCAAGGGGCTGCATCTGCTCGCCGCCGTGCGCGGCGCGTCCTCCGAGCGCGTGTCCGAGTACGCCAAGGCACTCGCCGTCGAGGCCGAGAAGGCCATGCCGCGGCTGGCGCTGCACCGGATGACCAGGAGCCTGCGCCCCGGGAAGGTCTTCGTCGACTGGAGCCAGAACGCCGCCCGCAAGACCACGGCCGCCCCCTACACCCTCCGGGCGCGCCCGGAACCGACCGTCTCGGCGCCGGTGACCTGGGAGGAGATCGAGGAGTGCCGCACACCGGGCCGGCTGGACCTCCACGCGGTGGACATCGCCCCGCGGATCCAGGACTACGGCGACCTGCTGGCTCCTCTGCTGGACGCGGACGAGGCGGGAACCCTGCCGTAGCGGAACAGCGGAGCCGACTCCCGGCCCCTACAACCGCGTCCACGTGTTCCGGTCGCGGGCCGTCGCGTGCAGGGCCTCCACGTCCGCCGGTTTCAGGACACCGCCCCGTCGCGTCAGGCCTTCCACCTCCGCCGCCGTCAGGACCTGGACCTCGCGGGGGGCTACCGGGACCGACAGCGCCGCAGGGTCCACCAGGACGAGCACCGGGCGGACCTCCGCCGTCAGGGCGTAGGAGGCTCGGTCGGCGTCGGCACGGACGCGGTGGAGGAGGGGGTGGGGCTCGCGGCGGCCCAGCGTGATCATGGGGTCGGCGATCCGGACGCGCTGCCTGCGCGCGTGCAGGGCGTGGACGGCGTACAGGCCGCCGGGGCCGATCAGCAGGTGGTGGATGCGGTCGCCGCCGGGGAGCGTCACGGAGTGCAGGGTGTGCCAGCCCGCGCCGTCGAGACGGTCCAGGGCGTCGCCGACCGTCTGCTCGGCCGCCAGGGCCCTGCGGCGCGGGTCGGGGCGCAGCCGGTGCGTGGGGCCGGGGTCGCGGTCGAGGGCGACGAGGAGGGCTTCGCCCGGGCGGTTGGGGGCCAGGTCGTCGTCGGGGTGAAGGATGAGACGGGCCAGCTCGGCGGGGGTGGGCACCGGTGGCGGCCCCACCGTCACGGGGCCGGTGATGTAGGGCCCGAGGGCTCTGAGGACCTCGTCCTCGCGGTCCTCGCCGAGCAGGTTCACCCGGCCGGCCTCACGGTCGTACCAGGCGATGTTCCTGCCGTCCGGGTGGCAGACGTAGAGCCGCTCCCGGCCGTGCCGCCAGGTCGGTATGACGCGCAGTCCGTTCATGCACCATCACCCCGTTCCATGGGAACAGGCGGGGTGCTGCGGGGGCAAGAACCCGGCTACCTTGGGAAGGAGTTGAGCCGGCCCGCGGTCCCTCGGGCGGTCATGGTGGGGAGGCGCCGTTGCGTACCCGCAGTAAACCCGACGTGCCCGCTCCGGAGAGTCCGTGGAGCGAGGTCGTCCCCGGGCTCTGGATGGGCGGTCACGAGTACACGGGGACCTTGGGGCATCTGGAGTTCGCCGTCGTACGGGACGAGTTCGATCTCGTGCAGACGCTGCTGCGGCTGCCGGGTCACGGGCCCGATCCGGGCATCCGGCACCACGTGTGGCCCATACCCGACGGGCCACTGGACGGGACGCAGCTCGCCGGGGTGATCCGGCTTGCCGAGGCGGCCTGCGAGGCGATGGACGACGGCCGCAGGGTTCTGGTCCGCTGCTTCCACGGCTACAACCGCTCCGGTCTCGTCGTCGCGCACGCCCTGATGCGCCAGGGCAGGTCCGCCGAGGCGGCGATCCGGCTGATCCGGGCCCGCCGCTCGCCCTGGGCGCTGCACAACGACCTGTTCGTCGAGTACCTGCGGGCCGGGCTGGCCACGGCCCGGCTGCTGGAGGAACTCAACGATTAGCGCGACGCCCTACCGCTGCATGTACACGGCACCCTCGCGCGCAAATGGGACTTCCCTGCGAATAAGGTGTACGCGGTCGGCGGTCGCGCCTGCCGTCCGGCCACTGCCCCCGTCCCTCCACCGCCCGCACCCCCTGCCTGCCCCCTGTCTGTTCCCCGTCACTCCACCGCCCGCCCCCCTGCCTGCCCCCTGCCTGTCCCCCGTCCGTCCACCGTGTGCTCGCCGTGTGCTCACCCATGAACCGCCAGGAGTGCAGTGCCCCTCAGCCGCCCCGGGCAGGCCGCCCGCCGCCTCGCCGTCGTCGCCCTGCTGCTGGCCACCGCCGTGGGCTGCGGGGACGCCGGCGAGCTGGAGGGCGCGGGATCCACCCCCACCGCACAGGGGCCGGCCCGCCTCTGGCCGGAGCTGACCCCGGCGTCCAGCCCGGCCTTCGAGATCGGCGAGGTGAACACCGAGGTGGTCAAAGGGGTGAAGGTGCCCGGCGACGACATCCGCCGGGTGGATCCGGTCGGGATCGTCCGGGCCGAGATCGCCGCGAACCCGGGCGACTACGACGGCGGCAAGGCGCCCTACCGCGACACGAAGCGCGCGATGGCCGACTGCGCCAAGGGCCCGGGGCACGGAAAGTGCCCGGTGCTCCGGCCGTACTACCGGGATCTGACCGGAGACGGGCGCGACGACCTGACGCTCGGTTTCCCGCTGCAGCCCGGCAGGACGACCGCGGTCCGCGTCTACACCGTCGAGAAGCACCGGCTGGTGCAGGTGATGGCGTGGGAGGACGCGCTCAGCGGTGTGGAGCTGGCCGGGCGTTCCCTCGTGATCCGCTCGCCGTCGGAGGTCGCGGGCTACGAGTACCGGCTGCAGTGGACCTGGGACCGGGACCAGGAGGCCATGCTCCTCACCCACGACGAGATGCTGCGCACCGTTGCGCACCAGCGCTCCCGGCATCCGTCGGACTCCGGCAGGGTCGCGCCGCCGGACACCCGCACGGGCTCTCCCTCGGCGTCCCGCTCCGGCTCTCCGTCGGCCTCGCCGGCCGCCGCCCCTCCCCTCTCGGCGTCCCGCTCCGGCTCTCCGTCGGCCTCGCCGGCCGCCGCCCCTCCCCTCTCGGCGTCCGCTCCTCCGTCGGCCTCGCCGTCCGTCTCCCCCTCGGCGAGCGGCGGATGAGACTCGCACTCCCCCCGTGGTCAGGGACGCTCGCCGCGAAGGCCGCCGCCTTCATCACGGTGATGTGCTGCGCGCTCGCGGCCCTGCTCGGCGTCCTGGTGCACGTGCAGGTGACGAACCAGACCGTCGGTCAGGCCCGTGACCAGGCCCTGCAGCGGCTGGCCCAGGCTACGCAGCGCTACGAGGCCGGAGACACCCTGCGACGGGGCGCCGGGGTGGATCCGCCGGAGCTGCCCGGTGAGCTGCGGGAGCTGGCTGTGGCCGGGGACCGCGGCACGATGGTCGCCGACAGTGAGGGACGCCCCACGATGTGGGCGGCGGGTCCCGTCGACGGCGAACGGGCGCTGGCCGTGGCGGTCGACTACTCGCAGCAGGCCCGCACGATCGAGGGCCTGGACCGGGCGATCGTGTGGTCGTCGGGCCTGGCCATCGGGGCGACGCTGCTGGTCGGGGCGTTCGCGGTGACGCGGGTGACGCGACGGCTGCACACCACGGCCCGGGTGGCGCGGCGGATCAGCGCGGGCGACCTGGACGCGCGCGTGAACGACCCCCGCACGGGCCCGCGCACCCCGGCCGGTGCGCAGGACGAGGTGGCCGCGGTCGCCGCCGCGCTGGACTCCATGGCGGCGTCGCTGCAGGGGAAGCTGCTGGCCGAACAGCGGTTCACGGCGGACGTCGCGCACGAGCTGCGCACGCCACTGACCGGGCTGCACGCGGCCGCGGAGCTGCTGCCGCCGGGCCGTCCGACGGAGCTGGTGCGCGACCGGGTGGCGGCACTGCGCACCCTCACGGAAGACCTGCTGGAGATCTCCCGGCTGGACACCGGCCGGGAGCGGGTGGAACTGGACACCGAGCAGTTGGGGCCGCTCGCCGAGCGGGCGGTGCGGGCGGCGGGCGACGGCACGGAGGTCAGGGTCGTACGGGACGTGTCCGTGGAAACGGACCGGCGGCGGCTGGAGCGGGTGCTGGGCAATCTCGTGGCGAACGCGCACAAGCACGGGCGGGGGCCGGTGGTGCTGACCGTGGACGGGCCGGTGGTGACCGTTCGCGACCACGGGGACGGGTTTCCGGAGTACCTGGTCGCGCACGGACCGCAGCGGTTCCGCACGGAGGGCGGTACGCGGGGGCACGGTCTGGGACTGACCATCGCGCGGGGACAGGCCGAGGTACTGGGGGCGCGGCTGGAGTTCGCGAACGCGCCGGAGGGCGGGGCGGTGGCCACCCTGAGGCTCGCGGCGGAGTGAACACCCGGTTCGCGCCCTCCTATGGCCCAGCGTGAGGGGCGGCGCCCCAGGGGCGCTCCTAATGTGTCGATTAGTCAGCTTCGGCACCTTCGCCCCCACATGGAGGTATCCCCCATGTCCCTGCGCACCCGCCTCTCCATAGCCGTAGTCGCCGGGCTCCTCGCCGCCGCGGCCGCCGTCACGCCCGCCGCCGCGGACGGCGACTGGGACCCGAGTGGCGGCAACGGAAACAGCCAGCAGGACCCGGGCGGCAACGGCAACCGGCCGAACGGCGGCAACCAGCAGGACCCGGGCGGCGGCAACGGCAACCGCCCGAGCGGCGGTAACGGCAGTAACCAGCACGACCCCAGCGGCGGCAACGGCGGCCACCACGGCCGCGATGACCAGCGCCTGTACGAGGGCGTCGTCACGGCGGGCACGCTGGCGCTGCGCAGCGCCCCGAACCGTGGTTCGCAGATCATCCGGTTCGCCCATCGGGGCGACATCGTCAAGATCTTCTGCAAGGTCGGCGGCCAGACCGTGCAGGGCAACCCGCTCTGGTACCTGCTGACGGACGGCACCTGGGCCTGGGGCGCGGCCCGGTACATCGACAACATCGGCCCCGCGCCACGCTGGTGCTGACACTCGGTCACCCGGCGCACGAGATGCACCATTGGGTAGATTCCGGACATGAGTAAGGCCGGAATCACCGTGGCGACGGCGGACCCGCCCGCACCCGCCGTCCGCCGCCTCCCCCGGCGCCGGGGCATCGAACTCGCCCTCATCGTGCTGGCCGTCCTGCTGTCGGTGTACGGCTACTGCGCCGTCGGCCTCGCCCGGCACGGAACGCTGCCGCCCGGTGCCGCCGGCTACGGCGCCGGCCTCGGCGTACTGGCGCTGCTGGCCCATCTGACGGTACGTCTGCGAGCCCCGTACGCCGACCCCCTGCTCCTCCCGATCGGGGTGCTGCTGAACGGGCTGGGCCTGGTGCTGATCTACCGGCTCGACCTGGAGACCCCCGGCGACCGGGCGGCACCGGCCCAGCTGGTGTGGTCGACGCTGGGCGTGGCGCTGTTCATCCTGGTCGGTCTGCTGCTGCGCGACCACCGGGTGCTCCAGCGCTACACGTACGTCTGCGTGGTCGCGGCCCTGATCCTGCTCACGCTGCCGATCCTGTTCCCGGCGGTGAACGGGGCCCGCATCTGGATCCGGATCGCCGGGTTCTCCATCCAGCCGGGCGAGTTCGCGAAGGTGCTGCTGTCGGTGTTCTTCGCCGCGTACCTGGCGGCGAACCGCAGCGCGCTGGCCTACACCGGCCGGCGCGTCTGGAAGCTCCAGCTCCCCACGGGCCGCGTGCTCGGTCCGATCGTCGCCGTCTGGCTGGTCAGCGTCGGGGTGCTGATCCTGGAACGCGACCTCGGCACCTCGCTGCTGTTCTTCGGCCTGTTCGTGGTGCTCCTCTACGTCGCCACCGGCCGCACCGGCTGGATCGCGGTCGGCCTGCTGCTGGCGGCGCTGGGCGCGGTCGCCGTGGGCCGGCTGGAACCGCACGTGCACAGCAGGATCGAGACCTGGCTGCACCCCTTCGCCTCCATCGAGGCCGGCGAGGGTGCCAATCAGCTCGCCCAGTCGCTGTTCGCCTTCGCGGAGGGCGGCATGCTCGGCACGGGCCTCGGACTCGGCCACTCCTTCCTGATCGGCTTCGCCGTGAAGTCGGACTTCATCCTGGCCACCGCGGGCGAGGAACTCGGCCTGGCCGGCATCGCCGCCGTCTTCCTCCTCTACGGCCTGCTGGTGGAGCGCGGCTTCCGCGCGGGTCTCGCGCAGCGCGAGCCCTTCGGCCGGCTGCTCGCGGTCGGCCTCGCCTCACTGGTGGCACTCCAGGTGTTCGTGATCGCGGGCGGGGTGACCGGGCTGATCCCGCTGACCGGCATGGCGATGCCGTTCCTGGCGCAGGGCGGCTCGTCGGTGGTCACCAACTGGGCGATCGTGGCGCTGCTGGTGCGGGTGAGCGACTCGGCCCGGCGCGGTCGCGACCAGCAGGACGCCCCGTGACCCGGCACATCCGGCACGCCCAGTACTTCTGCGCGCTGCTGCTGGCGGCCCTGCTGGTGAACGCCGCCCGCGTCCAGGTCGTCCAGGCACCGTCGTACGACCGCAACCCGGCCAACCGGCGTCCCGACATCGCCCGCTACGAGCAGCCCCGCGGGGACATCTGGGTCGGCGGGCGCCCCGTCACCGGTTCCCGGGACACCCGCGAGAACCTCCGCTACGAACGGACCTACACGGACGGCCCGATGTACGCCCCGGTCACCGGATTCGCCTCCCAGCTGTACGGGACGACGCTGCTGGAGAGCAGCGAGGACGGCGTGCTGTCCGGCGCGGATCCGATGCTCGCGCCGTTCCCGCTGTGGAACGACTTCACGCGGGCGCGCAACGCGGGCGGGGACGTCGTCACGACGCTCCACCCGGCCGCCCAGGAGGCCGCTTACCGGGGGCTCTCGGGCCACAAGGGCGCGGTGGCGGCGCTGGAGCCGTCGACCGGCCGGATCCTGGCCCTGGTGTCCGCCCCGTCCTACGACCCCCAGCCGCTCTCCGGAAACGGCTCGGCGGCGGCCCGGGCCTGGCGGCGGCTCACCGCGGACAAGGACAAGCCGATGCTCAACCGGGCGGTGCGGCAGACCTATCCGCCGGGCTCGACGTTCAAGGTCGTCACCGCGGCCGCCGCGCTGGACACCGGTGTCGTCACGGACCTCCAAGCGCCGACCGACTCCCCCGACCCCTACCGGCTGCCCGGAACGCGCACGCGCCTGACGAACGCGTCGAAGGGCTGCGCGGACGCCTCCGTCCGGGAGGCCTTCACCTTCTCCTGCAACACGGTGTTCGCCAAGCTCGGCGTGGAGGTGGGCGCGGCGGACATGACGGCCTCGGCGCAGGCCTTCGGCTTCAACAACGGGGAGCTGAGGATCCCCTTCCCGGTGGCCCGGTCCACGTTCGACACCAACCTCGACAGCGCCCAGCTCGCCCTGTCGTCGATCGGCCAGTACAACACCCGCGCCACACCGCTGCAGATGGCGATGGTCGCGGCGGCCGTGGCGAACGGCGGCCAGGTACGGGATCCCTACCTGGTGGAGCGCACGACCCGGCCGAGTGGCAGCACCCTCGCGGCGGCCGGTTCGCGGGCGATCCGCCAGGCGATGTACCCGTCCACCGCCGCCCGGTTGCGGGCGATGATGCGGGACGTGGTCGAGAGCGGCGGCGGACGCAAGGCCGCCATCCGCGGCGCCCAGGTCGGCGGCAAGACCGGCACCGCCCAGCACGGCCTCGGCAACTCCGGCGTCCCCTACGCCTGGTTCATCTCCTGGGCCCAGGGCGAGGGCGACCTGGTGCCGAGGGTGGCGGTCGCGGTCGTCGTGGAGGACGCGGCGGCGAAGCGCGGGGACATCAGCGGGGGCGGCGACGCGGCGCCGATCGCGCGGGCGGTGATGGAGGCGACACTCAAGTCGCCCTGATGGCTGCCCGGTTGATGAGACGGGGCTACCGGGGCCGGAAAAAGTGGACCTAGCGTTCGGCCCATGACCGAACCCATCGCGTACGAACTCGCCCAGGTCAACCTCGGCCGCCTCAAGGCCCCTCTGGACTCGCCGCAGTTGAAGGACTTCGTGGACAGCCTCGACCCGGTGAACGCGGACGCGGACGATGCCGACGGTTTCGTCTGGCGCCTTCAGGGCGAGGCCGGCGACGACGCCACGGACGTGCCCGTCTTCGGTGACTCCTGGCTGATCGTCAACATGTCGGTGTGGCGCGACACCGACGCGCTGACGGCGTACATGTACCAGGGCAGGCACCGGGAGATGCTCACACGTCGCCGCGAGTGGTTCGAGCGCGTGCAGGAGGCCATGGTCGCCCTCTGGTGGGTCCCGTCGGGCCACCGCCCCACAGTCTCCGAGGCGGAGTCGCGCGTGCTGCACCTGCGCACGCACGGCCCGACGCCCTACGCCTTCACGCTGCGGACGCAGTTCCCGCCGCAGGGAGCCGAGCCGCTGACCGGCGAGGTGCCGGAGGGGCTGGGCTGCGCGCTCTAGGTAGACATCGGGTCAACAAGTGGCGCGCAGGGGATTGACGAGCTTGCTGACAAGCAGTCTCATAAGTGCATCCGTGACGTGTGCACAACGAGGTGGGCAGCCATGACGACCCTGACGGAAGCCGACGCGCTCGACGGCCTGCGCGACGCCCTCGGCCTGCTGAAGGACCGGGAGCAGGTGGCCCAGCGGCTGCTCGACTCCTCCGCCAAGCACTCCTTCGACCCCGACGAGGAACTGGACTGGGACGCGCCCTTCGAGGAGGGCAAGTGGTTCTGGCCGCCGGAGCTGGTCTCGCTCTACGACACCCCGCTCTGGAAGCGCATGGGCGAGGAGCAGCGCATCCTCCTCTCCCAGCACGAGGCGGCGGCCCTGGCCTCCCTCGGCATATGGTTCGAGATCATCCTGATGCAGCTGCTCGTCCGGCACATCTACGACAAGGCGGCGACGAGCGCACACGTGCGCTACGCACTCACGGAGATCGAGGACGAGTGCCGCCACTCCAAGATGTTCGCCCGCCTGATCTCCCACGGCGACACGCCCTGGTACCCGGTCGGCCGCGCCCACCAGCAGCTGGGCCGCCTGTTCAAGACCATCTCCACCACCCCCGGTTCCTTCACCGCCACCCTCCTCGGGGAGGAGGTCCTCGACTGGATGCAGCGTCTGACGTTCCCCGACGAGCGCGTCCAGACCCTGGTCCGCGGTGTCACCCGCATCCACGTCGTGGAGGAGGCCCGCCACGTGCGCTACGCCCGCGAGGAACTCCGCCGCCAGATGGTGACGGCCCCCAAGTGGTCCCAGGAGTTCACCCGCATCACCTCCGGCGAGTTCGCCCGTGTCTTCTCGGTGGCCTTCGTGAACCCCGACGTCTACACCAATGTGGGCCTCGACAAGCGGGAGGCCCTCGCCCAGGTCCGCGCGAGCGGCCACCGCCGCGAGGTCATGCAGAACGGCTCCAGGCGCCTGACCGACTTCCTCGACGACATCGGCGTACTCCGAGGCGTCGGACGCCGCCTGTGGAAGTCGTCGGGGCTGCTGGCGTAGCAGACGCGACAACGGCCCGGCCACGCCGCACCCGCACCCGCACCCGCGGACGGCGAGAAGGGGCCGTGTCGGGGGGTGTCCGCCCGCAGCGGTTGGCGCGTCAACGCCAGTCAGTCGGTATGAAGCCCCATCGCGACGTTCCGAGGACGGAGACCCCCCGACGCGGCCCCGACCCACCACCCCGCGCAAGGCGAAAACCGCGCACCCCACCCGCGCAGGCATGACCACCCGCACCCGCGTGACCACAGCTACGCAGCCCCCCGGCCCCCCGATTACGCTGCGGTACATGACACCAGCCGCCCCCACCCCCGCCTACCGGCGACTCAGCGTCGAGGAACGGCGTAGTCAGCTGCTCGAATCCGCGCTGAACCTCTTCGCCCACCGCGCTCCCGAGGAGGTGTCCCTCGACGACGTGGCGGAGGCGGCCGGGGTCTCGCGGCCGCTGGTGTACCGCTACTTCCCGGGCGGCAAGCAACAGCTCTACGAGGCCGCCCTGCGCTCCGCCGCCGACGAGCTCCAGCACTGCTTCGACGAACCCCGCGAGGGCCCGCTCCTGCCCCGCCTGTCCCGCGCCCTCGACCGCTACCTCGCCTTCGTCGACCAGCACGACACCGGCTTCAGCGCCCTCCTCCAGGGCGGCAGCGTCGTGGAGACGTCCCGCACCACCGCCATCGTCGACGGTGTACGCCGTGTCGCCGCCGAGCACATCGTCAGCCACCTGGGCGTCACCGGCCCCGGCCCCGGCCTGCGCATGACGATCCGCATGTGGATCACGGCCGTGGAGGCGACCTCGCTCATCTGGCTCGACGAGGACAAGCAGCCCCCCGCCGGGGAACTCCGCGACTGGCTCGTCGAGCAGTTCGTGGCGATGCTGTCGGTGACAGCCCGCCGCGACCCGCAGACCGACGCCCTGGTCCGGGCGCTCGAGGACAATCCCTGACACTGATCCCGTGAGAAGCGAAGACACCCCCTTCGAGGGCGGCCCCATGGACGGCAGGGTCCTGCCCGTCCTCCTGGGCATCACCGGCCACCCGCCCAAGACGTACCGCATCCCCGTGCCGGACCCCGACGGCGGACCGGACACCGTGCTCGTCTACCGCCGTGTGCCCCGGGGACCGGGCAGGGTCGGCCTGTCCAACCGCTGGAAGTACGCCTATGCCCCCGAGGGCGTCCCGCCGCGCCGTCTCAACTGGCCCTGGTCGAAGCCAGCCGCCACGCCGCCCGGCAAGCCGGACGACGCCGACGGGTGACCCCGTTGCGCCGAACCGCGCACACCCACCGCGCGCGGCGCAGGCACCCGCCTGATCCTCACGGTGTCCGGCGGCACCACGCCGCCCCCGCAACGGAGGTGATGGCATGTCAGGAAAGCTGCTGCGTCTGGTCTGCATCGCGGCGACGGCGGCCGGAACCGCCCTGGCACCCGTCCTGGCACCCGCCCAGGCCGCGGCCGTCCCCGATCCGGACAAGGAACAGCCCGAGGTCGTGCATCTCCTGACGGATCTTCAGGGTCTGTACCGAAAGGCCGAGGAGGCCACCGAGGCCTACAACGCCACCGAGGAGAAGCTGAAGAAGCAGCGCGCCGAGACCGGCCGCCTGGACCGTGCCCTCGCTCGCGCCCGGCTCTCCCTGCACGACAGCCGGGGCGCGGCCGGCCGGCTGGCCCGGCAGCAGTACCAGAGCAGCACCGGCCTCTCCCCCTACGTCCGCCTGCTCCTGGCCCGCGATCCGCAGCACGCGCTCGAACAGGGCCATGTGATCGGCCGGCTCGCGCAGGAACGGGCCGGCACCATCACCCGGCTGACCGGCGACGAGCACAAGGCCCGGGAACTGGCCCGCAAGGCCCGCAGCGCCCTCGACCGGCAGCTCACCCTCACCGAGCGGCGCGGGAAGGAACGGGACGAGGTCCGCACCCGCCTCCGCGATGTCGAGGAACTGCTCGCCTCCCTCAGCCGTGAACAGCTCACCGAACTCGCCGAGTCGGAACGGAAGGCCACCGCGAAGGCGCAGTCGGAGTTCCTCGCGTCGGGCGCGCTCGGCAGCGAGGACGGCCCGGGCGGCACGGAGGACGGTGGCAAGGACGACAGTGGCGAGAACGGCAAGAACGGAGACCGCCCGGGGAGCGGTAACACCGTCCGTGCCCCGTCCGCAGAGGGCCGCCGGGCCGTGCGCTACGTCGTGCGGCAGCTCGGCAAGCCGTACGAGTGGGGAGCGGAGGGCCCGCGCACGTACGACTGCTCGGGGCTGACCTCGCAGGCGTGGGCCGAGGCCGGGACGCCCGTCCCCCGGACCAGCCAGGAGCAGTGGAAGCAGCTGGAGCGGATCCCGCTGGACGAACTGCGCCCCGGCGACCTGGTCGTGTACTTCCCGAAGGCCACGCACGTGGCCCTGTACCTCGGCGACGGCATGGTCGTCCACGCACCCCGGCCGGGCGCGAAGGTGAAGGCGTCACCGATCGCGGCCAACCCGGTCCTGGGCGCCGTACGGCCGGACCCGGGCGGGGAGCCCCTGCGGCGCTACGAGCCGCCGGAGCTCCCCGAGGGTGCCACGGACGGGTCGGACGAGGGCTACGACGGTTACGCGGCGCCCGCGCCGGACACCTCGGCGAGGTAGGCCTGCGTCTTGTCCGGGTCGTAGAAGAAGTTCTCGAAGTCGGCCGGGTTGTCGAAGCCGTTGGCGAAGCGGTCGGCGACGGGCTGGAGCTCACCGGCGGCGCCGATGAGGTTCAGGATGTGCTCCGGCGGCGGCGCGAGCATCGCGTTGGTCCACTTGGTGACGTGCTGGGCCGTGTTCCAGTAGCGGTCGAAGGTCGCCCGCATCCACTCCTCGTCGAACGGCTTGTCGCCGTGCTCGACGATCGAGGACAGGTAGGCGGCGGCGCACTTGGACGCCGAGTTGGAGCCCTGTCCGGTGATGGGGTCGTTGGCCACGACGACGTCCGCCACGCCGAGCACGAGTCCGCCGCCGGGGAGACGGCCGATCGGGTTGCGGACGGTGGGGGCGTAGCGGCCGGCCAGTGTGCCGCCGGCGTCGGTCAGTTCGACCTTGGTGGCGCGCGCGTACTCCCAGGGGACGTACCGCTCCATGAGTTCCAGGGTCAGGGAGAGGTGCTCCGCGGGGTCCTTCACGCCGTTGAAGGCGTCGAGCGGGCCGCCGGGTATGCCCTCCCAGAACAGGATGTCGGCACGGCCGGAGGTGGTCAGGGTCGGCATGACGAACAGCTCGCCGACGCCCGGCACGAGGTTGCAGCGGACCGCCTCGGTGCCCGGGTGCTCGGGGCGCGGGCCCAGGCCGTGGACGTACGACACGGCCAGTGCGCGCTGCGGCTCGCTGTAGGGGGAGCGCTCGGCGTCGCGGCCGAACATCTGCACCAGCTCGCCCTTGCCGGCGGCGACGAGCACCAGGTCGTAGGTGCGGGAGAAGTAGTCGAGGTCGCCGACGGCCGCGCCGTGGATGACGAGCTGGCCGCCGCGCTGGGCGAACGTCTCCATCCAGCCGGCCATCTTCACGCGCTGGTCGACGGACTGGGCGTAGCCGTCGAGCCGGCCCAGCCAGTCGATGGCACGGGCGGCGGGGCCCTCGGCCCAGGATCCGGGGGCGGCGACCGAGACGCCGAGTCCTTCGATCTTCGGGGCCTGGGACTCCCAGAAGTTCAGCTGGAGATCGCGCTCGTGCTGCAGGGCCGTGTGGAACATGCACTGCGTGGACATGACCCGGCCGGTGCGGATCTCGTCCGCCGTCCGGTTGGACATCAGGGTGACCTCGTACCCCTGTGACTGGAGGCCGAGGGCGATCTGGAGCCCGGACTGACCGGCTCCGACGACGAGTATCTTCCGCATGCGGGGCTTTCCTCTACTCGGGGGTTTCGTCGAGCGCGTGGCCCACGAGGGCCAGGAGGGTCTCGATCACGGAGATCCGGCGACGCGCGTCCATGATCATGACAGGTATGTGTCGCGGGATGGTCAGGGCCTCCCGCACGTCCTCCGGCTCGAACAGCTCACTGCCGTCGAAGTGGTTGACCGCGACCACGTACGGGAGCCCGGAGCTCTCGAAGTAGTCCAGGACCGGGAAGCAGTCCTTGAGGCGCCGGGTGTCGGCCAGGACGACCGCGCCGATCGCGCCGCGCACGATGTCGTCCCACATGAACCAGAACCGCTGCTGGCCCGGCGTGCCGAACAGGTAGAGCACCAGGTCGTCGTCGAGTGTGATGCGCCCGAAGTCCATGGCCACCGTGGTGGTGGACTTGCCCGGCGTGGCGGTGAGGTCGTCGGTCGCCTCGCTCGCCTCGGTCATCAGCGCCTCGGTCTGCAGGGGCGTGATCTCCGAGACGGCGGTGACCAGCGTGGTCTTGCCCACGCCGAAGCCGCCCGCCACCACGATCTTCGTGGCGATGGGGGCACGGGTGCGGTCCGTCTCCCAGGCGTGCATGCTCTCGCCGGGCTCGAGAGACGGGGATGAACCAGTGACGCCGTGAGCGGCGTCAGAGACGACGGAGTCCACTCAGCACCCTTTCCAGCAGAGCCCGGTCCGGGCGGCCCGTGCCATGGCCGGTGCCCGTTCCGTACACACGGATCTTTCCCTGGTCCGCGAGGTCGCTCAGGAGCACGCGGACCACGCCGAGCGGCATCTTCAGCAGCGCGGCGATCTCGGCCACCGTACGCATCCGGCGGCACAGTTCGACGATGGCCCTCAGCTCCGGCATGACCCGGGTGGAGAGGTGGCCGTTCGTCAGTTCCCTGCGCTCCTCCGGGGCGTCGAGCGCGGCCGTGCTCGCCACGAACGTCTCGACGAGGAGGACGTGGCCGAAGCGGGTGCGGCCGCCGGTGAGCGAGTAGGGGCGGACCCGGGCGGGTTTGCGGTCACCGCCGCGGACCGGGAGGTGCTGCTTGGGCGTACTGCTCATCGGGCGCTCCCCGTCGTCTGGGAATCCTCCAGGGACTTCCGGAGCTCGCTGCGGAGTTCCGGGGTCAGGACGTGACCGGCGCGGCCGACGAACAGGGCCATGTGGTACGCCACCACGCTCATGTCGCAGTCCGCGGAGCCGTGGACGCCGAGCAGCGAGCCGTCGCTGATCGACATCACGAACAGGCTGCCCTCGTCCATCGCGATCATCGTGTGCCTCACGCCGCCGAAGTCCATCAGCCGGGCGGCGCCGATGGTGAGGCTGCCGATGCCGGAGACGATGGTGGCCAGGTCGGCGGCGGAGCCGCGTGGGCCGGTGCGCTTGGTGCCGCGGGCCTGCAGGGCGTCCCGCGCCTCCTTGTTGCGGTGGTCGTCGGAGGAGAGCAGAAGCAGTCCGTCGGACGAGACGACCGCGACCGAGAGGATGCCGGGCACCTCCTCGACGAGGTTGGTCAGCAGCCAGTGCAGGTTGCGGGCCTCACTGCTCAGTCCGATCAGTCCGAAGGTACTGGGAGCGGTCAACTGCTTGCCTCCTCGACTGTGCCCCCCGTGGATTCTTCGGATCCAGCTGGTCGTGCTGCGCCGGTGGCCGGCCGCTGGTGCGAGGCCGTCCTCTCGGCGATCTCCGCCTCCACGTCGCGGTACCCCGCCTGGGCGCCCTGACGGAACCCGCCGAGGCGGCGACGCAGGGCATCGGCGTCGACGGAGCCGCTGCGCTGGCGCGGGGCGGTGGTCTGTGCGGTGATCTTCGGAGTGCGTTTGGGGAGGCCCTTGTCGGTGACGCGGTCCTCCTCCTCGTCGGACGCGCGCTCGTGCTCGGGGCTCTCGTCCCGGTCCTCGGCGCTCGTGTGGGCCGCATATTCGAGGGCTCGCTCCACGCCGCCCGGGTGGGCTCCGTCTTCGCGGGCCCGCTCCACGCCGTCTGTGTGGGCCCCGCCTTCGGGCGCGGGCTGCCCGAACGGGCCGGTCTCGCCCGTGCGGGAAGGAACGTCGGGGGCGGGCCGCTCGTGCGGGTCGGTCCCGGCGCCGTCGACCGCGGGTGCGTACCCCGTCGGGTCCGGCTCCCCCGCCTGCACCGGGATCAGCAGCTCCATCGTGGTCTCCGCGGGGGATTCCACGGGTGCGGCCGTCTCGTCCGGGTCGGCGTCCGCCTCCGACTCGGCGTGTGCCGTCGGCTCACCGGGTGCAGGCGGCTCGGCGGACGCCGGCGGGGCCGCCGTCTCCGGCGATCGCGGCGTCTCCGGCGATCGCGGCGTCTCCGGCGATCGCGGCGTCTCCGGCGCCTGGGGCGCCTCTGCCGGTTCCGGCCCCCCGGCCGGTTCCGGGTGGTGGGCGGGCGTCGTGGTGTCCGCGGCTTCGTCCTGGCGTACCGCCTTCTCCGCCAGGGCGACCAGCGGGTCGTCGTCGGAGGCGCGTCCGTGCAGGACGTTGGAGTTGGCCTCGGCGGCGGCGCCCGGGAAGGAGTAGGAGTGGGCCGTGCCGGTGAGCGGGCCGGAGGTCGCTACGGCCACGGGCGGGGCGGCGGCGAGGAGTGTGCGCGGCAGGACGACGACCGCCGCGACACCGCCCTGCTTCTGCTCGCGCAACTGGACGCGCACACCGTGGCGGTGGGCGAGCCGGGCCACGACGTACAGGCCGAGGCCGAGACCGTCCTCGCCCTCCTGGTCGTAGGGTGCCTCGGGGTCGAAGTCGGTGAGGCGGGCGTTGAGCCGCTCCAGCCGCTCCTCGGTCATGCCGATGCCCTCGTCCTGGACGGACAGCATGACCTCGCCGTTCTCCAGCAGCCAGCCGGAGATCTCGACGGGCAGGTCGGGCGGCGAGAACGAGGTGGCGTTCTCCATGAGTTCGGCCAGCAGATGGGACAGGTCGTCCGCGGCGAACCCGGCGATGTGCGCGTGCGGCGGCAGCGCGGCGATCCGGACCCGCTCGTAGCGCTCGATCTCGCTCACCGCGGCCCGGACGACGTCCACCAGCGGCACGGGCCCGGCGGCGTGCTGGACGTGCTCGGTGCCGGCCAGGACCAGCAGGTTCTCGCTGTGCCGGCGCATGACCGTGGCGAAGTGGTCGAGCTTGAACAGCGTGGCGAGCCGGTCCGGGTCCTGCTCGCGCTCCTCCAGGTTCTCGATGACGGCGAGTTGCCGCTCGACCAGGCCGAGGGTGCGCAGGGCGAGGTTGACGAACGTCCCGCCGATGGCCGTGCGCAGCCGGTCCAGCTGGGCCGCGGACTCGGCGAGTTCGCCGCGCAGTTCCTCACGCGCGTCGGCCATCTTCTGGCGCTGCCCGACGAGGTGCTTGCGGTCGGACTCCAGCGTGGTGATCCGCTCGGTGAGGGCGGCCGCGTGCGCGTGCAGGGCGTTGACGGAGCGGACGGCCTGGGCGAACTCGTCGTTGCGGCCGGTGAACTTCACCGGCTCCTCGGTCGCCGGGTCGTCGGCCTCGGCGAGGCGCTTCGAGCCCAGGCGCAGGACCGCGAGCGGGCGGGTGAGGCTGCGGGCCATGCCCGTGGCGACGCCGACGGCGAGCAGCATGAGGGCGCCGAGGACGGCGATGCGGATCTCCAGCGCGGTGACGTCGTCGTCGCGCAGCGCCTCGAGGTCCTTGGTACGGCGGTCGTAGAGGGCCGACTCCACGCCGCGCATGAGGTCGACGCGGGCGGACAGGGCCGCGTCCAGCTTCTTGGTGCTGGTGGCGAGGTCGGTGCGGGAGAGCGTCGGCTGATCGGTCAGGGTGGCGAGGTACTTGTCGGCGGAGTTGACCTCGGTGCCGGTGACCGTGGAGTCGAAGGAGGCGCGGGCCGGCTTGGGCGCGGTGCCGCGGAAGTCGGCCAGCGCCGCGTCGGAGCGCAGCCGGGCCTGCTGGGCGGCGGCGCTGAGGGCGTCACGCTGCCGGGTGTCGGCGTCGGAGGAGGTGGAGGTCCCGGTCGGCAGGCCGGTGACGGGGTCGATGGCCGCGCTCGTGCTGCGCGGCACGCTGAGCGCGGCGAGCAGCAGTCCGCGGGCGGCGGCGGCCTGCTGGACGGCGGAGTCCAGCTCGGCCAGCGCGTAGCCGCCGGCACCGGCGCGCGGCGGGGTCCGCTGCGCCAGCTGCTCGGCCAGGTCGTGGAGTTCGGTGATGGCGCGGGAGTACGCCTGGTGCGCTTCGAGGGCGCTGCTCTTGCCGGTGAGCGCCGCCCTGCGCACGGCCGCTATGCCGTCGAGGTCCGAGCGGAGCGAGGGGGGCGTGTCGGTGTCGGAGCGCAGCTCCTCGACCTGCCGGTCCACCCGGGCGCTGCGCTGCTCGGAGGGCGCCTTGGACTTGGGGCGCCCGGCCGCGATGTAGGAGGTGACGTCGTCCCGTTCGTCGGCGAGGGAGTGCGCGAGGGCGAGCGCGTCCTGCGTCTGCCCCGCGAGGGTCACCAGTTCCTGGGAGTCGTGGAGCTGCTCGGAGGCGGCCAGGACCGACGGGCTGCCGGCGCCCGCGATGGCCGCGGCGACCACGGCAACGGCCACGATCAGCCGGTTGCGTACGTGCGTGGGGCGTCCCGTGCCGGTGGGGGGCGTCGGCTCAGCGCCCTGAACGGGGGCCTTCTGCTTGCCTGTGCGACGAGGCCGCGTCTTCTGCACCGGTGCTCGCATTCCTGACTCGTGAACCCTTGGGCCCGGATGACGCTCCGTCAACTGGTGCGTACTCCCGGTACACTTCCCGACCCTCCCAGCGCCGGTGGGCAGCGCACGCGCATCACCTGACCCGCCACCCGAAGGAGTGAACCCCGGAGGAGAGTTGAGGGGCAAGTTCCGCAGGCCTTTGCAGCGACCTTGCGCGGCACGCCGGTTGGACGACGGCGACGGCCGGTGGCAGTATTCGCCACCGCGCCTTCCCGGAACAAATCATTCCATCCCAAACCCGGCGTCCGACCTGCGCGACTGCGCCGATCCGGCAACCGTTGCCGACCCCCTGCGGACCTTGTGAAGGGCTCGTGCAGACTGGCCGGATGCGCACGGAACTCGCCTCGGAGCCGGGAGACGCCGGCCGCCCCAACGAGGACTTCGCCGCTGTCGGGCTACCGGCCTCGGGGCAGGGCGGTTCAGCCGTCGTCCTGGACGGGGTCACACCGCCGAGGACCGGAACGGGCTGTCTGCATTCCGTTCCCTGGTTCACCGCACGCCTCGGTGGAGCACTGACCGAACTGACCGTTTCACTCCCGGATATCCCCCTGGTCGACGCCTTGTCCCGCGCCATCGCGCGTACCTCCGAGGCGCACGCCGCAACCTGTGACCTTTCTCACCCTCGGACTCCTCAGGCCACGGTGGTCGTGGCCCGGTGGAATCCGGACACGGTGGAGTACCTGGTCCTGTCCGACTCGGCCCTGCTGCTGGAGTCGCCCGACGGCGTGGTGACACCCGTACTCGACGACCGGCTGGCCCTGCTCCCCCGCTCGGCGCTCGCCACGGACGCGCAGGTGGACTCCACGTTCCGCAACATGGAGGGCGGCTTCTTCACGGCTGCCGCCGACCCCTCGGTGGCCGCCCGGGCGGTGACCGGAACCGTGCCCCGTAGCGAGGTCCGCGCCCTGGCCGCGCTGACGGACGGCGCGACGCGCTGGGTCGAGCGGTTCGGGGAAGGGGAATGGGCGGACTGCTTCCGGCTGATCCGCAAGGAGGGGCCGCAGGCCCTGGTGGACCGCGTCCGGACGCTGGAGAGGTCGGACGCCGCGGTGACCTTCCTGGGCCGGAGCAAGCGTCACGACGACGCGACGGCCGTGTACGTCGAGTTCTAGGTCGTGTCCGCAAAGTCCCGCCTGACCCGATCGACAGACCCTGGGCGCCGGACGCTCGCCCGGCCTACTTCTCCATGCCGCGGTTGAGCTGGTGCAGCAGCCGGGCCAGTTCCGTGACCTCGCGGGAGTCCCAGTCGGCCAGGCGGCCGGCGTAGCGGGCGCGGCGGGCCTCCCGGACCCGGCGAACACGGTCGTGGCCCTCCTGGGTGAGGGCGACGAGCCAGGCGCGTCCGTCGGCGGGGTCGGGCTCGCGCGCGACCAGCCCGAGTTCCTCCAGGGCGCGCAGCTGGCGGGACATCGTCGCCTTGCCGACCCCGATGTAGGCGGCCAGCTCGGTCGCCCGCTGCTTCCCGTGCTCGTCCAGCCGCACGAGCAGGCCGTACGCGGACGACTCCAGGTCGGGGTGGACCTCGCGGGCCATCTCGCCCTGGCTGGCCCGGGCGCGTCGCAGCAGCACGGTCAGCTCGCGCTCCAGCGCCAGGAAGGCAGGCTGGTCCACACCGCTTCCGGCCAGTCCGGCGTCCCGGTGTCCGTCGTCGTTGCCGCCCTCGTGCACGTCAGCCCCTGCCTCGGTCGTCGCCCGGCCGTGAGAGTGCCGGTACCTAAATTTTCCGCCACCTGCCGTGATCACCGCAGTTCGGCAAGTATTCCGCAGGTCAGGGCGTCCGTGTCCACAGGGCCACCACACGGTGAAGGCCCGGGCCTCCCTCATGGGAACCCGGGCCTTCCTTCATCCGGTCACGTCCGTCACGCCGCGACCGGAACCTCCGGCGCGGCACCCGCGGTGGCGGGCGCGAGCGCCAGCTCCAGGACCTGGCGGACGTCGGTGACGGCGTGGACGTCGAGCTTGTCCAGCACCTCCGCCGGGACGTCGTCCAGATCGGGCTCGTTGCGCTTGGGGATGATCACCGTGGTGACACCGGCCCGGTGCGCGGCGAGCAGCTTCTGCTTCACCCCGCCGATCGGCAGGACCCGCCCGGTCAGCGAGACCTCGCCGGTCATCGCCACGTCCGTGCGGACCAGCCGGCCGGACAGCAGGGACGCGAGGGCCGTCGTCATCGTGATGCCGGCGCTCGGGCCGTCCTTGGGGACCGCGCCCGCCGGGAAGTGGATGTGCACGCCCCGGTCCTTCAGGTCGGCCACCGGCAGTTCCAGCTCGGCGCCGTGGGAGCGCAGGAAGCTCAGCGCGATCTGCGCGGACTCCTTCATCACGTCGCCCAGCTGACCGGTCAGGGTCAGCCCGGCCGCGCCCGTCTCCGGGTCGGCCAGGGACGCCTCGACGTACAGGACGTCACCGCCCGCTCCGGTCACCGCGAGGCCGGTCGCCACGCCGGGCACGGACGTCCGCCGCTCGGCCGGGTCCTGGGCGGACTCGGGCACGTGGTGCGGCCGGCCGATCAGGTCGCGCAGGTCCTCGTCCCGGACGGTGAAGGGCAGCTTCCGCTCGCCGAGTTCGTGCTGGGCGGCGACCTTGCGCAGCAGCCGTGCGACGGACCGCTCCAGGGTGCGTACGCCGGCCTCGCGGGTGTACTCGCCGGCGAGCTTGCGCAGCGCGCCCTCGTCGATGGTCACCTCGTCCTCACCGAGCCCGGCCCGCTCCAGCTGGCGCGGGAGCAGGTGGTCACGGGCGATGACGACCTTCTCGTCCTCGGTGTAGCCGTCCAGGCGGACGATCTCCATCCGGTCGGCCAGGGCCTCCGGGATCGCCTCCAGGACGTTGGCAGTGGCGAGGAAGACGACGTCGGACAGGTCCAGCTCGACCTCCAGGTAGTGGTCCCGGAAGGTGTGGTTCTGCGCCGGGTCGAGCACCTCCAGCAGAGCAGCGGCCGGGTCGCCCCGGAAGTCCGAGCCCACCTTGTCGATCTCGTCGAGCAGCACGACCGGGTTCATCGAGCCGGCCTCCTTGATGGCCCGGACGATCCGTCCCGGCAGCGCGCCGACGTACGTACGCCGGTGGCCGCGGACCTCGGCCTCGTCGCGGACGCCGCCGAGGGCGACGCGCACGAACTTGCGGCCCATGGCGTGGGCGACGGACTCGCCCAGGCTGGTCTTGCCGACGCCGGGCGGCCCGACGAGCGCGAGCACGGCACCGCCGCGCCGCCCGCCGACCACGCCCAGTCCCCTGGCGGTACGCCGCTTGCGCACCGCCAGGTACTCGGTGATCCGCTCCTTCACGTCCTCCAGGCCGGAGTGCTCGGCGTCGAGGACGGCCTGGGCGCCCTGGATGTCGTAGGCGTCCTCGGTGCGCTCGTTCCACGGCATCTCCAGGACCGTGTCGAGCCAGGTGCGGATCCAGGAGCCCTCGGGCGACTGGTCGGAGGACCGCTCCAGCTTGTCGACCTCCTTGAGCGCGGCCTCGCGGACCTTCTCGGGCAGGTCGGCGGCCTCCACGCGGGTGCGGTAGTCGTCGGACTCCTCGCCCTCCTGCTCGCCGTTGATCTCGCGCAGCTCCTTGCGGACCGCTTCCAGCTGACGCCGCAGCAGGAACTCGCGCTGCTGCTTGTCGACGCCCTCCTGGACGTCCTTGGCGATGGACTCGGCCACGTCCTGCTCGGCGAGGTGGTCGCGCAGCTGCTGGGTGGCGAGCTTCAGCCGGGCCACCGGGTCGGCGGTCTCCAGCAGCTCGACCTTCTGGTCGGTGGTCAGGAACGGCGAGTAGCCGGAGTTGTCGGCCAGCGCCGAGACGTCGTCGATGGCCTGGACCCGGTCGACGACCTGCCAGGCGCCGCGCTTGCGCAGCCAGGCGGTGGCGAGGGCCTTGTACTCCTTGACCAAGTCGGCGAGATGACCCGGCAGCGGCTCGGGCACGGTCTCGTCGATACGGGTCCCCTCGACCCAGAGGGCGGCACCCGGACCGGTGGTCCCCGCGCCGATGCGCACCCGGCCCCGGCCGCGGATCAGCGCGCCCGGATCACCGTCGGCCAGCCGGCCGACCTGTTCGACGGTGCCCAGGACACCGGTGCCGGCGTACGTCCCGTCGATGCGCGGCACCAGGAGTACCCGGGGCTTCCCGGGCGTTGCACGGGCAGCGGCCTGGGCGGCCTCCACCGCGGCGCGGACCTCGGAGTCGCTCAGATCCAGCGGGACCACCATCCCGGGCAGCACGACCTCGTCGTCGAGCGGCAGTACGGGCAGGGTGAGCGGTGTGAACGCCGTGGACTCAGCAGCCATGATCTCCCCTTCGGCAGTCAAGTTGAGTTATGCCGACTCAATGCTTGGGAGGCCGGAGATGTTCCCCACCCGCTGTTCGCTGTCAGCGATCACCGACGACACCGGACGCGGGAGGGCGCGTAGGCTCCTCACTCGTAATAGATGAACCGGCACTTCAGTCATTACAGGGGACGACGTGGACGCAACCGTGCGGGCATGGGTGGACGGCTGGGTCGTCTCGCGCGGGGCAGCCCCGCCCATGACGGAGCCCTGGGGCTGGACCATCGACGTGGGCATGTTCGGGCACGTCACGCGGCATGTGCTCGGTGCCACCGGCGAGGACCTCGACGAGCCGACCGTCCGCAAGGTGGCCGGCGCGGTGACCGGGCACGGCGTGTGGCTGAAGGCGTTCCGGGACCCGGCGGTGATCTGCGGCTGGCTGGACGACAGCTGGTGGATCGACCCCGAGCCGGGTTACCTGATGACCGTCCCGCTGGCGGCGGACGGCGCTCCGGACGCCCCCGGCGGCTACCGGCTGCGCACGTGGTCGCGCGGCGGGGTGACCCGCCTGATGGTGGCCGCCCCGGACGGGTCGCCTGCGGCGCGCGGCCAGGTCGCACCGAGGGGCGAGACCGCCGTCGTCGACCAGATCGAGACCGCCCCCGAACACCGCCGCAGGGGGCTGGGCAGCCTCGTCATGAGGACGCTGCAGCACACCGCCGCCCTGCAGGGGGCACGGACCGGGGTCCTGGCCGGGACACCGGCGGGGCGAGGGCTCTACGAGGCGCTGGGCTGGGGCGTGGTGGCCACACTGACCAGCGCGAGGCACGACCCGCCTGCCTCCGCCCGGCCCTGACAGGCCACAGGCCTCAGGCGCCGGCTCCCCCGAGGCGGGTCGCGTACCACCGCCGGACCAGCGGCCAGGTCGCGATCCCGATGGCCAGGGCGATGAGGTGACCCCAGTTCGTCATCGGATCGGCGTAGGCGAGCAGGTCCTGGAGCAGCATCCAGCCGAACCCGGCCAGCAGCGGCAGACGCTGCCACAGCGGCAGCAGACCGGCCAGGGCGCCGATCCCTGCTGCGACGCCGAAGCTGACGCCGTAGTCGAGGCGGTGCAGGGAGCTGTCGGGTAGGTGCCCGGCCAGGACCGCCAGGCCCACCGGGACCTCGGTCGCGAGAGTGGCGAGGACGTGCCCGAGCAGGAAGACGCCGGCCGTGCGCACGCCCCCGATCCGCCGTTCCAGCGCGGTCAGCACCAGCACGAAGGCGATGGCGAACGGCGAGGTCACCCCGCCCGCCACCCACAGCGCGCTGCCGACCAGCACCAGCTCCGGCGTGCGCACCAGGTGCGTCACATCCGTGCTGGAGCCCTGGAGCAGGGCGTGCACGAGGGCCGGATCGGCATACGCGGAGATCAGCGAGGTGAGGCAGAGGAGGAGCGCGTATCCGAAGGTGAACGGCGTGCGGGTGGGGGTGGGCAGCAGCCACCAGGGGCGCCAACCGCCCGGCACGGCCCAGGAGCGCGGACGTCGCCGGGGCTCCGCCGCCGGACCGGGCTGCCGACCCGGCTGCCGTACTCCCGCGACCGCCCGCTCGCCCGGGCCCCGCTGCCGCGGGACCCCGTCCAGCAGCACCGTCGTATCGGTGCCGGGCCCACCGCTCGGCATCCCCGGCGCGACGGCACCGGGCGCACCGGGCACACCGGTCGGCATCCTCGGCGCGACGGCACCGGGCGCACCGGGCACACCGGTCGGCATCCCCGGCGCGACGGCACCGGGCGCACCGGGCACACCGGTCGGCATCCCCGGCGCGACGGCACCGGGCGCACCGGGCACACCGGTCGGCATCCTCGGCGCGACGGCGCCGGGCGCACCGGTCGGCATTCCCGGCGCATCGCCGCCGGGCAGCCCGCCGGGCATCCCCGGCGCATCGCCGCCGGGCGCGCCGGTCGGCGTCGATGCGGCCGGGTCGCGAGGCGGCGCGGTGCGTTCCACCACCGGCACTCCTTCCGTCGGGTCCCAGCCTTCGCTCCGGGCGCTCCGCTGTCTGTGACCCTCGCCACGCGAGAGCCGATTCACAGCAACCTGTAAGCCCCGCCCCGCGTCCCCACGAGACCCGGGGAAATGCGAGGCGCCACTCCCTCCACCCCTGTCAGGATGCCCCCATGCCTTCCTCGTACGACATTCCCGATGTCCTGGACCGTCGCGAGGGCCCCCACGGTGAAGTGGTGCTGCGGCGGCACGGCGACCGGCTGGAGATCATCGCCAACGGATGTTTCCTGATGGACACCTCCGACGGCCGCTCGGAGCGGCGGCTGGTCGACGCGGCACTGGACGCCCTGGCCGGCCGGGACCGCCCCGACGTCCTGATCGGCGGACTCGGCGTCGGCTTCTCCCTGGCGCACGCGGCCGCGGACCCGCGCTGGGGGCGGATCACGGTGGTGGAACGGGAGCACGCGATCGTCGAATGGCACCGCGACGGCCCGCTCTCCGCCCTCTCGGCCCGGGCCGTGGCGGACCCCCGTACACACATCGTCGAGGCCGATCTCGTCGCACACGTCAATGAGACATCCGACACGCATGACGCCCTGTGTCTCGACATCGACAACGGACCCGGCTGGACCGTCACGGAGGGCAACGGAGATCTCTACCGGGAAGCCGGACTGGCAAGCTGTGCAAGGGTGTTGAGACCTGGTGGGGTTCTGGCCGTCTGGTCCGCCCAGCCGTCTCCGGAATTCGAGGGAACCTTGCGGAATGCCGGGTTCCAACAGGTGCGTACCGAAGAGATCCCGGTTGCCCGGGGCGTTCCCGACGTCGTGCACCTCGCCATCCGCCCTGGATAGCAAAGGCGTACTGACTCCCCGTACGCTGCTCCCCTGACGCCGATCATTCAAGCGTCAATCGCAACCATGCGCAGGCATAGCCAGTCAGAAGGAATCACCCCACTGATTCCGGAAAGCACACCCCAGGGGCGGGCGATGGAGCAGACACAGACCTCCCACAACGGTTCGGCGACGGCTTCTCCGGGCGCACAGCGCCGGGTCCTGGTGGTCGAGGACGACGCGACGATCGTGGACGCCATCGCGACCCGCCTGCGGGCCGAGGGATTCCTCGTGCAAACAGCGGGCGACGGCCCGGCCGCGGTCGACACGGCCGAGGCGTGGCAGCCCGACCTGCTGATCCTCGACATCATGCTGCCCGGCTTCGACGGTCTGGAGGTCTGCCGGCGCGTGCAGGCCGCCCGTCCGGTGCCGGTGATGATGCTCACCGCGCGCGACGACGAGACCGACATGCTGGTCGGCCTCGGGGTCGGCGCCGACGACTACATGACCAAGCCGTTCTCGATGCGGGAGCTGGCGGCGCGCGTGCACGTCCTGCTGCGCCGGGTGGAGCGGGCCGCGATCGCGGCGGCCACCCCCCGCTCCGGCATCCTGCGCCTGGGCGAACTGGAGATCGACCACGCACAGCGCCGGGTCCGGGTGCGCAGCGAGGACGTCCACCTCACGCCCACCGAGTTCGATCTGCTGGTGTGCCTGGCCAACACCCCGCGCGCGGTGCTCTCCCGTGAGCAGCTCCTCGCCGAGGTCTGGGACTGGGCGGACGCCTCCGGCACCCGCACGGTCGACAGCCACATCAAGGCCCTGCGCCGGAAGATCGGCGCCGAGCGGATCCGCACGGTGCACGGCGTGGGTTACGCCCTGGAGACCCCGACGCCATGAGCGGCGGGCCGGCCGCACGGAGAAACCCCGGGGAGAACCCCTGGGGCGGGGTGAGCCCGTTCTCGATCAAGACCAAGCTGGGCGCGCTGGTCGTCATCTCGGTGCTGATCACCACGGGCCTGTCGGTGATCGCGGTGCACACCAAGACGGAGCTGCGCTTCATCACGGTCTTCTCGATGATCGCCACGCTTCTCATTACGCAGTTCGTGGCCCATTCACTCACCGCACCGCTGGACGAGATGACCGCGGTGGCCCGCTCCATCTCGCAGGGCGACTACACCCGCCGCACGCGGGAGAACCGCCGTGACGAGCTGGGCGACCTGGCCGTGACGATCAACGCCATGGCCGACGAGCTGGAGGCCCAGGACAGCCAGCGCAAGGAACTCGTGGCGAATGTCTCGCACGAGCTGCGCACGCCCATCGCGGGTCTGCGCGCGGTGCTGGAGAACATCGTCGACGGCGTCACGCAGGCCGACCCGGAGACCATGCGCACGGCTCTGAAGCAGACCGAGCGCCTCGGGCGGCTGGTGGAGACGCTGCTGGACCTGTCCCGCCTGGACAACGGCGTCGTACCGCTGAAACAGCGGCGGTTCGAGGTGTGGCCGTACCTGTCCGGCGTGCTGAAGGAGGCCAACATGGTCGCCTCCGTACGCGCGGGCATCGCCACCGGCTCGGGCAGTCACACCCGTACGGACGTCCACCTGCACCTCGACGTCCACCCGCCGGAGTTGACCGCGCACGCCGACCCGGAGCGCATCCACCAGGTCGTCGCCAATCTCATCGACAACGCGGTCAAGCACAGCCCGCCGCACGGCCGGGTCACGGTCAAGGCGCGGCGCGGTGCCCTGCCGGAGTCGCTGGAGCTGGAGGTCCTGGACGAGGGCCCAGGCATTCCGAAGTCGGAGTGGCACCGGGTCTTCGAGCGTTTCAACCGCGGCAGTGCCAAACGGCCGCAGGGGCCGGGCAGCGACGGCGGCACGGGTCTCGGCCTGGCCATCGCCCGCTGGGCCGTGGACCTGCACGGGGGCCGGATCGGAGTGGCCGAATCCGAGCGTGGTTGCCGGATTCTTGTCACTCTTCCGGGACTGTCATCTGTGCCAAGTTGACGTAAAGTTCGAACCGGAGTCACAAGATCCACGGGGGTCCGCGCTGACGGACACGTGTGATCAGGCACGGGCCCGCGCCATCGGCGCCCTGGGCCCTCCCCCGCTCTTGCCTCATTAAGCGGAACCACGCTTGTTTCCCGCCATTTCAAGCCCCGAAACACGGTTCCAGATGTGATGTGCACGACGTTGAACGGGCCCGGCCTGACCTTCCCCCTCCAGGGGGCGTAGCCTTGATTCCCGCTGTCCATCATCTTGTGAAGCGGAAGAGGGCGGTTGCCGCCGTGTCGCCACAGTCCCCCAGTAACTCGAGCATCTCGACCGACACCGACCAAGCGGGGAAGAACCCTGCCGCGTCGTTCGGTGCCAACGAGTGGCTCGTCGACGAGATCTATCAGCAGTACCTCCAGGACCCGAATTCGGTAGACCGAGCCTGGTGGGACTTCTTCGCCGACTACAAGCCAGGGGCGGCTGCCGCCCCGGCTCCGGCGGGTACCGCGGCCGCGGGGGCCGCGGGGACCACCACCACCGCTCAGCCGGCCGCTCCGGCCACTCCCGCGCAGGCCCCCGCCCCGGCGGCCGAGAAGCCCGCCGCAGCGCCGGCTCCGGCCCAGGCGAAGCCCGCCGCGCAGGCCCCGGCCCCCGCTCCGGCCAAGGCCGCCGCTCCGGCGCAGGCCGCCCCGGCGGCGAAGCCCGCCGCCAAGCCTGCCGCCGCGGCGAAGAAGGCCGAGCCCGCCGCCGAGGCCCCCTCGGGCCCCGAGCAGGTCGTGCTGCGCGGCCCCGCCGCCGCGGTCGCGAAGAACATGAACGCCTCGCTGGAGGTGCCCACGGCCACGTCCGTGCGCGCGGTCCCGGTGAAGCTGCTGTTCGACAACCGCATCGTCATCAACAACCACCTGAAGCGGGCCCGGGGCGGGAAGATCTCCTTCACGCACCTGATCGGCTACGCGATGGTGCAGGCCATCAAGGCCATGCCGTCGATGAACTACTCCTTCGCTGAGAAGGACGGCAAGCCGACCCTGGTCAAGCCGGAGCACGTCAACTTCGGCCTCGCCATCGACCTGGTCAAGCCCAACGGCGACCGCCAGCTCGTGGTCGCGGGCATCAAGAAGGCCGAGACGCTGAACTTCTTCGAGTTCTGGCAGGCCTACGAGGACATCGTCCGCCGCGCCCGCGACGGCAAGCTGGGCATGGACGACTTCACCGGTGTCACGGTCTCCCTGACCAACCCCGGCGGCCTCGGCACCGTGCACTCCGTGCCGCGTCTGATGCCCGGCCAGTCGGTGATCATGGGCGTCGGCTCCATGGACTACCCGGCCGAGTTCCAGGGCACCTCCCAGGACACGCTGAACAAGCTCGGCATCTCGAAGGTCATGACGCTCACGTCGACCTACGACCACCGGGTCATCCAGGGCGCCGCCTCCGGCGAGTTCCTGCGGATCGTCGCGAACCTCCTCCTCGGTGAGAACGGCTTCTACGACGACATCTTCGAGGCGCTGCGCATCCCCTACGAGCCGGTCCGCTGGCTCAAGGACATCGACGCGTCCCACGACGACGACGTCACCAAGGCCGCCCGCGTCTTCGAGCTGATCCACTCCTACCGGGTCCGCGGCCACGTCATGGCCGACACCGACCCGCTGGAGTACCAGCAGCGCAAGCACCCCGACCTGGACATCACCGAGCACGGGCTCACCTTGTGGGACCTGGAGCGCGAGTTCGCCGTCGGCGGCTTCTCCGGCAAGTCGATGATGAAGCTGCGCGACATCCTCGGCGTCCTGCGCGACTCGTACTGCCGCACCACCGGCATCGAGTTCATGCACATCCAGGACCCGAAGCAGCGCAAGTGGATCCAGGACCGCGTGGAGCGCCCGCACTCCAAGCCGGAGCGCGAGGAGCAGCTGCGCATCCTGCGCCGGCTGAACGCGGCCGAGGCGTTCGAGACGTTCCTGCAGACGAAGTACGTCGGCCAGAAGCGCTTCTCCCTGGAGGGCGGCGAGTCCGTCATCCCGCTGCTGGACGCCGTGCTGGACTCGGCCGCCGAGTCCCGCCTGGACGAGGTCGTCATCGGCATGGCCCACCGCGGCCGGCTGAACGTCCTCGCCAACATCGTCGGCAAGTCGTACGCGCAGATCTTCCGCGAGTTCGAGGGCAACCTCGACCCGAAGTCGATGCACGGCTCCGGTGACGTGAAGTACCACCTGGGCGCCGAAGGCACCTTCACCGGTCTCGACGGCGAGCAGATCGCGGTCTCCCTGGTCGCGAACCCCTCGCACCTGGAGGCGGTGGACCCGGTCCTGGAAGGCGTCTCGCGCGCCAAGCAGGACATCATCAACAAGGGCGGCACGGACTTCACGGTCCTGCCGGTGGCGATCCACGGCGACGCGGCCTTCGCGGGCCAGGGCGTGGTGGCCGAGACCCTGAACATGTCGCAGCTGCGCGGCTACCGCACCGGCGGCACGGTCCACATCGTCATCAACAACCAGGTCGGCTTCACCGCGGCCCCCGAGTCCTCGCGTTCCTCCATGTACGCGACGGACGTGGCCCGCATGATCGAGGCCCCGATCTTCCACGTGAACGGCGACGACCCGGAGGCCGTGGTCCGCGTCGCGCGGCTCGCCTTCGAGTTCCGCCAGGCGTTCAACAAGGACGTGGTGATCGACCTCATCTGCTACCGCCGCCGCGGTCACAACGAGTCGGACAACCCGGCCTTCACCCAGCCGCTGATGTACGACCTGATCGACAAGAAGCGCTCGGTGCGCAAGCTCTACACCGAGTCCCTCATCGGTCGCGGCGACATCACCCTGGAAGAGGCCGAGCAGGCGCTGCAGGACTACCAGGGCCAGCTGGAGAAGGTCTTCACGGAGGTCCGTGAGGCCACGTCGCAGCCGGGCACGGTCGAGTCCACGGACCCGCAGGCCGAGTTCCCGGTCGCCGTGAACACCGCGGTGACCACGGAGGTCGTCAAGCGGATCGCCGAGTCCCAGGTGAACATCCCCGACAACATCACCGTGCACCCGCGTCTGCTGCCGCAGCTGCAGCGCCGGGCGTCGATGGTCGAGGACGGCACGATCGACTGGGGCATGGGCGAGACCCTCGCGATCGGTTCCCTCCTGCTGGAGGGCGTCCCGGTCCGCCTGGCGGGCCAGGACTCCCAGCGCGGTACGTTCGGCCAGCGCCACGCGGTCATCATCGACCGCAGCACGGGCGACGAGCACACGCCGCTGCAGTACCTCTCCGAGGACCAGGCGCGGCTGAACGTCTACAACTCCCTCCTCTCCGAGTACGCGGCGATGGGCTTCGAGTACGGCTACTCGCTGGCCCGCCCCGAGGCGCTCGTGATGTGGGAGGCGCAGTTCGGCGACTTCGTCAACGGCGCCCAGACGGTCGTGGACGAGTTCATCTCGTCGGCCGAGCAGAAGTGGGCCCAGACGTCCGGCGTCGTCCTGCTGCTGCCGCACGGCTACGAGGGTCAGGGCCCGGACCACTCCTCGGCCCGCCCGGAGCGCTTCCTGCAGATGTGCGCGCAGAACAACATGACGGTCGCCATGCCGACGTCGCCGTCGAACTACTTCCACCTCCTGCGGTGGCAGGTGCACAACCCGCACCACAAGCCGCTGGTGGTCTTCACGCCGAAGTCGATGCTGCGCCTGAAGGCCGCGGCGGCGAAGGCGGAGGAGTTCACGACGGGCCAGTTCCAGCCGGTCATCGGCGATGCGTCGGTGGACCCGGCCGCGGTCAAGAAGGTCGTCTTCTGCGCCGGCAAGGTCTACTACGACCTGGAGGCCGAGCGTCAGAAGCGCGGCGTCACGGACACGGCGATCATCCGCATCGAGCGTCTGTACCCGCTGCCGGGTGCCGAGCTCCAGGCGGAGATCAAGAAGTACCCGAACGCCGAGAAGTACCTGTGGACCCAGGAGGAGCCGGCGAACCAGGGTGCCTGGCCGTTCATCGCGCTCAACCTGATCGACCACCTGGACCTGGCGGTCGGCGCGGACGTCCCGCACGGCGAGCGGCTGCGGCGCATCTCGCGCCCGCACGGCTCGTCCCCGGCGGTCGGTTCCGCGAAGCGTCACCAGGCCGAGCAGGAGCAGCTGGTGCGTGAGGTGTTCGAGGCGTAATCGTCCTCGCGCGTCCTGCGTGGCCGGGCCGCATCCCCACTGCGGGGGTGCGGCCCGGCCGTTTTCGCGCACCTATCCTTGAGGCATGTACTTCACGGACCGTGGCATCGAGGAACTGGAGAAGCGGCGCGGCGAGGAGGAAGTCACCTTCGAGTGGCTCGCCGAGCAGCTGCGGACGTTCGTCGATCTCAATCCCGACTTCGAGGTTCCGGTGGAACGCCTGGCCACGTGGCTGGCGCGGCTGGACGACGAGGACGAGGAGTAGGACCCCTTCCGGCCACTGCGGACAGGGTCCGAAGGGACCGGCTCCGGCAGCTACGGCGACACGGTGCGCAGGGGGCCGGGTCGGGCAGTTGCGGGGGCGGTGCGCAGGGGGCCGGGTCGGGGAGCTACGGGGACGGTGCGCAGCGGGCCGGGTCGGGCAGTTGCCGGGACGACGAGCCGCATCCGGCGGCCACCCGGACGACGAGCACGAGCCGGATCCGGCGGCCACCCGAACGTCGAGCACGAGCCGGATCCGGCGGCCACCCGAACGTCGAGCACGAGCCGGATCCGGCGGCCATCCGAACGACGAGCACGGGCAGGATTCGGCCCGGCCGCTCCCGGGGCGTCAGTCGCGCGGGTGTGTGAAGGCGTAGGCCAGGCCTGCGGCGCCGTGCGCGAGGAGCAGGGCTCCGGCCGTGACCCAGCCCCAGCCTCCGCTGCGCCTGCGCATACCCCAGGACAGCAGCGGTGCGCCCACCGCCACCTGCGCCAGAGCCAGTGCGCGCGCCCGGGGGCCGCCGGTCCAGGGCGTCCAGGGGCCGAGGCGGCTGTGGTCGACGGTGTCGCGTTCCGCGACCGCGTCACGCCACCCGGGCCAATCGACGGGCAGGCTGTCCGGCAGGCGGGCGGCGGCCTCCAGCAGGCGGCCGGCGGGTTCGCCGGGGGCGAGTTCGGCGGGCAGTACGACGCCCACGCGCGCGAGGACCGCGAGCAGCCCGCGCAGACGGGTACCGGCGTCGGCGTCGGAATCGGGTCCGGCCGGCTCGTCGAGGGCCTGGACGTCCAGGACGGGGTCGAGACCCATCCGTGCGGCGAAGGTGTGCAGGGCCTCCTCCTCCCCCACCGGCACGCCGCTCGCGAGCCACACGAAGCCGACCGGGCGGCGGAAGCCGGACGCGAGGGTGAATCCCGCGTGGTCGGTGTCCCACCACAGAGCGAGGACGGGCCAGGGCGCGCCGACGGCCAGGGCCGTGGCCCAGCCGGTGACCACGCGGTCGACGGGCTCGGTGCCGTCCCGCCAGGGCCCGCCGCCGGGGACGAGGACGCTCCATGCGTCACCCGCGCGCGTGAGGCGCATCGGCGCCCGCAGCAGATGGGCGACAGGCGCGACGGACGCGGGTGCCGCCTTGCAGAGCAGGAGAGCCCCGATGGGGAGTTCGGTGCGGGCGGCTTCCGTCGACATGGTCACACGCTAGGCCGATTCATCACATTTTGAGCAGTTCTGACCGCCCCACCCTCCCCGAAACGGGTGTCTTGACTTTCCGCGACCGCGATATATCGTGAATACGAGAGGACGCGATATGGCGCGTCGAGTCGGGGAGGTCTCCACCATGTCCGAGTGGTCCGTCACAGAACCGAGGAAGCTCACGTTCGACGAGCCCGTGAGCGACCTGAGGGTGCGTCTCGTCAACGGCACGGTGAACGTGGTGGGCACGGACGAAGGTTCCGCCCGCCTGGAGATCTCCGAGATCGAGGGGCCACCCCTGATGGTGACCCGGCAGGACGGCGTCCTCACGGTGGCTTACGAGGACCTGCCCTGGAAGGGCTTCCTGAAGTGGCTGGACCGCAAGGGCTGGCGCCGCAGCGCGGTGGTCTCCCTGGCCGTCCCGTCCGGCACACGCGTGGAGGTGGGCGTGGTGGGCGCGGCCGCCGTGGTCTCCGGGATCCACGGCCCGTCGGTGGTGAAGGGCGTCAACGGCGACACGACACTGGTGGGCCTGTCCGGCCCGGTGCGCGCCGAGACGGTCTCCGGAAGCCTGGAGGCCCAGGGCGTGACCGGCGACCTGCGGTTCAACTCGGTCTCCGGCGACCTCACGGTGCTGGAGGGCTCCGGCCCCTCCGTGCGGGCGGAGTCGGTCAGCGGCTCGATGATCGTCGACCTCGACCCGAACGGCCCTACGGACGTCCGGCTGACCAGCGTCTCGGGTGAGATCGCCATCCGGCTCCCGTACCCGGCGGACGCGGAGGTCGAGGCGAACACGGCGAGCGGATCCCTCTCCAACGCCTTCGAAGGCCTGCGGGTGCACGGCCAGTGGGGAGCCCACAAGATCACGGGCCGGCTCGGCGCGGGCACCGGCAGACTGCGGGCCACCACCGTCTCCGGCTCGATCGCCCTGCTCCGCCGCCCGGCCGGAGAGGACGATCACGACGACGAGCCATGGGGCACCCGGCCCGGCAGCAGCGGCGCGGCGGCAGCCCCGGCGAGCGGCCCCCTGGCCGGCTCGGGAGACAATTCCGTCTCCGGCCCGGGCGATGACCCCACCACCGTCCCCGCCGACGGCACAACCGACAAGAAGGTGCTCTGACATGCCCCCCGTCTTCGCCCACGGCCGCCTCCGCCTCTACCTGCTGAAGCTGCTGGACGAGGCGCCCCGTCACGGCTATGAGGTGATCCGCCTCCTCGAGGAGCGCTTCCAGGGGTTGTACGCGCCATCGGCGGGCACCGTCTACCCCCGCCTGGCCAAGCTGGAGGCCGAGGGCCTGGTCACCCACACCACCGAGGGCGGCCGCAAGGTCTACTCGATCACGGACGCGGGCCGCGCCGAACTGGCCGACCGCAGCGGCGAGCTGGCCGACCTGGAGCTGGAGATCCGGGAGTCGGTCGCCGAACTGGCCGCGGAGATCCAGGCCGATGTACGCGGAGCCGCCGGAGACCTGCGCCGCGAGATGCGCGCCGCGGCGACGGAGGCCCGCCGGGGCAACGGCACCACGGCCGAGGGCACCACGGGCACCCCCTACGGCGACTCCTCGCAGTACGGCGACAAGGAGGCCTGGCGCATCGCCAAGGAGGAGATGCGCCGCGCCCGGCAGGAGTGGAAGGAGCAGGCCCGGCGCGCCAAGGACGAGAGCCGCCGCGCCCGCGAGGACGCCCAGCGCGCCCGCCGTCAGGCGAAGGAGGCCCAGGAACAGGCCCGGGTCCAGGCCCAGGAGCAGGTGCAGCGCATCACCCGCCGGGTCCAGGAGCAGGTGCAGGACCACTTCGCCCGAGGCGACTGGCCGACGGGTCTGCGCGAGGGCCTGAGCGAACTGGTCAAGGAGGTGGGCGAGTTCGGCAAGGACTACGGCAAGGACTTCGGAAAGGACCTGGGCTTCGACTGGCCCGGCACCGGCAGGCCCACGTCGGAGCCGACCCACGCCCATCCCCCGGAGGACTTCCCGGCCGCCTATGAACCGGCCTGGGCCCACGAGGACACCGCGGACTCCACCGGTGACCCGGCCCGCGACCTGGACCGCCTGCTCGACCGATTCCGGGACGACATCCGTGACGCGGCCCGCGACCACGGCGTCACCCCAGGTCAACTGCGGGACGCCCGCCGCCATCTGTCGACGGCGGCGGCCCACATAGGAGCCCTCCTGCGCACGCAGCAGAAGTAGGCGCCCGGGACACAGCCCGTCAGCCGGCCTTGGCCTCGCCGCCACTTCCGTACAGCACCCGTACCAGGGACGCGTACGTCACCCCGTGGTCGGCGAGGACCTCGGCCGGCACTCCGGGCCCGGCGGTCAGGGCAAGCAGGATGTGCTCGTCCCCGATGTGCCGGTCACGCTGGGCGAGTGCGACCCGCAAGGAGCGCTCCAGCACCTCCTTGGCCCCCCGCCCGAAGGAAGTGCGCCCCGACCACCACCGCTTGTCCGTCCGGTCACCGGCGAGGGCACCGACCCCGTGCGTCTCCTCCACCCGGGCGACGATCTCCGCCACGTCGATCCCCAGCCCCGCGAGCGCATCGGTTTCCGCCTGTGTCAGCCCGGCCCGCCGCCGCGCCTCACGCAGCGCCCGGCGCACGGACTCCCGCCGCTCACCGAGCCCGAGAGCGGCGAGCGCGAAGGACCCACGGCTGCCCTCCCGGTCGAGCAGAGCCAGCAGCAGGTGCTCCGGCTCCACACACACCCCACCCCCATCACTCCCGTCCACATAGGCGTAGGCGCTCTTCACCACGTCCCGGGCATCTTTGGTGAACCGCTCGAACATCAATGCCTCCCGTACTTCTTGTGCACGGCCTGCCTGCTCACACCGAGTTCGGTGGCGATCTCCTGCCACGACCAGCCCTGATTGCGCGCATTGCGCACCTGTACGGCTTCCAACTGCTCCAGCAGCCGACGCAGCGCGGCGACGGCCCGTAGACCGACCCGTGGATCACGGTCACCCGCACGCTCGGCCAGATCGGTCGCTTCGGTCATGCAGTCAACCTAAGTTGACAAAGAGCTTTCGTCAACCACGGTTGACAAACGAAAACGGCCGGCCCACCCGGGACCGACCGTCGACGCACCCAAGGGCACTCAGGAATTGCTCAGCACGATCTTTCCGAACTGCTCACCGGAGGCCAGCCGCTCGAAGCCCTCACGCGCCCGGTCCATCGGCATGACCTCGTCGATGACCGGCCGGACACCGGTGGCGGCGCAGAAGGCCAGCAGGTCCTCCAGCTCGTCCTTGGTGCCCATCGTGGATCCGACGACCTTGAGTTCGAGGAAGAAGATCCGGGTCAGCTCGGCGTGCGAAGGCCGGTCTCCACTCGTGGCGCCGGAGATGACCAGCGTGCCGCCGGGCTTCAGCGACTTCACCGAATGCGACCAGGTGGCGGCACCGACGGTCTCGATGACGGCGTCCACCCGCTGCGGCAGCCGCGCCCCCGACTCCAGCGCCTCGACGGCCCCGAGCTCCACGGCCCGCTTGCGCTTGGCCTCGTCCCGGCTCGTTGCGAAGACCCGGAGCCCGGCGGCCTTGCCCAGCACGATGGCGGCCGTGGCGACACCACCACCGGCACCCTGCACCAGCACAGAGTCCCCGGGCCGTACCCCCGCGTTGGTGAACAGCATCCGGTACGCGGTCAGCCACGCCGTCGGCAGACAGGCGGCCTCCGCGAAGGAGAGCTCCTTGGGCTTGGGCAGGAGGTTCCAGGTCGGCACGGAGACCTGCTCGGCGAAGGTGCCCTGATAACGCTCGGTGAGGATGGAGCGGGGTTCCTTCGGACCGACCCCGTGCCCGCTCTGTCCGATCACGGAGTGCAGGACGACCTCGTTGCCGTCCTCGTCGACACCCGCGGCGTCACAGCCGAGGATCATCGGCAGCTTGTCCTCCGCGAGGCCCACGCCCCGCAGGGACCACAGGTCGTGGTGATTGAGGGAGGCGGCCTTGACCGTGACGGTGCTCCAGCCGGGACGGGCCTCGGGAGCCGGACGCTCCCCCAACTCCAGGCCGGACAGCGGCTGGTCGCGGTCGATTCGGGCGGCGTAGACAGCGAACATGACCTTGACGATAGGTTCCGCGAGGACCCGAAGGAACCACCCACCCCTGTGAGACACGCCCTCTTGCCAGGCAGGCCGCGATGCTGTGCGGATTCGACGCGAGTCGGGACGCATCCGCACCCGCCCACGGCCAGAAGGGGCCGTGCCGGGGGGTGTCCGCCCGCAGCGGTTGGCGCGTCAACGAACAGTCAGTCGGCGTGAGACCCCATCGCGCCGTTCCGAGGACGGACCCCCCCCCGGCGCGGCCCCGACCCACCACCCGGCGTAAGGCGAGGGACGCGCACCCCCACCGAAGCAGCCACAGGCAACACGGCCCGCACCACCCGAACAGCGCCACACGAAGGCAAAAAATGGCCCCGCCCGACCCCGGGCGGGGCCACCTCACACCAACGTCAGGTCGGCTTCAGCGCCGGGCCACACCCTCGGCCCGGGCAGCCGCCGCCACCGCGGCCGTGACCGCCGGCGCGACCCGCTCGTCGAACGGCGACGGAATGACGTAGTCGGCGGCGAGATCGTCCCCGACCACAGCGGCCAGCGCCTCCGCGGCGGCCAGCTTCATCCCCTCGGTGATCCGGGAGGCCCGGACCTGCAGCGCGCCCGCGAAGATCCCGGGGAACGCCAGCACGTTGTTGATCTGGTTCGGGAAGTCCGACCGCCCGGTCGCGACGACCGCCGCATACTTGTGCGCGACCTCGGGGTGCACCTCGGGGTTCGGGTTGGCCATGGCGAAGACGAACGCGCCCTTGGCCATCGTCGCCACCGCGGACTCCGCGACCGTGCCACCGGAGACGCCGATGAACACATCGGCCCCCTCCAGCGCCGCTTCCAGCGACCCGGTGATCCCGGCCTTGTTCGTGAACCCGGCCAGCTCCTGCTTCACCGGCGTGAGGTCGTCCCGGTCCGCCGACACGACACCCTTGCGGTCGGCCACCGCGACGTCCCCGATGCCGGCCTCGACGAGCATCTTCGCGATGGCGACACCGGCCGCGCCGGCGCCGGAGATGACGGCCCGCAGCTCGCCGAGGGCCCGCCCGCTCAGCCGCGCGGCGTTCCGCAGGGCCGCCAGCGTCACCACGGCCGTACCGTGCTGGTCGTCGTGGAAGACCGGGATGTCCAGCCGCTCCTGGAGCTTGCGCTCGACCTCGAAGCACCGGGGCGCCGAGATGTCCTCGAGGTTGACCCCGCCGAACGACGGCGCGAGCCGCACCACGGTCTCGACGATCTCGTCGACGTCCGTGCAGGCCAGGGCGATCGGAACCGCGTCCACGCCACCGAACTGCTTGAACAGAATGGCCTTGCCCTCCATCACCGGGAGGGAGGCCTCGGGCCCGATGTCACCGAGGCCCAGCACGGCCGTACCGTCCGTCACGACGGCCACGACCGACGACTTCCACGTGTAGTCGTGCACGAGCTCCGGCTGCTCCGCGATGGCGCTGCACACCTTCGCGACGCCGGGCGTGTACGCCAGGGACAGGTCGTCCTTGTCACGGACCGGCACGGTGGCCTGCACGGCCATCTTGCCGCCACGGTGCAGGGCGAACGCCGGGTCGAAGGAGTCGAGGGGCTCCGCACTGCCCTCGTGTTCCGTATCGCCGGTCTTGCTCTCGCTGCGAGGATTGACGATCTCCGCTGCCACTTCGTTTTACCCCTTAAATCTTCATTGTTTTGAGGGTGGCCACTCCTGGTGAGGGGTGGGCGGGCACCGCGTAGACCCATGTCGTGCTTGTACGTGTATCCGTACGGGCGCGTACGCGACGGGCGCGCCGCACACGCGCCCTGAGCCCCGGATGAGGGGTGTAAACACCCTTCTTACCGGACGGACGGCTTCGGGGACGAGTCCATAACGCGAAGGTCACATGACGGGGCCCTGACTCTTCGTCCAAAATCGGGACAAGACCTGGACAAACCAGCTACACCCACTCAACCATCCGTGAAGTCTCCGGTCCCCGTATCGAAATCTCGGGATTTACCGAAGATCTTCCGGCCGGAACGGATGATTCCTGCAGAAGGTCCGGCCGTGATGTACCGGAGTGGTGCGGTTCGGGGGTCGCCCGTTATCCGATTTTGACATGGCTGGCCCCCAGAATCGCGCAGTCCGAATGGCAAGATGCCGTAATCACACGAGGTCGCGACACTCGAAGAGGTGTGCACTCGTCGACCCGCGGCACTGCCGAAACCTTCGGCGTGCCACGGCCGTGCCGAACCCGTCGGCGGCGGCCCGCCCCATCGGCAACTCCACCCATCCGCCGGAGGAACCCACCATGACCGCAAGCTCCACCCGTCGTACGACCGCCGCGCACTCCCGGCTAGCAGCGGTCGGTGCGATCGCGGTCGCAGGCGCGCTGATGCTCACCGGGTGCGGTGACCAGACCAAGGACACCGGCTCCAGCGACACCGCGGCCTCCGCCCCGCTCGCGGACAAGCTGCCGCAGGCCATCCGCGACAAGGGCGTCATCAAGGTCGGCTCCGACATCGCCTACGCCCCCGTCGAGTTCAAGGACGACTCGGGCAAGGTGGTCGGCATCGACCCGGACCTCGCCGCTGCCATGGGCAAGCAGCTCGGGGTCGACTTCCAGTTCGAGAACGGCACGTTCGACACGCTGATCACGGGTCTGCGCTCCAAGCGGTACGACATCGCCATGTCCGCGATGACCGACACCAAGGACCGCCAGGAGGGCATCGACTCCGACACCGGCAAGAAGGTCGGCGAGGGCGTCGACTTCGTCGACTACTTCACCGCCGGTGTCTCGATCTACACCAAGAAGGGTGACGACCAGGGCATCAAGACCTGGTCCGACCTGTGCGGCAAGAAGATCGTGCTGCAGCGCGGCACGGTCTCCGAGGACCTCGCCAAGGCGGAGTCGAAGAAGTGCCCGGCGGGCAAGAAGATCGCCATCGAGCCCTTCGACAACGACCAGCAGGCCCAGACCCGGCTGCGCGCGGGCGGCGCCGACGCCGGCTCGTCCGACTTCCCGGTCGCCGCGTACGCGGTGAAGACCTCCGGTGGCGGCAAGGACTTCCAGATCGTCGGCGAGCAGGTCGAGGCCGCCCCGTACGGCATCGCGGTCGCCAAGAACCAGGCGCAGCTGCGTGACGCCCTCAAGGCCGCGCTGGATGCCGTCATCAAGAGCGGCGAGTACGAGAAGATCATGAAGAAGTGGGGCGTCACGGACGGCTCCGTGCAGGAAGCCACCATCAACGGCGGCAAGTGACCGCGCCCTAGCGGCACTGAAAGGCAACACCCGTGACTGTTGACATCGACAAGACGCCGGCCGACACACCCCCGGCCGGACCGGAGGCCATCAAGGCCATTCCGGTCCGGCACTACGGGCGGTACGTCTCCGCCGTCGTCGCGCTCGCCCTGCTGGGCGGCATCGTGTACGCGTTCTCCCAGGGCAAGATCAACTGGGGCGCGATCCCGGACTACTTCTTCGACGACCGCATCCTGGACGGCGTCGGCAAGACCCTCCTGCTGACGATCCTGTCCATGGCGATCGGCGTCATCGGGGGCGTCCTGCTCGCCGTGATGCGCCTGTCGAAGAACCCGGTGACCTCGTCGATCGCGTGGTTCTACATCTGGTTCTTCCGCGGAACCCCGGTCCTGGTCCAGCTGATCGTCTGGTTCAACCTGGGCCTGGTCTTCGAGTACATCAACCTCGGGCCGTTCTACAAGGACGAGTGGTCGGACTTCATGACCCCGTTCCTGACGGCGCTGCTGGGCCTCGGCCTGAACGAGGCCGCCTACATGGCGGAGATCTGCCGCGCCGGTCTGCTCTCGGTCGACGAGGGCCAGACCGAGGCGTCGCACGCCCTGGGCATGAGCCACGCCCGGACGCTGCGCCGGATCGTCATCCCGCAGGCGATGCGCGTGATCGTGCCGCCGACGGGCAACGAGGTCATCAACATGCTGAAGACGACCTCGCTGGTCTCGGTCGTCCAGTATCCCGAGCTGCTGCGCGCGGCCCAGGACATCGGCCAGACCTCCGGCGCCCCCGCCGAGATGCTGTTCCTGGCGGCGGCCTGGTACCTGCTGCTGACCTCGGTCTTCAGCATCGGCCAGTACTACCTGGAGCGGTACTACGCGCGTGGTTCGAGCCGTTCCCTGCCGGCCACCCCGTTCCAGAAGATCAAGGCGAACGTGCTGTCCCTGTCCAACCGCTCGGCGTCGACGGGAGGCACCGCATGACCGCCATGGTCAAGGCCGAGGGCGTCCACAAGTCCTTCGGCCCCGTAGAAGTCCTCAAGGGGATCGACCTGGAGGTGAAGTCCGGCGAGGTGTTCTGCCTCATCGGCCCCTCCGGCTCCGGCAAGTCGACCTTCCTGAGGTGCATCAACCACCTGGAGAAGATCAACGCCGGCCGTCTGTACGTCGACGGCGAGCTGGTCGGCTACCGGCAGAAGGGCGACAAGCTCTACGAGCTGAAGGACAGCGAGGTCGCGGTCAAGCGCCGGGACATCGGCATGGTCTTCCAGCGCTTCAACCTGTTCCCGCACATGACGGCCGTCGAGAACGTCATGGAGGCACCGGTCCAGGTCAAGGGCGTGGGCAAGGGCAAGGCCCGCGAGCGCGCCCAGGAGCTCCTGGACCGGGTGGGCCTCGCCGACAAGGCGGGCAACTACCCCTCCCAGCTCTCCGGCGGTCAGCAGCAGCGCGTCGCCATCGCCCGGGCCCTCGCCATGGACCCGAAGCTGATGCTGTTCGACGAGCCGACCTCGGCGCTCGACCCGGAGCTCGTCGGTGACGTCCTGGACGTCATGCGCGACCTGGCCGAGTCCGGCATGACGATGGTCGTCGTCACCCACGAGATGGGCTTCGCCCGCGAGGTGGGCGACAGCCTGGTCTTCATGGACGGCGGTGTGGTGGTCGAATCCGGTCACCCGCGCGAGGTGCTGACCAACCCGCAGCACGAGCGGACGAAGTCGTTCCTGTCCAAGGTGCTCTGACGGCAGGCGCGGTGAGGGGGCGGTACGGGCTTTCCGTGCCGCCCCCTTCGTCTGTGCTGCCTGAGGGCCGACGGCGGGGTGTCCGGGGGCGAGCCCCACACCGGCCTGGCCTCGCCGAGCCCCTTGTCGCGCGGCACGCGCGCACGCCACTGGCCGAGGGCCCGTCCCGTTTGGCCTGATCCATACGGGCGTGCCGCTGCGCGCGCTCCGCCGCGTTGCTCCGGGACGTCGTCTCGTCGATCATGTGGTCCGCGTTCATGAAGAGGGCGGGAGAGCCGGGACCGGCAGCAGCAGTGGTACCTGCCCGATCGCGGGGAGCGGTTCCGGATCGTGCTCGTTGGAGTCCCGAGGTCTGCCGGTCGGCGGTGGCCGTGGTGGCGTCGGCGTCCGTCGTCGAGCCCCTCCCTCGTAATACCCTGGAAGCGCCATCAGCTCTTACGAGTGCACGCTCTCGACCGCAAGCCCCTCCGTGAGGACTACAAGTGGAACTGGCCTATTACTCGGACTACGCCGTGCGCCTCGTCAACACCGAGGAACCGGCCCGGGGCAAGGACGCCCTGACGTCGGTGGAGGCCGTCCGCGATCTGTTCGGGCCCAGCCAGTCGGCGGCCCGCCGCGCCACCGACGCGGACGTGACCCGCTTCCGCTCGGTCCGGGCCCGGCTGCGTGCCGTCTTCGAGGCGGCCGACACCGGTGACGAGAGGCTCGCCGTCGACCTGCTGAACTCACTGCTGCTGGAGTTCCCGGTGAGCCCGCAGATCTCCGGGCACGACTTCCGTGACGACGACGGCCGCCCCCTGTGGCACATGCACCTGGCGGATCACCCGTCGAACGCGACGGCGGGCTACGCGGCGATCGCGGCGATGGGCCTGGCCTTCCACCTGACCGAGCACGGCGCCGACCGCCTCGGCCTGTGCGAGGCCGCACCCTGCCGCAACGCCTATCTCGACACCTCCACCAACCGCTCCCGGCGCTACTGCTCCGACCGCTGCGCGACCCGCGCCAACGTCGCGGCCTACCGCGCCCGCAAACGCCTGGAGGCCACCCGGCCCGACCTGCCCGAGAGCACGGGCCTGGCCGCCGACAGCGCCCAGCCGAGCAGCGCCCAGGGCGACCGCCGGTCCGGCCTGCGGGGCCGGTAGCGGAACCGCACCCGCCCCAGCACCAGGTCGTCGGGCACGACGCCGTAGTCGGTACTGTCGCCGCCGGCGTAGGCGTTGTCCCCCAGCACCCACCAGCCGCTGTCACGGCGCTGGGCGACTCGCTTGACGACCAGCAGGTCTTGCTGGAAGGGGTGCCGCAGCACGACGACGTCGCCCGGCCTGACCCGGGCCCCGTAGTGCACCAGGAGCCGGTCACCGTGGTACAGCGTGGGCACCATGGACGGCCCGGTGACCTCGGCCACACCGAAGGGCGGGGCCGCCCTCCCCCGCTCGAACTCCTGCGACAGCTCCGGCATCACCCGGTACCTCCCCGGTTCTTGCTCCACCAGTCTCAGTCTCGCCCCGGACTTTTGTCCTAAGCCCATGGGGGCACCCGCGAAAAGCCGTCCCTCACGGAGTAATGTCCCCTGTGAGAAGACGATCACGAGGAAGGAATGCTCCATGCTTTCCCGCCTGTTTGCCCCCAAGGTCAAGGTCAGTGCCCACTGCGACCTTCCCTGCGGTGTGTACGACCCCGCCCAGGCCCGCATCGAGGCGGAGTCGGTGAAGGCCGTGCAGGAGAAGATGGCCGCCAACGACGACCCGCACTTCCAGGCGCGCGCCACCGTCATCAAGGAGCAGCGCGCCGAGCTCGCGAAGCACCACGTCTCGGTGCTCTGGAGCGACTACTTCAAGCCCCCGCACTTCGAGAAGTACCCGGAGCTGCACCAGCTGGTCAACGACACCCTGAAGGCCCTCTCGGCCGCCAAGGGCTCGACCGACCCGGCCACCGGCCAGAAGGCGCTGGACTACATCGCCCAGATCGACAAGATCTTCTGGGAGACCAAGAAGGCTTGATCCTCTCCGTATCGCCCGATCAGCGTTGTCGCCGGTCGGGTGAGAGGGGACGGTGGGCCCCGTACCCGGCGCCGGGTACGGGGCCTTCGCTCTTTCCGCACCTCCGGTGGGCCGGACCGGGATCTCCCATGCGCGGGTCCCCGGCGCTCAGGCAGCCGCACCGGCCTCGGCCGACGCCTCGGTGCGGATGGCGGTTTCGCGGCCGTCGTTGATGTTGCGCGCGTGTACCGGGTTGCGGCGCGAGACGAGGACGATGCCGACGGCGAGGGCCGCGCCGCCCACGGCGACGGCGGCCGTTCCGAGGTCACCGCCGTGGTGCACGAGCGCGGCGGCCAGTGCGCCGACCAGGGCCGCGGCGGGCAGGGTGACCGCCCAGGCGACCGCCATACGGCCCGCGACGCTCCAGCGGACCTCCGCGAGCCTGCGGCCGAGACCCGCACCCAGGATGCTGCCCGAGGCCACCTGGGTGGTCGACAGCGCGAAGCCGAGGTGCGTGGAGGTCAGGATGACGGCCGCGGAGGCGGTCTCCGCGGCGAAGCCCTGCGGCGACCGGATCTCGGTGAGGCCCTTGCCCAGCGTGCGGATGATCCGCCAGCCGCCGAGGTACGTGCCGAGGCCGATGGCCAGGCCCGCGGACGCGACGACCCACAGGGGCGGCCCGGCATGGTGGCCGAGGGCACCGGCCGAGATCAGCGTGAGGGTGATGACGCCCATGGTCTTCTGCGCGTCGTTGGTGCCGTGCGCGAGGGAGACCAGCGAGGCGGAGGCAATCTGGCCGATGCGGAAGCCCCGGATGACGCAGTCCCCGCCGGCCCGGTCGGTGAGCCGGTAGGCGAGGTGGGTGGCGAGCAGCGCCGCGACACCGGCCACGACGGGCGAGGCCAGCGCCGGCACCAGTACCTTCTCGACGACCTTGCCGAAGTCGACGCCGTGGCTGCCCGCCCCGATCCACACGGCCCCGATCAGCCCTCCGAACAAGGCGTGCGAGGAGCTCGAAGGCAGACCGATCAGCCAGGTCAGCAGGTTCCACAGGATGGCGCCGACCAGCCCCGCGAAGATCATGCCCGGGGAGACGAGGGTGTCGTCCACGATGCCGTCCGAGACGGTCCTGGCGACCTCGGTGGACAGGAAGGCGCCCACGACATTGAGGACACCGCTGATCAGCACCGCCGTACGGGGTGCGAGCGCGCCCGTGGCGATGGACGTGGCCATCGCGTTCGCCGTGTCGTGGAAACCGTTGGTGAAGTCGAAGGCGAGTGCCGTGATGATGACGGCCGCCACGAGGAACGTGATGTGGTCCATTGCTGAATGCAAACAGCGCGGGCCGAAGGATCCGGACCGGTGCGTCGGGGGCCGGTCGAGGTTCACGCAGGTGGCGGCGGAGCGTCCCTCTACGATCGCGCCCATGAGGATCAGATGGACGTACGCCTTCGTCGACCGCCCACGTGCGGACTTCGGCGCCGCCTGCGACTTCTGGACAGCGGTCACGGACACCCGCCTGTCCGAACTGCGCGGCGAGCACAACGAGTTCGTCACCCTGCTCCCCGAAGGCGCCGACGCGTGCGTGAAGGTGCAGGCGGTCGGCCCGGGTTCGGGCGGTGCGCACATCGACTTCTGCGTGGACGACGTGGCGGAGTTCGCCGCCGCGGCGGTACGGCTCGGCGCGGGTGTGACGGCCGACCTCGGGTCGCTCGTCGTGCTGCGTTCGCCCGGCGGGCAGTTGTTCTGCGCGGACCCCTGGCGCGGTCAGTCGTCACGGCCGGGTGTGGTGCGGGGCAGCCGGCTCGACCAGGTGTGCGTGGACGTCCCGTTCGCGGCCTACGAGGGCGAGGTCGCCTTCTGGAGCGCGCTGCTCGACGACTGGCAGTCGCTGCCGGGCGCCCTTCCGGAGTTCCACGTGGTCGAGCCGCCGCCGGGCCTGCCGGCCCGTCTGCTCCTGCAACGCCTCGGCGACGAGGGGCCGGCCTCGGCCCATCTCGACCTCGCCTGCGCGGACGTCCTGGTGACCCGGGCACACCACGAGCGACTCGGGGCCGCCTTCGTGGCCGGTTTCCCCGGCTGGACGGTGATGCGCGACCCGGCGGGCGGCACGTATTGCCTGACGACCCGGGACCCGGTGACGGGCCGGTCGCGCGGTCAGGGGAGGTCGGCGTAGGCGCAGGAGACGGTCCCGCCTTCCCCGGTCGTCGGGCATGGCGGCAGGTCCGGTGGCTCGTCGGGATCCGTCCGCTGCCAGACGTACGGCCCCCGCGGCTCCGGCGAGTCCTGCATCCACAGCGTCAGACCGCCCGCGACGGCCACGAGCAGCGCCCACCCGACCATCACCCGCCGCCACATCCTGCGGCGCCGCTCCCCCGGTACACCCATGCCGCACACGGTAGTGCCGCGGCGGGCGGGGCGTGCGCGACGGGACGAACGCCGCACGGAGCGGCACTTCCCGCACGGGCGGGTCCGTCGGTGCCGGCCGTCCGTCAGATGTCCCCGGAGCCGTCCATGATCGGCCGGATCACGACAGGGTGGGCCGGGGCACCGGGCGGCTGGGGGCAGCGGGAGACGCGGTCGGCGATCTGCGTGACCCGCTCCAGGCTCTCGCACTCCAGGACCCAGTAACCGGCCGGCAGCTCCTGGGTCTCGCCGTACGGCCCGTCGCTGATCACTGCCTTGCCGTCGTCGCCGAGGGTGACGTGCCGGGTCTGTGCCGGCTCGGCCAGGCCCTGCCCGTCGACGAGCTCGCCGCTTACGGAAAGGTCGTCGTTGATGGCGCCCATGTAGGCGAACATGGTCTGCACGTCCTCCTCGCTCCAGGCCGGGGAGCCCGCCGACGCCTTGCCCCGCATGGCCTCGTAGTCCGCCTGCGTGCCCTGCACCATGACCAGGTACTTCATGAGACCGCTCCTTCGGCTCTCACCGCCTCGTCGGGCGGCTCTTCACAGGGGACGTCGGAGCCGGGCAGCGCTTTTCGACACGGGCTCAGGAATTCTTCGCGCCGGATGTCCCGGGGGCCGTTCCGGTCCCGTCCGGAGTCGCGCCGGACCGGCCGGGGGCCGCTTCACGCGGGTACGGGGCCGTGCCGACGGGGCGGGAGGCGGCTTCGCTCCCGGGCGTCGGCGTGGGCGGAACGGTCTCCTCGGGGGCCGCGGGCCCCTCTCCGGGGCGAGTGCCCTTGACTTCGGGGCCGCTCTCGGCGGCTTCCGTGTCGTAGGAGGCGCACTCCGGGTTGTGGCACGGGCCCGCCACCCATCGGGGGACCCAGGTGCCCAGCGTCTTGTGCCGCCGGACGACCGTGTCCACCGGCTGTCCGCAGCTGGGACAGACCTGTTCTTCGCTGCCCATGTCCTCAGCGTAGGCCGGTCGGGGGCGCGGCGCTTCCTGCCGTACGTGCGCACCGACTCCAGGGTGAATTCCGAGATCACGAACCCGGAGCCGAAACATCGGCATGCCCGTGCGGGAGCGGAGCGCGGGCCTGACGTTCCTTCCGGCCTAGGCGGGCTGCCGGTTCGGTCCGGGCTCGCGCCACATGGGCCACATCGCCGGGCCGTCCGGGAGGTCGAGGACCGGGCCGACGGGCTCGAAGCCCAGGCGCTCGTACAGCTTGCGGCTGCGGGCGCTGCTGGCCTCCAGGTAGGCGGGCAGTGCCTCACGGTCGCAGCGGTCGAGGACGGTCTGGATGAGCGCGGTGCCGAGTCCCTCGCCCTGGCGGCCGGGTGCCACTCCGATCATCCACAGGTACGCGTGTGCCCGCCCGGTGGGATGGATGGCCGCTGTCAGCCGGCCGATCATCTCGATGCGCTCGTTGTCGGGATCGACGGCCTCCCGCACCTGGGCCGGACCTTCGTCCTCGGTGGCGCCGCCGTGACCGGTGGGGTCCTCGTGGCCGGTGGCGCCGCCGTGGCCGGTGGGGTCGTCGTGGCCCCCGTCCGCGGGCACGGAGAGCCACAGGGCGCAGGCCGAGCCGTCCTCGGTGACATCTATGCGACCGGCCGCGAGCACGATGTCGGTGAAGGCGGCCATGAGCCCGGGATGCTTGGCACGGCGCTCCTCCGTTCCGGGGAAGACCCAGCCGCTCACGGGGTCGTCCTGGAACGCCTCGTCCAGCAGGCGGACGATCAGCTCCCTGTCCCCTGCGCCCGCCGTCCGGATGGCCACGCCCATGCCCCGCCCCTTCGCTCGTCCGACGGGCGTTGATCGTAGGGGGGTTGGCCCGCGTGGGGCGATGCGAGCAGGATCTTGGCGGGATTCAGTCGAACGTTTACCCAAACGCATCGATATGGCAGCAGCACGGGAGCCGGTCCGGAGGCCGGTCCAGAAGGCGCTGGGGGATCCGTTCCGGACGGGAGCGCAAGGGGCGCTCGGGGAGCCGATGGGGACGGGAGCCCAAGGGGCGCTCGGTGAGCCGTTACGGACCGTGGGCCCGGTGGGCTTTCTTTGGAGCCGTTCCGGGAACTAGGAGCGGGCCCCGCACACCGTGGGGCAGTGCGGGACCCGCCTACCGGAGGCCGGTGGCCGTGCGGGGTCAGGAGCCGCACGGCCCCGGGCTCCCCGGGGTCTTACCCGTCGGTGGCCCGAGGGGCGTCGCTGGTGCTGCCGCTCGTCGGCCTGGGCCGACCGGAAATTGCCCTTCGACCGCTGCAGGCCCCTTCTCGCCGCGGGCATCGTCCGTCGAGGCCGTCCACCGAGGCCGTCTCTCATCACGGGCCGCCACCAATCGAGGCCGCCACCCGTCAAGGCCACCTCCCACCCGGCCGCCGCCCACTGAGGGCCACCGCCTGCCGCAGGCTGCAGGCCGCCCCCCACAGTGGGCCACCGCCTGCCACGGGCCGTCAACCAGCCCGCCGGGTCACCAGTTCGGCGAGGTCCAGCAGACCGCCCGCCGCCTCCGGGTCCGGCACCGCACGGGCCAGTTGCTGCATCGCCCGGGCCATCCGGTCGGCCGCCTGGCCCTGAGCCCAGTCGCGGCCGCCCGCGCGCTCCACTGCCAGCGCGATGTGCTCCGGATCCCCCGTCCCGCCGGGTCGCGCGCACAACTCGGCGAGTTCGGTCGCCGCCGGGTGCCCGGAGGCGAAGGCGGCGACCACCGGCAACGACTTCTCGCGGGCGGCCGGATCGGCACCCGCGGGCTCGTCGGCGCAGTGCGGGTCGCCCCATATGCCGATGACGTCGTCGATGAGCTGGAAGGCGAGCCCGGCCTCCCGCCCGAACGCGTCCAGCGCCGCGACTTCCGCCTGGGAGGCACCCGCGTACAACCCGCCGATCGCGCAGGCACCTCCGAGCAGCGCGCCCGTCCTGGCCTCCGCCATGACGAGCACCTCGTCGAGCGTGACCTCGGCAGGGGCGCGGCGTTGCATCGCCGTGTACGCGTGCTGCCCCGCGCACAGTTCGACCACGCAGTCCGCGAGCCGGGCGGCGGCGGCCGGTGCCGCCGGGTGCGGGTCCTGGGCGAGCAGCCGCAGGGCCAGTGCCTGGAGGGCGTCCCCGGCGAGGACGGCGTCCGCATCGCCGAACACGGTCCACGCGGTGGGGCGATGGCGGCGGGTGGTGGCCCGGTCCAGCGCGTCCTCGTGCAGCAGCGTGGAGGTGTGGACGAGCTCCACCGCGGCCGCTGCCCGAGTCGCCCCCGCCCGCGCCTCGGACCCGCCGGCGGCCGCGGCGGCGAGGACCAACGCGGGCCGGACGGCCTTGCCGGAGCTCCCTTCCGCCGCAGTGCCGTCGGCCTGTTCCCAGCCGAAGTGGTAGAGCGCGATCCGGCGCATCGGCCCGGGCAGCGAGCCGAGCGCGGCCCGCAGCACCGGATCGACCTCCGCCCGGGCCCGCTCCAGCAGCATGGCCGCCTCGTGCCCCTCGGCCGGCGCCGGCCGGCCGTCCCGCTGTGTCCCGATGGTCCCTCGTCCTTCCGGTGTCCCGGCGGCCTGCCGGGGCGCGCCGTACCGCTGCCTGCCCGGGGCGGGCAGCGTCGTCTCCGTCCTGGACTCCGTGAGGGACTCACCCATGGGACCGCCTCGGAGGATGAGCGGATGGTGGCGCTTCCGCTGTCACTGGGCGCGTGCCCCGAGGATGTACCCGCCCTGACGGGCGGGGACACGGCATGCCTGCCGGCAGTGTCACCGCCAGCGGCCGATCTCGACGTTCTCCAGGACACCGAGCGCGTCCGGTACCAGGACCGCGGCCGAGTGGTAGGCCGTGACCAGGTACTTGATGATGGCCTGTTCGTTGATGCCCATGAAGCGCACGGACAGGCTCGGCTCGATCTCGTCCGGGATGCCGGAGGCGCGCAGCCCGATGACGCCCTGGTCGGCCTCGCCGGTACGCAGGGCGATGATGGACGTCGTACGGGCGTCCGAGACCGGGATCTTGTTGCACGGGAAGATCGGCACACCGCGCCAGGTCGGGATGCGGTTGCCGGCCATGTCGATGGTCTCGGGCACCAGCCCGCGCTTGTTGAGCTCGCGGCCGATCGCGGAGATGGCACGCGGGTGGGCGAGGAGCATCTTGGTGCCGCGGCGCCTGCTGAGCAGCTCGTCGAGGTCGTCCGGGCTGGGCACGCCGTCGTGCGGCTGGATCCGCTGGTCGTACTCGCAGTTGTGCAGGAGCCCGAAGTCGCGGTTGTTGATGAGCTCGTGCTCCTGGCGCTCCTTCAGCGCCTCGACCGTCAGCCGGATCTGCTGCTCGGTCTGGTTCATCGGCTGGTTGTAGAGGTCGGCCACGCGCGTGTGGATGCGCAGCACGGTCTGGGCGACGCTGAGTTCGTACTCACGGGGCCGGGCCTCGTAGTCGACGAACGTGTGCGGGATGTCCGGCTCCCCCGAGTGACCGGAGGAGAGGTCGATCTCCTTCTCGCCGTACTTGTTGGAGCGCTGCGAGGGGATCGAGCGGCGTTGCTGGAGGTGTTCGCGCAGGGTGTCCGAGCGCTCCGCGATCTGCTCGAACTCCTGGCGGGGCAGCACGAGCACGGTGCACGCGGTGAGGGCGCGGGCCGTGAACTCCCAGATCGCGTCCGCGTCGAGTAGCGCCTCCTCGCCGAAGTAGGCGCCGTCGGCGAGGATTCCGAGGGACTCGTCGTCCCCGTAGGGGCCGGTGCCGACCTTCTCCACCCTGCCGTGGGCCAGCAGGTACACCTCGTCGGACGGGCTCCCGAAGGAGGCGATCACCTCGCCCGCCGGGATCTCCCGCTGTTCGCAGCGGCGGGCGATCTCGAAGAGCACCTCCTCGTCCTCGTACGACCGCAGCGCCGGGAGCTCCCCCAGCTCCGCGGGGATGACCTCGACCCGGTCGCCGGTCTTCACGAACGTCACCCGGCCGTCGCCCACGGCGAACGTGAGCCGACGGTTCACCCGGTACGTGCCGCCCTGGATGTCGACCCAGGGAAGCATTCGCAGCAGCCAGCGCGAGCTGATCTCCTGCATCTGCGGCACGGACTTGGTCGTGGTGGCCAGGTTCCGCGCGGCCGCCGTGCCGAGACTCTGCTGCGGCTTCGTCTGCTCCGTGCGGACCTCTTCGCCTACCGACATAGAGAACTGCCCTCCCGGTTGTGACCGACGCCCCCATCCCTCGGGCATCGATGTGCACGCGCAAGCCTTCCGCACCCGACGCGGGTGGTGCTATTACCCGAAAGAGCGGGAATGGATCTTCGCATTACTGGGAACAGGGGCCCGTCACGGCGTTCGAATGCGCCCGAGTCCGGGATGCGGACCGGGCGCCCGGTCGCACCGAGGGGCACCGGCCCCGAGCTCCCTCCTCCCCCACGTGCGGGTGACAATGGCTCAGTGACCAGCCCCGACCCGCCCGGACTCGCCGCGCTGCGTCCGCGGCTGCCGTCACCGGTGCAGGAAGTCGTGGACGACCGGTTCGAGCGCCGGGGAGTCCGGCTCCTGCTGAAGCGGGACGATCTGATCCACCCGGAGCTGATCGAGAACAAACCGACTGGTGTAGGTGGGCCCTGACCTGGTCTTTATTTATTGGACACCCACCTTCACCTTGACTGAGGGTGGTTCTCGTTATGGGTGCGAACACAGACCCCGCGAAGCTCGTCGACCTGTACTTGCGTCGTAGTAATTGGCAGGACGACAAAGCGACGCTGAACAAGCATGAACGAGACCTTCGGGAGCGTGCGGCGCGCGAGGGGCTCACGGTTCGTAGGGTCTGGACAGAAGAGCTCTCGGCTTATAAGGCCGGTGTCGTGCGAGAAGAGTTCGACAAGGCCATTGCGGCCGTAGTGGCTGACCAAGTTCGAAATCTCTTCGTCTGGAAGCTTGACCGCTTGAGCCGACAGGGCATGGGTCAAGTGGGCATGGTGCTGGATAAGTTCGAAGCAAAGGGTGCCCGACTTATCGCGCACATAGATGGACTGGATAGCAGTATCCAGCAGCATCGGGGACTCTTTGCCTGGATGGCAGAGCAGGCTCGGTCCGAGTCATTCAATACGTCGACTCGAACTCGCAGCACGAAAGCAGAGAAGAAGCAGAGTGGTGACTGGCCGGGCGGGCAGGCTCCATATGGGTTGTGCGTGCGGAAAAAGCGGACTCGCCGTTTCCGCAAAGAGCATTCGACTGCGCGCCGAATTGCTGACGCTCTTCTCAAGAATCGATCCGGTGAAAGCATCGCCGAGGAGTTGAACTCTGAGGGTCTGAGGACTCGGCGGGGTGGCCTGTGGCGGTCGTCGACCGTTCACCAGTTGGCGCACTCTCCAGCCTGGGCGGGCCTCATGCCCACGCATGAGCGGTACGTGGACAAGAGGGGGCGGGAGCGGTGGCGCGCGACTGACGAACCGCTGCTTGGGGAGGACGGCAAACCGATCCGGGTCGGCGACGGCGTCATCACGGTGGCTGAGCGCGCCCAGATTCTCGCTGGGCTGCGGTCGCGCACGTCGGAGTCCTTCGCGGGCGGACGGCGTGGAAAGCCTGCCGCGCAGTCTTTGCTTTCCAGTTTCGGGAAGTGCGGGCGATGCAATGGGCCTATGACCAAGAGTGGGCAGCAGTACCGATGCTATCGACGGGTCAACCTTGGAAAGTCCGCCTGCCAGGGAATGACTGTCCTGGTGAAGGATCTGGACTGGGCCATCTCGGCGGCATTCATGGCTCGCGTTCGGTCATTCTCGTACGATCACGCAGTCTTCAAGGAATTGGCTACGCGCTGGCTTGCGTACGACAATCCCGAATCTGAAGCGCGGCGACTTGAACTGATCGCCATTGTCAGTGATGCCCAAGCACGCCTGGAGAAGCTGGACGATGCTTACTACGTTCAGGGGCGGTTCAAGGATGCCAATGGTGAGCATCGCTATCTGAAGCTTCGGGAAGCAATTGAGGGGCAAATGGCTTCCGCTGATGAGGAACTGTCGGAGATCAAGGAATCTATTGATCTGTCGACCCTGAAGGATCCAGAAAAGTTGCACGCTTCGTGGCTTTCTGCTGATCGGGAAAAGGCTCGCATGCTCCTTCGTGTCGTGCTGCATTCCTTCACCGTTCTTCCTCCGCGTGGGCAGGGCTGCAAACGGAGCCGGTTCGAGCTGCTGGCAGAGTCCTGCTTTCACTGGGTCGGCGAGAAGAAGCAGCCGCTCAGGCGTGACATGGAGCGGCTCAGCGGCGTAGTCCTGCTCGACCAGGAGGCGGGCCTGGTGGAGCTGGCGGCCTAGGCCTCAGGCCCCCTGAACTGCACTTTTGGCACGCGGCCGGCCGTAGAGGCTTTGGGCTGGAGCTGCCATGGGGCGAGTGAACAGGGGGCCTTACGCTGCCTGCGGATCGGGCAGTCTTTGGGACCTGCCCGCAATAGCCCGATCGGCCCCCTGTTCTTCGAGGCTCGCCCCATGGTGGCTGCCTAAAGCCTCGTAGGCCGTCCGCCCCCAGCCACGACGCCCCCTCCAAGACAGGTGCCAGATGCCGCGTGAGCTAGAGAGGGTGCGGGCCATCGGTGTAACTCTTCGCACGGCTCGGGAGCGTCCTGCGGTCGGGCGGCCGGTGCCCGGTCCGGACCGGCCGAAGGCCGCATGCCGGGCCGGTGCGCCGAGCCGCCCGGCGCGCCGAAGGCGCGCCCTTGAGTAAGTAGAGAGAAGTTACGCCGATTGCTCCCGGCCCCCTCCTCGACGCTCGCGCCTGCACTCTCGGCCTCCCCGTCGCTGGTGGGGGCGGCGTGCTGCTGGGGGCTCTGCGGCCGTACGTCGTGCTTGCTGGCAGCTACCTGACGGGCGGCCGATTGAAGCGCGTAAGGGCCCGTCGGGACGTGTCTGCGGTCTCGAACGTCAGGGCCCATGGGCCGCTGTTGACCGTGAACGACTTGTCGAACCCGACCCACCTGCCTTCCATGCTCCGCCCGGTCATCTCGACCAATAGTTGGACGGCCCCGTGGTAGACGGCTCCCTTGTAGTACCCATCGGCCGCTGTCCGCTCGGTCCACGTGCCTGTGAGGGCCGGGCCGTCCTTGGTGAGTTCCACGAAAATCGGAGAGTCGTTCGAGCCGGGCAGGCTCTCGCCGTGGAGCCGATTGCCCACCTGCCGCATGATCACGTAGTGGTGCCGGGTTACTTCACCCCTGCGGGTGCTCTCGTAGGTGTAGCGGCTGTGCCATATCCCGGAGAGGGAGTCTGAGTCGGGTTGGTCGGCGCTCAGCACATGCACGGACATCCCGAGAGCCTGAGCTATCGGGGCCAGCCAATCGCGCGGTGTGCGCTTCCCTGTCTCGTAGCGGTAGATCTCTTGCCTGCCTAGCTTCTCGGGGCCCACGCCTGCAACGCGGCACGCTTCCCTTGCCAATCGCGCCTGCGACCAACCCAGTTGTTCGCGCCGGTCGCGAATCCGTTCCCCGATATTCATACCCGCCATTGTGGCCTACACCTGGCCTACATGTGGGCCCACATCGGGCCGCTAGTTGGGGCTGAACCTTCGGTTCGAGGATCGAGTTACGCAAGTGCCTCCCTCTGAGGGTGAGGCGGAATTCAGCGACAAACGGAGGGCGCTCGATGCTGACCGTGGAGGTTCCTGCCTGGGGTAGCGTGCTGACGATCTTTCAGGCGCAGGCCACCGCTCGACTCCCGGATGGGCGACCTGTGCACCTCGGCGGAGTACGCGCCAAGTCACCTCGCCTGGCTATGCGCTGGCTTCGGAAGCGCACCCGCCATGTAGCCGCTCAATTGGATCCCCCGTACGCACGCCCGCTCTACTCGTGGTTGAACGACGACCGAGAGCAGCAGCGGGCGCTAGCGGAGTTGGCTCGGGGTGAGTTCTACATCATTCGGGCGAGGGACGAACAAGGGACCGAGTACCTACTGACCGCAGAACCTCAGACAGTTGCCGGTGAGCCCTGCCTATCCGCCTACGGAGCCGAGGGGGTCTCATGGCGCGCTGCATGACCGAGGGGCTTCTGCGTCCGGGATTCTGGTGCGAACGAGTCACCTACAGGTCGCTCGACACTGAGGACATTGCGTCGGCGTCCTTCTTCGCCACCACCAACCCGGCTCAGGCAGTCCGCAAGATCCGCGTAGCTGCGCGGGCTCTCGTATCTGCGCTGCCTGCACGGGAAATGGAACGAGCCTTCGAATGGACCGATGGCCCCGGTTGCCTCGGAGCGGTCGCAGCCCTGCACCGGGGCGAGCCGTGCGGGTTCTCACTCAGCAGTCATGACGGGTGGGTCGAGTGGACGGTTAGGCCGGTCAAGTTCCTGCCTCTGGCTTCTCTTCAGCCGTTCTCCGGGTGCCCTCGAAGGGCGGTCCACGCGGGGATCTCGTCCGAACGTTTGTCGCCTGCATCGCCCACCCGATAACTCCCGCCCCCTGTCAGGCGATAGGGACGACCGCCGATTCCCCCCTCCCCCCACGGCGGTCAGACCCCTGGCAGGGGGCGGGTTTCCAACTCTCTCCACAACAGGATCGATCTCGGATGACATCAGCGACCAACGAGCCCTCAGTAGACGAGCAGGCCCGGAATCACTATGAGAACGCGGCTGCCCTGGCCAGCGAGTTGGATGATCACGAGTACACGGCAGACTTCCACTGCGCCGAGGACTGGAAGCAGTACGCCTTAGGCCTCGGGGTCGCCTTTCGGGGCCTGGATGCCCTGCTCACGACGGGTGCGGCCTTCCCTGAGGAGTGGGTGACGGGCGGCAAGCTGTAGGGGCGCGCTAGCGCATCTGACCTGCGCTCTTGTCACTTACACCAGTGGGCGTACACTCGATCGGCAACAAGTGGCGCAAGCTCGCGCCGAACCTGACCGCGGCGGCCGGCCGTACCGTCGTCACCTTCGGCGGTGCCTGGTCCAACCATCTGCGCGCCACGGCCGCCGCCGGCCGGCTGCTCGGCATCCCCACGGTCGGTGTCGTACGCGGCGACGAGCTGGCCGGCCGGCCCCTCAACCCCTCACTGGCCCGCTGCGCGTCCGACGGCATGCGGCTGCACTTCGTCGACCGGGCGACCTACCGCCGCAAGTCCTCGCCTGGGGACCTGGCCGCCATCCTGCGCGCGGCGGACGCCGAGGACGCGTACGTCGTCCCCGAGGGCGGCAGCAACGCCGAGGCCGTACGCGGTTGCCGCGCACTCGGCACCGAGCTGCGGGGCCGGGCCGAGGTCGTCGCCGTGGCCTGCGGCACCGGTGGCACGCTCGCGGGGCTGGCCGCCGGTCTCGGCACCGACGTGCCCGCCCTGGGCGTGCCGGTGCTCAGGGGCGGCTTCCTGAGCGCCGAGACGGAGGCCCTGCAGCGTGAGGCGTTCGGCGGCCGGCGCGGCGCCTGGAGCCTCGATGAGCGCTTTCATTTCGGTGGTTACGCGCGCGTGCCCGCCGAGCTCGACGCCTTCGCGGAGGACTTCGGGCAACGGCACGGCCTGGCGGTGGAGCGTCTGTATGTCGCCAAGCTGCTGTACGGACTCGTCACGCTGGCCGGTGAGGGTGCCTTCCCGCGTGGATCGGCGGTCGCGGCCGTGATCACCGGCCGCCCCTTCGCCTGAGGCGCCCCTCTCTTGGGACGCCGCTCTCCTTGAAGCACCGCGCCTGCTGAGATTGCGGTCTTGAGGTGCCGCTCGCCCTGAAGCACCGCGCCTCACGAAACGCCGGTCTTGAGGCGCCGACCCCGTGAAGTTCCGCGCCCCTTGATATGCCGATCCGCCTGTCCTCCGGCGGCGCCCCCCCCGCTGTCACGCCGCCTCCCGGAACGCCGCCGCCTCTTCCAGGTCCAGCCTGCGCAGCAGGGTCCTCAGCATCTCGTCGTCGATGTAACGGCCGTCCCGGAGCCTGACGAACACCTCGCGCTCGGCGCTGATCATCTCGCGCGACAGCCGCCGGTAGGTGTCGTCGACGGACTCGCCGGTGATCGGATTGGCCTGGCCGAGCCGCTCCCAGACGGCGTTGCGGCGGCGCTCCAGGACGATGCGCAGCCGGTCGGCGAGCGGAGCGGGCAGGGCGTTGCGCTCGTCGGTGAGGAGCTCGTCCAGGCGCCGTTCGGCGGCCCGGGAGGCCTGTGCCTGGGCATTGGCCTCGGCCAGTGTCTCGGTCTGGGCGTCCCGCCCGGGGAACTTCAGCACCCGGATCAGCGGGGGCAGGGTCAGGCCCTGCACGACCAGGGTCCCGATGACCGTGGTGAAGGTCAGGAAGAGTATGAGGTTGCGCTGCGGGAAGGGCTCCTCTCCGTCGTGCATGGTGAGCGGGATGGAGAAGGCGATGGCCAGCGAGACGACCCCCCGCATCCCGGCCCACGCGATCACGAACGGTCCCTTCCAGGTCGGGTTCTGTTCCCGTTCCCGCACCCGGGCCGACAGCAGCCGCGGCACGAAGGTGGCGGGGTACACCCAGACGAACCGGGTGGCGACGACGACCAGGAACACGGCGATCGCGTACCAGGCGGCCTCGACGCCCTCGTACTCCCCGAGCCCTCTCAGCACCACCGGCAGCTGCAGGCCGATCAGTGCGAACACCGCCGACTCCAGGACGAAGGCGACCATCTTCCAGACCGCCTCCTCCTGCAGGCGCGTCGCGAAATCGACCTCCCACGCACGGTGCCCCAGGTAGAGCGCGACGACCACGACCGCGAGGACACCGGAGGCGTGCACCTGTTCGGCGACGGCGTACGCGACGAAGGGGATCAGCAGGGACAGCGTGTTCTGCAGCAGCGCTTCCTTCACGTGCGTGCGCAGCCAGTGGATCGGCGCCATCAGCAGCAGGCCCACCACGACGCCGCCGACCGCCGCGAGCAGGAACTCACCGATGCCACCGGCCCAGGTCGCGCCCTCGCCGACGGCGGCGGCCAGGGCCACCCGGTAGGCGGTGATCGCGGTGGCGTCGTTGAGCAGGGACTCGCCCTGGAGGATCGTGGTGATCCGCGACGGCAGCCCCACCCGGCGGGCGACCGCCGTGGCCGCGACGGCGTCCGGGGGCGCCACCACCGCGCCGAAGACCAGCGCCGCGGTCAGGGGCATCTCCGGCACGATCACGTACAGGGCCCAGCCGACGGCGAAGGTCGCGAACAGCACGTACCCGACGGACAGCATCGCGACCGGCCGCAACTGCGCCCGCAGGTCGAGGTAGGAGCTGTCGGTCGCGGCCGTGTGCAGCAGCGGGGGCAGGATGAGCGGCAGGACGACGTGCGGGTCGAGCGTGTACTCGGGTACCCCCGGGACGTAGCTGACCGCCAGCGCCACGGCCACCAGCAGCAGCGGTGCCGGCACCGGAGTCCGCCGCGCGGCCGCGGCGACCGCGGCGCTGCCCGCCACGAGCAGCAGCAGTGGCATCACGTCCATCGTTCTCGCCCGCCCTCGTTTTTCGACGCGGTCTTCCGCTCGACCGTCGTAACCTGGCAATCATGAAACAGTGCACGCACGCCGACGCGCTGCCGCACCCCGAACCCGGCCCGCTCAGCGAGACGTGTCCGGAGTGTTTGGCCGAGGGCATGGATCCGGTGCAACTACGGCTGTGTCTCAGCTGCGGTCACGTCGGCTGCTGCGACTCCTCGCCGGGACGGCACGCGGCGGAGCACCACAAGGAGTCCGGTCACCCCGTGATGCGGACCCACGAACCCGGAGAGACCTGGCGCTGGTGCTTCATCGACCATGTCCTGGTGTGACGCGACGGGACCCCGGCGGCGGACGGTTCGACCGTCTGACGTCTGGGTACGTCAACCCGGCGCGCGCTCTTCCCATTTGGGCCCGCCCAACCCCTAGACACGGAGCGTATCCGCAGGTTTACTGTGAGTGACGACAAGGGGTTGGGGTCCCGGGGACAGGACCGTCGAGAGCGCGGTAGCGTCACCGCTGAACCACGTATCGCGTTACCCCGAGGGGCGACCCTCGGCCCTGAAACGCTTGTACCACCATGGAGGTGAGGGTGTCCCAGATCGCAGGCGAGCCCGCGACCCAGGACTTCGTGGAAGTCCGGCTGCCGGCCGCGGGGGCCTACCTGTCGGTGCTGCGCACGGCCACGGCCGGTCTCGCGGCCCGTTTGGACTTCACCCTCGACGAGATCGAGGACCTGCGCATCGCGGTGGACGAGGCCTGCGCGATCCTGCTCCAGCAGGCCGTGCCCGGCTCGGTGCTCAGTTGTGTCTTCCGCCTCGTCGACGACTCACTCGAGGTCACCGTCTCGGCGCCGACCACGGACGGTCATGCCCCTTCACGGGACACCTTCGCCTGGACCGTCCTGTCCGCCCTGGCGGGCAAGGTCTCCTCCGCCGTGGACAAGGACAAAACCGTTTCGATCAGCCTCTACAAACAGCGCGGCGCGGGACCCGGGCCGGCGTGAGGAGCGAGGACGGGCCGGTGCGGGACGAAGAGCGCGGCACACGAGAGCTGCCGGCCGAGGGCACGGGCACGAGCGGCCCGACCGGTGCCCGACGCATGGCGGACGGCATCGACGGCATCCCCGAGCAGGCCCGCCCGCATCCCGAGGACGACTCCGCGGGGGTCGTCCTCCCGGGTGGCGGGCGGCCGGACCGGGACGGTGCCGTGCGGAGCGCGCCTCCGGGCGAGGGGATCGCCGTGCCCTCTGCCCAGGGGGGTCTCCCCACTCCCGCGAAGTCCAGAGTGGCGGAGGAGGCGAGGGCTCGGGGAAGGGCGACGGGCGGGACGATGAGCGAGCACGAGCGACACTCCGAGGATCAGACGCCGCGTGCGCACCACACGCAGCGAGCGCACCACACGCAGGGTGCGCACGGCTCTGCGGACCGCAGTGGGGCGCGCGAGATGTTCCTCAAGCTGCGCACCCTGAGCAGCGGCAGTCCCGAGTACGCGGACCTGCGCAACCAGCTGGTCCGGATGCATCTGCCGCTCGTGGAGCATCTCGCACGCCGCTTCCGCAACCGGGGCGAGCCGCTGGACGACCTCACCCAGGTGGCCACGATCGGACTGATCAAGTCGGTCGACCGTTTCGACCCGGACCGCGGCGTGGAGTTCTCGACGTACGCGACCCCGACGGTCGTCGGCGAGATCAAGCGGCACTTCCGCGACAAGGGCTGGGCGGTGCGCGTCCCACGCCGGTTGCAGGAGCTGCGCCTGGCGCTGACCACGGCGACGGCCGAGCTGTCGCAGCTGCACGGCCGCTCCCCCACGGTCCACGAGCTCGCCGAGAAGCTGGCGATCTCCGAGGAGGAGGTCCTGGAGGGTCTGGAGTCCGCCAACGCGTACTCCACGCTGTCCCTGGACGTCCCCGACACCGACGACGAGTCCCCGGCGGTCGCGGACACCCTCGGCGCCGAGGACGAGGCGCTGGAGGGCGTGGAGTACCGGGAGTCCCTCAAGCCGCTGCTGGAGGATCTCCCGCCGCGCGAGAAGCGGATCCTGTTGCTGCGGTTCTTCGGCAACATGACCCAGTCGCAGATCGCGCAGGAGGTCGGCATCTCCCAGATGCACGTCTCCCGGCTGCTGGCGCGCACGCTGGCCCAGCTGCGGGAGAAGCTCCTCGTCGAGGAGTGACGGCTACTTCTCCACGCTGCCGGAGTTGCCGGGCCCGCGAATCCCGAGGGCCCGGGTCGTCTCGGGGTTCACCAGCAGTACCAGAGACGCGACGGCCGCAGCCGCGAGAGCGATCCCGCCCGGGATGGCCATGCTGTCGGCCTGCAGCAGGTTGTAGGCCACCGGCAGCGCCATGAGCTGGGTGATCACGGCCGGGCCGCGGCTCCAGCTGCGCAGGGCCAGCAGCCCCCGGGCCGCGAACAGCGGCAGCAGTGCGAGCACGACCAGCGTGATGCCGCCGGTCACGGCCTGCTGCCGGTCGTCGGGGTGTCCCGTGAGGCCGAGGACGAGAATCCAGACGCCGCCGACGACCAGTGCGAGGCCTTCCAGCGCGGCCAGCAGCGCGGCGTAGGTCAGACGCCGGGGGCGGGGGCCGGTGGTTTCCTCGGTGGTGGGGGTCTGCTCACTGCTCACCCCTGAAGAGTAGCCCTCGTCGTACGCGCCCCTCGTGGCCAGGTTCACCCCCGCCCTCTTACCCGATCCCTACCTCGGTATGGGCCCGGTACCCCCCAGTAGGTACGCTGCCAGTCATGCGTGCACTCCTCGTGGTCAATCCGGCGGCAACCACCACAAGTGCGCGCACACGCGACGTACTGATCCATGCGCTCGCCAGCGAGATGAAGCTGGAGGCGGTCACCACCGAGTACCGGGGGCACGCGCGCGACCTCGGCCGGCAGGCGGCGGACAGCGACGACATCGACCTGGTGGTGGCCCTCGGCGGTGACGGCACGGTCAACGAGGTGGTCAACGGCCTCCTGCACGCCGGCCCCGCGCCGGGCCGTCTGCCCGGCCTCGCCGTGGTCCCCGGCGGTTCCACTAATGTCTTCGCCCGCGCCCTGGGCCTGCCCAACGACGCCGTGGAGGCCACCGGGGCCCTGCTGGACGCCCTGCGCGACGGCAGCGAGCGGACCGTCGGCCTCGGCCTGACCTCGGGCACGCCGGGCACGGAGGACGAGTCGGTGCCGGCCCGCTGGTTCACCTTCAACGCGGGGCTCGGCTTCGACGCCGGCGTGGTGGGTCGTGTGGAGCAGCATCGCGAGCGCGGCCGGAAATCCACACACGCTCTCTACGTGCGCCAGGTGATGCGTCAGCTCCTGGGTGAGCCGAACCGCCGCAACGGGACGATCACACTGGAACGGGCCGGCGAGGATCCGGTCACCGATCTGGTGCTGTCCATAGTCTCGAACACCTCGCCCTGGACGTTTCTGGGGAATCGCCCGATCTACGCGGCGCCTAAAGCCTCGTTCGATACCGGGCTCGATCTCTTCGGTCTCAGCCGCCTCTCCACTGCGGCGGTTGCCCGGTATGGCACCCAGTTGCTCACTTCGTCCCCTGAGCGTGGACCCCATGGCAAGCACGCCACCTCTCTGCACGACTTGACAGAGTTCACCTTGCATTCGAAGGTCCCGCTCCCCCTCCAGATGGACGGTGACCACCTGGGGCTGCGGACCAGCGTGACGTTCACAGGCGTACGCCGTGCACTGCGTGTGATTGTGTGAGCAGAACTGGCTAAAGTCCTTTCACTCGAACGTTTAGGCCAGGATCCACCCCATGGAAGTACGGCTGTGACCTAGTCGACACCGAAGAATCAAAAAAAACTTTCCAGAAGGGGTTGTATCCGCCGCTGAGGTTTGCGAGTCTCTACGTGGCGATCGGGACGGCCCGCAAGACCGGCCTCCACTGATCACCAGAACCCCTCTTCAATCCACAGGACCTTCGTCAGGCAACCCTGGCGGTCGGCCCTTCACTTGTTGAGGGATTCGTGAAAGCGTTCACATTCACAAGCACCTGCACGTAATACCAAGGAGAGGTAGCAGCCATGGACTGGCGTCACAACGCCGTTTGCCGCGAGGAAGACCCCGAGCTCTTCTTCCCCATCGGCAACACCGGTCCTGCGCTGCTGCAGATCGAGGAAGCCAAGGCCGTCTGCCGTCGCTGCCCGGTTATGGAGCAGTGTCTGCAGTGGGCGCTCGAGTCCGGCCAGGACTCCGGCGTCTGGGGTGGTCTCAGCGAGGACGAGCGTCGCGCCATGAAGCGCCGCGCCGCCCGCAACCGGGCCCGTCAGGCCTCCGCCTGACAATCCACCCCTGCTGACAGCCTGAGCTTGGCGGCGCGTGCAGCGAGCACGCATCTCCCGCCCCCGAGCCGCAGCGCGCAGTTCCCCCGATGCGCTTAGACAAGCAGCAACGAGCTTTAGCCCCGGGCCACTTGATGGCCCGGGGCTCATTGCTTTTCCGGTCCCTTTCCAAGGTTTTCACATTCCGCTGCTTCTGGGACCGCACCGCGATGTCGCGTTACTCGCGGGACCCCATCGCGACGTCACATTACTTCTGGGACCGCACCGGGATGTCGAGGATCACACGGGTGCCGCGCTCCGGCGCCGGGACCATGTCGAACGTGCCTCCCAACTCGCCCTCCACCAGGGTCCGCACGATCTGCAGGCCGAGGTTGCCGGCCGTATGCGGATCGAATCCGTCCGGCAGGCCGACCCCGTCGTCCTGGACCGTGACCAGCAGTCGTGACTCCTTGGCCGTGCCACCGCGGACCGCCGACACCTCGACCGTGCCGGTGTCGCCCTCGCGGAACCCGTGCTCCAGCGCGTTCTGCAACACCTCGGTCAGCACCATCGACAGCGGTGTGGCGACCTCGGCGTCGAGAATGCCGAAACGGCCGGTGCGCCGGCCCGCCACCTTGCCCGGGGAGATCTCCGCGACCATCGCCAGGACGCGGTCGGCAATGTCGTCGAACTCCACGCGCTCGTCCAGGTTCTGGGACAGCGTCTCGTGCACGATCGCAATCGAGCCGACGCGTCGCACCGCCTCTTCGAGCGCCTCGCGCCCGCGGTCGGACTCGATGCGCCGGGCCTGGAGTCGCAGCAGGGCCGCCACCGTCTGGAGGTTGTTCTTGACGCGGTGGTGGATCTCCCGGATCGTCGCGTCCTTGGTGATCAACTCACGCTCGCGACGGCGCAGCTCGGTGACGTCCCGGAGCAGGACGAGGGAGCCGATGCGGGTGCCCTTCGGCTTGAGCGGGATCGCGCGGAACTGGATGACCCCGTCGCTGGCCTCGATCTCGAACTCGCGCGGCGCCCAGCCGCTGGCCACCTTGGCGAGCGCCTCGTCCACCGGGCCCCGGGTCGGGGCCAGTTCGGCGGTAGTCCTGCCGAGGTGCTGACCGACGAGGTCGGAGGCGAGGCCGAGCCGGTGGTAGGCGGACAGGGCGTTCGGGGAGGCGTACTGGACGATGGCGTCGGCGTCGAGCCGGATCAGGCCGTCGCCCACCCGGGGCGAGGCGTCCATGTCGAGCTGCTGGTTGGCGAACGGGAAGGATCCGGCCGCGATCATCTGCGCCAGGTCGGAGGCGCTCTGCAGATAGGTGAGTTCCAGGCGGCTCGGGGTGCGCACGGTGAGGAGGTTGGTGTTGCGCGCGATGACTCCGAGGACGCGCCCCTCCCTTCGTACGGGGATCGACTCGACCCGGACGGGCACCTCCTCGCGCCACTCGGGGTCGCCCTCGCGCACGATGCGGCCCTCGTCGAGGGCGGCGTCCAGCATCGGGCGGCGGCCGCGCGGGACGAGGTGGCCCACCATGTCGTCCTGGTACGAGGTCGGACCGGTGTTGGGCCGCATCTGGGCGACCGAGACGTACCGGGTGCCGTCGCTGGTGGGGACCCACAGGACCAGGTCGGCGAAGGAGAGGTCGGAGAGCAGCTGCCACTCCGACACCAGCAGGTGCAGCCACTCGAGATCGGTGTCGTCGAGGGCGGTGTGCTGGCGTACTAGTTCGTTCATGGAGGGCACGTGTGCGAGCGTACCCGGGGGTTCGTACGGCTCTGAAACACCCGCGGGCCGCGGCGCCTGAGAGGGACCCTCAACCCTCCCGGCACCGCAGCCCGGAGCAACATCGGCCGTGGGGTGTGCGGTCCCGGTCGGCCGAAGGATGAGGATCCGGGGCAGTCAGGGCAGAGAGCCTCGGTTCCTCGGTCCGCCTTCCTGTGCGGGGAAGACGGAGGCTGGTGCGCGTTGCACACGCGCTCTCGTTACGCATTGTGGACTAGACCACTTAAGGGTGTCCATGCGTTGGAGGCTGTTCGTTGTTGTCATTTCTTCGACGCATCGGACGCACCGGCGTCCAGCAGGCAGCCTAACCTGTGTGGGTTCCTGTGCGGGGCCAGATGGACAGGGCAATTTCCGCGACCGCCTCCAGTTCCTCCCTGCTCGCCCCGTCACGCGCCTGTTGTGACATGCCCTGGATCATCGCTCCGGTGTGGCGGGCCAGGGCGGCGGCGTCGGTGGTGGGTGGCAGCACGCCGGCGGCGACGTCGGCCCTTATACGGCTCTCGAACGCGGCGACGTTGGCGTTGCGGCGGTCCCGCAGCGACTGCTCCACCTCCGGGTTCGAGCAGTTCGCGGCCGCGTGGACGACCAGGCAGCCGTGCGGGCGGCCGGGTTCGGTGTAGGCGGTGGCGGCTTCGCGCAGCGTGCGCTCCACGGCGGCCCGCGCGGTGGGCTCTTCGGTGAGGGCCCGCTCGGTGAAGGATCCGTATCGCGTGCCGTACACGCGGACGACCTCCTCGAAGAGGGACTGCTTGTCGCCGAAGGCGGAGTAGAGGCTGGGGGCTCCGATATCCATGACGCGGGTGAGGTCGGAGACGGACGTGGCTTCGTAGCCGTGCTCCCAGAAGGCCAGGAGGGCCTTCTCCAGTGCGGTTTCGCGATCGAAGGAGCGGGGGCGGCCGCGGGGCCTGGTCCTGGACCTGCCCGCTTCGGCGGTCGTCGCACTCGTGGCGTCGGGCCCCTGTGCGGCCTTCGCGGTTCCGTCCTCGTTCACCATGGGATGCATTTTATAGCGGGCACTAGAGAAATGGAGGCGGGCTGCGCTACGGTCATTTCTGTAGCGACCGCTAGAAAAATGAGAAGGGGGCGCCGTCATGGGCGTGCTCACGGGCAGGACGGCACTCGTCACGGGGGCCGGCAGGGGCATCGGGCGAGGCATCGCGGAGCGGCTGGGGCGCGACGGTGCTCGGGTCGGGGTGCACTACGGCAGGAACGAGACGGCGGCGAAGGAAACGGTCGCGGCGATCGAGAAGGCCGGCGGCTCGGCGTTCGCGGTAGGCGTGGAGCTGGGGACACCAGGGGACGCCGAGGCACTGTGGGAGGAGTTCGACCGGCACGCGGACGGGCTGGACATCCTGGTGAACAACGCGGCGATCGGCACCACCCGACCCATCGATCAACTGGAGGAGCGGGAGTACGACGAGGTCTTCGCGGTGAACGTGAAGGCACCGTTCTTCATCCTCAAGCACGGCATGGCACGCCTGCGGGACGGCGGCCGGGTCGTCAACATCTCGTCGGGGCTGGCCCGGACGGCGGCGATGCCCGACAACGTGGCCTATGCGATGACGAAGGGCGCTCTGGACGTCCTCTCCCGGGACCTGTCCAAGGTGCTGGGGCATCGGGGCATCACGGTGAACTCGGTGGCCCCGGGGATCATAGACACGGACAACACGGCGGCACTGCTGTACGGCAGTCCCGACGGCCTGGCGAAGGCCGCGGCGTATTCGGCGCTGGGCGGGGTGGGCCGGCCCGCCGAGGTCGCCGACGTGGTGGCGTTCCTTGCGTCGGACGGCGGGCGGTGGGTGACGGGCAGCTGGGTGGATGTGACGGGGGGTTCGCTCACCTAGCCGCAGGGGGGCCGGGGGGCGTGCGCCCCAGCCCTCCCTCAGCCCGGCTCTCCCTCAACCCGGCTCCCTCCGACCCGACCCTCCCCCGGCCCGGCTCCCGTGCGGTCCTCAGCGGGTCTCCGTCACCTTCGCCAGCGCCCGGGGAGCGTCCGGATCCTGGCCCCGGGCGATGGTGACCTCGTAGGCCAGGAGCTGGAGGGGGATGATCTCCAGCACGGGCTGGACCTCCTCCGCCACGTCGTCCGTGGGCAGCACGAAGCCGGCCGAGGCCTGCTCCACCTGGTGCCCTGGTCCGATGACGACGAGGTCGGCGCCGCGGCCGCGCAGCCGGTCCAGGACGGGCTGGAGGGCTTCGCCCCCCTTGCCGTCGGTCACCACGGCAATGACCGGGGAGACGTTGTCGACCATGGCGAGCGGTCCGTGCAGCAGGTCCGCGCCGGAGTAGGAGAGGGCGGGGATGTAGCTGGTCTCCATCAGTTTGAGGGCGGCCTCCTTGGCCGTGGGGTAGCCGTAACCGCGGGAGGTGATCACCATGCGCTCGGCGAAGCGGTAGCGGGCGGCGAGCGTGCGCACCTCCCCCTGGCGGGCGAGTAGTTGCTCGGCCAGGTCCGGCAGCACCCGTGCGGGCGCGCCGTCGCCGCCCCGCAGTCCCTCGACGAAGAGGTAGAGCGCGAGAAGGGAGGCCGTGTACGTCTTGGTCGCGGGGAGGGCCTTCTCGGGCCCGGCCATGATGTCGATGTGGTACTCGGAGACACCGGCGAGCGGTGAGTCCGGATTGTTGGTGACGGCCAGCGTGATGGCGCCTGCCTCACGGGCGGCCCGGGTCGAGGCGACGAGGTCGGGGGAACCGCCGGACTGGCTGACGGTGACGACCAGGACGTCGGTGAGGTCGGGCCGGGCGCCGTAGGCCGTGGTGGTGGACATCGAGGTGAGTCCGCAGGGCAGGCCGAGCCGGATCTCCAGGAGGTACTTGGCGTACAGGGCTGCGTTGTCGGAGGTGCCGCGAGCGGTCAGCAGGACGAAGCGGGGCGTGCGGGAGGCGATCCGCCGGGCCACGTCCTGGATGGCGGGGGCGCCCTCGGACAGGATCCGGCGCAGGACGGCGGGCTGCTCCGCCATCTCGCGGGCCATGGTCCGGCCCGGGAGTTCGCCGAGGGGGTCCGAGGTGGCTGCGGCGGTCATGTCGGGGTCCTTCCGGGGGCGGGGCGGGTGCAGACCCCATTCCACTCCCCCGGGCCGGAGGCCGCCCACCCGGGAGGGCCGGAACGCTCTTCGGCATCCGTGGGTGCCCCACTGTTCACCCCTTGTCGACCCGTTCGGCACGGCAGCGCCACCGGCGCGGGAGCGTCGGTACGCGCCCTGGGAGCGGTAGGACCGCTCTGTTAGATTGGTCTAAACCACACGACCCTCCGGGTCGGGTCCCAGTGAGCAGTTCTTTCAGATCGGCAGGCCCAGCGTGGAAGTTGTCATCGTTCCGGATGCCAAGGCGGGCGGCGAGATCATCGCCGAGGCCATGGCACAGCTGCTCCGGCGCAAGCCCGCCGCCCTGCTCGGCGTGGCCACGGGCTCGACGCCGCTGCCGGTGTACGAAGCGCTGGCGGCGAAGGTGCGCTCCGGCGCTGTGGACGTCGGGCGGGCGCGGATCGCGCAGCTCGACGAGTACGTGGGGCTGCCGGCCGATCATCCGGAGTCGTACCGGTCGGTGCTGCGGCGTGAGGTGCTGGAGCCGCTCGGGATCGGGATGGAGCAGTTCACGGGCCCGGACGGCACGGCTGCGGACGTGCTGGAGGCGTGCGAGGCCTACGACAAGGCGCTGTCGGACGCGGGGGGTGTGGACCTTCAGCTGCTCGGCATCGGGACCGACGGACACATAGGTTTCAACGAGCCGTGCTCGTCGCTGGCGTCGCGGACGCGGATCAAGACACTCACCGAGCAGACCCGGATCGACAACGCGCGCTTCTTCGCCGGTGACATCGAGCAGGTGCCGCACCACGTGATCACACAGGGCATCGGCACCATCCTGGAGGCCCGGCATCTGGTGCTGCTCGCCACCGGCGAAGGCAAGGCGGACGCGGTCGCGGCGACGGTGGAAGGGCCGATCGCCGCGGTGTGCCCCGCGTCCGCGCTCCAGCTCCACCCGCACGCGACCGTCGTCGTCGACGAGCCGGCCGCGTCGAAGCTGAAGCTGGCGGACTACTTCCGCCACACCTACGCCAACAAGCCGGACTGGCAGGGAATCTAGGGTCGTGCCACGGCCGCGGTTCATCGCTGCGGCGAGGGCGTTCCCCGGTCGTGCCGGCACGGATCGGCAGCGGGCACGACCGGTTCACCTCCGGGCCGTCACACCCCCGTGACCCCGGCGATCACTTCGGCTGCCGCGCGGCCGCAGACGCGGGCCGCGCCGTGGGTGGCGATGTGCAGGGCGCCGCGCGGGGCGGCCTGGGGGACGCCCATCTCCACGACGACGGTGTCGGGGCGGGCCGCCAGCAGGGTGTCGAGGGCCGAGGCCATCCAGGGGTGGCGGTGTTCGTCGCGGACGACCGCGACGATGCGGCGCGGGCCGGCCGCCTCCAGTGCCGCCCGCCCGGCGCTCCCACCGGCCGCGCTCTGCGGGCCGTCCCCGGCGGAGAAGCTGCCCGTCACCGTGCCGGGCAGGAGGTGGACGAGCTCCGCGGCGACGCCCCACGGAGTCTCGTCCCCCACGGCGATGTTGGCGACGGGGGTGAGGGCGGCGACGTAGGGCGGTTCGGTGAGGGGCTCGAAGGTGTCGGGGCTGCCGAGGCCGGGCGCGGCGGTCACGGTGAGGGCACGGCGGGCGGCGTGCAGGCCGATCTCGGTGCCGTGGGCGCTCTCGGCCGGGCGGCCCGGCGTGCTCGCCCAGCGGGCCAGTGCACGTACCCGGTCGGCGGCCTCGGCGAGGCGCTCCTCGGGGAGTTCGCCCGCCCGTACGGCTTCGACCAGGGCGTCCCGCAGGCCCCGGACGGTCGCGTCGTCGGCGAGGCCGCCGCCCACGCAGATCGCGTCGGCGCCCGCGGCGATGGCGAGGACGCTGCCGCGTTCGATGCCGTAGGTGCCGGCGATGGCCCGCATCTCCATGCCGTCGGTGACGATGAGGCCGTCATAGCCGAGCTCGTCGCGCAGCAGGCCGGTGAGGATGCGGTGGGAGAGGGTGGCCGGGCGATCGGGGTCCAGGGCCGGGACCAGGATGTGGGCACTCATGACAGCCCGGGTGCCGGCGGCGATGGCGGCGCGGAACGGGGTCAGTTCGCGCTCGGCCAGCACCTCGGCGCGGACGTCGATGCGCGGCAGGGCGTGGTGGGAGTCGACGGCGGTGTCGCCGTGGCCAGGGAAGTGCTTGGTGCAGGCGGCGACACCGGCGGACTGCAGGCCGGTGACGTAGGCGGCTGTGTGGCGGGCGGCCAGGTCGGTGTCGGCGCCGAAGGAGCGGACACCGATGACCGGGTTGCGCGGATCGGAGTTCACGTCGGCGGAGGGGGCCCAGTTGAGGTTGACGCCGCAGGCGGCGAGGCGCCGGCCCAGTTCGTGGGCGACCTGCCGGGTCAGCTCCACGTCGTCGACCGCGCCGAGGGCGTGGTTGCCCGGGAAGGAGGAGCCGTTGCGCACCTCCAGGCGGGTCACGTCACCGCCCTCCTCATCGATGGCGACGAGGACGTCGTCGCGCTCGGCCCGCAGCTGGGCGGTCAGGGCGGCCAGTTGGTCCGGGGAGGCGATGTTGCGGCCGAACAGTCCGACGGAGGCGAGGCCCTGACCGAGCCGCCGGAGCAGCCAGTCGGGGGCGGTGGTGCCGGTGAAGCCGGGCTGGAGGACGGTCAGGGCGTCGCGGGTGAGCGTGTCGGTGCCGCCGGCGAGTGTCGTCATCGGGTGAGGTCATCCCTTCACGGCGCCCGCGGTCAGGCCCGCGGCCATCTTGCGCTGGACGAGGAGGAAGAGGGCGACGATAGGCAGGGCCATCATCGTGGCGCCGGCCATCATCGGGGCATATTCGGTGCCGTGTTTGGTGGTGAAGTTGCCGAGCCAGACGGTCGCGGTCTGGTTCTTCTGGCTGAGGAGCATCAGGGCGTACAGGTACTCGTTCCAGGCCTGGATGAAACCGTAGACCGAGGTGGCGACCATGCCGGGGGCCAGGAGAGGGAAGACGACCCGGAGGAAGGCGCCGGTGCGGGAGCAACCGTCGACCATGGCCGCCTCCTCCAGTTCCCTCGGGATGTTGACGATGAAGCCCCGCAGCGTCCACACGGTGAACGGGAGGATGAAGGTCAGGTACGTGATGATGAGGCCGGTCAGCCGGTCGTACTGGCCCAGGTCGTTGAGCAGCAGGAACACCGGGATGATCATCGCGACCAGCGGCACCATCTGCACGGCGAGGATGCCCACGATCACGATTTTGCGGCCGCGGAAGGCGAACCGGGAGATGGCCAGCGCGGCCAGCAGTCCGACGGCCATGCCGATGACGACCACGGCCAGCGACACGACCAGGCTGCGGCCCACCGGGCCCCAGAAGTCGGCGATGTCCAGCGCCCGGCCGAAGTTGTCGAGGGTGAGGCCGGTCGGCAGCAGGCTCGGGTCCGGGTCGATGGCGTCCTTGGCGGGCTTGAACGCCGTGTTGAGCATCCAGTAGAGCGGGAAGCCGGCGACGACGAGGACCAGGAGGCCGAGGAGGTTCCAGCCCAGCCGCGACGTGCGGCGGCCGGCTCCGGCGAGTGTGCTCATTCGACCTCTCCGATCTTCAGCATCTGCCGCATGTAGACGGCGACCACGCCGAGCAGCAGCAGGACGGTGATCAGCGCGATGGCCGAGCCCTGGGCGTAGTCGTTGACGACGAACGCCCGGTCGTAGGAGTAGGTGTTGAGGACCTGGAACTCCGGCTCGGGGTGGCCGCCCCGCATGACGAACACCTGGGGGAAGACGCCCATGTCCCAGATGACCGACAGGGTCGTGAGCATCACGATGATCGGCTTGAGGACGGGCAGGGTGACGAAGCGGAAGACGCCCCAGGAGCTCGCGCCGTCCAGGCGGGCGGCCTCCTCCAGCTCCTTCGGGACCTGGGTGAGACCGGCGCTGAGGGTGATGACCACGAACGGCACGGCCCCCCAGATCACCAGCAGCATGATCACGGCGAGGCCCTCGGGGCCGCTCGCGAACCAGTTGTGGCCGACCATGTCGACGCCGGGCAGCTTGCTGAGCAGCGCGTTGAAGACGCCGTAGTCGGAGTCGAAGAGCCACTTGAAGACGGTGGTCGCCACGATCACGGGCATGCCCCAGCTCGCCACCAGCACGATGTTGATCAGCATCTTCAGCCAGCCGGAGACCCGCTGGAGCAGCAGGGCGAGGGCCATGCCGATCACCATGGTGAAGACGACCGCGCCGGCCGCGAAGACGATCGTGCGCAGGACGACGGCCCAGAACTCGCCGTCGCCGAGCACCGTGGCGAAGTTGTCGAAACCGACCGTCTCGGCCGGCTGGAAGCCCCACAGCTGGGACTGTCCGAACTTCTGGAAGGACAGGGTGACGAGCCGGGCCAGCGGATAGCCCATGACCAGGGCGAGGATCAGCAGGCAGGGCGCGAGCAGCAGCCAGGGGGCCAGGGCCCCGCGCGACGTGCGCTGCCGGTGGGGCCGCCGGTCCTTCGGGGGCGGCGGTGGTGCCTGCCGTGGTGGCGGCACCTTGGCGGGGGTGGTGGTCTCTGCGGCACTCATCGCGCGCTCCTCGGCGGTCCCTCAGGTCTTGACGGCGGCGGGGCTCCGCAGGCCGGGGAGCCCCGCGCGCAGGTCACTTGGTGTTGATGACCTTGTCGATCGCGGCGTCCGCGTCCTTGGCGGCGGCCTCGACGGACTTCTTGCCGGTGCCGATGCTCTGCAGCATGGTCTGCAGGACCTGGGCCTTCTCGACCTGGCCCCAGCCGGGGGCCATCGGGACGAACCAGCTGGACTCGGCCGCGGTGGCGGGAACGGCCGTCTTCGGGTCGTTCTTGAGCGTCGCGAGGTCGGTCTTGTTGTTGGGCAGGTTGCCCTTGGCCATCAGGCCCTTCTGCCCGGAGGACCCGGTGAACGCGTTGATCCACTCGGCGGCCAGGGCCTGCGCGTCGGACTTCACCGGCACGGCGAGGTCGGAGCCGCCCAGGAAGACGGGCATGTTCTTGCCGGACGGGCCGGGCATCACGAAGTTCTCGAGGTTGCCCTTGAGCTTGCCCGTCTTGTCGTTCTTCGGGTCCTCGGCGGTGGCACCCTCCCAGGCAGCCGCGAAGATCATGGCGGACTTGCCCTGGCCGTAGACGATGTAGCGGTCGGACTCGTCCTTGGTCTTGTCGCCGTGCATGTAGGAGTCGACGACGTTCTTGAACTCCTTCAGGCCCTTGAGGGACTCGGGCGAGGAGAGGGATGCCTTCCACTGGCCGCCGGACTCGGTGGCGATGGCGCCGCCCGCGTCGTAGACGAAGGACATGGCCGCGTACCAGTCGCGGGTGGGCTGGTACCAGGCGCTGAACTTGTCGCCCCGCTTCTTCTGGATCTTGTCCAGGGCGGCGGTGAGTTCCCTGTACGTCCTGGGCGTCGACTTCACCCCGACGCTTGCCGCCACGTCCTTGCGCCAGTTGGCGACGCGGCCGCCGGCGTAGTACGGCACGCCGTAGGTCTTGCCGTCGTAGGTGACCGAGGCCTTGAGGCCGTCCAGCCATGCGTCGGAGTTGTCGAACTCGGCCTGGTCGAGGGGGGCGAAGGCGCCCTTGACCATGTAGCCGAGCATCTCGGTGTTGCCCATCTCGACCACGTCGGGCGCCTTGTCCGTGGCGAGGACGGCGTCGAGCTTGGCGTTCTTGTCGGGCCAGCCGTAGTACTCGTGGTTGATCTTGAGGCCGGGGTGCTTCTTCTGCACCGCGGCGTCGGCGGCCTTCACCAGCGAGGGCCAGTTGTTCTGGGCGTCGACGGTGAGCCAGACGGTCAGCTCCTTGGCGTCCGCGCCCTTGTCGGAGCCCCCGCCGCCCTCGCCCCCGCATGCCGCGATGGAGACCATCATGCCCGCGATTCCGATCGCGGCTGTCAGCTTGCGCTTCACGCCACCCTCCTCAGGGATCCCACAACCCCCCTGGCTCCCCCGCAGTGAACGTGGGGCCGGGCCTGGACCAATGGTGTAGACCAGTACCGGGGAGCCTGGACCAGACCAGAAAGCCTGTCAAGGGCCTCGATACGGCCCTGACCAGCCGTTATGCGACCTACATATGCAGGAACCTTTAAGTAAGAAGCCAGCGAAAACCCGAGCGGGACACGGCATACTGCGGGTAGACCACAGGGAATGGTGGACTAGACCAAAAGAGGCGCCGACGGTATACAAGTGGGATCATGTCGGCAGACGGGCCGGGAAGGCGGAGCATGAGCACCGACGTCAGCAGTGCGGAGAACGAGAACGGGGTGCCCGTCCGTACCGCGCGCGTGCCCAAGTACTACCGCCTGAAGAAACACCTGCTCGACATCACGGAGACCCAGGCGCCGGGCACACCGGTCCCGCCCGAGCGCACGCTGGCGGCGGAGTTCGACACCTCGCGCACGACCGTGCGCCAGGCGCTGCAGGAGCTGGTCGTCGAGGGCCGGCTGGAGCGCATCCAGGGCAAGGGCACCTTCGTCGCCAAGCCCAAGGTCTCGCAGGCGCTGCAACTGACCTCCTACACCGAGGACATGCGCGCCCAGGGCCTCGAACCCACCTCGCAACTGCTGGACATCGGCTACATCACCGCCGACGACCGCCTGGCCGGGCTGCTCGACATCACGCCCGGCGGACGCGTGCTGCGCATCGAGCGGCTGCGCATGGCCAACGGGGAGCCGATGGCCATCGAGACCACCCACCTGAGCGCGAAGCGCTTCCCGGCGCTGCGGCGCTCGCTGGTGAAGTACACGTCCCTCTACACGGCGCTCGCCGAGGTCTACGACGTCCGTCTCGCGGAGGCCGAGGAGACCATCGAGACGTCGCTGGCGACACCCCGCGAGGCCGGTCTGCTGGGCACCGACGTCGGGCTGCCGATGCTGATGCTCTCCCGGCACTCGCTGGACCGGGACGGACAGCCGGTGGAGTGGGTACGGTCGGTCTACCGGGGGGACCGCTACAAGTTCGTGGCCCGGCTGAAGCGGCCTGCCGAGTAACCGCACCACAGGGCTTCCGTCGCTGCTGACGCCTGGTTTCGGTTGGGTACCGCATTGCGGACGAGGGGTTCCGTTCCCGCCTCACCCTGACCTAGATTGCCTGCGCCACAGGTGATCACCAAGGGGACGGAGCCGTCTGATGTCGCAAGCCCCGGAAGCCAGTAGAGGGCCGGTGGTGACGCCCGTGCGCGTCGTCATCGCCGTCTGCCTCATAGCGCCCTTCGTGGCCATGCTGTGGGTCGGCTCGTACGCCAAGACCGACCCGGCCTTCATCGGGATCCCGTTCTTCTACTGGTACCAGATGGCCTGGGTGCTGATCTCCACCGCTCTCACGATGATCGCCTACAAGCTGTGGCAGCGTGACCAGCGCGCCCGCTCGGCCGCGAAGGGCGGTGCGTCGCAGTGAAGGACGGCGTGAACGGCGTCGCGCTCGGCGTCTTCATCTTCTTCTTCCTGGCCGTGACGGTCATGGGCTTCCTGGCCGCGCGCTGGCGCAAGGCCGAGAACGAGCAGAGTCTGGACGAGTGGGGCCTGGGCGGCCGCTCGTTCGGCACCTGGATCACCTGGTTCCTGCTCGGCGGCGACCTGTACACGGCGTACACCTTCGTCGCCGTGCCGGCGGCGATCTACGCGGCGGGCGCGGCCGGCTTCTTCGCCGTGCCCTACACGATCCTGGTGTACCCGCTGATCTTCACCTTCCTCCCGCGCCTGTGGTCGGTCTCCCACAAGCACGGGTACGTCACGACGTCCGACTTCGTGCGCGGCCGCTTCGGTTCGAAGGGCCTGTCGCTGGCGGTGGCCGTGACGGGCATCCTGGCGACGATGCCGTACATCGCGCTCCAACTGGTGGGCATCCAGGCCGTGCTGGACGTGATGGGCGTCGGCGGCGGCGAGAACACCAACTGGTTCATCAAGGACCTGCCGCTGCTGATCGCGTTCGGCGTGCTGGCGGCGTACACCTACTCCTCGGGTCTGCGGGCCCCGGCGCTCATCGCGTTCGTGAAGGACACGCTGATCTACATCGTCATCGCGGTGGCGATCATCTACATCCCGATCAAGCTGGGCGGCTTCGACGAGATCTTCGCCAAGGCCGGTGAGGCGTACAGCCAGACCAACCCGGCGACGGGCGCGCCGCGCGGTGCGCTGACACCGGCCGAGCCGGGCCAGTGGACGTACGCCACGCTGGCGCTCGGCTCCGCCCTGGCCCTGTTCATGTACCCGCACTCGATCACGGCGACGCTGTCCTCGAAGAGCCGTGAGGTGATCCGCCGCAACACCACCATCCTGCCGTTGTACTCGCTGATGCTGGGTCTGCTGGCGCTGCTCGGGTTCATGGCGATCGCGGCCGGCATCAAGGTGCAGAACGGTCAGCTGGCCATCCCGCAGCTGTTCGAGACGATGTTCCCGGACTGGTTCGCGGGTGTGGCGTTCGCGGCGATCGGCATCGGCGCGCTGGTGCCGGCGGCCATCATGTCCATCGCGGCCGCGAACCTCTTCACCCGCAACATCTACAAGGACTTCATCAAGCCGGAGGCCACTCCCGCGCAGGAGACCAAGGTGTCCAAGCTGGTGTCGCTGCTGGTGAAGGTCGGCGCCCTGGCCTTCGTCCTCACGATGGACAAGACGGTCGCCATCAACTTCCAGCTGCTGGGCGGCATCTGGATCCTGCAGACCTTCCCGGCCCTGGTCGGCGGCCTGTTCACCCGCTGGTTCCACCGCTGGGCCCTGCTCGCCGGCTGGGCGGTCGGCATGATCTACGGCACGGTCGCCGCGTACGGCGTCGCCTCCCCGACCCAGAAGCACTTCGGCGGCTCGGCGAAGGAGATCCCGGGCATCGGCGAGATCGGCTACATCGGCCTGACGGCGTTCGTCCTGAACGTGGTGGTCACGGTGGTCCTGACCTTCGTCCTGAAGGCCCTGAAGGCCCCCGACGGCATCGACGAGACCAAGCCGGAGGACTACACGGCGGACGCGGGCGACCCCGGTGTCCAGGTGGAGCTCCCGCCCGCGACAGCAGGCACCTCGCACTGAGGACCTTCAGGGGCGCGGGACCGTATCAATCTGCGGCTCCGCCGCGTGGGCCCGAGCAACCACACACAACCGGCAGCGGGCCACCGAGGGGCAAGCACCCTCGGTGGCCCGCTGCCGTGCACACTCACGCCATGGACCTCCTGATCCGCCCCGTGGAACCGACCGAACACGACGAACTCGGCGCCATCACCGCCCAGGCCTACCTGCAGGACAACCTCCTCGACTTCGGTGACAGCGACCCGTACCGGCACGTGCTGCTGGACGTCGCCGCACGGGCGGCCTCCGCGGAGGTCCTGGCAGCACTCCGGGACGGCCGCGTGCTCGGCGGTGTCACCTTCGTCCCGTCCGGCGGCCCCATGGCAGACATAGCCGGCCCGGGTGAGGCCGAGATCCGCATGCTCGCCGTCTCACCGACAGCGCGCGGGCAGGGAGTCGGCGAGGCCCTGGTCCGCTCCTGCGTCGCCCGGGCGCGGGCCACCCCGGGCTGCCGGAGCGTCGTGCTGTCGACGCAGCCCACCATGCACACGGCCCACCGCATCTACGAACGACTGGGCTTCACCCGCACCCCCGAGCGCGACTGGAACCCGCTGCCGGAGCTGGCGGACATCACTCTTCTCACCTATCAGTTGACGCTCTGAAACCAGCACGACACAACATCTGGGGGTGCCGCCCGAACCCGGCACAAGATGTATGCTCATGCTCGCTGTCGCCGCAGGGGAATCCGGTGCGAATCCGGAACTGTCCCGCAACGGTGTACTTGTGCATGTCTGTTCCCGGAACCTCTCCGTTACCGGAACCGCCCGCACAGGAGTCAGTCCGAGGACCTGCCGACAGCGCGCCCGGCCACCCGGCCGGTGCGCCCTGACGTCCGGGCCTCGTGGAATGGGCCGGTGGACGCGACGCCGCGTGCGCTCGTGTGCTGCCCCCTGCCCTCGACGAGGCCCCCGTGCCGAGCGAGGGAGAGCCCCACGTGACCATCGCGCCAGCCGAACCGGTCTCAGCCGAAGAAGAGCACGACGCCCCCGGTGCCGCGCTGCTGCGGACCCTGACCGAGCTGACCGCCGACCTCCCCGACGCCGATCCCGGCCGGGTCGCCGCCGCCGCGTTGCGCGGCCGGTCCGCGCACGCGGACGAGCGGGAGTTGCGGGAGCTGGCGACGGAGGCCGCGGCCGGTCTGATCTCCGAGGACCCCGCCTACTCCCGGCTGGCCGCCCGGCTGCTGACCATCGGCATCCGCGAGGAGGCCGCCTCGCAGGGCGTCACCTCCTTCACCGAGTCCGTCGCGGTCGGCCACCGCGAGGGCCTCATCGCCGACCGGACCGCCGAGTTCGTGCGCGTCCACGCCGCCCGCCTCGACGCGCTGATCGACCGGGCCGCCGACGACCGCTTCGGATACTTCGGCCTGCGCACGCTGCACAGCCGCTACCTGCTGCGCCACCCGCACACCCGCAAGGTCGTCGAGACGCCCCAGCACTTCATGCTGCGAGTGGCCAGCGGCCTCGCCGAGGACGACACCACGCGCGCGCTGGACGAGGTCGCGGCGCTCTACGGGCTCATGAGCCGCCTCGACTACCTCCCCTCCTCCCCCACCTTGTTCAACTCCGGCACCCGGCACCCCCAGATGTCGTCCTGCTACCTCCTGGACTCCCCCAAGGACGAACTGGACTCGATCTACGACCGGTACCACCAGGTGGCCCGGCTGTCGAAGCACGCCGGCGGCATCGGACTCGCGTACTCCCGCATCCGGGCCCGCGGTTCGCTGATCCGCGGCACCAACGGCCACTCCAACGGCATCGTCCCGTTCCTGAAGACCCTGGACGCCTCGGTCGCCGCCGTGAACCAGGGCGGCCGGCGCAAGGGCGCGGCCGCGGTCTACCTGGAAACCTGGCACTCCGACATCGAGGAGTTCCTGGAGCTGCGCGACAACACCGGCGAGGACGCCCGCCGTACGCACAACCTGAACCTCGCGCACTGGGTGCCGGACGAGTTCATGCGGCGCGTGAACGCCGACGCCGACTGGTCGCTGTTCTCCCCCTCGGACGTGCCCGAGCTGGTCGACCTGTGGGGCGAGGAGTTCGACGCCGCGTACCGGGAGGCCGAGGCGAAGGGTCTCGCGAGGAAGAGTCTGCCCGCCCGTGAGCTGTACGGCCGCATGATGCGCACCCTGGCACAGACCGGCAACGGCTGGATGACCTTCAAGGACGCCGCCAACCGCACCGCCAACCAGACGGCCGAGCCCGGCCACGTCGTGCACTCCTCCAACCTCTGCACGGAGATCCTGGAGGTCACCAGCGACGGGGAGACGGCGGTCTGCAACCTCGGATCGGTGAACCTCGGCGCGTTCGTGGCCGGCGGCGACATCGACTGGGAGCGGCTGGACGAGACCGTCCGCACGGCCGTCACGTTCCTCGACCGGGTCGTGGACATCAACTTCTACCCGACCGAGCAGGCGGGCCGCTCCAACGCCCGCTGGCGTCCGGTCGGCCTCGGCGCGATGGGCCTTCAGGACGTCTTCTTCAAGCTGCGCCTGCCCTTCGACTCGCCCGAGGCCAAGGCCCTGTCCACCCGTATCGCCGAGCGCATCATGCTCGCCGCGTACGAGGCCTCCGCCGACCTGGCCGAGCGGAGCGGCCCGCTGCCGGCCTGGGAGAAGACCCGTACGGCCCGGGGCGTGTTGCACCCCGACCACTACGACTCGGAGCCGGCCTGGCCGGAGCGCTGGGCGGCCCTGCGCGAGCGCGTCGCCACGACCGGCCTGCGCAACTCCCTGCTGCTCGCCATCGCGCCCACGGCGACGATCGCCTCCATCGCGGGGGTGTACGAGTGCATCGAGCCTCAGGTGTCCAACCTGTTCAAGCGCGAGACGCTGTCGGGCGAGTTCCTCCAGGTCAACTCCTACCTGGTGGACGAGCTGAAGCGGCTCGGCGTGTGGGACGCCCGCAGCCGTGAGGCCCTGCGTGAGGCCAACGGCTCGGTGCAGGACTTCGCCTGGATCCCCGAGGACGTGCGCGCCCTCTACCGCACGGCGTGGGAGATCCCGCAGCGCGGCCTGATCGACATGGCGGCGGCCAGGACGCCGTACCTGGACCAGTCCCAGTCCCTGAACCTCTTCCTGGAGACGCCGACCATCGGCAAGCTCTCCTCGATGTACGCCTACGCCTGGAAGTCCGGGCTGAAGACGACGTACTACCTGCGCTCGCGCCCGGCGACCCGCATCGCCCGGGCCGCGAAGGCCCAAGCCACCGTCCCCGCGCAGGCCACCCCGGATCCCGAAGCGGTCGCCTGCTCCCTGGAAAACCCCGAGTCCTGCGAGGCCTGCCAGTAATGAGCACCCAGAACCTTCTCGACCCCGGCTTCGAGCTCACCCTGCGTCCGATGCGCTACCCGGACTTCTACGAGCGCTACCGGGACGCCATCAAGAACACCTGGACCGTGGAGGAGGTCGACCTCCACTCGGACGTCGCCGACCTCGCCAAGCTGTCACCGGCGGAGCAGCACCTGATCGGCCGGCTGGTCGCCTTCTTCGCCACGGGCGACTCGATCGTCGCGAACAACCTGGTGCTGACGCTGTACAAGCACATCAACTCCCCCGAGGCGCGGCTGTATCTGAGCCGTCAGCTCTTCGAGGAGGCCGTGCACGTCCAGTTCTATCTGACGCTGCTCGACACCTATCTCCCCGACCCGGAGGACCGCGCGGCGGCCTTCTCGGCCGTGGAGAACATCCCGTCCATCCGCGAGAAGGCCTCGTTCTGCTTCAAGTGGATGGACTCGGTGGACAAGCTGGACCGGCTGGAGAGCCAGGCGGACCGCCGTCGCTTCCTGCTCAACCTGATCTGCTTCGCCGCGTGCATCGAGGGCCTGTTCTTCTACGGCGCCTTCGCCTACGTCTACTGGTTCCGCAGCCGGGGCCTGCTGCACGGCCTCGCCACCGGCACCAACTGGGTGTTCCGTGACGAGACGATGCACATGTCCTTCGCCTTCGACGTGGTCGACACCGTCCGCAAGGAGGAGCCGGAGCTCTTCGACGACCGGCTCCAGCAGGAGGTGACCGACATGCTCCGGGAGGCCGTCGAGGCCGAGCTGCAGTTCGCGCGCGACCTGTGCGGTGACGGTCTCCCGGGCATGAACACCGAGTCGATGCGGCAGTACCTGGAGTGCGTGGCGGACCAGCGGCTGACCCGCCTCGGCTTCGCTCCGGTGTACGGCTCCGAGAACCCCTTCTCCTTCATGGAGCTCCAGGGGGTTCAGGAGCTGACCAACTTCTTCGAGCGGCGGCCCTCGGCGTACCAGGTGGCGGTGGAGGGCACCGTCGACCTGGACGAGGACTTCTGAGCCGGCACCTCCTCGCGGGCCTCCTGGGCCTCCCGGATCTGTCGGTCGATGCGCCTCTCGCGCACCAGGCCGAACAGGGACGGGAGGATCAGGAGGACCAGGATCCCGAAGGTGGCGGTCAGTCCGATCAGTGCTTCTACCTGGTTGCTGTTCATGGACACCACTGTCGCGCTGATCACTCCTTACCGTCAGTGGCAGTACTGCCGTAGACCCTCGAATTACTGCCAAGGGCGAGGCACACTGGACGCATGCTGCAGAACGTGGCCGTCGCCCTGCTCGACGGCGTGAACCCCTTCGAACTGGGTGTGGTGTGCGAAGTCTTCGGCACCGACCGGAGCGACGAGGGCCTGCCGGTGTACGACTTCGCCGTCGCCTCGGCCGAGGGCCCGGTGCTTCGGATGAACTCCGGCTTCTCGCTCCAGGCCGAGCACGGCCTGGAGCGGCTGGAGACGGCCGACCTGATCGCCGTGCCGGCCGGACACAGCTACGCGCACCGGGACTTCCCGCCGGAGCTTCTGGACGCCCTGCGCCGCGCGGTCGACCGCGGCGCCCGGGTGCTGAGCGTCTGCTCCGGCGTCTTCGTGCTGGCCGCGGCCGGACTGCTGGACGGCCGCCGGTGCGCCACGCACTGGAAACACGCCCAGGACCTCGCCCGGCAGTACCCGCGCGTGGTCGTGGAGCAGGACGTGCTCTACGTCGACGAGGACCCGGTGATCACCTCCGCCGGCACGGCAGCCGGGATCGACGCCTGCCTCCACCTGGTGCGCAAGGAGCAGGGCACCGAGGTCGCCAACAAGATCGCCCGGCGGATGGTGGTGCCGCCGCACCGCGACGGCGGCCAGGCCCAGTACATCGAGCGCCCGCTGCCGCTCCCCGAGGCCGACACGATCGGTGAGGTGCTGGCGTGGATGGAGCGGCACCTGGACGAGGAGGTCACGGTCGAGCAGCTGGCCGCCCGCGCCCACATGTCCCCGCGGACCTTCGCCCGCCGCTTCCAGCAGGAGACGGGTACGACTCCCTACCGCTGGGTGCTGCGCCAGCGCGTGCTGCTGGCGCAGCGGTTGCTGGAGGCGACGGACGAGACCATGGACGCGATCGCCGGGCGAACCGGGTTCGGCAACGCTGCCGCGCTGCGCCACCACTTCGTCCGGGTGATCGGAACCACCCCGAACGCCTACCGGCGCACATTCAGAGGCCCCGAAGCGGCCTGAGGCACGGCTTCGGTCACCGCGCGACCGGCCGCACCAGCAGGTCGTGCGGCCGGAGCGTGATCCCCACCCGCGCGTCGTCCTTCGACCCCGCCACCTGCTCGAAGCGGTACCTGGTGGCCAGCGCCGCCGTGATCAGCGTCAGCATGGCCATCGAGAAGTGGTCACTCGGGCACTTGCGGTTGCCCACGCTGAACGGGCTCATGGCGTGCTTCGGGATGTCCTTGACCCGGTCCGGAAGCCAGCGGTCCGGATCGAACTCCAGGTTGCGCTCGTACGACCTCGGGTCGCGCTGGATCGCGAAGGGGCTGTAGATGATGTCCGCCCCGGACGGAATACGGTATCCACCGAGTTCCGTGTCCCGCACCGCCCGGCGCGTCAGAATCCAGACGGCGGGCCTCAAACGTATGCACTCGATCACGACATTGCTGGTGTGCCTGAGTCCTCGGACGTCCGTGAATGCCACCGGCCTCCCACCGGTGACGGCTTGCACTTCGTCGCGCACTCGGTCAGCGTGTTCCGGATGCTCCGCGAGCATATGCAAGAGCCACATGATCGTGGATGCGATGGTTTCGCTGCCGGGGGTGAGGATCGCGACGACCTGATCGTGGATCTCCTGTTCCCCGATCGGGTCGCCATTGTCGTCCTTCGCCTCCAGCAATGCCGTCAGCAAATCGTCCGGCTTTTGACCGCTTGCGCGGCGCTCGGCGACGATCTCGTCGACCAGGAGATGCAAATCGGCCAACGCCCGGTTGAATTCGCGGTTGGCCGGGAGCGGCAGGTTGTAGAGCGGCCCGAGCGGGACCACCATGCGCCGGTACATCCCCCGGAAGACGGTGGCGAGGGCGACGCACAGCCGCTCGGCCCGCTCGTCCATGTACTCGCCGCGCAGCAGGCAGCGGGCCGCAACGCGCACGGCCACCCGGAAGGACTCGGAGGTGCAGTCGATCGTCTCGCCGGTTTGCCAGCGCTCGGTGAGCGCGTGGGCCTCCTCCTCCATGATCGGGCCGTAGGCGGGGATGGCATCGAGCCGGAAGGCGGGCTGGATGGTGCGCCGCTGGCGCCGGTGCCGTGGACCGTTCGCCGTGGCCACGCCCTCCTTGCCGAGCAGGCCCTCCAGGGACTCCCACAACGGCCCGGCGATGATGAAGTCGTTGCTCAGCGCCAGGGCGCCGGTCAGGTCCGGGGTGGTGACCGCGTACACCGTTTTGGGTCCGAGCTTCAGCCGCACGACGTCGCCGTGGTCACGCAGCCGGGACATGAAGGCCAGCGGGTCGCGCGCCAGCTTCCAGCCGTGCCCGAGGACCGGGACGCCACCACCCGCCCGGGACGGCTCCCGCAGCTCCACGGCCGGCGGGGTTTCGGGCTTCACAGACTCGACGGTCATTTCTCACCTGCCGCTTCGTTGTTGACGTACGGGGGCGTGGACCGGTCGTCCCAGCTGTCGACCATGTACCGGCCGGACTCGTGGTGGAACCAGTAGACGGAACTGAACCAGTTCCTCATATTGCTCAGACAGGCCCGCACGGCTGCGCTCAGTTCCTTTCCCCGCACGGTGCCGTCGGCGAGTTCGTCGGCGAACCGTAAGGCTTCCTGCTCGACGTCGAGGAAATCGGTGATGCTTTTCTCGACACGGCGCCGGACTTCCACGACCGCCTGTTCCAGAGTCAGCCCCTCATGGGTGATGAGGCTGATTCCGAGGTTGTGCACCTCGTCGCCCGCGATCTCTTTCGGGAGCGAGCACAGATCGTTGTACCAGGCTGCGAATTCCTGGCTCAGCAGCGCTGCCTCCCGAAAGGCCGGGTGCTTCCGTATTCGGTCGGGAAGTTCACGGCCGGCGGCCGGCTCCAGCAGGTCCGTCCATATCCAGTGCGCGAAGGTGAGCCGGCGCAGCCGGAGGTATTCCTCGACCGTCGGGACGATGCCCTGCCTGCGATTGTGGAACTCCCTGTCGTACGCGTCTATCACCGCGTGGAAGTGCCGGGCGAACCGGAGGTTCCACGTCTGGGGCAGGAACGCGTACAGCCGCAGCACGCTGTCCGCGAACCCGGCGACCAGTGGGTCCTCGTGATGCAGGTGTTCCCCGGGGGAGTCGAGGGCCGCGTGGAGCCGGTCCCGCAGCAGCCGCCAGGCGGCGGGACGGCCGTGCACGATGTCGCGGTCGTGACGGTCGTCCCAGACGAAGAACCACGCGCTGTAATCGGCGATCGCCTGCATGACCTCGTCCGGGGAGCCGATGTAGTACCCCGCCATGAGGTCGGTGTAGCAAAGGCCGTCGGCATATTCCTCCACCTTGTCCGCAGGCATGAGCCGCTTTTCGAGCAGCCAGGCCCGGGTCTTCTCCTGGCACTTCGGCCAATACGGGTGGAGTTGCCGGGGAAACTCCGCCTCGATCACCGGAAGAGAGAGCGACGGTGGAACTGCGATGGTGACCGGTGTCGATGTGGTGCCGTGTGACAAAGCATGCACGAACTAACCCCTCTCAGCCGCCAGTTGGCGCGGGCGCCCCTCCCTTCGTGCCGGGCGTGCGCCGTTGCATACCCCGCTCATCCCATTCAGCACTACAACTGACCGTTCTGGGAACGTATTTGCTTCATTCACCACCCCGCAGCGCCGGGAATCTCCCGTTGTGTGACTTCCCGCGGATCTCCGGGAGAGCAGCAGCGGTCGGACGTGCGACGGACAGGCGAACGGCACAGAGGAACGGCGCCCGTCCCGGGTGGGAAACCCGGACAGACGCCGTGCTGCTGGTGAGGCCGAGGTCTCAGTCGTTGGCCACCACGGGGTAGCGGGGCTCGTTCTCGGCCATCTGCCGCAGGGCGTCCTTGCGCTCGCGCTTGGAGAGCCGGTCGATGTACAGGTAGCCGTACAGGTGGTCCGTCTCGTGCTGCAAACACCGAGCGAAGTATCCGGTGCCGCGCACCCGGATCGGGTTGCCCTTCTCGTCCTGCCCGGTCACCTCGGCGTAGTCGGGGCGGGCGAGCGGGGCGTACGCGGTGGGCACCGACAGGCAGCCCTCGTTGCTGTCGTCCAGGCGGCGCTTCTCGGCGGGCAGTTCGACGAGCTCGGGGTTGCAGACGACACCGGTGTGGCGTACGCCCTCGTCGTCGGGGCAGTCGTAGACGAAGACCTTCGCGTCGACGCCGATCTGGTTGGCGGCGAGGCCCACGCCCTCCGCGGTGCGCTGGCTGGCGAACATGTCCGCGACGAGCTGCTGGAACTCCTCGCCGAAGTCGGTGACGTCCTTGCACTCCTTGTGCAGCACCGGGTTCCCGACCACGGTGATGGGCCGCGAGGTCCCCCGCTCCCGCCAGGCCGCCTCGCGCTCCTCGCAGTCCTCCGTGTCGATCACGTACCCCTCGTCATCGACGGGGAGCACGCCCGCACGCTGCTGATCGGTGTCCTGCTGAGCCATGACGTTACGTACGCCTTCCTGAACAAATCCAAGCCGGGATGCAGATACAGGGTACGGGGAAGGCGCCCCCGTCAGGGGCACGGGGAACCGCGCGAACAGCCCCGACGGGCCCGCACCCGCACGACGGCCTAACAGACCTCTTCCAGATCCCGCCAGTCCCGGGAGTCCGGGCTGTCGGCCACCCACCCGTCCAGCAACCCCCGAACCAGCGAAGCCGGCGCAGCCAGCCCGCACTCCCGCTCCGGCACCCACAGCTGCCCGTCCGTGCGATGCCCCAGCGGCCCGGGATGCCCCGGCTCACTGTGATCGTGCGGGTCGAGGTGCTCCCCGTCGCCCTCGTCCGACGGCATACGCGACTCGGAACACATCCGGCACAGCAACCGCACCGAAGAAGACCAGTCCTCCGCGGCGAACCCGGCGTCCGCCGCCAGCTGCTCCAGCGCGTCCCGGTCCGACTCGGTCGCCGCCTCCAGCAGCACCACCCAGGTCGGCACCGGCGAGGGCGCCCACAGCTCGATCTCGTCGAACACCGGGTAGGTGTGCCCGGCGGCGGTCGTCCGCTCCCCGTGCGGCACACCGTCGTGCAGGACGACCTCGCCCCAGCGCCGTCCCGACGACGGCAGCGGAATGGACAGGACCTCGATCCGCGCGGGGTCCAGCCGCCGCCCCCACACCACCTCGGCCTCCCCCTCGGGGGACAGCCGTACGGCCGCGCTGCCGAGGTCCATGCCGAGGGGCTCACCGGAGTCGTTGGCCGCTCCCGGCACCCGCAGCCCGTAGGCCTGCCAGGCACGCCGGGCCAGCGGCCAGTCCTGCAGCCCGGTCGCCGCGATCCCGACGTTCCACCAGTCGGGCGCGCCGTTGTCCCGGTCGAGCAGGGCCACGGCCCGCAGTCCGGCCGCCCGCGCCTGCTCCCAGTCGTGCCGGAACTTGTGCAGCAGCGCGAGATTGAACCAGGACTCGGAAAGCCAGGGCTCCAGATCGGCGGCACGTGTCAACAGTGCGCCTGCGTCCTCGTACCGGCCGTCGCCGATGAGGGTGAACGCCCGGTCCGTGGCCTGCCGCCAGGAGGCGGAGGGCCGGTGCCGTCCCTTGCCGAAGATCCTCACGATTCCCGCCTGCCAGTTCCGTGCGGTGGGCTGGCCGTAGCTGTGTTTCGAGCCCCCGGACACCTTCTTCTTCGCATCCAACCACGTACGGCCTCGAGGGCGCTCATTACCCATGGGTTACCCAGCCACGGGCAGGGTCAGACTGCTCCTTGCCAGTACGCGGGCCAGTGATTCCACCACCTCCGGGGCGTACGTCCCGGCGGTGGCGAGCCGGAGTTCCTCCAGCGCCTTCAGCGGCCCGCCCGGCCCTCCTTCCCGGGACTTCTCCTCGTACGCGTTCACGACCCGGACGATTCGCGCTGCGAGCGGCTGCTCGGCGTAGGGGTCGGCCTGCCGCTCCACGACCACGGCCACCGCCTCGTCGACGCCCGTCTGCCGTACGACGGCCCCGCCGAGCAGGGCGATCCGCCGCTGCTCCGCGGCGGGCAGCGCGGCGGTGGCGCCCGCCGGCACCGGGTCGACGAGGCTCAGCTGGCCGATGTCGTGCATGAGCGCGGCGTATTCCAGGACGGCGAGCTCGGGCTCGGTCAGCCCCAGGTCGCGCCCCACCGCCTTGCTGACCACGGCGACGCGCCGGGCGTGCCCGGCCGGGGTGTATCCGGCGACCTCGGTGGCCCGGGCGAGGGAGGCGATGGTCTGCCGGTAGGTCGCCCGGACGGCGGCGTAGCGGCGGAACGACATCTGGGCGAGCAGCAGCGGCACGGAGAAGACGGGCAGGGCCCACAGCCCCACGACGGCGACAGCCAGCGCCATCACCGCCCCGGTGGCGATGACGGCGGCCCCGATGCCGCACACGGCCCGCAGCTCGTCCCGCAGCGCCGGCCCGAACGGCCGGCCGGTGCGGGTGTGGGCCAGGGCGGCGGCGAGCACCGCGTCGCACAGAGCGGTCAGGGACAGCAGGGCGAGCAGCAGCAGCGCGTAGGCGGGGCCGCCCCAGTCGTCGAACATGCCCCGGTTGTACGGGGGCTGGAAGCACACGGCGACGAAGCCGACGGTGAGCACACGACGTGCCACGTGGTCGAGTGTGGGCCCCTGTCCGCGGGCGACGTGCGGGACGCTGCCCAGCAGCGAGGCGGCCAGCACGACGGCGACGACCTGCATGGGGCCGTGGTGGGTGGCTCGCCCGCCGGCCTCACCGAGCAGCGCGTAGGACAGGGCCGCGGCGGCTCCGAGCGGTGCCGGCTCCCGGACCCGCGCGCCGTTGCGCCGGGTGAGCTCACCGACGGTGACGAGGACGCCGAAGGCGAGGGCGACCCGGCGTTCCTCGAGGCCGTCGTAGAGGGTGACGACGAGGGAGCCGACGGCGAAGAGGCCCGCGCAGGCGTGGACGAGGGTGAGCAGCTGGGGCGGCCGGTACGCGCTCTTCGGTGGGCTCCCGTACGGTCGCCGCGCGCTCATCGGTCCACTCCCGGACGGCCGGTGCGTGTTCAACGATCGACTCCCGGACGGCCGGTGCGTGTTCAACGGTGGGCTCCCGGACGGCCGGACAGGGGTGCGCCGGGCGGGGGGACCCGTGGTGGGCGGGTCTCCGCGTCGTCGGCGGTCACCGCGGGGTGCCACCCGGTCCGCCCGACGGCTTCGACGAGAGCGGCGACCATCACCGGGTCGAACTGGCTGCCCGCGCACCGCTCCAGCTCGGCCAGGGCCACGGCGACGGGCCGCGCCCTGCTGTAACTGCGGGTGGAGGTCATGGCGTCGAAGGCGTCCGCGACCGCCACGACCCGTGCGGACTCCGGGATCTGACGGCCCACCAGGCCATAGGGGTAGCCGCTGCCGTCGAGCCGCTCGTGATGGTGCAGCACGGCGGCGCGGGCCTCGCCGAGGAAGCCGATGCCGCGCACCATCTCGTGCCCGTATTCGGGGTGCAGCTCGATCACCCGCCGCTCCTCGGGCGTCAGCGGCCCGTCCTTCCTGAGCAGCCGGGTGGGCACGCCCAGCTTGCCGACGTCGTGCAGGATCCCGGCGAAGCGGAGCACCTCGACGCGTTCGTCGGCCATGCCCAGCTCGCGCGCGATCATCATGGAGGCCTGCCCGACGCGCTCGCTGTGCCCGCGGGTGTACCCGTCCTTGATGTCGACGGCCTGCACCAGCGCCCGGATGGTCGCCTGATGGGCGGCGCGTTCCCGGTGGTACTGCGCGAACGCCCACCAGGACACGCACATGGGCAGCAGCACGAGCAGCGCGGAGACCGGCCCGTAGGGGCTGCGCCACAGGACGGCCATCATCAGCCCGGCGAGGCCGTGCACGGCGATCGGGGCGAGCGAGCGTGCCACCAGTCCCCGCCAGGCACGCCGTACGGGCACCCGTTCCGCCACGGCCAGGATTCCGCCGTCGAGCAGCGCGAGCACCAGGCAGAACGCCAGCACGGCCGCTCCGGCCGGACCGAGGGCGTAGGGGACGTCGCCCGCGGCGACCGCGTCCGGCCCGCCGAGCAGCCGGTGCGTCCCGGCCGCGGCCCACAGCCCGAGGACGAGCTGGGCGGTCCGCCAGACGCGTCGCAGCGCCACGGGCCGCTGACCTACGTGCGAGAGCAGCGCGCCGGGCACGGCCACCAGCGCGGCGGCGGGTGCCGGAAGGAGGAAGGCACCGGCGAGCAGCACGGGGTAGAAGGTCCCGGTCGGGTGGGAGATCCCCACGAACCGGGACCGGGCGACGCGCTCGCATCCGGCGTACAGCCCGGCGAGCAGTACGACCGCCCACCAGGTGGTGTGGGTGTCCGGCCGCGGGAGCAGGCAGAACAGGGCGGCCGTGACGACACAGGCGATGTAGACCCGTGCCCGTGCCGGTACCGCTTCCATGAGCCCCTCCCCCGGCCAGGTCCGTCAGGCCCGGAGCCTAGGACGGCGGCAGGGGGTTCCGCGGGCCGATAACCCGCGGATTAGCACGTTCGAGTGACGTGTTCGAGGGGGACTACCCGCGCAGAGGTGGGGTAGTTGAAAAGTGCAGGAGTGTCAGGACTCCCGCGGCGTGGCGGGAGAGGCCGTGACGTCCTGCTCGGGGACGGCCTGGCCGGAGCGGATCAGATCGATCCGCCCCATGACCTTGTCCCGCAGGTCGCCAGGCACGTCGTCGTGCCCGCAGCAGCGCTTGACGAGCTTCTTCACGGCCTGCTCGAGCCCGTACTTCTCGAGGCAGGGCGAGCACTCCTCGAAGTGGTGCTCGAACTTCACGCAGTCCGAGTCCGGCATCTCACGGTCGAGGAACTCGTAGAGATGATCGAGGATTTCGCTGCAATCCGTCTCGTGCGGCTCTCCGCAGCTCATGACCCCGAGCCTTTCGCTTCGTTCGACTCTCCGGCACCGGCCGGCACCATCCCGCGGTCACGGGCGTAGTCCTCCAGCATGCCGCGCAGCTGACGGCGGCCCCGGTGCAGCCGGGACATCACCGTACCGATGGGTGTCCCCATGATGTCGGCGATCTCCTTGTAGGCAAACCCCTCGACGTCCGCGAGATAGACGGCGATGCGGAACTCCTCGGGGATGGCCTGGAGCGCCTCCTTCACGTCCGAGTCGGGCAGGTGGTCGAGCGCCTGCGACTCCGCGGAGCGCAAGCCCGTCGACATGTGCGACTCGGCGCGGGCGAGCTGCCAGTCCTCGATCTCCTCGGCCGCGGAGCGCTGAGGTTCGCGCTGCTTCTTGCGGTACGAGTTGATGAACGTGTTGGTGAGGATCCGGTACAGCCACGCCTTGAGGTTGGTGCCCTCGCGGAACTGGTGGAAGGACGCGTACGCCTTGGCGTACGTCTCCTGCACCAGGTCCTCGGCGTCGGCCGGGTTGCGCGTCATGCGCAGCGCGGCCGAGTACATCTGGTCGAGGAACTCGAGCGCGTCCCGTTCGAAGCGCGCACTGCGCTGCGCGGCCGTCTCGGCGGCCGTGCCGCCCTGGCCCTCGGGCTGCTCCGCCTGGCCGTGTTCGGTCCCTGCGTCGGTCCCAGTGACCGGACCCACCTCCTCGAGTGTTCTCGTGAGACCGAGACCGGTCTCACCCGAATCGGAGGATAGACGACGATCCGGTCCGCCCGCCGCCCGAACAGGGGCGGTCTTCGCCGCGTGCAGCACCGTCCAGTCCAGGTCGGCGCGGCTGCTGCGGGTCGAATCAGATTCTGCCGGGCGCAGCCCGTCCACGGGGTGGTGGCGGGTGACGGGCGGGCAGATGGTCGAACCCATGCGGCGGACTCCCTCTCCTACGACGTCGATGCTGGTCTCCAGCACGTACGTCCCGCACAACAGTGACCGCCGCCCCGGCATTCCCGAAGCTTTACCCGAGTGACCCGGCCCACTCCACGACCGCGTCCGTGATGAGCGCCACGGCCTCCTCCTGCGTGAGGTCCGCACGCTTGGGCACGGCGAAGCCGTGATCCCCGTACGGAACCTCCACGAGCCGGTACGGCCCCTCGGGGAACTCCTCCGGTTTGCCGAACGGGTCGTTCCCGCCCTGGACGACCAGGGTGGGCACCCCGGACCCCAGCAGTTCGTCCGCGCGGGACTTCTCGGGCTTGCCCGGCGGGTGCAGCGGGAAGCTGAGGGCGAGGACCGCGTGGGCGCCCAGCTCGGTGGCGGTACGGCAGGCGACCCGGGCCCCGGCGCTGCGCCCGCCGGAGATCACCGGCAGTCCGGACTTCGCCAGCGCGGGCCAGATGCCCCGCCAGCCGGTGTCGAGCGTCCTGGGCGCGGGCGCCAGCTTCTTCCCGGCCACCCGCCAGGGCTGCTCCACACGCGCCACGGTCACGCCGTGGGCGGGCAGGGCCTCGGCCAGGGCGATCAGGTCGCGGGCCTCGATGCCGCCGCCGGCGCCGTGGCTGACGGCGAGGACCAGCCGGGCCTTCTTCGCCCGGTGCCAGGTGATGCGGGCGGTTCCGGCGTCGGTCTCGACGGTCTCGGTGGTCACACCCGCCGTCTTCGTCACGTTGGTCACGTTCGTCACGTCAGAAGAGTGTGCCCTCTTCGGGCCCCTCCAGCTCCTTCAGCAGCTCCGGCCCGTTGTTGCGGACGTTGCTGACGGCCGTGGCGACCGGGTAGGCGCGCATCAGCCCACCGGGTGGCGGGGCGAGCAGCTCACGCAGGCCGTCGGGGTCCGTACGGGACGGGTCCAGCCAGGCGTCCCAGCGGTCGGGCGTCAGCATCAGCGGCATCCGGGGGTGGATCTCGGCGAGCGCCCGGGGCCCGTCGGCCGGGGACACCGCGAGGGGGCCCTGCTCGGCCTCCGTGGTGATGACCGAGCACGTCACCCACCAGGCCTGCGGGTGATCGTCCGGCAGCGTCTTGTCCCGCCAGAACTCGTACAGCCCGGCCATCGCGAAGACCGACCCGTCCGCCGGTGTCACGAAGTACGGCTGCTTGCGCGGCCGCTTCTTCTTGCCCTCGACCTCCAGCTCGCGCTCCTGGGTGCCGGTGACCCACTCGTAGTAGCCGTCGGCCGGCAGGATGCAGCGCCGCGAGGTGAAGGCGCGGCGGTAGGACGGCTTCTCGTGGACGGTCTCCGCGCGGGCGTTGATCATCCGGGCGCCGCCCTCGGGGGTCTTCGACCAGGACGGGACGAGTCCCCACTTCAGCGTGCGCAGCTGGCGAACCGGCCGCGGGTCGTCCGCGTCCTTCAGAGGGCGGTCCAGGACGGCGTAGACCTCTTTGGTGGGTGCCACGTTGTAGTCCGGCGCGAGGGTCTCCTCGGGCTCCCACTTCTCGATCTCGAAGACTCCTGCGAGATCCTCTGGCCTACGACTCGCTGAATACCGTCCGCACATACGTGCCACACTGCCAGGCCCACCCGTCGCCCGACCACCACCCCCCATCGACGGCGCTACGCGCCGGCCCCCACCGACTCGCCCACAGGGAGCCAACGCCTTACATGGACAGCACCGCAACCGCCTCGCTCGCCTCCCTCTGGGACGAGGTCTCCGGTACGCAGCCCGACCCCGACCTGTGGGTGGTGATCGCGACCCTGGGCGTCGCGCTCGCCGTGGTGATCCCGCACGGCCTGTGGCGCATCTCCCGCAACGCCATCACCATCGCCCACGAAGGCGGTCACGGGCTCGTGGCCCTGCTCACCGGCCGCACCCTCACCGGCATACGCCTGCACTCGGACACCAGCGGCCTGACCGTCAGCCGGGGCAAGCCCCACGGCATCGGCATGATCCTCACCGCGGCCGCCGGCTACACCGCCCCGCCCCTGCTGGGCCTCGGCGGCGCGGCCCTGCTCGGCGCCGGCCGCATCACGCTCCTGCTGTGGCTGGCGACGGCCCTGCTGCTCGCCATGCTCGTGATGATCCGCAACGCCTACGGCGCCCTGACCATGCTCGTGACCGGCGGCCTGTTCGTGCTGGTGTCGTGGCTGGCCGGCCCCCAGGTGCAGGCGGCGTTCGCGTACGTGGTGGTGTGGTTCCTGCTGATCGGCGGGGTCCGTCCGGCCTTCGAGCTCCAGGCGAAGCGGGCCCGGGGCGGTGCCGGGGACTCGGACGCGGACCAGCTGTCGCGGCTGACGCACGCACCGGCGGGGCTGTGGTTCTTCCTGTTCCACGCGGTGTCGCTGTGCTCGCTGATCGGCGGGGGCCGCTGGCTGCTGGAGATGTGACAGCCGGCCGAGGGGCGCGTGCCCCCGCGGGGTGCGCCTGTCCCAGCGGGCGCGACCGCGCCGACGGCGCCGCACTCGGAAGTCGGCCGGCTTATAAAGTGGGGGCCATGGCCCCGAACACCGCAGACACCGCCCTCTGGCCCGCCCCGCACGCGAGCGGAGCCGTCGACGCGACGGTCCACGTGCCCGGGTCCAAGTCGGTCACCAACCGTGCCCTCGTCCTCGCCTCCCTCGCCTCCGAGCCCGGCTGGCTGCGCCGCCCCCTGCGCTCCCGCGACACCCTGCTGATGGCCGGCGCGCTGCGGGCGATGGGCATCGAGATCGAGGAAGGCGTGGGCCCCGACGGCACGGGTGAGGCCTGGCGGGTGCTCCCCACGGGCCTGCGCGGCCCGGCCACGGTCGACGTCGGCAACGCCGGCACGGTGATGCGGTTCCTGCCGCCGGTGGCCGCGCTCGCCGACGGCCCCGTCCGCTTCGACGGCGACCCCCGTTCCTACGAGCGTCCGCTGACCGGCGTCATCGACGCGCTGCGTCAGCTCGGCGCCCGGATCGACGACGACGGCCGCGGCGCGCTGCCGTTGACCGTGCACGGCAGCGGCGCCCTGGACGGCGGCACGGTCGCCGTCGACGCCTCCTCCTCGTCGCAGTTCGTGAGCGCCCTGCTGCTGTCCGGCCCCCGGGTCAACCAGGGCGTCGAGGTCCGCCACACGGGCTCCACGCTGCCCTCCATGCCGCACATCCGCATGACGGTCGACATGCTGCGCGCGGTCGGCGCCCAGGTGGACACGCCCGAGTCGGGCGGCGAGCCGAACGTCTGGCGGGTCTCGCCGGGTGCCCTGCTCGGCCGGGACCTGGTCATCGAGCCGGACCTGTCGAACGCCCAGCCGTTCCTCGCGGCGGCCCTGGTGACGGGCGGCAAGGTCGTCGTGCCGGACTGGCCCGCCCGCACCACGCAGCCCGGCGACCGGCTGCGCGAGATCTTCACCGAGATGGGCGGCTCCTGCGAACTGACCGAGTACGGGCTGGTGTTCACCGGCTCCGGGTCGATCCACGGCATCGACGTCGACCTCGGTGAGGTCGGCGAGCTGACGCCGGGCATCGCGGCGGTCGCGGCCCTCGCGGACTCCCCGTCGACCCTGCGCGGGGTGGCCCATCTGCGGCTGCACGAGACGGACCGGCTGGCCGCGCTGACCAAGGAGATCAACGAACTCGGCGGCGACGTCACGGAGACCGCCGACGGTCTGCACATCCGCCCGCGCCGGCTGCACGCCGGGATCTTCCACACCTACGACGACCACCGCATGGCCACGGCCGGCGCGATCGTCGGACTGGCGGTGGAGGGGGTGCAGATCGAGAACGTGGCGACGACGGCCAAGACCCTGCCCGGCTTCCCCGACCTGTGGACCGGGATGCTCGGGGCGTAGGACGCAGGGATCACGTCATGCGCCGCTACGGCAAGCACACCGACGAGGACGACATCCGCACCCGTCCGGGCCGCCGCAACACCCGGCCCCGGACGAACATCCGCCCCAAACACGAGGACGCCGCCGAGGGACTCGTCCTCACCGTCGACCGGGGCCGCCTGACCTGCCTCGTCGAGGACCGTGTGGTCATGGCGATGAAGGCCCGCGAGCTGGGCCGCAAGGCGGCGGTGGTCGGCGACCGGGTGGCCATCGTGGGCGACCTGACGGGCAAGAAGGACTCACTCGCGAGGATCGTGCGCATCGAGGAGCGCACCTCCGTTCTGCGCCGCACGGCGGACGACGACGATCCGTACGAGCGCGTGGTCGTGGCCAACGCCGACCAGCTGGCGGTCGTCACCGCCCTGGCCGACCCGGAGCCCCGCCCCCGCCTGATCGACCGCTGCCTGGTCGCGGCCTACGCCGGCGGCCTGGAGCCGCTGCTGGTCCTGACCAAGTCGGACCTCGCGCCCCCCGACAAGCTGCTGGAGCTGTACGGCCACCTCGACATCCCCTACGTCGTCACCAGCCGCGAGGAGCTGCGGAACGGCACCGCCCTCGCCCGCGTGCGCGAGCAGCTCGAAGGCAAGATCACCGCGTTCGTCGGTCACTCCGGCGTCGGCAAGACGACTCTGGTCAACTCGCTCGTGCCGGAGGAGCAGCGGCGTACGACCGGGCATGTGAACGCGGTGACGGGCCGCGGACGCCACACCACCACCTCGGCGCTGGCGCTGCCGCTGTCGGGCAGCGACGGCTGGGTCATCGACACACCGGGCCTGCGGTCCTTCGGACTGCATCACGTGGACCCGTCCCAGGTCATCCACGCCTTCCCCGACCTGGAGCCGGGCACCGAGGGCTGCCCGCGCGCGTGCAGCCACGACGAGCCGGACTGCGCGCTGGACGCGTGGGTGGCCGAGGGGCACGCGGACCCCGCGCGGCTGTACTCGCTGCGGCGGCTGCTGGCCACGCGCGAGCGCAAGGAGGGCGACTGACCTCCGCGTTGTTTGTCCTGGCGTGCGGACGGTAAATGCATAATCGCACCCAAGCCGGAGGCGAGGCCGGCCAAGGCCTGACGAGCGCGCTGAGACTGATGAAGCGGTCACTGAACGTGGGATACGGGAGGACGACTCATGGCGTGGCTGCTGGTCATCGTGGCCGGGTTGCTCGAGACCGGCTTCGCGGTGTGTCTGAAGCTGTCGCACGGCTTCACCCGGCTGTGGCCGACGGTCGCGTTCTGTATTTTCGCTCTCGGCAGCTTCGGACTGCTGACCCTCGCGCTGAGAAGGCTCGACGTCGGTCCCGCGTACGCGGTGTGGACCGGCATCGGGGCGGCCGGGACGGCGATCTACGGAATGGTGTTCCTGGGTGACCTGGTGTCGGTGCTGAAGATCGTGTCGATCAGTCTCGTCATCGCCGGTGTGATCGGGCTGCAGTTGTCGGGGTCCGCGCACTGACGCCCCGTCAGCCGTTTTGCCGGGGATAGGCGGCTGACGCCCCGTCAGCCTCCCGGCCGGGGAAGGGCGCTGCGGACCAGGTCGGCGACGCCGCCCTCGCCGGGTGGTGCGGCCACACAGGACAGGGCGAGCCGGACGGCGAGTTCGCAGGAGCGGGCCAGGCCGGCGGTGTCGGACCGGGGCGTGGCGGGCCCGGCCAGGAGGGTCACGGCCCGGTCGCGGACGAGCGCGACGAAGTCGCCGGGTGAGGGCAGCGGCCCGTCGGCGCGGCGCTGGGCCGGTACGGCGGAGCTGGACGGTACCGCCGTGAGGGCCGGGGCGGGCAGCCGCTCGCTCCAGCAGCCGGTGAGCATGGCGCGGACGAGGATGTTGCCCCGGGCCGCCGAGGCGGTCCACTCGGCGGTGGCGGTGAGCCGGTCGCACGGATCGCCGTGCGCGGCGAGGGCGCGGTCCACCCCCGCGAGGTATCCGTCGGCCTCTCTCCTCACGAGCGCCCGGGCGAGACCGTCCTTGCTGCCGAACTCGTTGTAGAGCGTCTGCCGGGACACCCCGGCCGCCGCGGCCACGTCCACCATCCGTACGGCGGACCACGGCCGGCGCACCAGCGCCGTGTAGGCGGCGTCCAGTAGGGATTCCCGCGCTGCAGGCATCTTCGCCTCCCCTTGGGGCGAGCGGCTCTGCGCCCAGATTTGACGCGCGTGGAACCACTGTCAAGGGTTCGCGGGCGGGCCCGGGGTCGCGTTTCGGCCTTGTGGCGCGGGGCGTTGACCTGTGGGCCGGGTCCTCGCCACGTGCGTACGAACGGGCGGCGCACTCCGACCGGTTGTCGGTGTACGCCGCCCTGGGGTGGGACGTTCGCGGGAACCGGCCCGCGGGGTCACGACGGTTACCTCGGGTCGTTGTCGAACTTCGAGGTCGACCAGAAGTAGCCGAGCGCCGCGAGGCCCAGGCACCATGCGAGGGCGAGCCACCCGTTGTGGCCGATCCCGGTGCCGAGGAGCAGGCCGCGCAGGGTCTCGATGGCCGGGGTGAACGGCTGGTACCGGGCGACCGGCTGGAACCAGCCCGGCATCGCGTCGAGCGGGACGAAGGTGCTGGACAGCAGCGGCAGCAGGATCAGGGGCATCGCATTGTTGCTCGCCGCCTCGGCGTTCGGGCTGACCAGGCCCATGCCGACGGCGATCCAGGTGAGCGCCGTGGCGAAGAGCACGAGCAGGCCGAAGGCCGCCAGCCACTCCAGGGCGGTGGCGTCGGTGGACCGGAAGCCGATCGCCACACCGACCGCGCCGACGAGCACCACACTGACGACCGCCTGCAGCACGCTGCCGAGGACGTGCCCGATGAGGACCGACCCGCGGTGGATCGCCATGGTGCGGAAGCGGGCGATGATGCCCTCGGTCATGTCGTTGGAGACGGAGACCGCGGTGCCGATCGTGGTGCTGCCGATGGTCATCAGCAGCAGGCCGGGGACGACGAAGGCGACGTACGCGGAACGGTCCGGACCGCCACCGCCGATGCCGGCGCTCATGGTGTCGCCGAAGATGTAGACGAAGAGCAGGAGCAGCATGATCGGGGTGAGCAGGAGGTTGAGGGTGAGGGAGGGGTAGCGCCGGGCGTGCAGGAGGTTGCGGCGCAGCATGGTGGAGGAGTCGCGCAGGGCGAGGCCGAGGGAGCTCATCGGGTGTTCTCCTTGGGCTGGTCGGGGATGCCGGTGGCGCTGCCGCCGGTCAGTGCGAAGAAGACGTCGTCGAGGTCGGGGGTGTGCACGGTCAGTTCGTCCGCCTCGACGCCGGCCGAGTCCAGCCGGTCGAGGAGGACGTGCAGTGCGCGCTGGCTGCCGTCGCTGGGAAGCTGGAGGGCGAGGGCTTCGTCGTCGCGGGTGACGTCGCCGAGGGCGGTGGCGGCGTCGCGGTAGGCGGCGGGGTCGGTGAAGCGGAGCCGGACGTGTCCGCCGGGGATGAGGCGCTTGAGCTCTTCGGCGGTGCCCTCTGCGGCGATCCGGCCGTCGTTGAGGACGGCTATGCGGTCGGCGAGCTGGTCGGCTTCCTCCAGGTACTGGGTGGTGAGGAAGACGGTGACGCCGCCGGAGACGAGCTCGCGGATGATCTGCCACAGGTTGTGGCGGGCGCGTGGGTCGAGGCCGGTGGTGGGTTCGTCGAGGAAGATGATGCCGGGGTCGCCGACCAGGGTCATGGCGATGTCGAGGCGCCGTTTCATGCCGCCGGAGTAGGTGGAGGCGGGCCTGCCGGCGGCGTCGGTGAGGTCGAAGCGTTCCAGCAGTCCGGCGGCGACGCGGCGCCCCTCACGGCGGGGAAGGTGGTGCAGGTCGGCCATGAGGAGCATGTTCTCCATGCCGGTGATCAGCCCGTCGACCGCGGAGAACTGGCCGGTGACCCCGATCGCGGCGCGTACGGCCTGCGGGTCGGTGGTGAGGTCGTGGCCGGCCACCCGGGCCTGACCGCCGTCGGCGGTGACGAGGGTGGAGAGGATCTTGACGGCGGTGGTCTTACCGGCACCGTTCGGCCCGAGCAGGGAGAAGATCGTGCCTTTCGGGACGGCCAGGTCGACGCCGTCCAGGACGGTCTTGTCGCCGTAGGACTTCCGCAGCCCGTTCGCCGCGATGGCCAGGTCGGTCATGAGGGGTGCTCCTTCGGGCGGGCTGGGGGCTGCTAGAGGCTGCGGGCGGTGATGTCGCCGTGCGCGGTGGTCGCGTGGATGGTCAGGCCGGCGGCGGCGCCGTCCGCGTTCTTGAGGGTGTTGTGGATGCGGCCGTAGCCGGTGCCTGCGTCCAGGGCGGCGGAGACGCCGTGGGCGGCGCCGACCGAGATGTCGCCCTGCTCGGTGCGCAGCGTGACGGTGCCGCGGACGGCCTCGGCGATACGGAGGTCGCCCTTCTGCGTGCTGATCTGCGCGGCACCGCCCAGGCGGCCGACCTCGATGTCCCCGGCGAGCAGGCTGAGGCGGGCGCCGTGCGTCTCGTCGAGCTTGACCGAGCCCTGCGCCGCCTCGAGGACGACGTCGCCGAGCCGTCCGACGCCACGCAGTTCGGCGGCCGCGGCCTTCGCCTCGACGTGGGAGCCCGCGGGCAGCTGCACGGTGATCTCGACGGAGCCGGAGTGGCCGAGGACGCGGCTCTTCGCCGCGGGGGCCGTGACGCGCAGGACGCCGTCGTCGTAGGTCGTCTCGATCTGCTCGGCCGCCTTGACGTCGCGGCTCTTGGACGCGTCCGCGGGCAGGACCTCGACGGTGGTGTCGGCCCGGTCGGCGGCGATGAAGCGGATGCGTCCGGCGGGGACGTCGAGGACGGCCGAGACGGTGGCGGGGGTGTCGAACTTCTGCATCGTGCTCTCCTTGGATTCTTGCGGTGCGTCGTTTCCGATGATGGAAAAGCTACGTTGCATTCACGAAACCGACAACAACTTCGTTGCACGAGAGACTAGTAATTGCAGCTCAAAGCCCTGAAATCATTGCAACGAGCCTGCCATCGAACGCAACAGAATCACTCAATCCGTTGCAATGAGATGCCAATGAACGCTATGGTGCGGTCATCACGCGGCACGAAGGAGGCCACGATGCCGGGAGGCAGACTCACCCAGCAGGAACGCCAGCAGATCGCGCTGGGGCTGACCGACGGCCTCGCCTACGCGGAGATCGCCCGGCGTCTCGACCGCCCGACCTCGACGGTCACCCGCGAGGTCATGCGCAACGGCGGCCCCACGGCCTACCGCGCCGACCTGGCCCATCGCGCCACGGAACGGCGCACGCGCCGCAAGCAGGCCGCACCCCGGGACCCGCTGTCGCCCCCGCGGGCCGACGGGCGGGACGCCGAGGCCGTGCGCGAGTACGAGGAGACGTTCACCACCGTCCTCATGGGGTCGGGCATGCCCAAGATGATGTCCCGGGTGATGGCCTGCCTCTGCATGACCGACTCGGGCAGCCTCACCGCCGCCGAACTGGCCCGGCGGCTCCAGGTCAGTCCGGCGTCCGTCTCCAAGGCGATCGCGTACCTCGACAGCCAGGGCCTGGTCCGGCGCGAGACGGACGAGGGCCGCCGCGAGCGCTACGTCGTCGACGACGACGTCTGGTACCAGTCGATGATGGCCAGCGCCCGGTCCATCGCCCAGGTCGTCGACATCGCCCGGCAGGGCGTGGGTGTCCTCGGCCCCGGCACCATGGCCGCCACCCGCCTCGAGAACGTCGCCCGCTTCCTCGACTTCGTCTCCGAGAGCACCGCCCGAGCCGCGGAACAGGCACGCGACATCCTCCACGCCAAGCCCGGGCCGGCCGCGGGCGATGCCGAAGAGCCGGATCCGGATCCGGATCACTGACCCGGCACCCAGCGCCTCGCCAAACCCCTCCCCCACCGTCACAAACCCCCTGTAGCCCCACCCCCACCTCGGCAGATAGGTTCGTTGCATGCCCGACTACCTCGACGACCTGCGTCTCGCCCACGTCCTCGCCGACGCCGCCGACGCCGCGACGATGGACCGCTTCAAGGCCCTCGACCTCAAGGTCGAGACCAAACCGGACATGACCCCGGTGAGCGAGGCGGACAAGGCCGCAGAGGAGCTCATCCGCGGCCACCTCCAGCGCGCCCGCCCCAGGGACGCGATCCTCGGCGAGGAGTACGGCGTCGAGGGCTCCGGCCCCCGCCGCTGGGTGATCGACCCGATCGACGGCACCAAGAACTACGTGCGCGGCGTGCCCGTGTGGGCCACGCTCATCTCGCTGATGGAGGCCGGTGAGGGCGGCTTCCAGCCCGTCGTCGGCGTCGTCTCCGCTCCCGCCCTCGGCCGCCGCTGGTGGGCCGCGAAGGGCCACGGCGCGTTCTCCGGCCGCAGCCTCACCAAGGCGTCCCGGCTGCAGGTCTCCCGCGTCTCCAAGCTCTCCGACGCCTCCTTGGCGTACTCCTCGCTCAGCGGCTGGGAGGAGCAGGGCCGCCTGGACGGCTTCCTGGACCTGACGCGCGAGGTGTGGCGCACGCGCGCGTACGGCGACTTCTGGCCGTACATGATGGTGGCCGAAGGCGCCGTCGACATGTGCGCCGAGCCGGAGCTGTCCCTCTGGGACATGGCCGCGACGGCCATCGTCGTCACGGAGGCCGGCGGCACCTTCACCGGCCTCGACGCCCGCCCCGGCCCTCACAGCGGCAACGCGGCCGCGTCGAACGGCCTGCTGCACGACGAGTTGCTCGGGTATCTGAATCAGCGCTACTGAGCCCCCCGTTGTTACCGAGCGCCCCCTTGTTGACCCTCCCTTTACCTGCCACTCTGAGAGTCCCCCCACTTGTGAATTTGTGAAACCGTGAACGAACGGTGGGGAGACTCCCAGGAGGTGGCTCCATCCATGCTCGTCCGTGACGCCATGAGCACTGTCGTCCTCACGATCGGCCCGACCCACACCCTGCGCCAGGCCGCATCGCTGATGTCCGCGCGCAAGGTGGGGGCGGCGGTGGTTCACGACCCCGACGCCGGTGGCATCGGCATCCTCACCGAACGCGACATCCTCATCTCCGTGGGCCTGGGCCAGGACCCGGACACCGAACGCGCCCACGCCCACACCACCACCGACGTCGTGTTCGCCGCCCCGGCCTGGACCCTGGAGGAGGCCGCGGGCGCCATGGCGCACGGCGGCTTCCGGCACCTCATCGTGCTGGACGGCGGCGAACCCGCCGGCATCGTGTCGGTCCGCGACATCATCCGCTGCTGGGCACCGGCCCGACAGCGGGTCCCGGCGTAACGACGCGGACGGGCCGGGCGCCGAGGAGCCCCGGCCCGTCCGCCTCCGCGAGCCGTCCGGCGCCCAAGTTCAGCTTCACAGGGCCCGGACCGCGACCTCCAGCCCGCTCGCCCATACTCCCCGCCGGCCCGGCGGAAGCCGTCGATCGCCGCTCGACGCCGCCACCCTCGATACTGGACAATGTCTAAAGCAGGCAAAGATCTAAACTCACACCTGTTCGGGACCTGGTCTCTTTTGCTGTTAGGCTGGTGGCTATGAGTGACCTTCTGGAACGGCTGCGCGGACGCGGATGGCGGATGACCGCGCAGCGACGTGTCGTGGCTGAGGTCCTCGACGGCGAACACGTCCATCTGACGGCCGACGAGGTCCATGCGCGGGCCGTCGCCAAGCTGCCCGAGATCTCCCGGGCGACCGTCTACAACACCCTGGGCGAACTGGTGACCCTCGGCGAGGTGCTCGAGGTCTCCACGGACCAGCGTGCCAAGCGGTACGACCCGAACGCCCACCAGCCGCATCACCACCTGGTCTGCGCCCGGTGCGGCGCGATCCGCGACGTCCACCCGACCGGCAACCCGCTGTCGGACCTCCCCGACACCGAGCGCTTCGGCTTCACGGTCTCGGACGTCGAGGTGACGTATCGCGGCGTCTGTCCGAACTGCGCCGCCGCCTAGCCCTCCCGCACGCCACACGAAAGCCCCGGCACCCATGGGTGCCGGGGCTCACTGCTGCCGTTGTCGCACGAGGGCGGAAACCCTGGGGCCCGAGCCCCTGAGGCCCGAGCGGCTGAGGCCGGAACATCCGGGGCCGGACACACCGAGGGCCAGAACCGATGACCGGAAACACCGAGGGCGGAAACACCGAGGGCGGAAACACCGAGGGCGGAAACACCGAGGGCGGAAACACCGAGGGCGGAAACACCGAGGGCCGGAACCCTTTCGGATTCCGGCCCTCGGCCTTCAGTAGCGGGGACAGGATTTGAACCTGCGACCTCTGGGTTATGAGCCCAGCGAGCTACCGAGCTGCTCCACCCCGCGTCGGTGAATGCAACGTTACGTCACCGCAGAGGACGGATGCAAATCCATTACCCGGGGCCCCGCCAGGACCCAGCGGCGACGCCTCACGCGGACAGCTCCTGCCGCAGCGCATCCCTGAGCCGCTCCGCCCTCTCGGCGACGGACGCCGGGCCCAGCGACACCGCCCGGTCGGCCCAGCGCTGCCCCTCCGCCAGCTCACCCCGACGCGCGTAGACGAGCGCCAGCCGCAACGCCGCCCTCCCGTGCCCGGCGTCAGCGGCCCGCGTCCACCACACCGCGGCCTCGGGCTCGCTCCCTTCCCTGGCCAGCAGCAGCCCGAGATTGAACGCGCCGTTACGGGATCCGGCCTCGGCCGCCTCCCGGTACCACCGGGCCGCCTCGACGACATCGCCCCGGGCCGCCGCCAGCATGCCGACCCGCACCTGCGCCCGCCGGTGCCCCTGGGAGGCAGCCCGCTCGTACCACTCCTCGCACTCGCTCCGCTGGTGCACCGGCTCCCCGAGCTCGTGCGCGGGCTCCGGCGGCCGCCGCGCGTCGAGCACGGTCGCCAGCCGGTACGCGGCCTCGGAACTCCCGCCCCCGGCCGCACACCGCAGGTGCCGCTCGGCCTCCTGCTCGTCGCCTTCCCGCAGCCTTGCCATACCGACCTGGAGCGCCGCCTCGGTGTGGCCGGCTGCGGCGGCACGCTCGTACCAGCGCAACGCGGCCTCCTCCTCGCCCCGCCCGGCATGGAGGATGCCGAGGTTGAAGGCGGCGTCGACGCTCCCCGCCTCGGCGGCCTTGGAGAACCACGGCTGCGCGCCCGTCTCGTCACCACCCCGCAGCAGCAGGATCGCCAGCGCGTTCGCCGCCTCCCGGTGCCCGGCGTAGGCCGCGCGCCGGTACCACTGCTCGGCCTGCGGGGTGCGCCCCTGCTCGGCGCAGAGCAGACCGAGGTTGTACGCGCCGTTCACGTCGCCCGCGTCCATCGCGGCCCGGTACCACCGCTCCGCGGTCTGCGTCTCGCCCCGCTCGGCGTGCAGTGCGCCCAGCGCGTTCGCCGCGTTGCCGTCGCCCTCCTGGGCGGCCCGCAGCCACCACACGGCGGCGTTCTCGGTGTCGCCCGCGTCGCGCAGCAGGAAGCCGAGCGCACAGGCGGCGCGCGCCTCCCCGTCCTTGGCGGAGGTCAGGTACCAGCGCCCGGCCTCCTTGAGCTCGCCACGCCGCTCCAGAATCGTCCCGAGCTGCAGCGCGGCCCGTCGGTGGCCACGCGCGGCGGCCTGCAGGTACCACTGCTCGGCCTCCTCGGGCGCCTGGACACCGTTGTCGCCGTCGGCTTCCCGCGCCGCCTGCCGGTCCAGCGCCCGCGCCAGCCGGTACGCCGCCTCCCGGTGCCCGCGCTCGGCCGCGACCCGCATCCACTGGACGGCCCCGGCGTCACCGCGGTGCTCCAGCAGGTCGGCGAGCGCGTACGCGCCCAGCGTGTGGCCCTGTTCTGCGGACTGGCGCAGCCAGTACTCCGCGGCGGGCTCGTCGCCGCGCTCCCGGTGGTGCCGCCCGAGGGCGTGGGCGGCCGCCGTGGATCCGGCGACGGCGGCGATCCGCCACCACCCGGCCGCCTCGTCGGCGTACCCCCGCTGGTGCAGGAGGACTCCCAGGTTGTTGGCGGCCGCCCGGTCGCCCGCGGCGGTGGCGGCACGCAGATGAGGCTCGGCACCGTCGAGATCACCACGGCGCAGCAGCATGGCCCCGAGGACACTCATCGCTTCGACGTCGCCGGCCTCGGCGGCGAGCCGCTGACGCAGCTCCTCGGCCGCCTCGTCGGCGATCTCCCCGGTCTCGTCCGGGGTCTCGGTGTCCTCCCGGCTGGAAGGCTGCACAAAACGCCCTGTCTCGAACAGAGTTGCCTTGTCCCCCATAACGTCCATCGTCGCACCACCTGCAACCTGGGTACACCTGGTATACCGCAGCCAGTGAGGTCACTTCAGCGTTTTGTCGACATGCCCACAGAGAGACAAGTCAAACACAGATCGGCCAACTCCCCCCGGCGGCGCGGCCACAGCCGACGCCAGCACATGCGTTCACACATCACGAAGGCCCGGATTCCTTTGTGGAATCCGGGCCTTCGGTGCCGCTCCGTCACTCGGACATCGCGACTTCAGTAGCGGGGACAGGATTTGAACCTGCGACCTCTGGGTTATGAGCCCAGCGAGCTACCGAGCTGCTCCACCCCGCGCCGTTGTGTTCACAACCGTATCACGGCGCGGGACGGGCATTTGACCAGGCCAGGGCGTCAGCTGCTCGGCTTGGGGCTCGGACTGCCGCTCGGGTCGCCGCTCGGCTTGCCGCTGGGCTTGCTCTCGCCGCCCCCGGAACCTCCCGACCGGCTCGCCTCGGACTGCGCGTCCTCGGCCCGCCGCAGGGCGTCCTCAAGGTCCTTCTGCGCCTTGCCGTACGCCTCCCAGTCGTTCTTCTTCAGGGCCTCCTGACCCGCGTCGAACGCCTTCTGGGCGTCCTGCAGGGCCTGTTGGACCGTCGGGTTGTCGGACGTCGGCGGTGGTTGCGTCGTGTCGCCGCCCTCGTCCGGTGGCTCGGTGGTCGGGCCGTCCGCTCCGAAGACCTTGTTGAGGGCCTCGTCGAGGGTGTTCTCGAAGGCGGTCTGGCCTCCGTAGGTGACCAGCACCTTGCGCAGCAGCGGGTACTTCAGTCCGCCACCGCGTACGTACACCGGCTCCACGTACAGCAGCCCTCCGTCGAGCGGAACCGTCAGCAGGTTGCCGTACTCGACCTCGGAGTCACCGCCTCTCAAAAGCCTGATGGACTCGGCGATGTCCTCTTGGGAGTTGAACTGGCTCTGGACCTGTTTGGGTCCGTTCACCGTGGTGTTGGTCGGCAGTTTCAGGATTCTGATCTTGCCGTAGTCACTGGTGTCCGCCTCGGCGTCGACCGCCATGAACGCGCTGAGGTTGTCCCGGCCATTGGGCGTGAAGGTCGTCGTCAACGAGAACGCCTGCGCCTTCTGGTCGGGCATCTTCATGCTCAGGTAGTACGGCGGCACCGCGCTGCCCGACCGGTTCGTCGGGTCGTCCGGCACCTGCCACACCTCGCTGCCGCTGAGGAACGTCGTGGCGTCCTTCACGTGGTAGCGCGTGAGCAGCTCCCGCTGGACCTTGAAGAGGTCCTGGGGATAGCGCAGGTGGTCCATGAGCGACTTGGAGATGTCGCTCCTCGGCTCCACCGTGTCGGGGAAGGCCTTCATCCAGGTCTTCAGGACCGGGTCCTTGGTGTCCCACTGGTAGAGCTTGACCTTGCCGCTGTAGGCGTCGACGGTCGCCTTCACCGAGTTGCGGATGTAGTTGACCTGGTTCTGCTGGGCCACCACCGCGCGGTTGTCGTTGGTTGCGGTCAGCGAGTCCGCGGTGGTGTCGCCGAGGGTCGTACGCGAGGAGTACGGGTAGCCGTTCGTCGTCGTGTACGCGTCGACGATCCACTGGATGCGGCCGTCCACGACCGCCGGATAGGCGTCGCCGTCGATGGTCAGCCAGGGGGCGACCGCCTCGACGCGCTCCTTGGGCGTGCGGTTGTACAGGATCCGCGAACCTTCGCCGATGGCCCCGGAGTACAGGATCTGCGGCTCGCCGAACGCCACCGCGTACGCGGCCCGGTTGACCGGGTTGGAGAGGTTGACCCCGCTGTTGCCCTTGTAGCTGGTGGTCTTCTCGCCGTTGTCGTCGGAGTAGTCGATCTCCTTCTGGGGACCACCGACGATCGAGTACGTGGTGGTCTTCTCGCCGTAGTAGACCCGCTGCTCGTACGTGCCGAGGTCGCCCTCGGAGGGCAGGTCGGACTCGGTGAAGTTCGGACGGCCCTGGGCGTCCGCACTGGTGCCCTCGGCGGCGACCACTCCGTAACCGTGTGTGTAACGGAAGTGGTTGTTGATCCAGTTCTTCTTCGGGATGCCCGCGAGGTTCAGCTCACGCAGACCGATGACCGTGTCCTGGTCCTTGCCGTCCTTGGCGTACCGATCGACATCCAGATTGGTCGGGAACGCGTAGTAGTTCCTGATCTGCTGGAGCTGCTGGAACGTCGGCGAGACGATGTTCGGGTCCATGATCCGGATGCTCGCCGTGGACGGGACGTCGTCGCGCAGTGTGGTCTTGTCCTCGGTCTTGCTCGAGCCCGAGTAGTCGGTGACCTTGGTGCCGTCGATACCGTAGGCCTTGCGCGTGGCCTCGAGGTTCTTCTCGACGTACGGCGCTTCCTTGGCCTGCTCGTTGGGCTGGACCTGGAACTTCTGCACGATGGCCGGGTACAGGCCGCCGATGAGGATCGCGGAGAGCACCATCAGGCCGAAGCCGATCACGGGCAGCTGCCAGGTGCGCCGCCAGATGGTGGCGAAGAACAGCAGCGCGCAGATGACCGCGATGCAGAACAGGATCGTCTTGGCCGGCAGGTAGGCGTTGGCGTCGACGTACCTCAGACCCGTCCAGTTGTCGGTCGCCCTGAAGTCGCTGGACTTCACCGCGAGTCCGTACCGGTCGAGCCAGTACGCGACCGCCTTGAGGGCGACGAAGACGCCGATGAGCACCGACAGGTGCCCGGTGGCCGCGGCCGTGGCACGCGCGCCTGGGCTGGTGACGCGCAGCCCGCCGTACAGGTAGTGGGTGAGCGCGGCGGCGATCACGGAGAGGATCGCGGCGGCGAAGCCGAAGCCGAGCAGGAACCGGTACCAGGGCAGGTCGAAGGCGTAGAAGGAGACGTCCAGCTTGAACTGGGGGTCCTTCTGCCCGAAGGGCACGCCGTTGACCCACATCAGCCACGTCCGCCACTGGCCGGAGGCGGAGGCGCCGGCGATCAGGCCCACGAGGGCGGTGATCCCGAACAGCAGCCACTTCTTGTAGGGCGCGATGCCCATCCGGTAGCCGTCGAGGTTCTGCTGCTCCATCGACATGGCGCTCAGCGGCGGCCGCAGCCGGTGCGCCAGCCAGATGTTGAAGCCGACGGCGAGGGCCATGAGCAGGCCGAAGACGAAGAAGAGCCCGATCTTGGTCCACAGGGTGGTGGTGAAGACCGAGGAGTAGTTCACCGAGCGGTACCAGAGCCAGTCCGTCCAAAAGCCCGCGAACATGGTGAACGCCATGCCGAGAACGGCCAGGACGCCCAGCGTCATGAGCAGGGTCCGGACACGCCGGGACGGGCGGCCCACTCTGATCCGCGGCCCTGTCGGGCCTCCGCCGCGGTCCGGCATCTGGAAAGCCAAGGTGCGCACCTCGAAGTTCGCTGTTGATTCGTCAGGCCCGCGTCTTCACGGACCGCTCGTGGCCCCCGTGATCGCGGGGCCCCCACCTATGCAACTTACTCACCGTTTACTCGGTTCCCGATTCCGGCCGGGAACGAGGCAGGATTGTGACCATGTCCAACACTCCCATGGCTGCGAACCCGCTCACCCGGGCCGTTCTCGAGATCGACGAGTACGTCTCCGGCCTCGGCTGGGACCAGCCGGCCCGCCTTTTCGCCCTCGTCGACACCGCACGGCTGCGGGCCGAACAACCCTCTCTCGCGGACCGGCTCGGTCTGGGCGACGAGTCGGAGAACTCCGGCCTCACCCCGATCGAGCAGGACGAAGTGCCAACGGGCAAGCCGCTCGACGAGTTCCTCGCCACCATCGCCTGGCCCGACGCGGTGGTCGGCTGCGCCCTCGCCGTGGAGCGGCTGATGCTGCCGCCGTCCGCGGAGGCACAGGTTCCGAAGGGGCTGAGCGAAGCCGCGCTCACGAAGTGGGTGGCGGATCACCCGGACCGCCAGGAGGTCCGCATGACGGTCGCGGTCCAGCGCGACGGCACGCGTGAGTCGGCCCTGCGACTGCGCGAGAAGGACTCCCCCACGGAGGTCCTGACCGGTTCCGATCTGGTCCCGGGGCTGGCGGAGGCGCTGGCGGCGACGTTCGAGGAGTAGCGGCCGCAGGAGACCATGGACCGCGGGGCCCGGCTTTCCGGGCCCCGCGGTCCTCAGGCTGATCACCGCGCTCGGCTACTTACCGCACTTCGGCAGATCCGCGGTGTCGCCGCTGCGGACGTCCTTCAGGGCTCCCAGGGCGTCCTTGATGGTGCCCACCTTGATCAGGGTGAGACCGTCGGGGGTGTCCTTGGCGGCGGCAGCGCAGTTGTCGGCGGGCGTGAGGAAGTACTTCGCGCCCTTGGCCCGTGCGCCCACGGTCTTCATCTCGATGCCGCCGATCGGCCCGACCTTGCCGGTGTCGTCGATCGTGCCGGTGCCGGCCACGAAGGCGCCCCCGGTCAGGCTGCCCGGGGTGAGCTTGTCGTAGATCCCGAGCGCGAACATCAGCCCGGCGCTCGGCCCGCCCACGTCCGCGAGCTTGATGTCGATGGTGAACGGGAACGTGTGGTCGGTCCCGGCGGAGATCCCCACGATGGCGCGCTTCTCACCGCTGTCGTCGGACGTCGTGGTGGTCATGGTGATGTCCTGCGTCCTGGTCGGCGTCCGCTTCTCCTTCTCCGCGGCGACCTGCTCCTTGGCCGGCACGATCGTGAAGCGGACCTCCTGGCCCGGCTTGTGCTTGGTGACGAGCTTCGCGACGTCGGCCGGTTCCTTCACCGCCGTTCCGTCGACGGCCTTGATCACGTCCCCCGCGTGCAGCTTGCCCTCGGCGGGGGACCCCTTGACGACCGTGGAGACGATCACCCAGGACTTCACCGGAACGTCCAGCTGCTTCAGGGCGGCGACCTTGGCGCTCTCCTGGGACTGGCTGAACTCCTCGGCGTTCTCCTGGGTCGACTGCTCCTCGGTCTTGCCGTCCGGGTAGAGCGTCTCGTGCGGCACGACCTTGTTGTCGTGCGCGAGCCAGCCGTAGACGGCTTCGACCAGGTTCATCCGGTAGTCGGCGCTCGTGACCCGGACCGTCGTCATGTTCAGATGGCCACTGGTCGCGTAGGTCTTCCTGCCCGCGATCTGCAGCACCGGCTCGCCGTCGTGATCGCCCAGCGTGTTCACCGTCGGCCCCGGGGACATCTCCGAGTAGGGCACGGGGATGAACACTCCCGCGCACAGGAGCGCGATCAGCATCAGGGTGGAGGCGAGCATCGTCGCGGTGCGGCGTGGCATGAGTCGACAGTACGGGACGGTCCTGTCAGCGCACCGTCAGGGCCGCCCGTCCGAGGCGGCCCTGCGCTCTGCAACGTTTGTGACCTGCGGGTTCCTCGGCCGTCAGGCTCCCGTGCGGGGCTTCTCCATGGCCTCGCGGAAGCGGGCGTAGCCGGTGAGCTCCGGCCCGTCGTTGCGGGCCCTGCGGGTCCGGTTGGCCCAACTGCCCCAGAGTCCCGCGCCGATGGCAGCCACAAGCGGAATCAGCAACCAGGCGAGCGCCGCCATGCCGACCTCCAACCCCTTTGAGCATCCGCAACTGACTGATCAGCAGATTAACGATCCGCAGTGACAACGCTCACGCCAGGGGTGCGGTTACGCAACCGGAAGACGGCTTCCGGCATCAGCAGGCGCGCTTACGGGATCAGCAGGCGCCGACCCACTCCTCGGTGCCGTCGGAGAACTTCTGGTGCTTCCAGATGGGCACTTCGTGCTTGAGGTCGTCGATCAGCTTCCGGCAGGCCTCGAAGGCCTCTGCGCGGTGCGGGCAGGAGACGGCGACGACCACGGCGAGGTCCCCGACCCGCAGGTCCCCCACGCGGTGCACGGCCGCCAGGGCTCGCACCGGGAACTCCGCGGCGACCTTCTCCGCGATGCGCCGCATCTCGGCCTCGGCGCTGGGGTGGCAGGAGTACCCCAGCTCGTCGACATCGGTGCCCCCGTCGTGGTTCCGCACGGTCCCCACGAAGAGCGCGGTGCCGCCTGCCGCGTCGTCCCCGACGGCCCGGAACACCTCGTCCAGGGAGAGAGCCGAGTCCCGGATTCCGATCAGCTTGATCGGGTCCTGCGCGGCCTGCTCACCGGGGTGATCGCTCGTGGTTGCCATGCCTCCATCGTGCCGCACGCGGCCGACGCCACGGAACAGAGCTATCGACCGGCACGCGCGCGTACGCGTTTGGAGCCTCCTACAGGGGCCGCCTCCCGCGGCGATTCCGGCACCGGCGCCCCTCAGATCCGCCGCCTGGCCTTTCGCGCCCGCCGCACCACCGCCGCCGCGCCCAGCAGCGCCACGGTCGCACCCGCGGCACCCGCGGCCGTCGCGTCCTTGCGGCCCAGCCGCCGTCCGGCGACCGTGTGCCGGCCGGAGACCTCCTCCAGGAGTTCCGCCAGCACCTCCTCGTTGGTGTACTGCGGGCGCCACCCGGCGTCGTGCAGCCGGCTGCCGCTCACCACCCACGGATACATCGTGTACGCCAGGTCCCCGGCCGGGGAGGGGGTGAGGCCGATGCGGTGCAGTCGCGCCGCCGCACCCAGCGCGACCGCCGACGGCAGCTCCATCCGCCGGATCCCGCTGAGCTCCTCCACCTCCTCCTGCTCCAGCCAGCCGTCGCAGCCGACGGCCAGCTCCCCGTCGACCTTCTCCAGAACGGCGTACTCCAGCGCGCTGCACAGGTCCTCGACGTGGCAGAACTGCCACGCGGGCCGCGACCCTGCCACGACCAGGAGCCGGGGCGACTCGAAGTACCTGGTCAGCGCGGTGTCGGTGCCTCCCACCAGCACGGCCGGCCGGACCACGGTGACATTGAGCCCGGGGTGCGCCCGGGGCGCGCGCCGCGCCAGCCGTTCGATCTCCAGCAGGTCGCCGACGCCCGTCGCCTCCGCCGTGGCGCGCAGCTCTGCGTCCTCCGACAGCGGCAGCTCGTTGTCGGGCAGCGCCCCGTAGACCATCGCCGAGGTGCACAGCACGACCCGGTGCACCCCGGCGGCCGCGGCCGCCGTCAGGACGGTCTGCGTCCCCCGTACGTTGTAGGCCGTTCGGGCGGCCGCGTCGGTTTCCAGGTCGAGATCCAGCGCCAGGTGCACCACCACGTCGGCCCCGCGCAGCTTGTCCGCGATGGCCGGGTCCCGTACGTCCAGGATGTGCCACTGGGCCGCCGCGCACTCGCCGCGCCGCTCGTCGATGGCGAGGACCTGCTTGACCTCGCCGGACGCGGCGAGCTGCTCCGTGAGCAGGGCTCCTACGCCGTACGCGGCACCGGTCACCGCGACGACGGGTCCGCGCGCCGCGGGACTCGCGGAACTGGTTGACTGGTTTCGCGCTGCGCGAACCTGCGGATCTGGGGAACTCACCGGGCGTCTCCAGCGGTTGTCTTCAGTACGAGCGCGTCCGACGCGTGCGTACCAGGTGGCATCCATCCTGCCGCAGGCCGTCAGTCGGCGAAGCACCGAGGCCCGATCCGCCCCAGGTGTCTACGCTGGGTGGTGATGTCGGGCAGCCGTGCCGCCGGAAAGAACCGGCGGCCCTACCAGCCGAGGAATCCCGTGAGTGACACCCCATTCGGATTCGGCCTTCCGCCGGAGGAGCCGGACGACGGCGACGAGGGCAAGAAGAAGGACCAGCAGAGCGGTGGTGGTCAGGGACCTGCCAACCCGTTCGGTTTCGGCGGCCTGCCCGGAGCCGGCGGCTTCGGCTCAGGCCCCGGCGGCCCCGGTGGCCCCGGTGCGGACAATCCGTTCGCAGCCATGTTCGGGTCGCTGAACCCCACCGACCTGGGCGCCGCGTTCCAGCAGCTGGGCCAGATGCTCTCCTACGAGGGCGGCCCGGTGAACTGGGACATGGCCAAGCAGATCGCCCGCCAGACGGTCTCCCAGGGCAGTCCTGACGGCACCAAGGACGCCAGCGTCGGCCCCGCCGACCGCAAGTCCGTCGAGGAAGCCGTCCGCCTGGCCGACCTGTGGCTCGACGACGCCACGTCGCTGCCCTCCGGCGCCGCCTCCGCGGTGGCCTGGAGCCGCGCGGAGTGGGTCGAGGCGACTCTGCCCGCCTGGAAGGAGCTGGTCGACCCGGTCGCCGAGCGCGTCGGCACCGCCATGGGCGACGTCCTGCCGGAGGAGATGCAGGCCATGGCCGGCCCGCTGATCGGCATGATGCGCTCGATGGGCGGGGCCATGTTCGGCACGCAGATCGGGCAGGCCGTCGGCGTACTGGCCGGCGAGGTCGTCGGCTCGTCCGACATCGGCCTTCCTCTCGGCCCCGCCGGCAAGGCCGCGCTGCTGCCGGTGAACATCGAGACGTTCGGCAAGGACCTGAGCGTCCCCCAGGAGGAGGTGCGGCTGTATCTCGCCCTGCGCGAGGCCGCCCATCAGCGCCTTTTCTCGCACGTGCCGTGGCTGCGCTCGCACCTGTTCGGCGCGGTCGACGGCTACGCCCGCGGGATCAAGGTCGACACGGCCAAGCTGGAGGACGTGGTCGGCCAGTTCGACCCGCAGAACCCCGAGCAGCTGCAGGAGGCCCTCCAGCAGGGCATGTTCCAGCCGGAGGACACGCCCGAGCAGAAGGCCGCCCTGGCCCGTCTGGAGACGGCTCTCGCGCTCGTGGAGGGCTGGGTGGACGCGGTGGTCCACGCCGCCGCGAAGCCCCGCCTGGCATCCGCCGACGCCCTGCGCGAGACGCTGCGCCGCCGCCGCGCCTCGGGCGGCCCGGCCGAGCAGACGTTCGCCACGCTGATCGGCCTGGAACTGCGTCCGCGCCGCCTGCGGGACGCCTCCCGTCTGTGGGCCTCGCTCACGGACGCGCGCGGGGTCGACGGCCGGGATGCCCTCTGGCACCACCCGGACATGCTGCCGACCGCCACCGACCTGGACGACCCGGACGGCTTCGTGCACCGCGAGCAGATCGATTTCTCCGAGCTGGACAAGATGCTCGGCGAGGCCGCGGACAAGCCCGACCTCAAGAAGAAGGACGAGGGCGAGGACGAGAACAGGGGCGACGACGCCGGGTGAGCCTGTACGACGACGCGGTCCTCGTACTGAAGGGGTACGAGGACCAGCCGGAGCTGCGCCAGGCCTACCTGGACCATCTGGCCGACCATCCGGACGGCCTGTGGAAGGCCTGCCACGCGGGCCACATCACGGCGAGTGCCCTGGTGATCGACCCCGAGGGCGGCCGGGTGCTGCTGACCCTGCACAAGAAGCTGCGGATGTGGCTCCAGATGGGCGGCCACTGCGAGCCGGGCGACGCGTCCCTGGCGGACGCGGCTCTGCGTGAGGCGACGGAGGAGTCCGGCGTGCCGGGGCTCACCCTGCTGCCCGGCGGCCCGGTGCGCCTGGACCGGCATCCGATCCCGCCGCCGTGCCACTGCCACTTCGACGTCCAGTACGCGGTCGTGGCCCCGCCGGACGCCCCGCACGCGATCAGCGACGAGTCGCTCGACGTGCGCTGGTTCGGCTACAAGGAGGTACCGGACGTGGCGGACGAATCGGTGGTCCGCCTTCTGGAGGCGACCCGCGCGAGGCTCGGGGCCTGAACATCGGTAAGGGGCGACCGCTCATGCGGCCGCCCCTTACTTTCCGATACTGGCAGTGGGCTGCGCCCCGTCAGGGGCGCGGGGAACTGCGCGACCAGCCCCGCACGGGCCGCAGCCTCAGTGAGACCGCAGACCCCCGAACCCTTCGGCCGCCCCGCGGAGCGCTCAGCTCCAGACGTTGCCCTGGTTCTGCCCCCGGGCCCCCTGCTGGCCCATGCCGTACTGCGCGGCGAGACCTGAGCCGATCTGGGCGTTCTGCGGCGGCAGCAGCTCACTCGGCTGGACCAGCGCGTAGCCGGTCCCCATGAAACTCAGCTCCCAGCCCTCACCCGTGCTGCCGCGGCGCCTCCACACCCCCGAGGAGTGCGTCTGGGCCTGCATCTGCACCCGCAGGCCCGTCGACCAGGCGACGATCGCGTCGGCGTCGCAGTTGACGTACTTGTCGGGCGTCACCTGCATCGCCAGCGGCATGCCGGAGGTCATCAGGGCGACCTTGCCCCGGCCGGTGATGTTGAGCTGGTACTTCCCCGAGCCGGAGATGCCGTACAGGCTGTCCACGGCGATGACCTCGTGGTGCAGCGAGGAGTCCATCGCCAGCACGTAGCTGCTGTCGACGGTGAGGCCGTCCTGGTCCACCTCCATCACGTGAACGTGCTGCTTGAGGTTGGCGAGGTAGACCGTGCCCTGCCCGTGGCAGCGCATCAGGTCCAGGCCCTCTCCGGTCTGCGCACGCGCGCGTGACTGCTGGTTGCTCTGGAACTCGGCGTCGAACTCGACGAGGCCCTGGTAGGCGACCATGGTGCCCTTGCGGGCCAGGACGTCCTCGTGGCCCTCCAGAGTGACGCGCAGCATCTGCTTGTTCTGCAGGCTCCAGCGTTCCTGGGTCTGCTGCTCGTTGTAGGCGAAAATCGGGCTCTGCATGACGTGTGGCTCCCCCTCAGCCCCGGAACCGGAGGCGGTCGGTGCTGTCCTCGCTGGGCTGGACGACGACGATGCCCTGACCGGAGAAGGCCATCTGGTAGGCCTCGCCGCTGCCGCGGCCGATCAGCGACTGGGCCCGGAAGCTGCGCTTGCCCTTCACCTTGAGGTTCGGGGACCAGGCCACGAGCGCGTCGGGGTCGACGTAGGTCTCGTCCTCGCCGCCTCCGCAGTCGACGACGATGGGCTTGCCCCGGGAGGTCAGCGCGACCCAGCCCTGCCCGGAGATCTTGGTGTTCCACAGGCCCTGCCCGGCGAACTTCGCCAGGCCCTTGACCCGCTCCACGCCCCAGGTGAGGTGGGCGTCGAAGGCCAGCAGATTGGTGGCGTTGACCGAGATGCCGTCGCCGTTGAGGTTGATGACGACGACGTTCGCCCCGTAGTCGGCGAGGTAGAGCAGGCCGTCGCCGGAGCACTTCATGAGGGGTGCGCCCTCGCCCGTCATCCAGTCCTTGGCGATCTGGCGCACGGCCGGCGGGTTGGGCTCGTACTGCACGAACCCTTCGTAGGCGACCATCGATCCCACGCGCGCGAGGAGGTCGTGTCCGGTCTGCATGGCGACCTTCAGCATGTGGTTGCCGTGGTTCTCCATGCGGGCGGTGACGGGTGCGGGGGCGTGGCCCGCGAGTTGCTGTGTCATGACGGGCTCCCTCAGACCTCGTACGGCTGGACGACGATGAAGTTGCCGGGCGCTCCCCGGAACTGGAGGTTGACGCTCTCCCCCGTGTCGCCGGGGTAGGCGTTGCGGCGCATCCGCACCTGGCTGGAGACGACGACCTGGGCGGCGGCCGACCAGGCGACCACGGCGTTGCAGTCGGCGAACGTGGTGGGCGTGACGGGCAGCACCACGGGCGTGCCGTGCGTCTTCACGACGATGGTGCCGGTGCCCTGGAACTGCATGGTGAACAGTGCGCCACCGGGGATGCCGTGGCCCTCGATGCGGCGGACCTCGTAGGTGAGGCTCTCGTCGAACGCGAGGACGTTCTCGGCGGAGACGCAGATGGCGTCGCCCTGCAGCTCGAGGGGGTGCAGCATGGTCGAGTTCTCGGCGAGGAAGACCTGCCCCTGGCCCGTGCAGCGCATCAGCTGCATCTCCTGGCCGGTCGCGTTGCCCACGATCCGGCCGGCGAAGCCGGCGCCCTTGTAGCTGAAGTCGACCTTGCCCTGGTAGAGCACCATGCTGCCCTGCCGGGCCAGCACGGGCTGTCCGCCGATGCCGAGGTCGACGCGGACGAGCTTCTTGTTCTGCTGCGTCCAGCGCTGCCCGGTGGGGGTCTCCTTGAACTGCTGGAGTGCGGCGGAGACGCCGGGGCCCTGGGGAGCGCCTTGCGGGGCGCCTTGCGGGGCGCCGTAGGGGGCCTGCGCGAACGGCGGCTGCTGCTGGCCGTAGCCCGGGGGAGGCGTGGGCTGGCCGTAGCCGGGGGGCGGGGCCGGGGCGTGGGGCGCATGAGGCGCCTGGGGCTGGCCGTAGCCGGGAGGCGGCGGGGCCGTCTGGCCGGGCACCTGGCCGTACTGCGAGGGCTGCTGGCCGGGCTGGCCGTACGGCGCGGGCGCCGGGGCCGGGGGCGGTACCGGGGAGCCACCGGGCGGGGTGTGCAAGGGCGCGACGATGGTCGGTGCGGCATGCACCTGGGGCTCCGGGGCCGGAGGTGGGGTGTGGCCGGGCGGGGGCGCGAAACCCTGCGCCGCGGGCTGGGGCGCCGGAGCCGGGGGCGCCGCGGGTGCGGGGGCCTGAGGGGCCGCGGGGGCGGGCGCGGGTTCCGGAGTGCCGGGGACACCGAACGCGGGCGGAGCGAAGCCCGGCGCGGCGCCGGCCTGCGGCTGCTGCGGGGCCGGCGTCGGCGTCTCCTCTTCGGCGACCTCTCCGCCGAAGTTCTTCAGCAGCGCGTCCAGGCCTCCGTCGAAGCCCTGCCCGACGGCGGCGAACCGCCAGACGTCCTTCAGGTAGAAGTCGCCCAGCATCACGGCCCGTTCCGTGGAGAACTCCGAGCCGCTGAAGGCGTAGCGCGCCACCTCCTCGCCGCCCGCGACGATGCGGATGTATCCGGAGGCGATCTGCGACATCTGGCCGGCGCCGTCGATCGTCGCTGTGAAGGACAGCTTCTGGATCTGCGACGGGATCCGGTCGAGCGTCACCCGGAAGGACTCGGTGTCGCCCGCCTGGGCACCGAGGAGCTGAATGGACTCCTCGGGGGATTTCGGCTGGTTGAAGAAGACGAAGTACCGGTCGTCCGAGAGCCGTTCGTCGGCGTCGAGGCCGAAGCAGCTGATGTCGAAGCTCAGTCCGGGGCCGGTGATCTGTACACCTACGTACAGATCCGTACCCGCGGTGAGGTCACTGATCCTGGCCTTGTGGCCGCGTTGGAATTCCCTGGCCATGCGTAACGACCGTCCCCCATCCAGAACGTGAGTGCGTCGCGCCAGGCTAACGGCAAACCCGGACACCGGACGAGGTCGGTACAGAGCCGGTACACAACGCCCGCTCAGCCGTATCGGCTGTTCGCTCGCGGAAAGCGGTCGGTCACCCCGCGGGGCTGTCGCCCCTTGTGCCGGGTACATGGGGCAACCGCTCGGCGGCGACCACACCTTCGAGGTATCCCCGGGCTCGTTCCGTGCGCGGGTAGGCCTTCAGCAGTTCCCAGAAGCGAGGTCCGTGTCCGGGAACGAGCAGATGAGCGAGTTCGTGGACGAGGACGTAGTCGACGACGTACTCGGGCATGCCCTGAAGGCGGTGCGAGAGGCGGATGCTGCCCTCGGCGGGGGTGCAGGAACCCCAGCGCGTGTTCTGGTTGGTCACCCAGCGCACCGACGCGGGGCGGGCCAGCCCTTCGAAGTACTGGTCCGAAAGACGCCGGGCCCGCTCGGTCAGCTCGGCGTCGCCGAGGGACCGCTTGCTCTCCTGGGCGGCCAGCTTGTCGAGCATGACGGTCACCCAGCGCTGTTCCTCCGCCTCGGACATCCGGGCGGGGATGAGCACCACGGTGCGATCGCCCTCGCGGTACGCGGAGACCGTTCGGCGTCGGCGGGCGCTCCTGCGGACCTCGATCGCGCTCGCCCTTGAGCCGCTCGGCGGCTGGCTCGTCGTGCTGCGCTGTGCGGTTCCGGCGCGGTGCAGTGGGTCGGCGGGCACGCCCCGACGTTACCCGCTGCACACGGGGAAGTCCCGACTCCGGGACGCTTCGGTGCCGCCACTCCCGCCTGCCGCCGGATTCGTACGCTCCGGCCGCCGGGTTCGTACGACGTGGGCGCCGGGTTCGTCCGCTCTGGCCGCCGGGTTCGTACGCTCTGGCCGCCGGGTTCTTGCAACGTGGGCGCCGGGCTCGTGCGACGCGGGCGCGCGGGGTTCGTACGACGCGGGCGTCGGCTCGTGAGGCTCGTTGCCGGGCGGCGGCAGGACATGGTCGCCGGACCAGTACGACTAATGCCCACGCCTGTGGACAACTTTCAGCGGGCCGCGGCGGGGTTGGGCATGCTGGATCTCGTCGGCGAAGCAACGGCGAGGCCGGTCCGGGACCAGGGGCCGTGCCCGCGCTCGGGGCCTGTCGGCGTACGGGGACGATCTACGGCAAACGGGGGCCTGTCATGCATCCGATGGTGAAACCCGCGCTCCGGCGCGGCTGGCGCGACCTCAACACCGTGCAGTTCGGGATGACTCCGGCGCACGCGATGACGCTCGGCCCGATGGACCTGGCGACGGGCAGCTTCCTCGACCTGCTGAACGGCACGCGGGGGCTGGAGCTGCTCCGCGATGAGGGACGCCGCATGGACCTGCCCGACGGTCATGTCGACAAGCTGGTGCGGGGGCTCGCCCGGGCCGGACTGCTGGACGACGCCCGCGGCGGCGGGCCGGCCGCGGACGCGCTACGGAAGAAGAAGGAGGTCCTCGACCGGCTGCGCCCCGACCTGGCCTCCCTCTCCCTGACGACGTCGTCCCCCGGCGACGCGATCGGGCGGCTGGCCGCGCGGCGCTCGCAGCGCGTACAGGTGCGAGGCGCCGGCCGGGTGGGTGCCGTGCTGGCCTCGCTGCTGGCAGGGGCCGGCGTGGGCGGGGTGGACGTGATCGACGGCGGCTGTGTGGAGCCGTGGGACGTCGCGCCGGGCGGGCTGCCCCCGGACGCCGTCGGCGACCGCAGGGACGAATCTGCACGCCGTGCCGTGCGCCGGGCGGCCCCCGACCCGCCGCCGCGCCGCGCGGCGGGCCAGGCATCTCCGGAGGACGGCGACCCGGGTTTCTCGCTGGTGATCCTCGCCCCACGGGACGATGTCGCCGTACACGCGCCCGACCCGGTCTCCGCAGAGCCTTGGATGACCTCCGGGACACCCCATCTGTACGCCGGTGTCGTGGAGGGCACCGGCCTGGTCGGTCCTCTCGTCCTGCCCGGTGAGACGGGATGCGCGGGATGCCTGCACGAGGACCGTGTCGACCGGGACCCCGCCTGGCCGCGTCTGGTCGCCCAGTGGCGCTCCGGCAAGCAGCGGCAGGTGCCGCCCTGCGATCTGACGCTGGCCACGGCCGTGGCCGGACTCGCGGCCGCCCACGCACTCGCTTTCCTCGACGGCCGGGCCCCCTCCAGCGCCGGGGCACGCTGGGAGTGCTCCGCCCCTGATCTCCAATGGCGTGCGCGGCCGGTCCGGGCGCATCCGGCGTGCCCGTGCGCTGCGGCGGAGAGAGGAAAAGGGGAGCACCTCTCGGAGGACGGCGAGTCACACGAGACAATGGCTGTGCAACGGCCGTCGGAGCAGTGCCGTGAGGCAGAGGCGGAGCGGCCGGCTGGGACTTGGAGGGCGCATGTCTGATCTTCCCCGGAAGGCGGTTACCCGGACCGCCAAGCTCGCCGCGCTCCCGCTCGGCATCGCCGGGCGGGCGACCTGGGGATTCGGCAAGCGGATCGTCGGTGAATCCGCCGAGCTCGTCGGCCGCGAACTCCAACAGCGCACGGCGGACCAGCTGTTCAAGGTGCTGGGTGAGCTGAAGGGCGGCGCGATGAAGTTCGGGCAGGCCCTGTCCGTCTTCGAGTCCGCGCTGCCCGAGGAGGTGGCCGGCCCCTACCGGGCCGCGCTGACCAAGCTCCAGGAGGCGGCGCCGCCCATGCCGACCCGGACCGTGCACGCGGTGCTCGAGGAGCGGCTCGGCGAGGGCTGGCAGAAGCTGTTTCTGGAGTTCGAGGACAAGCCCGCCGCGGCGGCCTCGATCGGCCAGGTCCACCGGGGGGTGTGGCACGACGGCCGCGAGGTGGCCGTGAAGGTGCAGTACCCGGGCGCCGGCGAGGCCCTGCTGTCGGACCTGAACCAGCTGAGCCGCTTCTCCCGCCTGCTCGGCCCGCTGATTCCCGGCATGGACATCAAGCCCCTGATCACGGAACTGAAGGACCGGGTCTCGGAGGAGCTGGACTACGGCTTGGAATCCCAGGCCCAGCAGGCCCACGCGGAGGAGTTCACGAACGATCCGGACGTGGTCGTGCCGCAGGTGGTGCACCAGTCCGACCAGGTCCTGGTCACCGAGTGGATGGACGGCATCCCGCTCTCGGAGATCATCTCGGACGGCACCCCGGAACAGCGCGACCGTGCCGGTCAGCTTCTGGCCCGCTTCCTGTTTTCCGGCCCGGCCCGCACCGGCCTGCTGCACGCCGACCCGCACCCGGGCAACTTCCGGCTCCTGCCCTGCGGCCCGGAAGGGGAGGACGACTGGCGCCTGGGGGTGCTGGACTTCGGCACGGTCGACCGGCTCCCGGGGGGCCTGCCGGCCACCATCGGCGAGTCCCTGCGGATGACCCTCGACGGTGAGGCCGAGGCGGTCTACGAGCTGCTCTGCACGGAAGGGTTCGTCAAGAAGACCATAGAGCTGGACCCGGACGCCGTCATGGACTACCTGCTGCCGATCATCGAGCCGGCCCAGGTCGAGGAGTTCACCTTCACCCGGGGCTGGATGCGCAGCCAGGCGGCACGGATCGCCGACCCCCGTTCCCCGGCCTACCAGCTCGGCAAGCAGCTCAACCTGCCCCCGTCCTATCTGCTGATCCACCGGGTGACGCTGAGCACGATCGGCGTGCTGTGCCAGCTGGGGGCGACGGTGCGATTGCGCGAGGAGTTGGAGGAGTGGCTGCCGGGGTTCGTCCCGGAGGGTCCGGCGGACGGCGAAGAGGCAGTGGCGGAGGCCTGAGCGCTCACCGCGCAGGCCGCGTGCCCACGGACAACGCGCCGCGGGGGCCAGTCCGTTCGGTACGGATAGGCCCCCGCGGAGAGGTCAGAAGTGGCATCCCGGTCGCATCGTCCGGAATGCCCCGCTCCAGGTGAAGCGGATTACTGCATGACCGCCATGGCGAGCGCCCGGCGGGCACGCAGTGAGGCGCGCTCCGCCTTGCGCTGCATCCGGCGGGCGGACACCAGGCGCACGGCCAGGCGATCCCGCTCCGCCTCTTGCAGCCGCTCGCGCATATGCGCACGAGCCATGGCTTCTGGGATGAGTTGCATCTCTCGGGTCCTGTTCTGACGCGAGTCCTTCGCGCCGTTGATGGGGAAGTCTTGGGTCGCCGAGCCGGCGGGCTCGTCAGTGGACGGCTTCATCGGGGCCTGCTTCTGGGGGTCGTGCGTGAAGGGACGGTCGATCGTGCCTGCGGTGTTCATGCCGTGACCGGGTTCTTGCGCGGGCGGCCACGCGGCCGCTTCCGGGCGACGACGACACCCTGGACGAACAGCTCGCCACCCCAGACGCCCCAGGGCTCACGCCGCTCTTTGGCGCCGGCGAGGCAGGCCTCGACGAGCGGGCAGGTGCGGCAGAGGGACTTGGCGTACTCGACGTCCGCGGGCGACTCGGCGAAGAAGACCTCCGGGTCGTAGGAACGGCACGGGACGGGTACGCCGAGGTTCTCGATGGCGTCGTCGAGCGCGGTGAGCGCGGTGAGCGGGGTCAAGGCGGGGTCCTCCGTGGAGCCGGGCTTGGGGATCGTGTCGGAAGGCGGTACGGACGGGGCGTGCGCTTCGAGTTGCACGGTTCGGCTTCCTCGTCAGGTCGTTCCGGCCTGTTGGCCGGGGGTGGTGGTACCGGGCTCTTTTCTTGTCCCGAGGCCCCTTCGGTCTGTCATCCCTGTTCAGGGACAAACAGAAGGGCCGCGGATCCCGGATGGGGTTCCGCGGCCCTGAAGGCGCCTGCCTGATCGGCGATCAGGCTGGATCACTCCAGGGTTCTGGCCCACGGAAGGCCCACATCTGGTGGTGCTGCGTCGTCTGCTTCCGGAATCCGGCACCGGTCGCCGTAAAGGCATAGGCCTGCGCCTGTGCCGTTACTGCCGCTTCCAGTGCCTTGGTCGGTCGCTCATTGCGCTCACGGACGGGAAGGCCCGCGGGAGCAACGGAGGAGGACGCCGGGAGGGCGGCACGAATGCCGGACAGACCGGTGCCCAGGTTCGAAACGCCGAGCATGCACGTGGAGACGGCCGAGCGATCGGTCATTTTCACGATGCTGACGGAGCTGGTGTTGATGCTGATCACTGGACTCGCCTCCTCTCGGCGTCTTGGGGGACTGGGCGGACCAGTCCGACGGATATGCAAGTACAACACGGAATCAGGGCCTCCGAGAAGGCCGCTGCTCTCGTGCCTAAGAACCTATGGGGATTGCCGGGGCATGCGCAAACTATTTTTTCGACGAGTTCGTGTCAGTCCTGATCTCGGCTCTCCGCGCCCGACTGGCCTGCGCAGATGGCCAGTACGTCGGCCCCGTAGCGGGTGAGCTTGCGCATCCCGACGCCCGGGATGCGGGCGAGCTCGCGTTCGTCGTCGGGGGCGGACTCGGCGATCGCCATCAGCGTCCTGTCCGTGAACACGCAAAAGGCGGGCTGGCCACTGCTGCGTGCCTGGTCGGCCCGCCACTCGCGCAGCCGCTCGTACAGGCCCTCGTTCATGTCGGAGGGGCAGTCGTCGCAGCGCATCAGCTTCATCTCGCCCGGGTCGGTCAGCGTGCGGCCACAGACCCGGCAGCGGGCGGGAACTCGTTGGGTCCGCCTCGGGGCGGAATCCCTGGTTCCGGAAATTCCACGCTCGATTCCGCCCGCCCCGCCCGAGCCGGCACGGCCCGTGGTGGCCGTCGAGCCCGGGCGCAGTCCGTCGAGGAAGCGGCTGGGACGGCGGTTGGGGCGGCCGCCGGGCGAGCGGGAGAGCGCCCAGGAGACATGGAGGTGTTCGCGTGCACGGGTGACCCCGACATAGAGGAGCCGGCGCTCCTCCTCGATCTGTTCGTCCGTCTTCGCGTAGGTGATCGGCATCATGCCCTCGGCCACACCCACCAGGAAGACCACATCCCATTCCAGGCCCTTGGCCGAGTGCAGGGAGGCGAGGGTGACGCCCTGCACGGTGGGGGCGTGCTGGGCGTTCGCTCGTTCGTCGAGTTCGGCGACGAGGTCGGCCAGGGTGGCGTCCGGTTTGGCGGCGGCGAAGTCCTGGGCCAGGTTCACCAGGGCGGCCAGGGACTCCCAGCGCTCTCTCACGGCACCGGAGCCGGCCGGTGGCAGGCTCGTCCAGCCCTCTCCCGACAGGACGGCGCGCACCTGCGAGGGCAGGTCGACGACATCGTCGAGAAGGGAGTCGTTGCCGCCGAAGCGGGCCGCACCGCGCAGGGCGATGCCCGCCTTGCGCACCTCCGGACGGTCGAAGAACCGCTCGGCGCCGCGCAGCTGGTAGGGCACCGCGGCGTCGGCGAGGGCCTGCTCATAGGTCTCGGACTGCGCGTTCGTGCGGAAGAGGACGGCGATCTCGGAGGCCGGGACCCCGGAGTCGATGAGCTCGCGGATCCGACGGGCCGCGCCTTCGGCTTCGGCGGGCTCGTCGGTGTACTCGCTGTAGACCGGCTCGGGCCCCGCGCCGCGCTGGGAGACGAGCTCCAGGCGGTGGTCGGCGGCCCGGCCCCGGGCCTGGGCGAGCAGGCCGTTGGCGAGATGGACGACCTGAGGGGTGGAGCGGTAGTCGCGGACCAGCTTGACGACGGTGGCACCGGGGTGGCGGGTGCGGAAGTCGAGCAGGTGGTCGGGGGTGGCTCCGGTGAAGGAGTAGATCGTCTGGCTGGCGTCCCCGACCACACAGAGGCTGTCCCGTTCGCCCAGCCACAGTTCGAGCAGGCGCTGCTGGAGGGGGCTGACGTCCTGGTACTCGTCGACCACGAAGTGCTGGTACTGGGCGCGGATCTGTTCCGCGATGTCGTGCCGGTCCTGCAGGACGGCCACGGTCAGCAGCAGCACGTCCTCGAAGTCGATGACGGACCGCTCACGCTTGACGTCCTCGTAGGCGGCGTAGAGCTGGGCCACCTCGGCGGGGTCGCGGGGGGACTCACGGCCGGCCTTGGCGGCGGCGGGCGCGTAGTCGGCGGGGACGGTCTGGGTGACCTTGGACCATTCGATCTCGGCGGTGACGTCCCGCAGCTCGCCACGGTCGAGCCGGATGCGGCAGGCCGCCGCCGCGTCGGCGACGAGCTGGATCTTGCGGTCGACGAGCCGGGGCATGGAGCCACCGATCGCTTTCGGCCAGAAGTACTGGAGCTGGCGCAGGGCTGCCGAGTGGAACGTGCGCGCCTGGACACCGGCTGCGCCGAGCTGACGCAGCCGGCCGCGCATCTCTCCGGCGGCGCGGGCTGTGAAGGTGACGGCGAGGACGCTGGAGGGGTGCAGGATGCCCGCGCGCACTCCGTAGGCGATGCGGTGGGTGATCGCCCGGGTCTTGCCCGTGCCCGCGCCCGCCAGGACGCACACCGGACCGTGCAGGGCCGTGGCCACCTCGCGCTGCTCGGGGTCGAGCCCTTCGAGCACGGCGTCGGCGGAGTCCGGTACCTGCGGGAACAGGGTGGAGTGCGGTGCTGCTGTCACACCGCCATGCTGCCAGGTCGCGCGAGACGGCTGCGCCGGTTGTCCACAGGCGGGCCCCGATAGTCGTACCAATGCGGCAGGCGTCACGTCGGGGTGGGCCCGTGGGCCGGGAATGGTGGACCTTTCGCATACGTTCCCTCACTGCGACCACCCGCCCCGAGCCACCGAAGGAGCACGAGAAACATGCTGGGCACTGTGACGATGTACAGCACCACGTGGTGCGGCTACTGCCGCCGGCTGAAGAGCCAGATGGACCGCGAGGGCATCGCGTACACCGAGATCAACATCGAGCAGGACCCGGAGTCCGCCGCGTTCGTGGAGAAGGCGAACGGCGGAAACCAGACGGTGCCCACCGTCCTGTTCCCGGACGGCTCGACGCTCACGAACCCCTCGCTGGCTCAGGTGAAGCAGAAGATCGGCGCCTAGTCACCGCGTGCCGGTCCGGGGAAGGCGGCTCCTGAGGAAGCTCAGGAGCCGCCTTCTCTCGTGCCGGCGAGGACCGCGCTGACGAGGGACGCGGTCAGAGGACGTTCCGCGTCGGGAGCGGCTTGCCGTACCAGAGTTCGATCAGGCGCGCGGCGATGGAGATGCCGTAGGGCGGGAGCACCTCGCCGGACTCGAAGGCGGCGTGCAGCTCCTCGCGGGAGAACCAGCGGGCCTCGTGGATCTCGTCGCCGTCGACCTCGATCTCGGTCGAGGTGGCCCGGGCCATGAAGCCCAGCATGAGGCTGGACGGGAAGGGCCAGGGCTGGCTGGCGACGTACTCGACCTGGCCGACGCTGATGCCGACCTCCTCGTGGACCTCGCGGCGCACCGACTGTTCGATGGCCTCGCCGGGCTCGACGAAGCCGGCCAGTGTCGAGAAGCGGCCCTCGGGCCAGTGCACCTGGCGGCCGAGCAGGATCCGGTCGTCCTCGTCGGTCACGGCCATGATCACGGCGGGGTCCGTGCGCGGGTAGTGCTCCGCGCCGCAGGCCTGGCAGCGGCGGATGTGCCCGGCGGCGGCGATGACGGTGCGCTCGCCGCAGCGCGAGCAGTAACGGTGCGTGCGCTGCCAGTTCTCCAGTCCCACCGCGTGCACCATCAGGCCCACGTCGCGGGCCGACAGCAGGGCGCCCGCCTCCCGCAGGCCGGCCGGGCGCGCGGACTGGTCCATCCGGCCGGGCAGGGAGTCCTTCTGGAGGGCGAAGTAGCTGACACCGTCCTCGTCGATACCGAGGAAGTAGCGGTGCGCCTCGGTGAGGGGTGCTTCGAAGGAGGGGGTCATGACGAGTTCGGTGCGCCCGTCCGCCGTCTCGTCGATGAGGACCTGCCCGCCGGAGACCACGAAGCAGCGTGTCGTGGGGTGGCTCCACGCCGCCGCGAGCCAGGCCTCGTCGAGCCGGTGGTGGGCGGCCCGGTCGATGCCGCTGGGGGCGGTGAGCGAGATGGGGCGGTCGGCGTTGTGGTCGGTCCAGGTGGTCACGGGTGCTTCCAACTCCCCGGTGGAACGGTCGGGTTCGGCGGTCGGTTCAGCGGGACGTACGGCGAGGGGCGACCGGGTCCGGCGGGCTCGGGCGGGGCGGCGCTTCCAGTGTGCCCCGCGCGCGTGGCCGGCCCGGACGGATCGGGACGCTCAGGGCTCATGGCGCCAGTTCTCGGCGAGGTCACCCCACAGGTACGCGGTGGTCTCGACGCCCTTGAGGAGCAGATCGAGTTCGACTTTCTCGTTCGGGGCGTGCCAGCCGTCCGAGGGGACGGAGATGCCCAGGAACAGCACCGGGGCGTCGAGGACGTCCTGAAGGTCGGCGGCCGGGCCGGAGCCGCCCTCGCGCGTGAAGCGGACCGGCTGCCCGAAGGCGCGGCCCATGGCGCGGGTGACCGACTGGAGGGCGGGGTGGTCCAGCGGCGTCAGGCACGGGCGCGTGGCTCCGCTGAAGGTGATGTCGCAGCGGATCCCGGGCGGCACCTGCTGCTCGGCCCAGGCGCGGACGGCCTTCTCCACATGGCCGGGGTCCTGCCCCGCCACCAGGCGGAAGGACAGCTTCACCATGGCGGCGGCGGGGATGATCGTCTTGCTGCCGTGGCCCTGGTAGCCACCGCCGATGCCGTTGACCTCCGCCGTGGGCCGGGCCCAGATCCGCTCCAGGGTGGTGTAGCCGGCCTCCCCCCGGGTGGCGTTCGACTTGGCCGTGCGCAGCCACTGCTGCTCGTCGAAGGGCAGCTCGGCGAAGAGCCGGCGTTCACGGTCGGTGAGTTCGGCCGCGTCGTCGTAGAAGCCGGGGATCGCCACGCGCTCGTGCTCGTCGTGGAGGGCGGCGACCAGGCGGGCCACGGCCGTCGCGGGGTTGGGCACCGCGCCGCCGAAGGAGCCGGAGTGGATGTCCTGGTCGGGTCCGTGCAGGTGTATCTCGCAGTCGACGAGGCCACGCATACCGGTGCACACCGTGGGGGTGTCCTCGGACCACATGCCCGTGTCGGAGACGATCACGGCGTCGGCGGCGAGCCGCTCGGCGTGCCGCTCGACCAGGTCCCGGAAGTGCGGGGAGCCGGACTCCTCCTCCCCCTCGACGATCAGCTTGAGGTGCACGGCCGGGTCACTGCGGCCGGTGGCGGCGAGGTGGGCGCGGACGCCCAGGGTGTGGAAGAACACCTGGCCCTTGTCGTCGGCCGCCCCGCGCGCGTAGAGGCGGCCGTCGCGCACGACCGGCTCGAAAGGCTCGCTGTCCCAGCCGTCCTCCCGGGCGGCGGGCTGCACGTCGTGGTGGCCGTAGACCAGCACCGTGGGCGCCTGCGGGTCGTCACAGGGCCACTCGGCGAAGACCGCGGGGGCGTCCGGCGTCGGCCAGATCTCGACAGTCGGGAAGCCGGTCTCCTTCAGCTTGGCGGCGAGCCAGTCGGCGCTGCGTCGTACGTCGGGCGCGTGGTCCGGCTGGGCGGACACCGACGGGATGCGCAGCCACTCGGCGAGGTCGTCGAGGAAGGCGGCGCGGTGCTGCTGGATGTACGTACGGACGACGCTGTCCGGGGTCTGGCTCATGGTCACGAGCCTATCGGCCCGCACCGACGTCCTCGGAGTGCGGTTCCTCACCGGCCCCCGCCCCCGTCCGCACGCCCAGCCGGGCACCCGTCTCCCCGTCGGGCGGATCCTCCAGCAGCAGCCGCTCCAGGGCCGCGCGGTCCGGCAGCTCCGGGCGCACGACCTCCCCGCTGCGCACATAGAGGAACGCGGCCGTGACCGACTCAGGCGGCACGCCGTGCTGCTCCGCCCAGGCCAGGCGGTAGACAGCCAGCTGGAGCGGGTCGGCGGTACGGGAACGGTTGGTCTTCCAGTCGACGATCTCGTAGGTCGCCTCGTCCCCGGCGCCGTCCTTGTATACGGCGTCGATGCGGCCCCGGACGATCCGGCCGGCGATCTCCAGCTGGCAGGGAGCCTCCACCCGGTAGGGCGTGCGGTGCGCGTACGGGGTGCGCTCGAAGGCGTCCTTGAGGGCCTCGAGGTCCCGTTCGTCGGCGATCTCGGCATCGCTGCCGGGCAGTTCCTCCGGCTCCAGCATGGGCAGCATGAGCTCTTCGAAGCGGGCCTCGACCCAGGCGTGGAAACGGGTGCCGCGGCGGGCCGCGCGCTGGGGCGGGCGGGGCATGGGGCGGGCCAGCTCCTGGGCCAGGCCGTCCGGGTCGGCGGCGAGGAGCAGCAGCTGGGACGCCGAGAGCGACGCGGGGAGGGGGACCTCGGTGACGCTGTCCCGGGCGCGCAGGAGTTCGCCGGTGAGGGCGTCGAGGTCGCGGTCCCAGGAGGCGATGGTGCGGGCTTCCTCCGGGGTGAGATGTGGGTGTTCCCGGCGACTGGGGCCGGGGGGATCGGTGGTCTGGGGGTGGGAGCGGGTGGCCAGGGGCTCCGGTGGCGCCGCCTGGTGGGGGACGGTGGGGCGGGCCGTGGCCCTGGCGTCACCGCCCGCCCGGTCTTCCCCGGAGGCGCTTTCGTACCGGGCCGGCGCGACGGACCCCTCACCTACCTGGTCCTCGACGAAGGGGCCCTCGTGGAACGGGTTCTCGTCGAAGGGGTCCTCGTCGAAGGGGTCCTTTTCGAAGGCATCCTCGAGGGGCCCCTCCGCGAGGGACTCCTCGTCGAACGGATCCGGTTCGTCGTGCAGCGGGCTGTCGTAGGGAGGCTCGTCGTCATCGGGGGGCGGCGGCCACTCCGGATCGACGACGTCGTCCCGGTCGTGCGTGGCCGTGGAGTGCCCGTCCTCCCGGGACGCGAGGTCCTCCAGGTGGGCCAGTACGGTCTCGGCGGCCGCGCGGCGGCGGGCCAGGGCCGTCTCGTCCAGAGGCAGGGGCCAGACCTGGTCGGCCGTCGCCTGGTGCAGGGCCGGGTTCTCCTCGTCCTCGGCGGGTTCGTCCGCCCAGGCCTCGATCTCGCCGTACCCGGCCTCGCAGTGCTCGTAGAGGGCCTGGAGGAAGGCGGACGGTCCACGGCGCTTCTTCTGGGTCGGGCCCCACCAGTGGCCGGAACCCAGCAGGAGGGAGCGGGGCCGGGTGAAGGTGACGTAGCCGAGGCGGAGTTCCTCGGTGTGCTGGTGGTCCTTCATGGCCTCGTGGAAGGCCTTCAGCCCCTTGGCGTCCCAGGACGCCACGTCGGGCAGGGTGTCGGCGTCGCCGCGCAGCGCGTGCGGCAGGACCTTGCCCTGGGAGGTCCACTTCTCGCGGCCCTGGCTGCTGGGGAAGGTGCCGGTGACCAGGCCGGGGACGACCACGACGTCCCACTCCAGGCCCTTGGACTTGTGGGCGGTGAGCACCTTCACCGTGTTGTCGCCGCCCGGGAGGGCGTTGTCGAGCCCCTTCTCGTACTGGGCGGCGGTACGCAGGAAGCCGAGGAAGGCGAGCAGGGTGGCGTCGTTGTCGCCGGCGGCGAAGGAGGCGGCGACGTCCAGGAAGTTGGACAGGGTCTCGCGGCGGCGGGCGGCCAGGGCGTGCGGGGAGGCCGACAGCTCCACCTCCAGGCCGGTGACGGCGAGGACGCGGTGCAGGACGTCCATCAGCGGGTCCGCCAAGGAGCGGCGCAGCTCGCGCAGTTCGGTGGCGAGCCGGGCGAAGCGCACGCGCGCGTCGGGCGAGAACGGCAGCCGGTCGTCGTCCCCGCGGCCGTCCAGCGGTGTCTCCAGGAACGTGTCGAGGGCGTCCGCCAGGGAGATCACCTCGGACGGGTCGACCCCTTCGACGGCCTCGGAGAGGCGGCGGTCCTGGTCCTCGTCGTCCGCCACGCGCGCGTGGGCCACCAGGAGCCGGGCACGCCGCCCCAGGAGGGCGAGGTCGCGCGGGCCGATGCGCCAGCGCGGGCCGGTCAGCAGGCGCACCAGTGAGGCGTTGGCGCCGGGGTCCTGGAGGACCTCGCAGACGGCGACCAGGTCGGCGATCTCGGGCAGGTGCAGCAGCCCGGACAGGCCGACGACCTCGACCGGGATGTCCCGGGCGACCAGAGCACCCTGGATCTCGGCGAAGTCGGTCGCCGTGCGGCACAGGACGGCGATCTCGCCCGGTGCCGTCCCGGTCCGCACGAGGTGGGCGACGGAGTCGGCGGCCCAGTCGATCTCCTCGGCATGGGTGGGCAGCAGGGCGCAGCGGACCGTGCCGTCGCGTTCGGCGCCGGGGGCGGGGCGGAGGGCCTCGACGCCCGCGTGCAGGGCGCGCAGGGGCTCTGCGAGGCCGTTGGCGAGGTCGAGCAGGCGGCCGCCGCTGCGGCGGTTCTCGCTGAGCGCCTGGCGGGTCGCGGGGTGGCCGTCGGAGCGGGCGAAGTGCTCGGGGAAGTCGTCGAGGTTGGCGACGGAGGCACCGCGCCAGCCGTAGATCGCCTGGCAGGGGTCGCCGACGGCGGTGACGGGGTGGCCGGTGCCCTCGCCGAACAGGCCTGCCAGGAGGACGCGCTGGGCGACCGATGTGTCCTGGTACTCGTCGAGCAGGACCACCCGGAACTCGTCGCGCAGGAGGCGGCCCACCTCGGCGATCCCGGCGAGCCGGGCGGACAGGGCGATCTGGTCACCGAAGTCGAGCAGGTCCCGCTCGCGTTTGGCGGCCCGGTAGCGGGTGACCAGCTCGGCGAGTTCACGCCGGGCTGCGGCCGCGTCGGGGACTTTGCGCAGGTCGGCGTTGCTGAGCTTGGTGCCCCGCAGGGTCAGCAGCAGCTCGGCGTCGTACGCGCGCAGGGCCTCTGGGCGTACGAGGTGCTCGGCGAGTTCGGAGTCGAGGGCGAGGAGGTCGCCGACCAGGTCGGGAAAGGAGCGGGTCAGGGCCGGGTAGGGCCCGGGGGCCTCGCGCAGGACGCGCGCGGCGAGCTGGAAGCGGGTGGCGTCGGCGAGCAGCCGGGACGTGGGCTCGAGGCCGATGCGCAGGCCGTGGTCGGTCAGCAGCCGGCCCGCGAAGGAGTGGTACGTGGAGATCACCGGCTCGCCCGGCGGGTTGTCCGGGTCGATGGCGTCCGGGTCGGTCACGCCGGCCTTCACCAGCGCCTTGCGGACGCGCTCGGCGAGTTCGGCGGCGGCCTTGTTGGTGAAGGTGAGGCCGAGCACCTGCTCCGGGGCGACCTGGCCGGTGCCGACCAGCCACACCACGCGGGCCGCCATCACCGTCGTCTTGCCCGAGCCGGCTCCGGCCACGATCACCTGCGGGGCGGGCGGCGCGGTGATGCAGGCCGTCTGCTCCGGGGTGAACGGGATACCGAGGAGCTCCTTGAGCTGTTCGGGATCGGTGATGGGGGCGGGCACATCGAAAGGCTAGCGGCGGCCACTGACAGTGCCGGTCGCACCGGCCTCCGGGAGGGGAAGAAGCGCAGGTCGGCAGCGGTGGTGCGATACCTCACTCGACGACGTGACGCCCCTCCTGGCGCGCGCTGCACGAGGCCCGGAAAGCGCAGTGCGTGCAGTGCTGCCCGGCGGTCGGCGCGAAGCGTTCGTCGAGGACCTTGCCGGCGGCGGTGGCGAGCAGGTCGCCGACCCACTCCCCCTCCAGCGGCTCCTGGGCCTGCACCTTGGGCAGGCTCTCGCCGCCGTCGCGCTTGGCCGCCCCCTGCCGGAGGTGGACGAGTTCGGCACCGCCCGGCTCGGGACGTATGCCGTCGAAGGCCTCGTCGACGGCGCCCTCGCGGACGGCCAGCTGGTAGACGGCGAGCTGCGGGTGGCGCTCCACGTCCTTGGAACTGGGCGCCTGCTTGCCGGTCTTGAAGTCGACCACGTAGGCGCGGCCGTCGCCGTCCGCCTCGACCCGGTCCATCTGGCCGCGGATGCGCACCTGGTAGTCCCCCGCTTCGAGGGTGACGTCGAAGTCGTGCTCACTGGCCACGGGGGTGCGGCCGGTGCGGTTCGTGACGTGCCACTGCAGAAACCGTTCGAGCGCCACGCGCGCGTTGTCCTTCTCCTGGGCCGACTTCCACGGCGCGTCGAAGGCCAGCGCGTTCCACACGGAGTCGAGGCGTTCCATGAGGACGCCGAGGTCGGCCGGGGTGTGCCCGGAGGCGACCTCGTCGGCGAGGACGTGCACCACGTTGCCGAAGCCCTGGGCGGCCGTCGCGGGCGCGTCGGCCTTCACCTCGCGGCCGAGGAACCACTGGAGGGCGCAGGTGTTGGCCAGTTGGTCGAGGGCGCTGCCGGAGAGCACCACGGGCTGGTGGCGGTCGCGCAGCGGCACCTTGGACTCGGTCGGCTCGAACATGCCCCACCAGCGGTAGGGGTGCGCGGACGGAACCAGGGGGCGGCCGTCCTCGTCTGCGAGGGCGGCCAGCCGGGCCAGGCGACGGGCGGCGGCCTCCCGGAGGGCGTCGGAGACACGCGGGTCGACCGTGGTGGCGCGCAGTTCGGCGACGAGCGCGGCGACGGACAGCGGTCGGCGAGGGCGTCCGGTGACGTCCTTGGGTTCGACGCCGAGTTCGGTCAGGAAGCGCGAGGGCTGGTCGCCGTCGTCGGCGGGGGCCTTGACCGCGGTGACGACGAGGCGTTCACGCGCGCGCGTGGCGGCCACGTAGAACAGGCGGCGCTCCTCGGCGAGCAGCGCGCCGGGGGTGAGGGGTTCGGCGAGTCCGTCGCGCCCGATGCGGTCGGCCTCCAGGAGGGAGCCGCGGCGGCGCAGGTCGGGCCACAGGCCCTCCTGGACGCCCGCGACGACCACCAGGCGCCACTGGAGGCCCTTGGAGCGGTGCGCGGTCATCAGGCGGACGGCGTCGGGGCGTACGGCACGCCGCGTGAGGGTGTCGGCGGCGATGTCCTCGGCATCGATCTCCGCCAGGAAGTTCAGGGTGCCCCGGCCGCCGGTGCGCTCCTCGGCGCGGGCGGCGGTGGCGAACAGGGCGCAGACGGCGTCCAGGTCACGGTCGGCGTTGCGTCCGGCGGCGCCGCCCCGGCGGGCGGCCCGTTCCAGCCGTGCGGGCCACGGTGTGCCCTCCCACAGGTCCCACAGCGCCTCCTCGGCCGTACCACCGCCGGCCAGGCGCTCGCGGGCCTTGCGCAGCAGCGCGCCGAGGCGCTGGGCACCACGCGCGTACGTGGGGTCGTGCACGGCGAGTCGCTCCGGCTCGGCGAGCGCCTGTGCGAGCAGCACGTCGGAGGGCGGCGGCAGCGGGTTGCCGGCGGCGCGCTCCTCCTCGCGCAGGGCGCGGCCGAGGCGGCGCAGGTCGGCGGCGTCCATGCTCGCGAGAGGGGAGGTCAGGAGGGTGAGGGCGGTTTCGGTGTCGAGCCAGCAGGTGCCCCGGTGCCCGGAGGGAGCGACCTCGGAGGAGGCGTCCTGCGCGGGTGCCACGGGTTCGGGAGAAGCGTCCCGCCCGGCCCCGGCGGACTCGGCAGACGCGACGACGGCCTGAGGCTCGGCAGGCACGTCCCGGCGGGCTCCCGCGGACTCGGCAGGCACGTCCCGGCAGGCTCCCGCGGACTCGGCAGAGCTATCGGCGTCCTGGGGTTCGGCGGACACCACCTCGCCGAACTCCGCGGACTCCGGCGACGCATTCCGCTCGTCGGCCTGAGGATCCTCGGCGGATCCCGCCTCCGCCGTGGCTACCGCCCGCAACGCCGTCAGCAGGGGCGCCACCGCCGGCTCCTGCCGCAGGGGCAGATCGTCACCGTCGACGTCCACGGGGACGCCCGCCGCCGAGAGGGCGCGGCGGAGCGTCGGGATGGTGCGGGAACCGGCGCGCACCAGGACGGCCATGTCGCTCCAGGGAACGCCGTCCTCCAGGTGCGCCCTGCGGAGGATGTCGGCGACGTTGTCCAGCTCCGTCCCGGACGTCGGGTATGTGTACGCCTCGACGCGGCCGCCGTCCCGCACCGGGGCGAGTTCGCGATGGGCGCGGACCTTCTCGGCGGGCAGGCGGGTCAGGGGCATGCGCTGGGTGAGCAGGCGGGTGGCGGCCAGCAGGCCGGCACCGGAGCGGCGGGACGTACGCAGCACCGAGACGGGGGCCGGGCGGCCGTCCGCGCGCGGGAAGGCGTGCGGGAAGTCCAGGATGCCGTTCACGTCGGCGCCACGGAACGCGTAGATCGACTGATCGGGGTCACCGAAGGCCACGAGCGTGCGGCCCCCGCCGGCCAGGGCGTCCAGCAGCCGCACCTGGGCGGGATCCGTGTCCTGGTACTCGTCGACGTAGACGGCGTCGTACCGGGCGGCGAGCCACGCGGCGACCTCGGGGCGGCGGGCGAGGAGCACCGCGCGGTGGACCAGTTCCGCGTAGTCGATCACGCCCTGCAGGTCGAGCACGTCGAGGTACTCGGCGAGGAAGGCGGCGGCGGCACGCCAGTCGGGCCGTCCCGTGCGGCGGGCGAAGGCGTCCAGGGCGTCGGGCCCGAGGCCGAGCTCACGGCTGCGGGCGAGGACCGCGCGGACCTCGTCGGCGAAACCGCGGGTGGTCAGGCAGGCGCGCAGCTCGTCCGGCCAGCGCACGTGCGCGAGCCCGAGCTGTTCCAGATCGGCCTGGCCCGCGAGCAGCTCCCGCACCGAGACGTCCTGCTCGGGGCCGGACAGCAGGCGCAGCGGCTCCGCGAACAGGTCGCCGTCCTGGTGGGCGCGGACCAGGGCGTAGCAGAACGAGTGGAAGGTGGTCGCCCGGGGGGCGCGGGCGGCGCCGGTCCGCAGGGTCATGCGGTCGCGCAGTTCGACGGCCGCCCGGCGGCTGAACGTGAGCACGAGGACGCGCTCGGGGTCCCCGCCGCGGGCGACGCGCTCGGCCACCGACTCGACCAGGGTGGTGGTCTTGCCGGTGCCCGGACCTGCGAGGACGAGAAGCGGCCCGGCCGTGTGGTCAACCACGGAGCGCTGCGAGGCGTCCAGATGAGGGGGGTCCATGCGGGCAGGAGGGGTACGTACCAGTCGGTAAGCGCCACGGTTCCCCCGCCGCACCCGGGGGTGCGACAGGCCGCTGGTGGAGGAAGAGGAGCTCACGTGGTTCGCCGGTTCTGGTGGAAGTGCTGGGTGGCGGGCCACCACGCGTTGCGGGCGGTGACCGCGGGGTGACGGGGACGCGCGCAGCCGACGCTACGCCGACGGGTCAGGCGGAAGCAGGGCTTCCCCTTCTTCCCACCGACCCCTCACGGCACTCGTGGCGCTCATGCCCCTCACCTCACGAACGTACGTCATGTCCCCGGTGTGCCCCGATTCCCTCGTACGGATCACGGGTCACACGGGCGGCCCTCCGATGGCGGAAGCTGTCAGGTGTGACCCTCCGCGCGATCACCGCCGTCCCACCGCGCGCGTCTCATGTCGATGCGCGGCAGGTGGCCCTCGGCGGCGCGGCTCGCCTCCTTCAGGGGCGTGCCCTCCGCCCGGTAGTGGCCGAGGGCCCGTTGCTCGTGTCCGGGCAGCAGGACGCCGTCCGCGCGGACGACCCGCCACCAGGGAGCGGCTCCGCCGTAGAGCGCCATCACGCGGCCGACCTGGCGCGGACCGCCCTGCTCCAGCCACTCGGCGACGTCCCCGTAGGTCATGACACGACCCGCCGGGATCAGGTCAGCGACGTCGAGGACCCGCTCGGCGTACTCGGGCAGCGCCTGCACGAGCTCGTCCTCGTAGCGGCCCCCCTCAGGGCTCCTCTGCTCACTCATCCGCCCCATCCTGCCCCACCCCACCGACAACGGGCCGGGTGCGCTCCGGAGCGTTTCCCGCACCGGGCAGGGGCGCATCGGGCAGACTGTCCGCCCCCGCATGTGCACCCTGATTGCCCCGTGTGCCGGTGCGGCATGCCACCATCGTGCGGGCGGTGACCGGTGATACGAGACCAAGAAGAGACGATGAAGCAGCAGGGTGCGCACCCCGAGGACACGGAGGGCATCTCTGACGCTTCGTCGCGCCCGGGCACTCCGGACGACGCTCCGAAGGGGGCCGGGAAGAAGACGCGCGCGGCCGCCGAGGAGCCCGACTTCGCGCACATCGACGAGGTGGAGGGCGACGAACCGCTGCTCCCCGCGCGCGTGCACCGACCGTCCGACCTGATGCGTCTGCTGGTGGGTGTGCTCGCCGTCGCGGTCCTGATCGGGATCGCCGCGTTCGCGCACGGCACCACCTCGGGCCTCGAACAGGACATCAACAAGGGCACCGGGCAGGCACCCGACCTGCTCATCAAGATCGCGGGGCTGGCCTCCAGCATCGCCATCCTGCTGGTGCCGGTCGCGTTCGCCATCGAACGGCTGATCAAACGGGACGGGCTCCGCATCGCCGACGGCGTCCTCGCGGCGGTCCTCGCACACGGTGTGACCCTCGCCACGGACCTGTGGGTCGCCCGGGCCGCCCCCGACTCCATCCAGGAGGCGCTCACCCAGCCCTCCCCCGGCGACATCCACGCGCTGACCGACCCCGTGCACGGTTACCTCGCCCCGGTCATCGCCTATATGACGGCCGTCGGCATGTCCCGCAGACCGAGATGGCGCGCGGTGCTGTGGGTCGTGCTGCTCCTCGACGCCTTCTCGATGCTCGTCACCGGGTACACGACCCCGTTCTCGATCATCCTGACCGTGCTGATCGGCTGGACCGTGGCCTACGGCACGCTGTACGCGGTCGGCTCGCCCAACGTCCGGCCCACGGGTCAGACGCTGATGGCCGGCCTGCGGACCGTCGGCTTCCGCCCGGTCAGCGCGTCACGCGAGGACACCTCGGACAACCCCGACACCGGGGACCGGGGGCGGCGCTACTTCGTCACCCTTGAGGACGGCCCGCCCCTGGACGTGACGGTGGTCGACCGCGAGCAGCAGGCCCAGGGCTTCTTCTACCGCGCGTGGCGCAACCTCACGCTGCGCGGCTTCGCCACCCGCAGCAGTCTCCAGTCGCTGCGGCAGGCCCTGGAGCAGGAGGCGCTGCTGGCGTACGCGGCCATCGCGGCCGGCGCCAACGCACCCAAGCTGATCGCCACCTCCGAGCTCGGCCCCGACGCGGTGATGCTCGTCTACGAGCACAGCGGCGCACACACCCTCGACTCACTGCCGGACGAGGAGATCACCGACGACCTGCTGCGCGACACCTGGCACCAGGTGAAGGCGCTGCAGTCGCGGCGTATCGCGCATCGCAGGCTGGTGGGCGACGCGATCCTGGTGGATCGTTCCGGCAAGGTGATCCTCACCGACCTGCGCGTCGGCGAGATCGCGGCCGGTGATCTGCTGCTGCGCATGGACACCTCCCAGCTGCTGGTGACGCTCGGCCTCCGGGTGGGCGCCGAGCGGGCGGTGGCCTCCGCGGTGGGCGTGCTCGGTCCGGACGCGGTGGCGGACTGTCTGCCGATGCTCCAGCCCATCGCGCTCAGCCGCTCCACGCGCGCGACGCTGCGCAGGCTGGCCCGGGAGCGGGCCCAGCGCGAGCGAGACGCGGTACTGGAGGCCTCCCGGCTGGCCAAGCAGGCCCGCCTGGAGGAGGACGCGGAACAGTCCGGCCCTGCCCTGGAGAAACCCGACAAGAAGGCCGTACGGGCCGAGCAGCGCGCCGAGAAGCGGGCGATCGACGAAGCCGTGGAGGAGGCGCGCGAGGAGGACCTGCTCACGCAGATCCGGCACGCGGTGCTGCGGATCAGGCCGCAGGCACCCGTCGAACCGGCGCGCCTGGAGCGGGTGCGTCCGCGCACACTGATCAGTTTCATCGCCGGCGCGATCGGCGCGTACTTCCTGCTGACGCAGCTCACGCACATCGAGTTCGGACCGCTCATCGCGAACGCCGAGTGGGGCTGGGTCGCCGCGGCCGTGCTGTTCTCGATGTGCAGTTACGTCGCCGCGGCTATGGCCCTGCTGGGATTCGTACCCGAGCGGGTGCCGTTCGTGCGGACCGTGGCGGCGCAGGTCGCCGGGTCGTTCGTGAAGATCGTCGCCCCTGCGGCGGTCGGTGGTGTGGCGCTGAACACGCGCTTCCTGCAGCGCGCGGGAGTGCGGCCGGGGCTGGCGGTGGCGAGTGTCGGCGCGTCGCAGCTGTTCGGGCTCGGCTGCCACATCCTGATGCTGCTGTCCTTCGGCTATCTGACCGGCACCGAGAAGACGCCGTCGCTGTCGCCGTCCCGGACGGTCATCGCCGGTCTGCTGACGGTGGCGGTGCTCGTGCTCGTGGTGACCTCGGTGCCGTTCCTGCGGAAGTTCGTCGTCACGCGCGTGCGGTCGCTCTTCGCGGGTGTCGTGCCGCGCATGCTGGACGTGCTTCAGCGGCCGCAGAAACTGGTCACGGGCATCGGCGGCATGCTGCTGCTGACGGCCTGCTTCGTGATGTGCCTGGACGCGTCGATCCGCGCGTTCGGCGACGAGTCCGCCTCGATCAGCATCGCCAGCGTCGCCGTCGTCTTCCTCGCGGGCAACGCCCTCGGGTCCGCGGCGCCGACACCGGGCGGTGTGGGCGCGGTCGAGGCGACCCTGACGGTCGGTCTGATCGCCGTCGGGCTCCCGAAGGAGGTCGCGGCACCGGCGGTCCTGCTGTTCCGCCTCCTGACGCTGTGGCTGCCCGTCCTGCCGGGCTGGCTGGCCTTCAACCACCTCACCCGCAAACAGGCGCTCTGAGACGACCGGGACGGAAGGCGCCGTTCCGCACGGCAGGCCCCGGGGGGCAGCTCTGTGACCTCACCGATCCCTCCTACCTCATACGGCACGCGTCCCGCGCGCCCCGTGCGGTACCGCCGCAGGATGGGACCATGCCCACCGTCCTCCGGCTCCGCGCCGCCGCCCTGACCGCCTCAGCCGTGCTGTTGTCCACCGTGCTGGCGGGCTGCGGCGACGACGCCAAGGACCAGGACGTGACGCGGCAGGAACTGAGCTGGAAGGCCTGCCAGGCCCCGGACGAAGCCCAGGGCGGCGGTCCCGCGCCCACTCCCCTGCCGGACGACGGCGAATGGCAGTGCGCGACGATGAAGGCCCCGCGCGACTGGAGCGACCCCAAGGGCGACACGATCGGCCTCGAACTGATCAGGATCAGGACCACCGGCAGCGGGAACGAACGCATCGGCTCGCTCGTCTTCAACTTCGGCGGCCCCGGCGGCTCGGGCGTCGCCACACTGCCCTCCTTCGCCAAGGACTACGAGAAGCTGCGCACCCGCTACGACCTGGTCAGCTTCGACCCGCGCGGGGTCGGCCGCAGCGACCCCGTGATCTGCGAGAACGACCAGCAACTCGACGCCTACTTCCAGCAGGACGGCACCCCCGACGACGCCGCCGAACGCACCCAGCTCCTGGACAGCACCAAGGAGTTCAACGACGCCTGCGAGCAGAACTCACAGAAGGTCCTGCCGCACGTGCGCACCACCGACGCGGCCCGCGACCTGGACCTGATGCGCCAGGTCCTCGGCGACGACAAGCTGCACTACTTCGGCATCTCCTACGGCACCGAACTGGGCGGCGTCTACGCCCATCTGTTCCCCGGGCGGGTCGGCCGTGCCGTGTTCGACGCCGTCGTCGACCCCACGCGGGACACCGAGCAGGCCACGCTGGGGCAGACCAAGGGCTTCCAGCTGGCGCTCGACAACTTCGCCGAGGACTGTGTCTCGAAGACCGAGGAGTGCCCGATCGGCGACAGCGAGCAGGACGTGAAGGACCGCATCGGCACCCTGCTGGACGACCTCGACCGCACACCGCTCCCGGGCATCTTCCCCCGCCAGCTGACCCAGACGGCGGCGACCGGCGGCATCCTGCAGTCGCTGTACTCGAAGGACTTCTGGGACATCCTCACCGACGGCCTGGAGGAGGCCTACGACGGCAACGGCAGCACCCTGATGCTGCTCTCCGACTCGATGAACGGACGCAGCGAGAACGGCGAGTACGACAACTCGACCGCCGCCTACACCGCCATCAGCTGCGCCGACGCCAAACCGCGCTACGACGCCGCCTACGTCGAGCAGAGGCTGCCGCAGTTTCGGGCGGCGTCGCCCCTGTTCGGCGACGCCCTGGCCTGGGGCCTGGTCGGCTGCACCGACTGGGCCGTGGCGGGCGCGGCCGACCACCCGGACGTCAGCGCTCCGGGCTCGGCGCCCATCCTGGTCGTCGGCAACACCGGCGACCCGGCCACGCCGTACGAGGGCGCGAGGGCGATGGTGGACGCGCTGGGCAAGGGCGTCGGAGTCGAGCTCACGTACCGGGGTCAGGGGCACGGCGCCTACGACAGCAAGAACCCTTGCGTACAAGGCGCGGTGAACGGCTATCTGCTGGACGGGAAGGTGCCGCCGGCGGGCACCGTCTGCACCTGACGCCCCCGCTCTCCGGAAGAACTCGCAGGTCAGGGAGTTATCCACAGGCTGAGACGGTCGACGCGGGATGTGCCTACCATGGCCGGACCGCCATCCGCGGCACGAAGCGGACGGCCTGCGAGGGGGATGGGCAATGACGCGCTTCGTTCGGTGGACCGCTCTGGCGGCCGCATCGGCTCTGCTGGCCGCGGGCTGCAGCGGCGGCCCGTCCGACGACGACAGGAGCGGGCTGTCCTGGGGGCGTTGCAAGGCCGGTGCCGACGGCCCCGCGCCGAGCAGCGACTGGCAGTGCGCGACGCTGAAGGTGCCGCTGGACTGGTCGAAGCCGGACGGCGAGACGACAGGTCTGGGGCTGATCCGCGCCAAGGCGCGCGGCGGCGACCGCGTCGGGTCGCTGCTGTTCAACTTCGGCGGCCCGGGCGCCTCGGGCGTGTCCATGATGCCGTCGTACGCCCCGACCGTCTCCGCGCTGCGCGAGCGGTACGACCTGGTGAGCTGGGACCCCCGCGGGGTGGGCGAGAGCGAGGGCGTCCGCTGCCGGGGCGACAAGGAGATCCAGGCCGCCGAGTCGGTGGATCTCACCCCGGACACCCCGGCCGAGGAGAAGGCGTTCCTGGAGGACGCCACCGACTTCGGCAAGGGCTGCCAGAAGGACGCCGGCAAGCTCCTGGCCCACGTCTCGACCGCCGACTCCGCCCGTGACATGGACCGCATCCGTGAAGTCCTCGGCGACAAGAGGATGAACTACTTCGGCATCTCCTACGGCACCGAACTGGGCGGCACCTACGCGCACCTCTTCCCCGAGAAGGTGGGACGCATGACGCTGGACGCGGTCGTCGACCCCGGGGCGGACACCGTGGGCCACGCCCAGAACCAGGCGAGGGGCTTCCAGCGCGCGCTGAACAGTTACCTCGAGTCCACCGGCCAGGACCCTGAGGCGGGCACACGGAAGATCGCGGCCCTGCTGAAGCGGATCGACGCCCACCCCCTCCCGGCGGGCCTGCCCGGGCGGAAGCTGACCCAGGCCCTCGCGGTGACCGGCATCATCCTGCCGCTGTACAGCAAGGACAGCTGGCCGACGCTGACCAGCGCCCTCGACGCGGCCGAACGGGGCGACGGCTCGGAGCTGCTGACCCTCGCCGACCGCTACAACGAACGAACCCCCTCGGGGCGCTACGGCACGACGACCCACTCCCAGCGGGTCATATCGTGCCTGGACGACCGGCAGCGGCCGACGGTGGCCGGGACGAAGCGGCTGCTGCCCCGGTTCGAGAAGATCTCCCCGGTCTTCGGGACGTTCCTCGGCTGGGACACGGCCGGCTGGTGCCACGACTGGCCGGTGCCCGGACAGCACGACACCCCGGAGGTGAGCGCCCCCGGCGCGGCACCGGTCCTGGTGGTCGGCAACACCGGCGACCCGGCCACCCCGTACGAGGGCGCGCGCAGGATGGCCGGCGAACTGGGCAAGGGCGTCGGAGTGATGCTCACCTGGCGGGGCGAGGGGCACGGCGCCTACGGCAGCGGGAGCGACTGCGTCGACTCCACGGTGGACGCGTACCTGCTGGACGGTTCGGTGCCGAAGGACGGCAAGGTCTGCTCATGACGACGGCGGGGGGGGGGGGGGGGGCCCCCGCCCCCCCCCCCCCCCGCGGCGAGGAAAAAACAAAAAACACCACCACAGCGGATCGGTAGGGGGGTGGACTGAGTAGGTTTTGATA
>NZ_JBHJPX010000003.1:0-257212 GCF_042262425.1 Streptomyces sp. NPDC056373
GGTCGCCCAATTCTGTGCGGGGGCCCGCGCCGGCCCCGGGGGCGCCCCCCCCGGGGGGGCCCCCCCCCCCGCCCCGGGGGGGGGGCGGGGGCCCCCCCCCCCCCCTGCCGGCGGGGGGTGCCCGCCCCCCCCCGGGGAGGTGGTCTGGGCGGGGGCTGCGGGTGTCCGGCCTTATGGTTGGGCTCTGCGCGGCGGTGACCCGCGAACCGGCACCTGCTTCCGGGGTCTCGCCAGGTCTCAGTCGCACTCCGGGCGGGGCGGTCGGGGGCCGCCGAGTTCCACGGCGGTGCAGCGCCAGCGGAGGTCCTGGCCGAGTTCCAGGCGGAAGGCCATGGCGCGCAGCCGGTCGCCGGCGCCGACGCGGGCGAAGGCCTCGATGGCGCCCGGCCGGGGTTCGCACCAGCCGATGTCGCGGACGACGGGGCGGGCGCCGCGGGTGCGCAGGGGGCCGCGTTCGGCCAGCCAGGCCAGCTCGTCGTAGGCGCGGCCTCGTGTGTGGCGGAGCATCGAGTGGACGGGGCGGTGGCCGCTCAGGACGGCGACGAGGAGGTCGGCGAAGACGTCGGTGGGCAGGAGCTGGGGGACCGCCGCGTGACGTGAGCCCTGTGCCGGGACAGCGGGAGCGGTCTCGGCGGGAGCGGGGCCCGGGGCGGTGGCGCTCGGGCGCGCCTGGGGGCCGGTCGCTTCCGGAGTCCGGCGTGGGGCTGTTCGGGTTGTCGAGGGGGACGGCGGGCGCGTGTCCGCGGGGCGGGTGCGGGAGGCCCTGGCGCGGGCGGAGGCCGGCGGACGACCGCCCGCGGCCGGGGGCCGGGTCCGCCCGCTGCCGGGAGAGCGCGGGGGCGCGGAGCCGCCGGGAAGGGGCGGTGCGGCGGCGGTGCCGGCCGTGGTGCGGGGTGCGGTGTACCCGGGGGCGAGGGGCGAAGGGCTCGCCTGCGGACGGGGTGCAGGCGTGGTCGGGCGGTGGGTGGTCCTGGTCATGACCTTGTGCATGGGGGTCCCCGTTTCGTGGGCCCGGTGTGTACCGGGGAGTAACTTCGGGTTGGTGATCTTGTACGGGGCGGGCCGGGGCCGCGGCAAGGAAGCGCGGTTCGGGTCGCGGGCGCAGGAAAGTTCACCTATCCGGGTGGTCTCGGGGCGGGGAGCCCTTGTATGCCGGGGGCGTGCCGGGTGAATTCCGGGCCGTGGGTGGACGCCTCCGGCGGGACGGGGCGGGGCTCGAAAGGGGACGCCCCGCACGTATCCTGAAGACCTTCGGAGCCGTGCCGGGAGAGCCCGGAGCCCTGCAAGCCCTGCCGGGAGGCCGGAGCCGTGCCGAGAGGTCCGGACCCGCGCCCAGAGAGCTCCGATCACGTCCACCACGACCACGAAAGCGGCCAGCCATGCGTGTCTACGTGCCCCTGACCCTCCCCGGCCTCGCAGAGGCGTACAAGACGGGTGAGCTGGGAAGCGGCCCGCTCGCCGCCTACGCCGTGACGCCGGGACTGCGTGAGTGGTACGTCTCCGACGACATCGAGGAACTGGAGTACGCGGCGCTGGGCCGGGCCGCGCTGGCCTCGCTGCGCCTGCTGACGGCCGAGCCCGAGGCGCCGCGGCGCCGGGTCGTCATCGCCGTCGACGTCGCCGACCGGGCCGTCAGCGCGGACGCCGACCACGGGCTCGACCCGGCGGGGGAGGTGCGGGTCGCGGGCCCGCTGCCGCTCGGCAAGGCGGCGTCGGTGCACGTCGACGCGACGGACGCGCAGGCCGATGTGACGGCGGCCGCGGAGGCCCTGCCGGCGGCGGACGGCGGGGACGGCGACGCACAGTTCGTCGTGGACGGTGCGGAGGACCACGAGCTGCTGTGGTTCGCCACCCAGGAGATCGCGAACCTGGTGGGCCGCGGGGACTGAAACCGTCGCCGGTGCCGGAACCCGTTGCCGGGGCGTGGCGGGGACCGGGCCCGTCGCAGGGGGCGCGTTGAGGCGCCGCTCTCTTGATTGTCAGTGGGGGCGGGTACGTTTTCGGGCATGGGGATGAAGACGGGCGCGCACATCGTGTGGGACTGGAACGGGACGCTGTTCCACGACATCGACGCGATCATCGGGGCGACGAACGCGGCCTTCGCCGAGCTGGGCCTCGAGCCGCTGACGCTGGAGAAGTACCGGGAGCTGTACTGCGTACCTGTGCCGAAGTTTTACGAGCGGCTGATGGGGCGGCTGCCCACCGAGGCCGAGTGGGAGGCCATGGACGATGTCTTCCACCGGTACTACTCCGAGCACCGGGCGGCGTGTGGACTGACGGTGGGGGCCGTGGAGCTGCTGGCCGGATGGTGTTCGGCGGGCCGCAGCCAGTCGATCCTGAGCATGTACGTGCACGAGGAGCTGGTTCCGCTGGTGCGGGGGTTCGGCATCGAGCCGCACTTCATACGGGTGGACGGGCGGACCGGGCCGTCGGGGGGCAGCAAGGCCGAGCACATGGTGCGGCACCTGGCGTCGCTCGGCGGGGTGGCGCCGGAGCGGACCGTGGTGATCGGGGACGCGGCGGACGACGCGGTGGCGGCGCTGCACGTCGGGGCCCGGGCCGTGCTGTACACCGGCGGATCGCACAGCAGAGTGAGCCTGGAAGCCGTCGGCGTCCCTGTCGTGGACACGCTGGAAGAAGCGGTCGCGGAGGCGGAGCGGCTCGCGGCGTGACCGGCCTTCCTGACCGGAACCCGTAGGGGCACTGTGCAGAACGTCAAACTTCCACGGCTGGTTTTGTACACATACGGCTCATGACGGAGCCCCTGTAAGGAGCGATAGCCTTGGTGGCGTGATCAGCGCGATAGTTCGCGGGGACGTCGTCGTCCCTGCCCTGCGCCCGGAGAGCACGGACGACATCCGTGACCGGGCGGCAGTCGCTGGTCCTCGCGGGCGGGACGTGCCATGCAGGACTCCCGGGACGCCGAGCATCACCCGTACCCGAGCGTCGCAGAGAGCAGCGTCACACCGGTGGCGCAGCTCAAAAATGGCTCAGACACCCCCGCTCAGCTCGCCTTGCGGCATAGCGTCGGAACAGACCGGATACCCCGTGTCACGACGTGAGGTCGTCAGCGCAGAGGCCGTACTTCCTTCTACGTCACGCAACGGCGCGCGACAGGAGCCAGAGGACAATGCAGACCAAGCTGGACGAAGCCAAGGCCGAGTTGCTCGAGAGGGCCACCCGGGTAGCTGAGAACAGCCCGGTCGGGGGGCACCTACCGACCGGGTCGACGGGCGAGGAGACCCCAGACGCCCAGAAGGCCCCGGACCGTGAGACCCTCCACACGTTCCTCCAGCGTTACTACCTGCACACGGCACCGGAGGACCTCACCGACCGCGACCCGGTCGACGTCTTCGGAGCTGCCGTATCGCACTACCGGCTGGCTGAGAACCGCCCCCAGGGCACGGCAAACGTGCGGGTGCACACCCCGACGGTGGAAGAGAACGGGTGGACCTGCAGCCACTCCGTGGTCGAGGTCGTCACCGACGACATGCCCTTCCTCGTCGACTCCGTCACCAACGAGCTGACGCGTCAGGGGCGCGGGATCCACGTCGTCATCCACCCCCAGTTCGTGGTGCGGCGCGATGTCACCGGCAAGCTCATCGAGGTCCTGTCGGCCCGGCCCACCGGCGACCTTCCGCACGACGCGCACGTCGAGTCCTGGATCCACGTCGAGATCGACCGCGAGACCGACCGGGCCGATCTGAAGCAGATCACCGCCGACCTGCTGCGCGTGCTGTCCGACGCCCGTGAGGCCGTCGAGGACTGGGGCAAGATGCGGGAAGCGGCGATCCGGCTGGCGGAGGGGCTGCCGGACGAGCCCATCCCCGGCGACCTGCCCGGACCCCAGGTCGAGGAGGCCCGCGAGCTGCTGCGCTGGCTGTCCGACGACCACTTCACGTTCCTCGGCTACCGCGAGTACCAGCTGCGCGACGACGACTCGCTGGCCGCCGTGCCCGGCACCGGGCTCGGCATACTGCGCGCGGACCCGCACCACGCGGCCGAGGAGAGCCACCCGGTCAGCCCGTCGTTCGAGCGGCTGCCCGCCGACGCCCGGGCCAAGGCACGCGAGCACAAGCTGCTCGTGCTGACCAAGGCGAACAGCCGGGCGACCGTGCACCGGCCGTCGTACCTGGACTACATCGGCGTCAAGAAGTTCGACGCCGACGGCAACGTCATCGGCGAGCGCCGCTTCCTCGGGCTGTTCTCCTCCGCCGCCTACACCGAGTCCGTGCGCCGCGTCCCGGTCATCCGGCGCAAGGTCGAGGAGGTCCTGGAGCGCGCCGGGTTCTCGCCCAACAGCCACGACGGCCGGGACCTGACGCAGATCCTGGAGACGTACCCGCGCGACGAGCTGTTCCAGACCCCCGTCGACGAGCTGCGGTCGATCGTCACCTCCGTGCTCTACCTCCAGGAGCGCAGGCGCCTCAGGCTCTACCTGCGCCAGGACGAGTACGGGCGCTACTACTCCGCCCTCGTCTACCTCCCGCGCGACCGCTACACCACGGCCGTCCGCCTGCGGATCATCGAGATCCTCAAGGAGGAGCTCGGCGGCATCAGCGTCGACTTCACCGCCTGGAACACCGAGTCGATCCTGTCCCGGCTGCACTTCGTGGTCCGGGTCCCGCAGGGCACCGAGCTGCCCGAGCTGTCCGACTCCGACAAGGAGCGCATCGAGGCCCGGCTGGTGGAGGCCGCCCGCTCCTGGGAGGACGCCTTCGCCGAGGCGCTCAACGCCGAGCTCGGCGAGGAGCACGCGGCCGAGGCGATGCGCCGGTACGCGCACGCCTTCCCCGAGGGCTACAAGGCCGACCACAACCCGCGCGCCGCGGTCGCCGACCTCGTCCACCTCGAGCAGCTGAACGCCGAGGCGGACAAGGACTTCGCGCTCAGCCTGTACGAGCCGGTGGGCGCCGCCCCCGAGGAGCGCCGCTTCAAGATCTACCGCACGGGCGACGCCATCTCGCTGTCCGCCGTCCTGCCGGTCCTCAACCGGCTCGGGGTCGAGGTCGTCGACGAGCGGCCCTACGAGCTGCGCTGCTCGGACCGCAGCGTGGCCTGGATCTACGACTTCGGTCTGCGCATGCCCCGTGCGAACGGCGCCGGGGACCACTTCGGCGACGACGCCCGCGAGCGCTTCCAGGACGCCTTCGCCGCCACCTGGACCGGTGAGGCGGAGAACGACGGCTTCAACGCCCTCGTGCTCAGCGCCGGGCTGACCTGGCGCCAGGCGATGGTGCTGCGGGCGTACGCGAAGTACCTGCGCCAGGCGGCGTCGACGTTCAGCCAGGACTACATGGAGGACACCCTCCGCAACAACGTCCACACCACCCGCCTGCTCGTCTCCCTGTTCGAGGCGCGGATGTCGCCGGACCGGCAGCGCGCGGGGCACGAGATCGTGGACGCGCTGCTGGAGGAGGTCGACGCGGCCCTCGACCAGGTGGCCTCGCTCGACGAGGACCGCATCCTCCGGTCCTTCCTGACGGTCATCAAGGCGACGCTGCGGACCAACTTCTTCCAGGAGGCGGCGGGCGGCAAGCCGCACGCGTACGTCTCCATGAAGTTCGACCCGCAGGCCATCCCCGACCTGCCGGCGCCCCGTCCGGCGTTCGAGATCTGGGTGTACTCACCCCGCGTCGAAGGTGTGCACCTGCGCTTCGGCAAGGTCGCACGCGGTGGTCTGCGCTGGTCCGACCGGCGTGAGGACTTCCGCACCGAGATCCTCGGCCTGGTCAAGGCGCAGATGGTGAAGAACACCGTCATCGTGCCGGTCGGCGCCAAGGGCGGCTTCGTCGCCAAGCAGCTGCCGGACCCGTCCGTCGACCGGGACGCGTGGATGGCGGAGGGCATCGCCAGCTACAAGACGTTCATCTCGGCGCTGCTCGACATCACCGACAACATGGTCGCGGGCGATGTCGTGCCCCCGGCCGACGTCGTCCGGCACGACGAGGACGACACCTACCTCGTCGTCGCCGCCGACAAGGGCACCGCGACCTTCTCCGACATCGCCAACGGGGTCGCCGAGAACTACAACTTCTGGCTCGGCGACGCCTTCGCCTCCGGCGGCTCCGCCGGCTACGACCACAAGGGCATGGGCATCACCGCCCGCGGCGCCTGGGAGTCCGTCAAGCGGCACTTCCGGGAGCTGGGCGTGGACACCCAGACCCAGGACTTCACGGTCGTCGGCATCGGCGACATGTCCGGTGACGTGTTCGGCAACGGCATGCTGCTCTCCGAGCACATCCGCCTGGTCGCGGCCTTCGACCACCGGCACATCTTCATCGACCCGAACCCGGACGCCGCCACCTCCTACGCCGAGCGCCGACGCCTGTTCGAGCTGCCCCGCTCCAGCTGGGAGGACTACAACACCGAGCTGCTCTCGGCCGGCGGCGGCATCTTCCCGCGCACGGCCAAGGCGATCCCGGTCAACGCCCACATCCGCGAGGCCCTCGGCATCGAGGCCAAGGTCGCCAAGCTGACCCCGGCCGACCTGATGAAGGCGATCCTGCACGCGCCGGTGGACCTGCTGTGGAACGGCGGCATCGGCACGTACGTCAAGTCCTCCGCCGAGTCCAACGCGGACGTCGGCGACAAGGCCAACGACGCCATCCGTGTCGACGGCAAGGACCTGCGCGTCAAGGTCGTCGGCGAAGGCGGCAACCTCGGCCTGACCCAGCTCGGCCGGATCGAGTTCGCGCTGCAGGGCGGCCGGATCAACACCGACGCCATCGACAACAGCGCGGGCGTGGACACCTCCGACCACGAGGTGAACATCAAGATCCTGCTCAACGGCCTGGTCCGGGACGGCGACATGACCGTCAAGCAGCGCAACAAGCTGCTCGCCGAGATGACCGACGAGGTCGGCCACCTGGTGCTGCGCAACAACTACGCGCAGAACACGGCGATCGCCAACGCCCTCGCCCAGTCCGGCGCCATGCTCCACGCCCAGCAGCGCTTCATGAAGCACCTGGTCAGGGAGGGGCACCTCGACCGGGCGCTGGAGTTCCTGCCCACCGACCGGCAGATCCGCGAGCGGCTCGCCCAGGGCCAGGGGCTGACCGGCCCGGAGACGGCCGTACTGCTGGCCTACACGAAGATCACGGTCGCCGAGGAGCTGCTGCACACCACGCTGCCCGACGACCCGTACCTGAGCACCCTGCTGCACGCGTACTTCCCGAAGGAACTGCGCGAGCAGCACCCCGAGTACCTCGTCAGCCACCCGCTGCGCCGTGAGATCACCACGACCGTGCTGGTCAACGACACGGTGAACACCGGCGGTACGACGTATCTGCACCGGCTGCGCGAGGAGACCGGCGCGTCGCTGGAGGAGATCGTGCGGGCGCAGACCGCGGCCCGGGCGATCTTCCGCCAGTCCCCGGTGTGGGACGGGGTCGAGGCGCTCGACAACAAGGTCGAGGCCGAGGTCCAGACCCGCATCCGGCTGCACGCGCGCCGCCTGGTGGAGCGCGGCACCCGCTGGCTGCTCAACAACCGGCCCCAGCCGCTGGAGCTCGCCGGGACGGTCGACTTCTTCGCCGACCGGGTCGAACAGGTCTGGGGGCAGCTGCCGAAGCTGCTGCGCGGCGCCGACCTGGAGTGGTACCAGAAGATCTACGACGAACTGACGGGCGCGGGTGTCCCGGAGGACCTGGCCACCCGGGTGGCGGGCTTCTCCTCGGCCTTCCCGACGCTCGACATCGTCTCGATCGCCGACCGCATGGACCGGGAGCCGATGGACGTCGCCGAGGTCTACTACGACCTCGCCGACCGGCTGCGCATCACCCAGCTCATGGACCGCATCATCGAGCTGCCCCGGGCCGACCGCTGGCAGTCCATGGCCCGCGCGGCGATCCGCGAGGACCTGTACGCGGCGCACGCGGCGCTGACCGCCGACGTCCTGGCCGTCGGCAACGGCACCTCGACGCCCGAGCAGCGCTACAAGGCGTGGGAGCAGAAGAACGCGGCGATCCTCGGCCGCGCCCGCAGCACGCTGGAGGAGATCCAGAACTCCGACGCGTTCGACCTCGCCAACCTGTCGGTGGCGATGCGCACGATGAGGACGCTGCTGCGGACGCACTCGTAGGGCGTACGGCGTGACGGGCGCCCCGGGCCGGTTCCGGCCCGGGGCGCTTCTTCTTGGCGTGCGTTAGGGCGATTCGACTGGAGGACTTACCCGATCCGGCTAAGGCTTGGGACGTGACTCTCAACGTCTCCGAGGAGCGCGTGGCCGCCCCCGCCCGCCCGGCCGGGCGCGTCGTCCTCGAAGTGGTGCACTTCGCGCTGGTCGGCGGCAGCGGCGTCGCGGTGAACTTCCTGGTGTTCAACGCGCTCCTGCACGGGCTGCACCTGGCCGCCATGGTGGCGACGGTACCGGCCAGCCTGATCGCCATGGGCGGCAACTACCTCGGCTTCCGGTACGTCGCCTACCGCGACCGGGCGTCCCGGACCCGGCGTCAGATCGCGCTGTTCTTCGCCCTCAGCACGATCGGCGTCGCCATGGAGAGCGGGCTGTTCTACGTCGGCTACCACGGCCTCGGCCTGGACGGGCCGCTGGAATCCAACGCGGTCAAAGCCCTGTCCATCGTGCTCGCCTCCGCCTTCCGTTTCCTCGTCTACCGGACCTGGGTGTTCCCGCACGATGCGCGCCCCGCCTAGACCGGCCGTCCTCACCGCGTGGCTCGCCGCCTCGCTGGTGGTCCTGCTGCTCCTCCTGGTCGTCGTCCGGCTGCCCTGGGCCGGGGACCTCGGCATGCACGCCGCGACCGTCCAGCGCCTGCGGCACGACCTCGTCGACCCGGGCAATCCGCTGGTCGACGCGGACACGCCGAGCCCGTACTACTCGCCCTGGACGCTGATCCTCGGGTGTGTGGCGCGGGTGTCCGGCCTGTCGGTCTTCGTGGTGCTGCGACTCGGGGCGCTCACCGGGCTCGGGCTGCTGGTGACAGGGGTGTGGCGCTACGTCCGCACCCTGACCGCGCATCGCGCCGCGCCCGCGCTGGCCCTGCTGAGCCTGCTGCTGCTGTGGGGGACGGCCGTGTTCAAGTGGAGCGGCTTCTACGGGCTCGACTCGCTGGCGCTGACGGTGCCGTATCCGAGCCTGTTCGCGCTCGGGCCGGCGTTCCACCTCTGGGCGTGGCTGGGGCGGGCGGCACGGGAGGGCGCCGGGTGGGGGATGTGGCTCGGGCTCGGGGTGCTGTGGGCGGTGATCCTGCTGTGCCATCAGTTCTCGGGAGTGGTGGCTTCGCTGGGGGCGGTCGCGACGGTGCTCGCCGCCCGGCCGGACCGCGCGGCGTGGCTTCGGCTCGGCGGCGGACTCGCGGTGGGGCTCGGGGTGCTGGCGCTGTGGCCGTACTACGACTTCTTCGCGCTGTTCGGGGCGGGCGGCGGCCTTGAGACGGTGCACCGGCCGCTGTACGACGATCTGGTCGGTCGGTACTGGCTGGTGCTGCTCGGGGTGGTGGCCCTCGGGGTGCGCTGGTGGCGGGACCGGTGGGATCCGCTGGTGCTGTTCTTCGTGCTGGGGGCCGTGCTGGTCACGGCCGGTGGGGTGAGCGGGCACTGGTCGTGGGGGCGGGCCCTGCCGGCGGTGCTGATCCCGGCGCAGGTCGCGGTCGCCGTGGAGGTGTGCGAGGCGGGGCGGCGAGGGGTGCGGGTGGGGTGGGCGTGCGTGCTGGGCGCTGCGCTGGCTCTGGGGGCGTGGACGCAGGCGGGGGCGGTCGGCTACGTGGTGCCGCGGGGGGACCTGCCGGCAGCCGTCGCGGAGAAGTACCGGCGGCCGTGGACGGGGTACCAGTGGATGACGCCCTGGGTGAGGTACGGGGATGTGGTGATGGCGCGGGAGGGGCGGCCGGCGCGGCAGATCCCGGCGTACGGGGCGTACACGGTGGCGCCCGGGTATCCGGACTTCTTCCTGCCGGATGAAGGGCGGCGGGTGGGGGCTGTGCGGAGGTACTTCGCGGCCGGGACGTCGCAGGAGGAGCGGGCGGGGATTCTGCGGGAGTACGGGGTGCGGTGGGTGATGGCAGGGGCCGGTATGCGGGGTGCCACCGGGTTGCGAGAGGTGGCTCGGGGGCCGGAGGGGCAGGTGCTGTATGCGGTGGTGCGTTGACGGGTGCTGACGGGGGCTGCGGGTTGTGGCCGGGGCCGGGTGGGTCCGCAGCCCGGCGCAGCGGGGTGCTGCTGCGCCGGCCCTCCCCCGAGCTCTCGGCTTTACTTCAATGCGCTCGCCACCAGCCGCACCGCCCGTTTCACTCTCGGGCGGGCCAGCCTGCGTACCGTCGGGCGGATCACCCTCGCTGTCAGTCCCACCGGCTCCCAGCGGACCTGGAGGCGGCCCGGGTTGTGGCCCTCCGGTTCCACCGTCAGGTGGTGGGAGGGGATGCGGGTCGTCAGGGCCGGGAAGGCCAGGGGGGCCAGCAGCAGGCCCGTGTGGGACAGGCCCTGGTGCTGGAGGCGGAGCAGCGGATGGCGGATTCCCGCGAAGCCCTGGAGGGGGAGCGGGGCCGCCGCGAGGTCCAGGTGGGCGTGGCCCTCGAAGAGGCCGGGGCGGACGGGGGAGAGGCGGAAGTGGACGTGGATGCGGCGGCCGCCCGGGGCGATGAGGAGGGTCGCGCGCTGCGGGCCGACGGGGAGCCGCAGCGCGGGGTCGTAGGTGCGGATCATGAGGTCGACCGAAGCGCCCGGGCCCCGGGTGATCTCCTTGATCTCGTGGCGGAACTGGGCGCTCGGGAAGGGACGGGTCTCCAGCTCCAGGTCGGCGACGCTCAGTTCGCGGCGTGACCACTCCGACTCGGGGACCCGCTCGCCCCAGAAGGTGCGGCCCGCCGCGTCCGCGGTCACGGTCCTCGGACCCACCGCGTGGCCCAGGCCCCGGGCGGCCAGGCGGGCCTCCGGCAGACGGCGGTCGCGGATCAGCTGGACGACGACGCGCTCGGCGCGCGGGAGGCGTGCGAACGCGCCCGGCGCGAGCGTGTCGAGGTAGGGCGTGACGATGTCCGCGAAGGACGTCAGCCAGGCGTCGTCGCGGTAGGGCAGGTCACCGGCGTACATCCGGAGGTCGTGCTTGAGGAACTTGTGGTCCTTGTCCTCGCGCAGCGACTGGTGCCCGCTGCCGGCCAGGAACGCGTCGATGAGGTGCTGGACGTGGATCCGGTCCCGGACGTTGGCGAGCTTGTGCCGCTGGTTCGATATCGACGCCGTCTCCGAGGCCGCGAAGGGCGCCACGTACCAGCGGTAGACCGGCTCCGGGATGATCGTGAACCTCGTGGCCAGACAGTACGCCTGCGCCGAGAACAGCTGGTCCTCGTAGTGGATGCCCTCGGGGAAGCGCAGGTCGTGCCGGTCGAGGAAGGCGCGGGCGTACATCTTGCTGGTGGACAGGTGCTCGAAGAACAGCCGCGGGTCGGCCTCGATGCCGTCGAGGGTGCGGCGCTCGGCGACCAGGTGCGGCATCCACGTGGAGCGGCGCCCGTTGTCCACCCGGACCCGCTGCACCGCACCCATCGCGAAGTCGATCTCGCGTTCGCGGTGCGCGGCGAGCAGCAGTTCGACCGCGTCGCCGGGGAGTTCGTCGTCGCTGTCCAGGAACATCAGGTACGGCGCCCGCGCGATCTGCAGGGCGCGGTTGCGCGGAGCGCTGCAGCCGCCGCTGTTGCGCTCCAGGCGGAGGTGCCGGACCCGGGGGTCCTGGGCCGCCAGCCGCTGTGCCACCGCCGGGGTCGCGTCCGTGGAGTGGTCGTCGCTGATGATGATCTCGAGGTCGGTGTGGGTCTGGCGGCGCACCGATTCGACCGCGCGGACGAGCCGTTCGGCGTCGTTGTAGACGATGACCGTCACGGTGACGTCGGGGGTGCTCATGCGGTCGCCTCCTGCGGGGCCGGGGCCGGGGTGCGCTCCTCGATCGGCAGCACGGGAGGCAGGTCCCCTTCGTCCTGCCCGAGGAAGACCCGGCGGACGACGCGTTCGGCGGCGCGTCCGTCGTCGTACTCGCAGAACCGGCGCCGGAACACGGCCCGGGTCTTCGCCGCGCTCTCGTCGCGCCAGGCCTCGGTGGTGAGGATCTCCGTCAGCTCCTGCTGGGTGCGGGCGACGGGGCCCGGGGCCTGGTCCATCAGGTCGAAGTAGACGCCGCGGGTGGTGCGGTACGTCTCCCAGTCGTCGGCGTGGATGACGATCGGCCGGTCGAGGTTGGCGTAGTCGAACATGATCGAGGAGTAGTCCGTGACCAGGACGTCCGCCGCCAGGCACAGTTCCTCGACCGGGTCGTAGGAGGAGACGTCGATGATCCGGCCCGTGCGGCGCAGGTTGGTGAGCGGGGAGGCGGCGCCGCCGTAGAAATAGTGGCCGCGCACGAGCAGGACCGTGTCCGCGCCCAGGCGGTCGGAGAGGGCGGCGAGGTCCAGGCGCGGGGTCCAGCCGGCCTCGTAGTCGCGGTGGGTCGGCGCGTACAGGACGGCACGGCGGCCCGGGGCGATGCCGAGGCGGTCGCGGACCGCGCGGATGTCGTCGGCGCCGGCGGTGTAGTAGACGTCGTTGCGCGGATAGCCGTGGTCCAGGGAGACGTAGTGCGACGGGTACGCCCGCTCCCACATGCGGGTGGTGTGGCTGTTCGCCGAGACGCTGAAGTCCCACTTGTCGATGCGCTCCAGCAGTGCCGGGAAGTCCAGGCCCTGCGCGGCGGCCGGGAACGCCATCTGGTCGATGCCCATGCGCTTCAGGGGTGTGCCGTGGTGGGTCTGGACGTGGATCGCGTCGGGGCGTTTGACCACCGCGTTGGGGAAGTTGACGTTGTTGACGAGGTACTTGGCGGTGGCCAGCACCTCCCAGTAGCGGCGGCTGCCGGGCACCACGTGGTCGGTGCCGGGCGGCAGGAGGGCCGCGTTCTCCTCGGTGACCACCCACACCGCGTGGATCTGCGGGGCCAGTTCGGCGAGCTTGGCGGCGATCGCGGCGGGGTTGCAGGCGACGCCGCGGTTCCAGTAAGCCGCGAACACCGCGAGGTGCGGGTTGACGGGACGGCCGAGCGCCCTGCGGTACTGGTGGTCGCGGAGTCTCGCGCCGGCCTGCCGCTTACGGGCCCGTACGGCTGATCTGGCGCTGCGGCGGGCGCGGTTGACGGTCTGGAAGGCCCGGTACTTCGTGTAGGCGTCCTCCTCCAGCAGGGAGCGGCGGACGCCTTCGAGCCCGGCCGGGCGGTGGTAGCCCTCGGGGCGGCGGCGCAGGGCGGCCAGGGACGCCCTGCGGAAGAACTCGCGGGCCACCTCCTCCGGCATGCCGCCGCGCGTGAACGTGCGCAGGAGGTCGCGGACCATGACGTCGTAGAGCACGGTGTGCGCGGCGTGTCGGCCCCGGGTGAGGTCGAGGAGGGACTCGTAGCGCTCGACGTGGCCGTACCGCTGTTCGGGGGCGACGGGGGGCAGGCTCGCGGGCCGCAGCCTGCGGTCCTCGTAGGCGACGTGCGGCAGGCAGGCGACGCGGTCGGCGAGCAGCAGGGCGGCCAGGGCGGCGTACGGCTCGTCGTCGGTGCTGAGCCGCGACTCGTGCGCCCGCCAGAATTCCGCGCGCAGCACGCGGGTGCCGAGCAGGGGGGTGAGCCGCAGCAGCGGCGCGCAGTCGTCGAGGGCGACCTCGGCGCGGCCCGCCCGGGCGAGGAGCGGGCCGTCGGGGGACGGCATGCCGGAGGTGTGCCAGGCGCTGCGGACGTGGTCGAGCAGGAGGACGTCGACCTCGCCGGGGAGCTCGGCCACCCGCTCGGCGACCGTGCGCGGGGTGCCGGCGGGCAGGCCGTCCTTGGCGTGGACGAAGTGCAGCCAGCGGCCGGAGGCCCGGGACGCGCCCGCCGCCCGGGCCGCCGCGGCACCGGTGCCGTCCGGCAGCGGCACTACGTCGACCGCGCCGTCCGGGGTGTGCCGCTCGGCCGTCTCGCGGGCCCAGTCGCCCACCGCCGCCACGATCACCTCGGCGTCCGGCAGGGGGTGGGCGGCGAGGGAGTCGAGGAGCTCCGTCAGATGGTCCTGAACGTTCGGCCCGTGGACGATCACACTGAGCTCCGCCATCCCGGGGCCCCCTCTCACCGCTGCACACCGTATGCGGTCATGCTGCCATCAATGAGACAAAAGGGCCGACCGGGTAGGCCTCACGAGGGAACGGCGTCCTTCACGAGGGAACGGCGACCTTCGGCTTGGGCTTCGGCTTCGGTGCCTTGTCCCCGGTGAACGCCTCGTACTCCTTGAGGACGTCCTCCGTCGGCCCGTCCATGCGCAGCTCCCCGCGCTCCAGCCACAGCACCCGGTCGCAGGTGTCGCGGATCGACTTGTTGTTGTGGCTGACCAGGAACACCGTGCCCGCGTGCTTGCGCAGCTCGCGGATGCGCTCCTCCGAGCGCTTCTGGAAGGAGCGGTCGCCGGTGGCCAGCGCCTCGTCGATCAGCAGGACGTCGTGGTCCTTGGCGGCGGCGATGGAGAACCGCAGCCGCGCGGCCATGCCGGAGGAGTACGTCCGCATCGGCAGCGTGATGAAGTCGCCCTTCTCGTTGATGCCCGAGAAGTCGACGATCTCCTGGTAGCGGTCCCTGACCTGTTCGCGGGACATGCCCATGGCCAGGCCGCCGAGGTGCACGTTGCGCTCGCCGGTCAGGTCGTTCATCAGGGCGGCGTTGACGCCGAGCAGGGAGGGCTGGCCGTCGGTGTAGATGTGGCCGTTCTCCACGGGCAGCAGACCGGCGACGGCCTTCAGCAGGGTCGACTTGCCCGAGCCGTTGGTGCCGATCAGGCCGATCGCCTCGCCCCGGTAGGCGACGAAGGACACGTTCTTCACGGCGTGCACCCGGCGCACGCCCGAGGCCTTCTCGGTCTGCTTGCGGCGCACGATGCGGTTGAGGGCGGCGGTCGCGGAGCCGCGCCCGGCGCCGGTGCCGTTGACGCGGTAGACGATGTCGACGCCGTCGGCGACGACGGTGGGGATCTTCTCGTTCGGGTGCTCAGCCACGGCCGTAGGTCTCCTCAGCCTTCCAGAAGTAGATGAAGCCGCCCACGCCGGCGAGCAGCGCCCAGCCGGCCGCGAGCGCCCACACGTGGGCGGGGAGCTGGCTCGCGTGGAAGCTGTCGATCAGAGCGAAGCGCATCAGGTCGATGTAGACGGCGGCCGGGTTGGCCGCCAGCGCGATCTTCACAGCGTGGGGCAGGCTGTCGTTCTTCGCCAGCTTGTCGATGCTCCACATGACACCCGAGACGTACATCCAGGTGCGCAGCACGAAGGGCATCAGCTGGGCGATGTCGGGGGTCTTGGCGCCCATCCGGGCCATGACCATGGACACGCCCGCGTTGAACGTGAACTGCAGGAACAGGGCCGGCAGCGCCAGCAGCCAGGACACGCCGACCGGCACGCCGAAGCAGAGCAGGATGACGACCAGCGCGGCCATCGAGAACAGCAGCTGCTGGAGCTGCTGGAGGCAGAAGGAGATCGGCAGCGCGGCGCGCGGGAAGTGCAGGGCCCGCACCAGGCCGAGGTTGCCGGAGATCGCGCGGGTGCCCGCCATGATCGAGCTCTGCGTGAACGTCCAGATGAACACGCCCGTGACCAGGAACGGGATGTAGTCCGGCACGCCGTGCTTGGTGCCGAGCAGCACGCCGAAGATGAAGTAGTAGACCGCCGCGTTCAGCAGCGGGGTCATCACCTGCCAGACCTGGCCGAGCTTCGCCTGGCTGTACTGGGCGGTGAGCTTGGCGGTGGCGAACGCGGTGATGAAGTGGCGGCGGGCCCACAGCTGCCGGACGTACTCGGGCAGGGAGGGCCGCGCGCCGCTGACCGTGAGGCCGTGGCGGGCGGCGAGGGCCGCGAGGTCGTGGTCGGCCGGGGCCGGGGGCTGGGGCGGTGTGTGGAGGACCGTACTCACATCCGCTGCTTTCGCTCGTGGGGTGTGGGACCAGGGGGCCGCGAAGAGCGACGGGCGGGGTGGTCTTTTACCGGACTCTTCGCGAACTCTTACGTCGGGACGGGACCGTATCGTCGCAACGGGAGCGTACGTCGGACTGACGTCGGAACGCAACCGTTTCGTCGTGACGCCCTATGCTGTCGGCATGACGACGAACCCCGACGAGCCCCAGCAGCCCCCGCGTCGCCGGGCCCCCGCGGGGGCGGCCGTACTGCGGGAGGACGTGACGGAAGCGATCCGGGCGGCCGTCTTCGAGGAGCTCGCGGCCGTCGGCTACGCGCGGATGTCCATCGAGGGGATCGCACGCCGGGCGGGGGTCGGGAAGACGGCGGTCTACCGCCGCTGGCGCTCCAAGCTGCACCTGGTCCTCGACATCGTCTCGGCACTCGCCGTGCAGGGCCTGCCCGCGCCGGACACCGGCTCACTCGAAGGCGACCTGCGGCTGCTCTACGAGGTGACGTCCCGCGCGCTGCGCCACCCCGTCGCCTCGCAGGTCATCCCCGACCTCCAGGCGGAGGCGGCCCGCAACCCGGAGATCGCCGAGGCCATGCAGAAGGCCCTGCGGGAGGGGCAGGACGGCGTCGCCACCGGCATCGTGACGGCGGCGGAACGACGCGGCGAGCTGCGCGAGGGCATCGACCACGACCTCGCCCTCGACCTGATCTCCGGCCCCCTCTACTGGCGTTCGGTGGTGATCCGCAGCCCGAAGCTCCCGAAGGGGTACCTGGGCGCGCTGGCCCGGGCCACGTCGGAGGGACTGAAGGCGCTGTAGGAGAGGGCTCGACGGTGGCAGAAGGGAGCGCCCGGCCCGGGTGAGCCCGGGCGTGCGGCCCACATGAGTGAGCCCCGGCCTGCGCGCCGGGGCTCGGTCGGCCGGGCCAGGGCTCACCCCGAGCGTGCCCCGGCTCTTCCAGGGCTCGCGCAGAGCGTGGCCCAGCTTTTCCAGGGCGCGCGCAGTGCTCGTTCCGGCTGGCCCCGGGCTCGTCCGGGGCTCGCGAGCGGCCTGGCCTGGCCCGGCCTGGCCCGGTCAGGCCCGCCGTGCCTCCGGATGCAGCCGTACCCACCCCTCCCACGCCGACGTGATCATGTCCTGCACGTCGAGCCGGGCCTTCCAGCCCAGCTCCGTGGCCGCGCGATCGGCGGAGGCGACCACGCGGGCCGGGTCGCCCGGGCGGCGGGGGACCACGGACGGCGGCCGGTCGTGGCCGGTGACCGCGTTGATGCGGTCGATCATCTCGCGGACGGAGACACCCTCGCCCCGGCCGATGTTGAGCGTGAGGTCGCGGCGGGGCGCGGAGCGCAGCGCCCGGGCCGCCGCGACATGGGCCTCGGCCAGGTCGACGACGTGGATGTAGTCGCGTACGCAGGTGCCGTCCGGCGTCGGGTAGTCGTCGCCGAAGACGCTCGGCGGCGCGCCCTCCGTGAGCTTCTCGAAGACCATCGGCACGAGGTTGTAGACGCCGGTGTCCGCGAGCTCCGGGGCCGCTGCGCCCGCCACGTTGAAGTAGCGCAGGGACGCCGTCGACAGCCCGGTCGCCCGGCCCGTCGCACGGACCAGCCATTCACCGGCCAGCTTGGTCTCGCCATAGGGAGACAGGGGCTCGCACGGCGTCTCCTCCGTGACCAGGTCCACGTCCGGCATGCCGTACACCGCCGCCGACGAGGAGAAGACGAGGGACGGCACGTTCGCCGCCGTCACGGCGTCGAGCAGCACCCGCAGGCCCTCGAGGTTCTCCCGGTAGTAGTGCAGCGGCCGTTCGACGGACTCGCCCACCTGCTTCTTCGCCGCGAGGTGGACGACGCCGGTGACCGAGTGGTCCGCGAGGGTGCGGGCGAGCCGCTCGGCGTCCAGGGTCGAGCCCGTCACCAGCGGCACCCCGTCGGGCACGCGCTCCGCGATGCCGGTGGACAGGTCGTCGTACACCACGGCCCGTTCGCCCGCCGCGGTCATCGCCCGTACGACGTGCGCGCCGATGTAGCCGGCGCCGCCGGTGATCAACCAGGTCATGTGCGGCCGTCCCCTCGTCAGTTGGCCCGTGGTGGTGGTGCGCGCCGATCCGTGTGGTTCGTCGCTGTCGTCGTGCCTTCAGTGAAGCAGGCGGCGCAGCCGTCGGCGCACTACCGACAGCACACCACGTACGCCGGGAGCCACCCGCAGCGCCAGTGCGCCCGAGTGGGTGGAGTACGGCTGTACGAGTACCACGCCCTGCCGGGCACTCGGGACGGCGCTGCGGCGCAGCAGACCCGCGCCGTCGAGCGCGTGCGCCGTGACGTCCCGGCTCGCGCCGTCGCGGAAGCGGACGCGAAGGCGCAGGTCCCAGGTGCCCGCGCCGAGCGCGGCCAGCGCGGCGAGGTCGACGGCCGTCTCCGCCGACCAGGCGGCCTCGCGACCGACGGGGGCGGCGGTTCCCGAGGCCTCGGGGTGCGCCCCCGCGCCCGGCGCGAGCGCCGCGCTCGCGCCCCGGACCACCACGTCATCGTCGTCCCGGTGCCGCCACTCCACCTCCACCGCCTCCGGACCCGCCTGTGCCACCCGCCCGTACAGCTCGTGCAGGCGCAGCCGCAGCCGGGTGCCCCGCGCGCCCGGCCGCAGCTCCCCGTCGACGGCGAGGGGCAGGGCCCGCACCGGCCGGGCCCGCAGCGGCTCCAGGGAGACCTGCGGGAGGCGTCCCGACCAGACGGGGGTGCCGTCCGCGGCGCGGGCGTACGGCGGGCACAGGCGGGCCGGGCGCGCCGCGAGCTCCCGCAGCCGGGGCAGGTCGCACGGCTCCGGGGAGGCCAGGACGACCCGCCCGGCCAGCCGGCCGGGAGCGGCCGGGTTGCGGGCCCAGTCGTCGGCGTCGTACTCCGCGAGGTGCGCCCGCGTGAGCTCCCACCACGCGCGCCGGTACGCGGTGTCGCGCAACACCAGTTCGCGCACGTACATCCGCAGGTCGTGGTCGAGGAACTTGGCGCGCACGGCCCGCGCGAGTTCCTTCTGCCCGGCGCCCAGCAGCACCTCGTACGCCTGCCGGCACGCCTCCGTACGGGCCCGCCAGTTCTCGACACCGGCCCGGTCCAGGGAGATCGACAGCCGCCCGGCGGACCGGCGCACGTGCCAGACGTAGACCCGGTCCGGGACCAGGGCGATGCGCGGGGCCGCGGCCAGTACGCGCGCGGTGAAGACGACGTCCTCGTACGGGAACCGGCCTTCGGGGAAGCGGATGCCGTGCGCGCGCAGGAAGTCGGTGCGGTAGAGCTTGTTGACGCAGAGCGTGTCGTGGACCAGGCGCGGTCGTCGCGCGGGGTGCGGGACCACGGCGTGCAGCGCGTAGAGGCTCTCCTGCCAGGCCACTTCGCGCCCCGACGGCAGCTCCCGGCGCACGCACAGGCCGCCCGCGACCTCCGCGTGCGCGCCCTCGGCCGCTCGGAGCAGCGTCTCGACCGCGCCGGGCGGCAGGACGTCGTCGCTGTCCAGGAACATCACGTACGGCGCGGTCACCGCGGCGAGCCCGGTGTTGCGGGGGGTGCCGCAGCCGCCGCTGTTGACCCGGCGGCGGATCACCTTCAGGCGGGGCTCCGAGGCGGCGAGGCGTTCCAGCAGGCCTGCGCTGCCGTCCCTGGAGCAGTCGTCGACGGCCACGACCTCGCGCACGGCCGGCCCCTGGGCGAGCGCCGAGCGCACGGCGTCCGTCACATGAGCGGCGTCGTCGAAACCGATCACCACGACGGCGACCTCGGCGAGCGGCTCCCCGGCGCCCGTCCCGGTCACACCCCGGGACGCACGCCGGGTCTCGCTCTCGGTCTCACTCTCGGCACTCATCACGACGGATCGTAAGCCGGGCGAATGACATGAAAGTGATAACACTCCATCAAACCTACGCGAAGCCTCTTATTCAGCACAGAATCGGGCCGTGAAGAGCGGACGGTCGGCGGGGAGCGGCGGGTTCGCCACGGGTACGCGGCCCGTGGCGCCCGTGGCGGTTCCCATGGCGGTGATGCTCGCGATCGGGCTGTGGGGACTGGACCGCGGCGGCATGTGGGGAGACGAGAGCGTCACCTTCCAGGTCGCGCAGCGCACGGTCCCGCAGATCTGGCGGCTGCTGCACGACGTGGACGCGGTGCACGGCCTGTACTACCTGTTCATGCACGTCGTCCTCACCGTCCACCCGGACGAGGTCGTGCTGCGCCTGCCGGCCGTGTGCGCGGCGACGGCGACCGCCGGCCTGGTCGCGGCCCTGGGCGTCCGGCTGGCCGGGCCCCGGGTCGGCCTGGGGGCCGGCGTCCTCTACGCGATCACCCCGATGACCGGCCACTACGCCCAGGAGGGACGGTCCTACGCGCTGGTCGCGGGGGGTGTGGCAGGGGCGACGCTGCTGCTCCTGCGGGCCGTGGAGGGGACGGGGGCCCGGGCCTGGTGGGGCTACGGGACGGCCGTCGCCCTGACCTGTGCGCTGCACGAGCTGGCGGTGCCGGTGCTGGGCGCGCACGCCCTGACGCTGGCGCTGCTGCGGGTGCCGAGGAGGGTGTGGGCCGGCTGGGGGCTCGCGGCGGGTGCGGCGGCACTGCTTCTGCTGCCGCTGGTGTGGGTGTCGCAGGGGCAGGCCGGGCAGGTGGCGTGGCTGGTGCCGCCGGGGTGGGACCGGGTGGAGAGGCTCGCCCGGAACTTCACTCCCGGTCCGGCGGGGCCGGTGTTCTGGGGCGCGCTGCTGCTGATGGCCGTGGGACTCCGGGAGCGGCGCACGGCCGCGGTCGCGGTGCCGCTGCTGCTCGTGCCGCCGGGGATTCTGATGACCGTCTCGCAGGTCCGGCCGCTCTACCACGACCGGTACGTGCTCTATTCGCTGGCGGGCGCGTCCCTGCTGGCCGCGGCCGGCGCCGGACGAGCGGGCCGGGCACTGGGGCGGATGCGGTTCGGCGGGCGGTGGGTGCGGGTCCACGGGTCCCGAGTGCGGTTCGGCGGGCGGTGGGTGCGGGTCCACGGGTCCCGAGTGCGGTTCGGCGCGCGGTGGGTGCGGGTCCACGGGTCCCGAGTGCGGTTCGGCGGGCGGCGGATGCGGTCCGGCGGGCGCTGGTCGCGGTTTCTCGATCGCCGGGTGCGGGCCGGCGGGTGCCGGGTGCGGTTCCTCGTTCGCCGGGCGCGGTTCGGCGGGCGGCGGGTGCGGGTCGGCGTCGGCCTCCTGGGTGTTCTCGCCCTCACCGGCACCTTCCTCACCCAGCTACCCGTGTACCGCCAGGACCGGTCCGCCGCACACCGCCCGGACAATCTCGCCGTGGTCTCCGCGCTCGCCGTCCGCCGGATGCGCCCCGGTGACCCGGTGCTGTTCCTGCCGTCGGTCGGCAGGCTCGCCGCGCTGGCCTACCCGAAGGGGTTCCGGCGGGCGCGGGACATCGCGCTGCGGGAGTCCGCGCCCCGCTCCGGGACGCTGTGGGGCCGGGAGGCGGCCCCCGGGGAGCTGCGCCGGCGGCTCGCCTCGGTGGAACGCGTCTGGGTCGTCGCCGAGGCGCACGTACTGAACCCGCGCTGGTCCCCGGACGATCCGGCCGAGCGGACCAAGCTCGCCCTGCTGAGGGAGGAGTTCACCGTCCGGGAGCAGTACACCCGGGACGGGGTGGTCCTCCGCCTCCACGTCCGGCGGCAGCCGGCCGTCGTAGCGGCACCACCCGGCGACCCGGCCGGAGCCGCTACGACGGCCGGGTCGCCGGCGAGCCGCCCTGCGGCTCCGCGAGCGCCGCGGCCGCGTCGAGCGCGGTGGTGAGCTCGTCGATGCGGGCCCGCAGGGCGCGGACCTCCTCGGGGCCGAAGCCGGTCGAGGACGCGATCCGGCGCGGCACCTGAAGCGCCCGCGCCCGCAGCGCGACGCCCTCCTCGGTCAGCCGCACCTCCACCGACCGCTCGTCGCGCGCACTGCGCTCCCGGCGTACCAGACCGGCCGCCTCCAGCCGCTTCAGCAGCGGCGACAGCGTGCCGGAGTCCAGACGCAGGTGCTCGCCGAGCCTCTTCACGGGCAGCTCGTCGTGCTCCCACAGCACGAGCATCACCAGGTACTGCGGGTAGGTGAGGCCGAGGTCCTTGAGGACCTGGCGGTAGACGCCGTTGAAGGCGCGGGAGGCCGCGTGCAGGGAGAAACAGATCTGCTGGTCCAGGCGGAGCCAGTCGTCTTCCAGCGTGTTCATGCTCCCAGGGTAGCTCGCGCCCGTCATTCAATTGCACACAACTGAATTGTGTGCTCTAATTCTGGAGGTCGAGCGGCCCGGAAGCGGGCCGCCGAACACCGACGTGAGAGGGAAGGTTTTCCATGGACGCGCTCTACACCGCTGTCGCCACCGCCACCCACGGCCGTGAGGGCCGGGCCGTCAGCTCCGACGGCGTGCTGGACCTCGCCCTGGGCATGCCCCAGGCGCTGGGCGGCAACGGCCAGGGCACCAACCCCGAGCAGCTCTTCGCCGCCGGTTACGCCGCCTGCTTCGGCAGCGCCCTCGGCCTCGTCGGCCGCGCGGCCAAGGTCGACGTCAGCGACGCCGCGGTGACCGCCGAGGTCTCCATAGGCAAGCAGGGCGAGGGCTTCGGCCTCGCCGTCACCCTCCGCGTGGAGCTGCCCGACAGCGTGGACGAGGCGACCGGCCGCAAGCTGGTCGAGCAGGCCCACCAGGTCTGCCCCTACTCCAACGCCACCCGCGGCAACATCGAGGTCGACCTCGTCATCGAGTAACCACCCGCACACCACCCCCGACCCGCGCCAGCACCTCCCCCGTCCGGCTGCTCCACGCCACCACCACGGCCTCCTCGGGCACCGGGTGCCAGCGCGTCAGCAACAGCCAGCGCACGTGGTAGCGGCGGACGACGGCGGACCGCTCGGCGCGGGTCGAACCGGGGGCCAGATAAGCGCGCACGTCGGCCGCCCGGCGCTCCCGCCGCCGCTCGTCCAGGGCGGGGTCGGGCCAGATGGGCGCCGCGAGGTTCGGCCCGTACCCGGCGATGGCGTGACTGGCCAGGTACCCGTCGGTGATCACCACCTCGCCGGGCCCGATGTGCCGGGCCGCCCAGTCGTACGACGGCCAGCGCGTCGGCTGTGCGAACCCCACCGGGTCCACCGAGCGCGGCACCACCGCCCCGGCGTGCACCGTGACGAACCCGGCGCACACCCCGGCCGCCGCCACCCCGCCCAGCACCCGCCGTGCCCGCCGCCAGGGCCGGGGCGCCGCCAGCTCCACCGCCAGGGCGAACTGCAGCGGCACCAGTACGGCCCACAGGGCCCGGGCGTACGTGTAGTGCCCGCTCGCCCAGCCGTACGCCACCAGCAGGCACTCCAGCAGGAACATCCACACCAGCGGATCACGCGCCGACCTGCGGGCCCGGGCCCACAGCGCGGGCAGGCCGAGCAGCGCGAGCCAGGAATTGCCGAGCATCCTCTCGTACAGCTGCCGGTGCATCGCGTCCATGCCGGTGTCGCTGACCAGCGCCAGCACGTCGTAGTACGGCCACGCCACCGCGACCGCCGCGCAGACCGCCCCGGTGAGGGTCCAGCGGGCCACGACCGGGCGGCGCCAGCCGCGCTGCCGGGCCGCCACGATCGCCACCGCCCCGGTGAGCGCCGAGGCCGCCGTGACGGGGTGGGTGAGCAGGATCAGCCCGTACAGGGCACCGATCCCGGCGTACCCCCACCAGCCGCCGAGCCCGCTCGGACCGACGAAGCGCACGGCGGGGGCGTCGTCCCGCGCCCGGGCGCCCGTCCAGGCCCACGCCCAGAACGTCAGGCCGATGGCGACCGTGGACGGGTAGCCCAGGTTCGTCGTCATCGACATCAGCCCGAGGTAGCCGCTCCACAGGATCCGCACGGTGCCCCACAGCACCGTCATGAACAGCAGCGCCCACACCGGCGCCCAGGGACGCGCAGTGAGGGTCCTGACGAAACGGCCGAGCCCCGTCAGCAGCACCACCAGGTGCACCGGCCCGGCGAGCTTCACGACCTCCCAGCCGGACAGCCCCGTCAGCCGTGCCAGCACGCCCTGGGCGACGGCGTACGGGCCGTAGTAGGGGCTGCCCTCACCCGGCAGGTCGGCCATGGAGTGGGCCGGGTGCAGCAGGTCGGCCTTGAGGCGTTCGACGACCGCCGCGTGCTGCCCGGCGTCGCAGCACAGCGGGATCCGCCAGTACGCCAGCGTCATCACCAGCCAGAACAGGGCGCCGTAGAACTGGTACGGGGTGAGCCTGCCGACACGGCCGCCGCGCAGCGCCGTCGCGCCGCGCACGGCCCGCCGGACCAGGGCCGGGGCGCTCACCGGAAGGCGGAAGGGGTCTGGGGCATGCGCCGAATGTTCCCGCCCTACCCACGCCCTGACCCCGGATCACTTCATCGGGTGAGGCCCTACCCCCACCTGCCGACGGTCAGTCGCACAGCGTCTGCTGTGCCGCCGCCGGCCAGCGTGCGAAACGGAACCGTGTCCGCTCGACCGACCCGGTGAGGTTATGCCAGAACCGCTCGGCGGTGAGCGGTGCGCGCACCGACTCCCGCAGTTCGGCCAGTTCCCCGCAGTCCAGCGCGGCCCGGGCCGCCAGGACCGTCTCCCGGGAGGCCCCGGCCCGCAGCAGGTCGGGCCGCGGCGGGTTCTCGGCCGCCCACTCGGCGAAGATCCAGTAGTTGCGCAGGAACTTCTCGTGCCCGGGCCAGCTCCACCGCTCCAGCGCCAGATGCGCGCCGATCGGGCTGGCCAGCCCCCAGGCGTCGTTGACGTAGGCGTCCAGCGGCGCCGCCGCCCCCGTCACTCCGAGGTGACGCCCCACGATCACCACCCGGTACGGGGTGTCCGCGCGCATCGGCGTGGCGTGCAGCCGCCGCCCGGCGTCGAAGTAGAGCAGCGTGGGCCCGGGCGCGCGCTCCGCCCGGGCCAGCATGGCGCGTCCCTCGGGCAGGGCGGGCCAGTTGGCCACCCAGGTGGCGGTGCGCACCGGGTTGTGGTCGCCGAGGCTCTCCACGTCGGAACTGCGCACGTTGAACGACCCGGGCGTGCTGCGCACGTCGAACGGTGCCCGCAGCGGACCGACCGCCGCGCACAGCCACACCGCCAGCAGCACGCCCGCGGCGCCGGTGACCCTGGTCGCGGGCACGACCAGCACCGGCAGGAGCAGCAGCACGAGCGCGGGGAGGATCATGCGGGCGTGCATGTAGTCGCCGCCGACGCGCACGACGTACCCCGCCAGCAGCAGACCGGCCGCGAGCGGCGCCGTCAGCACCGCGAGCGAGGCCCGCCCCGGGGCGCGATCCCGCTGCTCCCGGCGGGTGCGCCGGACCAGCAGGACGGCCGGCGCCGCGAGCACCGGCACGACCGGCCACAGCCAGTACGGGCCGAGCGTCTCCTGCACGTACCCGGCGCCCCGGCTCCAGTCGCTGGCACTTGCCTCCTTGGCGATGGCGGGCAGCGGCACCAGGATGCCGTAGTACCCGGCCCGGAACACCTCGTACACCAGCGGTACCGCTCCCGCCGACGCCAGCATCGCCGCCGTGCCCCGCCGGGAGGGGCGCAGCACCCACCACTGGGCGGCCAGGAAGCACGCCGTGACCACCGCGAGATCGGGCCGGACCAGCGGACCCAGCCCGAACACGAAGGCGGCCGTGCACGTCTCACGGGCTTTCCCGGCACGCCGGGTCCGCGTCAGCAGCCACCACGACAGGCCGGTCCAGAAGGTCCCGAGGCCGCTCTCCAGACCCGACGTCATGTACGACCAGAACGGCGGCACGGCCAGGAGCACGAACACGCCCGCCGGCAGCAGCAGCCCGGCGCCCCGGTGCAGCCGGCACGTGGCGAGCAGGGCGAACGCGAACCCGGCGGTGCTCAGCAGCAGTCCCAGGCCGACCGCGAGGAACGCCGGGTCCTCGCCGGTGACCCAGGTGGTGAGCGCGAGCAGCCACTGCCACAGGGTGCCCGTCGAACTCTCCGCCCGTTCCCCGACGTTGAACACCGGCCCGTTGCCCGCCAGGATCTGCCGGACCGGGCGCAGGTAGATCAGCCCGTCGTCGCAGATCCAGCGGCGCCGGTAGCCCAGCACGAACAGGGCCGCGGTGGGCACGGCGACCAGGGCGGCGTGCCACCACCGCACCGGCCGCGGCCGCCCGGCGACGGCGGGCGGCCGGGCCGAGGAGGCCCGCTGGCCGGGCAGGGAGGGGACGGCCTCGGGGGTCGCGGGAGTTCTCATCTCTCGATCAGCGCCTCGGTCCGGATGCGGGCACCCTCGGTCCGGCGGGCCGCGGGCAGCAGCGCCCCGCCCCGCTCGCCCAGCATCACCAGCCGGACGACCCGCTCGGCGGCCCGCCCGTCCTCGAACTCGCAGTACCGCTCACAAAAGCCCGCCCGCAGCCGCGCCGCCTCGGCGTCCTGCCAGGTGCCGGACGCGAACAGCCAGGCCAGCTCGCGGTACGAGCGCGACACATGGCCCGGTGCGTCGGCCGTGATGTCGAAGTAGGCGCCCCGGCTCGCCGCGAACGCCCCCCAGTCGTCGGCGTGGACGACGATCGGCCGGTCCAGCAGGGCATAGTCGAACAGCAGGGCGGAGTAGTCGGTGACCAGCACGTCGGAGGCGAGCAGCACGTCCTCGACGTGCGGCTCGTCGGTCGCGTCCACCAGCACGCCTCGCCGGTCGAGGTCGGACAGGCCGAGGCCGCGCGGGACGCCCGCCGCGAGCGACGGGTGCAGCCGGACGACCAGCGTGTGCCCGGGACCCAGGTCCTCGGCGAACCGGGCCAGGTCGAAACGGTCGACATGGCCGCCCCGCCGGTAGTCGCGGCGGGTCGGCGCGTACAGCACCACCGTGTCACCGGCTGGAATGCCGAGCCGCTCGCGCACCTCCCGGCCTCGCTCGGGCCCCGCGCCGACCAGCACGTCGTTGCGCGGGCTGCCGGTCCGCAGCGAGGTGAAGCGGCACGGGTACGCCCGCTCCCACGCCCGTTCGGCATGCCGCCCCCCGACCAGGCTGTAGTCCCAGCGGTCCGCCCGGCGCAGCATCTGCGGCACGTCGAAGCCGTGCCGGGCGCCCGGCTTGGTCAGCAGGTCGGCGCCCATGTACTTCAGCGGGGTGCCCTGGTGGGTGTGGATGTGCACGCTGCCGGGCCGCTTGGCCAGCGTGCCGGGCCAGTTGACGTTGTTCACCCAGTACGTGGCCCGCGCCATGACCTCGTGGTAGCGCCGCGAACCCGGCGTCACATGGTCGATGCCGGGCGGCAGCGCCTCCACCGCGTCCTCCCGGACCACCCACACGCCCCGGATGTGCGGGGCGATCTCACGCGCCTTCGCGTGGATCGCGGCCGGATCACCGGTCACGCCCCGGTGGTGGGTCGCCGAGTAGACCGCCAGGTGCGGATCGAGGGGACGCTTCGACTGGGCCGCGTACCAGCCGCGCAGGGCCGTCTCCGACGCCCTCTTCACCACCTTCCGCTGCCCGCCCAGGGCGGCCCCGCGCAGGTCCCGCAGCCCGCGGGCCGCCGCGTACGACGCGTAGGGCGCCGAGGCGAGCAGCCGCATCTCCGCCCCGCGCCAGCCGTCCGGCAGCGGGAAGCCGCCCTCGGGGAGGTGACGGCGGTGGAAGGAGCGGATCTCGCGGTAGAAGTCGCCCCGGTCGGCGGGCCGTACCCGGTCCTCGCGGGCCAGCACGAACAGCATGTGGTCCAGGGCCCGTTCCAGCAGCAGCGGCCGCGCCCAGTCGAGGTCGGGGCGCTGCTCCAGGAACGCGAACAGGCCCTCGTACTGCGGGAAGATGTCGAAGTGCCGGCGCCCCGGTGTCCTGGTGATCGCGCCCTGCCGGCGCTGCCGGTACTCCACGCCGATCCGGTCCAGGCAGGCGATGCGCCCGGCCAGCACCATGGACCGGTAGGTGACCGGCGCGTCCTCGTAGAGCCCCGCCGCGTACCGAAGCCCGTGCTCCTGGAGGAAGGAGCGCCGGTAGGCCTTGTTCCAGGCGACCAGGAACAGGTTCAGATACTGCGGGCTCTCCCGGACGGTGAACGTCTCCAGGCCCGCCGCGGCCAGCAGGTCCGCCGCCTCACTGCGCCCGCCCCGGCCCCACCAGTGGGTGCGCACGTGGTCGAAGACCAGGATGTCCGGCTCGCCGGTCGCCGCCAGCCGGGCGGCGACGGCGGCCAGCAGGCCGGGCGTGTAGGCGTCGTCGCTGTCCAGGAACAGGACGTAGTCGCCGGCCGCCTGCGCGAGACCGGCATTGCGGGCCCGGCCGAGGCCCACGTTCTCCGGCAGGTGCAGCACCCGCACCCGGTCGTCGCGGGCGGCGTACTCGTCGAGGATGGCACCGCTGCCGTCGGGCGAGCGGTCGTCCACGGCGATCACCTCGAAGTCGCCGTGGGACTGGCCGAGCACCGAGTCGAGACACTCGCGCAGGAATCCCTGCACCTTGTAGACGGGGACGATGATGCTGAAGAGGGGCACTTCTTCGGTCAGCTCCTCACGAGGGTGGCAGCGGGGGCCGGGACGCGCTCCGCGAGCGGGACCACGGGCGGGATCGACTCGGGCGGCTCCCCGAGCAGCACCCTGCGCACCACGCGTTCGGCGGCCCGCCCGTCGTCGAACTGGCAGAAGCGCTCCCGGAACGCGGCCCGCAGGGCCGCGGCGGACCCGTCCGCCCAGGAGCCGTCGCGGAAGACGGCAGCCAGCTCCTCGGGCGTCCGCGCGACCCGGCCGGGCGGGAGCTCCATCAGGTCGAAGTACACCCCCCGGGTCTCCCGGTAGACGTCCCAGTCGTCGGCGTACACGACGATCGGCCGGTCCAGGTTGGCGTAGTCGAACATGATCGACGAGTAGTCCGTGATCAGAGCGTCGGCGGCCAGGCACACGTCCTCCGACGAGCGGTGCCCGGTGACGTCGATGATCCGCCCGCCGCCCCTGCTCGCGCCCTGGTCGTAGAAGTAGTGGGCGCGCAGCAGCACCACGTACTCGTCGCCGATCGCCTCGCAGAACCCCGCGAGGTCCAGGCCCGTCTCGAAACCGGTGGCGTAGTCGCGGTGCGTGGGGGCGTACAGCAGCGCCTTCTTGCCGTCGGGGACGCCCAGTTCCTTGCGGACGCGGGCCACGTCCTCGGCGGACGCCGTGCAGTACACGTCGTTGCGCGGATAGCCGTACTCGAGGGTCTCGTGCGCGCTGGGGAACGCCCGCTCCCACATCTCGGTGGAGTGCCGGTTGGAGGTGAGGTTGTAGTCCCAGCGGTCCACCCGGGCCAGCAGCCTGGCGATGCTGCCGGTCGCCGCGGCCACCACGGGGTACGTCGCCTGGTCGGCGCCCATCGTCTTCAGCGGGGTCCCGTGCTGGGTCTGGAGGTGCACGCTGCCGGGGCGCTTGACCACGGCGTCCGCGAAGTTGGCGTTGTTGACGAGGTACTTGGCGCGGGCGAGCACCTGCCAGTACTTCCGGCTGCCGATCACCGCGCACTCCACGTCCGGCGGCACGCTGCCGACCGCGTCCGGCTCCACCAGGAACACCGCGCGCAGGTGCGGCGCGAGTGCGCGGGCCGCGGCGTGGATCGCGGCCGGGTTGCAGACGTAGCCGCGTCCCCAGTACGCGCAGTACACGACGAGGTTCTCGTCGAGCGGGAGGCGCAGGGCGAGCGCGTAGCGCAGCCGGGTCCGCAGTCCCCGCGGGCGGGGGAGCAGCGCGGCGACCCGGGCGGCCGTCCGGTTGGCGCCGCGCAGGGCGCGGAACGCCGGGTACGACCCGGAGGCGAGCAGCCGGTGCTGGACGCCGAGGCTGCCCCCGGGCGCCCGGTAACCGGCGGGGCGGTGCCGCCGGTAGAGCACGCTCGCCCGCCGGAAGAAGGCCCGCCGTCCGGACGTCAGCCGCCGGGGATGGGCGGCCGTCTTCAGTACGGCGGCGAAGAGCTGCTCGAACAGCGGCGACCGCCGCTCCGCCGAAAGCCCCTGTTCCGAGGCCCCCGCCAGCACCAGCTCGCACTGGTCGAGCAGCTCGGTGTGGTGCTCGCCGGGCAGACCGAGCAGGTTGCCCTGCCGGCGCAGCAGGTGGCGGACGACGACCGCGCGCAACACCGCCACCCGCTCCGCCCGCAGGGCGACCAGCCCGCCGAAGCCGATGTCGGTGTAGTGGTCACCGGGGAAGGCGAGGCCCTGCTCGGTGAGGAAGGACCGGCGGTACAGCGCGCTCCACGCCGGGAGCGCCACACCCGTCAGCCGCGGGGCCCGGCCGGGGGAGAAGGCCCCGTCCGGCGCCCTGGCCAGCAGGGGCGCGGCCGGGTTGGTCGGCTCGCCCTCCCACCAGGGGGTGCGCTCGTGCTCGAAGTACAGGACGTCCACGCCGCCCGTCTCGCCCAGCCGGGCGTCCAGTGCCGCGAGCGCGCCCGGGACCAGGACGTCGTCGCCGTCGAGGAACAGCACATGGCCGCCGACGGCCGCCCGCAGCCCGGTGTTGCGCGCCCCGGCCAGTCCGTCCGACGGCGGCGAGTGCACCGGCGTCACCCGGGAGTCCCGCTCGGCGTACCCGGCGACGACGTCCGCCGCCGGTGCGTCGGGCGCGTCGCACACCGGGATCAGCTCGAAGTCGCCGAACGACTGGGCGAGGACGGAGTCCAGCGCCAGGGACAGCCGGCCCGCGACCCCATGGGACGGGACGACGATGCTGAAGCGGGGCATGTGGCTCTTTCTGTCGGGAGGCGGTCTGTCGGGGCGGGCCGGTTCAGACGGGTCGGGCGGGCCGGTTCGGGCAGGTCGGGCGGGCCGGTTCACACGGGTCGCGGTCGTCCCGGACGCCCCGACGGCCGCCAGGAGGGCGGCCGGGACGGCGTCGGCCGCGACGGGCTGGAGGGCATGCGGACTCCCCGGGGTGCGAACCGTGCTCAGATGCTGTCGGTGACGGCGTGGGGCCCGGCCGGCAACGGCACCGTGGTGAGCGGTTCACGCGTCAGCGAGGCCGCCGCCGAGGGCACCGGGCGGCGCTCGCCGAGCGGCACGACCGGCGGCAGCTCCGACTCCCCGAGCACGACCCGGCGCACCACCCGCTCGGCGGCCCGCCCGTCGTCGTAGGTGCAGAACCGCTCGCGGAACGCCGCCCGCAGCTGGGTCGAGCGGGAGCCGCGCCAGTGGCCGGTGGCGAAGATGTCGATCAGTTCGTCCTCACCGCGGGCGACCGCGCCCGGCGGGACCTCGCGCAGGTCGAAGTAGGTGCCGCGGGCCGCGTCGTACGCCTCCCAGTCGTCGGCGTGGACGATGATCGGCCGGTCCAGGTTGGCGTAGTCGAACATCAGCGACGAGTAGTCCGTGACCAGGGCGTCCGACGCCAGGCAGAGCGACTCCACGCTCGGGTGGCCGGAGACGTCGACGACCCGGCCGCAGGTGCTGGTCAGCGGGGTGTCGTAGGCGTGGTGGGCGCGGGCCAGGACGATGAAGCGCGGGCCGAGGCGGCGCGCGATCCGCTGGAGGTCCAGGGGCCGGCGCTGGGAGCGGCGGTAGTCGCGGTGGGTCGGCGCGTACAGGATCGCCACCGCGCCGCGCGGGATGCCCAGCGAGGCGCGCAGCCGGGCCACGTCCGCCGGGGTCGCCGTCCGGAACACGTCGTTGCGGGGGTAGCCGTACTCCAGCGTGGTGTAGCGGCCGGGGTGGACGCGCTCGTTCGTCAGGGTGGTGTGGCGGTTGGCGGACAGCACGTAGTCCCACCGGTCGACGTCCTTCAGCAGCCGCGCGAAGTCACGGCCGCGGGCCGCCGCGGGACGCTCCTGGAGGTCGAGCCCGATGTGGCCGAGCGGGGTGCCGTGCCCGGTCTGGATCAGGACCTGGCCCCGGCGCTTGGCCAGCCGGTCGTCGAAGCCGGTGTTGCTGACCAGGTAGCGGGAGCGGGCGAGCGCCGTCCAGTAGGCGGCCGTCCCGGGGGTGATGCGGCGGGGGCCGGGCGGGATCGTGTGGTGGTGCTCGTGGTGGGCGATCCACGCCGTGCGGACGTGCGGCGCGAGGTCGCGGAACGCGGCCTCCAGCGCGCCCGGGTTGCAGCCGTGGCCGCGGCCGTCGTAGGCGGCGAAGACGGCGCGGTCGGCGCGCAGCGGCAGGCAGCGCTGCACCCGGTAGTGCGTCCTGAGGGCGGCCGACCGCAGGCCCCGCAGCAGCTTCCCGGCGGTCCCGGTGGCGGCGCGGTGCAGGGCCGACGCCAGCTGGAGGGTGCGGTAGGTGCGGTGCAGGCCGAAACGGATCAGGACGTGGTGGATCCGGCAGCGCAGCGGGACGGGCACGCCGGGGGTGCGGTAGCGGCGGTAGTGGGCGCGGGCCCGGCGCAGGAAATCGGCGCGCGAGCCCCGGGGCAGCCGGTCCCGCCGCGAGTACACGATCACCAGGTGGTGCACCATGCGGCGGAACAACACCGGCCGCCACCGGTCCAGTTCGGGGCGCTCGTCGAGATACGCGAAGACCCGGTCGTACTGCTCGAAGACGTCGAAGTGCCGCTCGCTGGTGGTGCGCAGGATGCTGCCCTGCCGCCGCTGCCGGTAGTGCACGCAGACCCGGTCGAGGGTCGCGATCGACTCGGCGGTCATCAGCACCGGGTACGTCCACGGAGTGTCCTCGTAGACGCCGGGCGGGAAGACGAAACCCCCCTGCTCGACGAACTCCCGCCGGTAGGCCTTGTTCCAGGCGACCATCAGCAGCCGCAGCAGCCCCGGCCGGTCCTCCAGGCTAAACGGCGCCGGGCCCTGCTCGGTGAGCTGCAGGGCCGCCTGGTTGCGGACCGCCTCGCCCGTCCAGTAGGTGCGCGCGTAGTCGAAGACCAGCACGTCCGGCTCGCCCGTCTCCTTCAGCCGGTCGGCGATCGACCGCAGCGCGTCGGGCGTGAGGGTGTCGTCGCTGTCCAGGAACAGCAGGTAGTCGCCGCTCGCGTGGGCCACGCCGGCGTTTCTCGCGCGGCCCAGGCCCACGTTCTCCGGCAGGTGGACGGGGCGTACGCGCGTGTCGCGGGCGGCGAACTCGTCGATGATCGCACCGCACGCGTCCGGCGAGCAGTCGTCGACGACGATCAGTTCCAGATCGGGACAGGACTGGGAGAGCACCGATTCGAGGCACTCGTGCAGGTACGCCTGAACCTGGTACGCGGGGACAATGACACTGAACCTGGGCAAGAGGCCATCCATCGGTCGGCGCGGGCGTTCGGCCCGGGAACGGCCGATGGGCCGACTTGGTTACGGTCGCTACGGCATCCGGGGGAACGCGGAAGGGGCGGACCGCCCCCGGCCCACCCCTTCGACTACGGTGCTCTGATCGCTACTTGACCGCGCCCGCCATCACGCCGGACACGAACTGCCGCTGGAACGCGAAGAAGACGGCCAGCGGGATCACCATCGAGATGAACGCGCCGGGTGCCAGCACGTCGATGTTGTTTCCGAACTGCCTTACCTGCGTCTGGAGCGCGACCGTGATCGGCTGGCTCCCGGAGTCCGAGAAGATCAGCGCGACCAGCAGGTCGTTCCACACCCACAGGAACTGGAAGATGCCGAGCGCCGCGATCGCCGGGGCGCCCAGCGGCATCACGACACGGAAGAACAGGCGCAGTTCACCCGCCCCGTCCAGACGCGCCGCCTCCAGCAGCTCCCGCGGGATCTCCGCGAAGAAGTTCCGCAGCAGGAACACCGCGAACGGCAGTCCGAAGCCGACGTGGAAGAGCACCACGCCGAGCACCGAGCCGAAGATGCCGATCTTGCCGAAGAGTTCGGCGATCGGGATCAGCGCGACCTGCACGGGCACGACCAGCAGGCCGACCACGCCCAGGAACCACCAGTCCCGGCCGGGGAACTCCATCCAGGCGAAGGCGTAGCCCGCGAGCGAGCCGATGATCACGACCAGCAGGGTCGCCGGCACGGTGATCCAGACCGTGTTCAGCAGGGAGTTGGTGATGTCCTCGTTCTGCAGCAGCTTGGAGTAGTTGTCGAAGGTGATCTGCGAGGGCTCGGTGAACACCTTCCACCAGCCGCTCGCCGCGATGTCCTCCGGCGCACGGAGGCTGGACACCAGCAGCCCGATGGTCGGCACCAGCCAGAACACTCCGACGACGACGAGGATCACCCGCAGCACACCGCCGCTGACCGCCCCGGCGAGCCGCGATCCCAGCGACTGCATGCCCTTCATCGCCGCACCTCCCGCCTGAGCCGACGTACGTTACTGCGCCTCCCCGGGGGGTAACCCCCGGACCCCCAGCCGGGGGAAGGCCGGGCCGCCTTCATCGCCGCACCTCCCGCCTGAGCCGACGTACGTTGAACCACATCACCGGGATCACGAGGAGCAGCAGGAACACCGAGATGGCGCTGGCGATGCCCGGCTGGTCCTCGGAGAAGCCCTTGCGGTACAGCTCCAGCGCGAGGACGTTCGCGTCGTCCTGGGAGGAGCCCGGAGCGATGATGAAGACCAGGTCGAAGATCTTCAGCACGTTGATCATCAGGGTGACGGTGACGACCGCGAGGACCGGCGCCAGCAGCGGCACAGTGACGCGTCTGAACACCTGCCACTCGCTCGCGCCGTCGACCCGGGCCGCCTCCAGCAGCTCCCGGGGCACGCTCGCGAGCCCGGCCGCGATCAGCACCATCGCGAAGCCCGCCCACATCCAGATGTACGAGCCGATGATGGACGGGGTGACCAGGGACGGGCCGAGCCAGTCCAGGCCGTTGTACGGTTCCTTGAAGTTGGCCGCCGGGAGCCTGAGCTGCGCCCCGTCGGCCGAGGCGGGAAGGGTGAAGGTGCCGTTGCCCGCGGCCGTCGTCGACGCCACCACCTTGCCGTCCTTCACGGCCTCGATCCGCATGCCGGCATAGCCCAGCTCGGACGGGTCCACACGGTTGAGTGTGCCGACGCCCTTGCCGCGGGTGAAGTCCTGCCAGGTCGTGCCCGTGACCTTGTCCGGCTCGGGCTTCGCCGCCACCGCGGCCTTAGCGCCGTCGGGCATCTGGTCGGGTGCCACACCCACCAGGGGCAGCGAGACCGCCTCGCCCGTGCGGACGGGCGACGTGGTGACGAACGCGCCCCCGCCGGCCGGCTTCAGCGGCGACTCGCGGCCCGGGTGGGCCTTCGGGAACGCCGAGGCCTGGGCGAACGTGTCGTGCACGCCCACCCACACCGCGTTCGCGACGCCCTTGTCCGGGTCCTGGTCGTACACCAGGCGGAAGATGATGCCCGCCGCCAGCATCGAGATCGCCATCGGCATGAAGACGACCAGCTTGAACGCCGTACCCCAGCGCACCCGTTCGGTCAGCACCGCGAAGATCAGGCCGAGCGCGGTCGCGATCGTCGGCGCGAACACCACCCAGATGATGTTGTTCTTCAGCGCGGTGCGGATGCCCTCGTCGGTGAAGAGGGCCGTGTAGTTGTCTATTCCGGCGAAGCCGTCACCGGACTGGTCGTAGAAGCTGCGCACGACCGAGTACCCGATCGGGTACACCACGAGCGCGCCGAGCAGGACGAGCGCGGGCAGCAGGAACAGCGCCGCGACGGTCCTGCGGGTGCCGGTCACACTCTTGCGCGACTTGGGAGCGGCAGGGGGCTCGGTGCCCCCTGCCGCCGGGACCGACGTCATGACGTCAGTTCCCGTACGCCGCTGCTGCTTCGGCCTCCAGCTTCGCCTGCGTCCCCGCGATGTCCTTCGGGTTCTTCAGGAAGTCCTGCAGGGTCTTCCACTCGCCCTTGCCGGGCGTACCGCCGAAGGCCTGCGGGGCCTGGTCGGACATGTCGAAGCGGAAGTCGTCACCGGCGTCGATGAGCGCCTTGGCGATCTTCTGCTGCACCGCGTTCGGGTAGTCGGAGTTCGGCACGTTCTTGTTCGGCGAGAGGTAGCCGCCCAGCTTGGCCTGGATCGACGCCGCGTCCGGGGAGGCGAGCCAGGTCGCCAGGGCCTGCGACCCCTTGGAGTCCTGAAGGATCACGGCCGCGTCGCCGCCCGAGACCACCGGGCCCTGGTCACCCACGGCCGGGAACGGGAACACCTTCGCGTCCGTCCCGATCTTCATGCTCGACGGGATGTTGACCTGCGCGAAGTCGCCCGCCGCGACCATGGCCGCCTTGGGCTGGTCCCCGCCGGTGAAGACCTGCGTGACGGAGGCCGGGAAGTCGGTCTGCAACGCCCCGCTCGCCCCGCCCGCGATCCAGTCGGGCTTGCCCCAGACCTGCGCGAGGGTGGTCAGCGCGTCCTTCACGGACGGGTCCGTCCACTTGATCTCGTGCTTGGCCAGCTGGTCGTACTTCTCCGGGCCGGCCTGCGAGAGGTAGACGTTCTCGAACCAGTCGGTCAGCGTCCAGCCCTCGGCCGCGCCGATGGAGAACGGGGTGACGCCGGAGTCGGAGACCGTCTGCGCGGTGTTGAGCAGGTCCGGCCAGGTCTCGGGCTCACTGGCCCCCGCGTTCTCGAAGACCTGGTTGTTGTACCAGATCAGGGATTTGTTGGCGGCCTTGTAGTAGACGCCGTACGGCTTGCCGTTCACCTTGCCGATGTCCTGCCAGCCCTGCGAGTAGTTCTCGCCGAGCTCCTTGACGGTGCCGGAGCCCAGCTGTTTGGCCCAGCCCTTGTCGACGGCCTGCTTGATGGCGCCGGGCTGCGGCAGCATCACGATGTCCGGCGGCTGCCCGCCGGCCACCTTCGAGCCGATGAAGTTGATGATCGGGTCCTGTGCGGGCACGAACGTGACCTTGGCGCCCGTGCGCTTCTCGAACTCCTGAAGGACCTTCTTGAAGTTGGCCTGTTCCGTGCCGGTCCACACGGCGGCGATCTCCAGGCTCGTCCCGTCGAGCTTGGGAAGGGTGACGTTGCCTGCGGTTCCCGTGGTCTCGCCCGTGCTTCCACCGCTGTCGCTGTCGCTGCTTCCGCAGGCACTGAGCGAGAGCGCGAGTGCTCCCGCCGCGACGGCGGCCGCGGCCTTGACGGCTCTGCGGCTCTGGGGGGTCGCCGTGTCCCGCTCGGGCGACCAGCGTGTCCGGATGGTGCTGCTCGTCATGCGCATGACTGCCCCGCTTCTTCGTTCCTCGTCGAACGTCGAGCGCGCTCCCGTGCGATCTGGTCTACGCCCGGGTGTGCGGGGGCGGCAAGATGGCGTCCGCTGTCAAGCGGGGGATCGTGACTCCCTCGTGACCAGGGACGCGGCCCCATGACGCGGGTGGGGCTGGAGGCCCTCCCCGCTCACAGGAGCGACGGCACCTTCGCAGCCGCGACCTCCCGTGCCGCCCTTTCCAGCGCGCTGGCCAACAGTGCCAGGTCGGTCGGGCCGTTTCCGAGTTCCCGCACCGGACGCCGGGCCGGAGGGTCACCCATGCGGTGCCATTCCAGGGGGACGACCGTGGGACGCAGCGTCGCCGTCCGAGGGATCCGGCCGGTGACCCGGCCGCCCTGGAACGGGGTGACCCGCCCGTCCGCACCGGTCAGCCTTCCCCGGCCGGGCGCGGGCTCCTCCGGGCCCGAGGCGGGGGCGTCGAGCACGACGCGCAGGGTGGCCCGGCGCGCCGGTTCCGTCTCCGCCGTACGGGCGCACGGGCCGGTGGCCGCCACCAGATGGACGCCGAGCCGCTCGCCGTCCCGGGCCACCGCCTCCAGCGCGCGCATCACCGACCCGGCCGCGGGCCGCCCGGTCGAGCCGAGCGCCGGGGCGACCAGCGCGTCCAGGTCGTCCACGACCACGACGAGCCGGGGCAGCGGGGGCGCGGCCGCGCCCGTCTGCCGCCGGGCCGTGCCGGGCCGCAGCCGCATGGTGGAACTGGACGGCGAGTCGAGGTCGCCGGCCCCTCCCGCGCCGCCCGTCTCGGTCTGGGCGCCGCCCCGGGCCGTCGCCGTGCGCTGCGCGACCATCCGGCCCGACAGCTCGCGGCCGGTGTGCCACTCGGCGAAGCCGGACCGCCCGAGCAGCTCGGCGCGCCGCTTCAGCTCGGCGCTCAGGGACTGCGCGAACTCCCGCATCCGGACCGGGTCGTGGGCCATGAGCAACGTGGTGACATGCGGTACGTCCGTACACACCCGCAGTCCCTCGCCGTTGCCGCCGCCCGCGCCCGGGCCGCCCCGGCCGTCGACCAGCACGATGCCGAGGTGGTCCGGCCGCTCGGCTGCGGCCAGGGACGCGACGATCGACCGCAGCAGCTCCGTACGGCCGCTGCCCGGTGGGCCCTCGATCAGCAGATGCGGACCCTGGGCGGCGAGGTCGACGCCCACCGGGCCGCGCGGCCCGGCGCCCAGCACCGCGCGCACCCGGCCGCCCAGCGCCTCGGCGTCGTCGGCCGCGTCCGCCCAGCGGGCCATCAGCGACGCCGGGGTGGCGCGGGCCAGACCCAGCTCGTCCAGCAGCCGCGCCGCCTGCGGCAGCGGTGCGGAGACCCGCGGGTGGCGCTCGCTCGCCGGGCCGTCCGTGCGCAGCGGCGCCAGCGCCCGCGCGAACCGCTCGGCCCAGGCGGTGGAGACGGCGTCGACGGTGGCGACCGTGCCGTGCCCGACGGGCCCAGCGGACGAGCCGTCGCCACCGGTACGGGCCACACGCATCAGCCGCAGGGCCGTCGCCACGTCCCCGCTGAGCAGCGCGACCGCACCGCACTGCCGGAAGACCGGTGCCACCGAACAGGCCGCCTCGTACGTGTCCGTCACGGGCGAGGCCGGGGAGGCGGCGGCCGTCTCGGCCAGACAGACCATGTGGATACCGGCCCGGGGGCCCTCCAGCGCCAGCCGCGCGAGGGCTCCACGCAGGTCGGCACCGCCGGGATCGCCGTCGACGACCACGACGGTGTACGGACCGGGAAAACCGCCCACCGTGTCGCCGCCGACGCTGTCGCCCAGGGCCCAGGAGGGGCGGTGGGGGACCGGGACGGTGTGGTGCGGGGGCGGGGCGCCGGTCGGCTGTGAGCTGTGGCTTGCCGGGGTGCCGCCGACGCCTGTGGGGCCGCCGGCCCGGCCCGCGTCCTCCAGGTGGTCCTCCAGACGGCGGGTCAGCTCGTCGACGCGGGCGGCGGCCTGCTCGCGGTCGTGTGCCAGGAGCAGCCGGCAGTCCTGCCCGTGCCCCGGGCGCACGTGCGGCAGCCAGCCCAGCCAGGACCACTCGGCGGTCCGCTCCTCCAGCGCGCGGGAGCGGTCCGCGGAGATCAGGACGATCTCCAGCGTGTCGGGGGAGTGCAGGGCGGTGAGCTGGGCCAGGACGGCACGGGTCAGCCCGGTCAGCCGCGCCCGCGGCCCGGCCAGTCCCAGGGCGCCGACCTCGCGCAGTCCGGCGGTCACGGGGACGGCGGGCAGCAGGCCCGAGCCGTCCGGTGCCGCCCGGTCGGCCGTACCGAGGCGCACGGCGAGGGCCTCCGGGTGGCCGGGGCCCCGCTCCCACAGCCGGGGTCCGGGCCCCAGAGCCGTGAGCAGCAGCGTGGCAGGGTCCGGCCAGGTCTCCGGGGCGGCCGGCTCGACGACCGGGTGGTGCTCCGCGGCCACCACCGCGGCCGGTTCGTCCTCGTACGTCTCGTGTGGTTCCGCCGCCTGTTCGCCGCGGCCTCCGGCCAGCCGCCGGGCCCATGCCCCGAGCCCGCCACGCCTGCGGGTCTGCTGGGGCATGTCGGTGCCGCGGAGGGGAGTGCCCTTGCGCCCACGCCCGGCACGCTGGTCGGCGAGAGCCGGGTCGTCGCTGCCGGGGCCCGGGGCCCAGGGGTCGTGACCGCTTCCGTCCGTGGCGCCGACGCCGACACCGACACCGCTGCCGACGTCGCCGCCGTGCGCCGGTCCGGGGCGCTCCCGGGCCAGGTCACCGAACGCCCCGGCCCCGGAACGACCCGCATGCGTGTCCCCGGCCTCGCTCACCGGCCGGCCGGCGTCGCTCCGGCGCCCGGGGCCGGGCGGAGCCAGGGGCGACGAGCCCCGAGGCGCATCGTGCTGCCGGGAGGTCCGGAGTGTGTCCTCCGGCGGACCGGGGCGCGTTCCGTGAGGCTCCGGGGACGTCCGCCCCGACCCGGCCGACCCCGACCGTGCTCCACCACCGGCCGTCTGCCGTCGCGCCTCACCCCGGGTGCCCCCGGGCGGCACCTCGCTCCAGCCGTCGCCGGCGTGGGCAGCGCCCCCGGGACCGGGGGGCGGCATCTCGCTCCGGCGCCCACCGGAACGGGCTTCGCCGCCGGAATTCGCGGGCGTGACCTCGCTCCGACGGCCCTCGGCGTGGGCCGTGCCCGCGGCACCCTGGGACGGCACGTCGCTCCGGCGTCCCGGCCGGGCTCTGCCGTCGGCCCCCCGGGGCGGCACCTCGCTCCGATGGCCTCCCGAACGGGCTTCATCCCCACTGTCCGCCGTGCGGGCCCCGCGACCTTGCCCCCACTCCCGCGGCGCTTCCGCCCCGGCGCCGCCGCTTTCGCTCCGCGGCGCTTGCGCCCTGGCGCCCCCGACTTCGCTCCACGGCGCTTCCGCCCTGGTGCCCCCGCTTTCGCTCCGCGGCGCTTCCGCCCTGGTGCCCCCACCTTCGCTCCACGGCGCTTGCGACCTCGGGCCGCCGCCCTCGCTCCGCGGCGCTTGCGACCTCGGGCCGCCGCCCTCGCCCCCCAGCGCCCCCGAGCCCGCTCCGCCGCCTTCTATATGCGGCGCCTCCGGCCCGGCGCCGCCGCTTTCGCTCCACGGCGCTTCCGCCCTGGTGCCCCCGCCTTCGCTCCGCTGCGCTTGCGACCTCGGGCCGCCACCTTCGCCCCCCAGCACCCCCGAGTCCGCTCCGCCGCCCTCTATATGCGGCGTCTCCGGCCCCGGGCCCTCACCTCCGCTCCCGAGCCGTACCGCTTCCGGCCCGGAGCCCGCACCCCCGCCCTCGATCCACGGCGCCCCGCCCTGCCCCGGCACCACGGCCGGGTCCGCGGAGCCGCGCCCGGAAGCAGCCGGTGCGCCCCAGGGCGCCGAGCCGTGGGCGTGGTGCGTGGAGCCCATGGGCCCGGCCGCCTTCGGAGTCGCCTCGACCGGGGCGGATGCCTCCGCGGGCCCGGCCACGCGCACGTGCCCCTCCCCGTCCGGAGTCGTCTCCACCCGGGCCCCCGGCCCCCCGGCGGGAGTCAGCCGCAGGGCCGACTCGCCGATCCGCAGCAGCGCACCGGGCACGAAGGGGACCGCCCGGTCACCCACCCGCGCGCCGCTCACCGTCGTGCCGTTCGTGGAGTCCAGGTCGGCGACCGCGACGCGGCCGTCCGCGCTCACCGTCACCGCGCAGTGCAGCCGGGAGACGTCCGGGTCGTCGAGCGGTACGTCGGCGTCCGCGGAGCGGCCGACGCGGATCTCGCCGCCGTGCAGAAGATGGACACCGCCGGCGTCGGGCCCGGCCACGACCTGCAACTGGGCCGGTGCGTCCTCCAGCTCCGGATGCGGCTCCGGCTCGCCCGGCGCGCCCACGGACAGCACGGCACCGTCGGTCAGCGGCGGCTCGCCGAGCGTGCAGCGCTGGGCGTCCAGCCGCTGCTCCCCGGCGTACAGCACGGGCGTGCCCGAGCCGTCACCGCCGGAGACCGCCTGGGCGAGGGCCGACGCCACCGCGGCAAGCGCCGTACCGGCGGGTGCCGTGACCAGCACGTCGCTGCGCGGGACGCGATCCCGCGCCGGCGCCGACGGGCCCAGCGGATCTACGACGGTCAGCCGGATCTGCATCGCCGTCAGCGGTCCCTTCTGCCCGGGCGCGGAGTCCCCCACCCCGCCCCAGCACGTCGCCCAGTACTGGCAGCATCCTCGCACCTGCCACTGACAGTGCGCCCCTCGCTCCGCAAAAGGTGATCTTGAATGGTCGGCTCTGCCCGCAAAAGTGCCTGAGAGATGACCCACAGGCGACCGCTTGAGATCACTCACGTTCCCCTGCGGCAACCACGAGACCGAGGTGAGCGTCCTTCCTTCGAACGGGTGTGAGGGCCGCTACGTAAGACCCACAGAAAGACGACACCCCGGTCCCCGGCCCCCCGGCACTACAGTGGGTCGGACAGGCCAGCAGGCAAGGCAAGCACCAGGGAGCGCATGACGTGCGGCCGGTAGGCAGCAAGTACCTGCTCGAGGAGCCGCTCGGACGCGGCGCCACGGGCACCGTCTGGCGAGCCCGCCAGCGCGAGACCGCGGGCGCTGAGGCGGCCGTGCCGGGGCAGCCCGGCGAGACCGTCGCGATCAAGGTCCTCAAGGAGGAGCTGGCCGGCGACCCGGACATCGTCATGCGGTTCCTGCGCGAGCGGTCCGTCCTGCTCAGGCTGACCCACCCGAACATCGTCCGGGTCCGTGACCTGGTGGTCGAGGGCGAGCTGCTGGCGCTGGTCATGGACCTCGTCGAGGGCCCCGACCTGCACCGCTACCTGCGCGAGAACGGGCCGTTCACCCCGGTCGCCGCCGCCCTGCTCACCGCCCAGATCGCCGACGCCCTCGCCGCCAGCCACGCCGACGGCGTCGTCCACCGCGACCTCAAGCCGGCCAACGTCCTGCTCCAGCAGTACGACGGCCGGATGCACCCGCTGCTCACCGACTTCGGCATCGCCCGGCTGGCCGACTCCCCGGGCCTGACCCGCACCCAGGAGTTCGTCGGCACGCCCGCGTACGTCGCGCCCGAGTCCGCCGAGGGCCGCCCGCAGACCTCCGCCGTCGACATCTACGGTGCCGGCATCCTGCTGTACGAGCTGGTCACCGGCCGCCCGCCGTTCTCCGGCGGCTCCGCCCTGGAGGTGCTGCACCAGCACCTGAGTTCCGAGCCGCGCCGCCCCTCCACGGTCCCCGACCCGCTGTGGACGGTCATCGAGCGCTGCCTGCGCAAGAACCCGGACGAGCGGCCCAGCGCCGAGAACCTCGCCCGCGGTCTGCGCGTCGTCGCCGAGGGCATCGGGGTGCACGCGAACTCCGCGCAGATCGCCGCCGCCGAGGGCGTCGGCATGCTCCTCGCGCCCGACCCGGCCCCCGCGCCGGTGCCGGACACGCCCGGCTCGGCCGACCCCACCCAGGTCCTCCCGCAGGGCGCCGGCGCCTACGACCCGAACGCCGCGACCAGCGTCATGCCGCACACCGGCGGCCCGGCCGGCGCCGCCGACCCCACCGCCGTCATGAACCACCACGGCGCGGCCGACCCGACCGCCGTCATGCCGCCGGTCCCGCCGGGTTCGCCCGGCCACCCCGGACAGCAGGGCGGACCGGGCGGCCCCGAGGACCCGCACCCCTGGCAGAACCAGCTGCGCGCGGCCCGCGACCGCAACGAGCAGACGCAGGTCCAGTACCTCGACCCGAACGAGGACCCGCTGCGCCGCCGCCCCCAGCGCCAGGTCGCCCGGCCGCAGCAGCCCCCGCACCGCCAGGCACCCCCGCCCGGCCCCGGCTACGGCCACCCGCAGCAGCAGCCCCAGCAGTACGCCCCGCAGCCGCAGCGGCCCCAGCCGCCGCAGCGCTACGCCCCACCCGCGCCCCCGGCCCAGCCCCAGCAGCCGCAGCGCCCCCAGCGCGAGCCCCGGCAGCCGCGGCAGCGCAGCGCCAACCCGATGCGGATCCCCGGCCTCGGCTGCCTGAAGGGCTGCCTCTTCACGATCGTCATCCTGTTCGTCGCGGGCTGGCTGGTGTGGGAGCTGAGCCCGCTGCAGGAGTGGATCGGCACCACCAAGGGCTACTGGGACCAGCTCACCGACTGGTTCAGCACCGTGACCGGCTGGTTCGAGAAGCTCGGCGGGAGCGGTTCCGGCACGAACTGACCGGAACCACCCTGCGGGGTTGGTGATTTGTCGACACCTGGGGGGTGTTTTCCGCCTCCCCGGTGAAGGTTGGCCTTCCGTACGCGTAGTTTTAGCGACAACACGCGTCGGTAGGAGCAGCCTTGGCACGGAAGATCGGCAGCCGGTACACCGCCCACCAGATCCTCGGGCGGGGCAGCGCCGGCACGGTGTGGCTGGGCGAGGGCCCCGAAGGTCCCGTCGCCATCAAGCTGCTGCGCGAGGACCTCGCGTCCGACCAGGAACTCGTCGGCCGCTTCGTCCAGGAGCGCACGGCCCTGCTCGGCCTGGACCACCCGCACGTGGTGTCGGTGCGGGACCTGGTCGTCGACGGCAACGACCTGGCGCTCGTCATGGACCTCGTCCGCGGCACGGACCTGCGCACCCGGCTGGACCGGGACCGGCGCATGGCCCCCGAGGCGGCCGTCGCCATCGCGGCCGACATCGCCGACGGGCTGGCGGCCGCGCACGCCGCGGGAGTCGTGCACCGGGACGTCAAGCCGGAGAACGTCCTGCTGGACATGCAGGGCCCGCTGGGCCCCGGCGGCTCGCACCGCGCGCTGCTGACCGACTTCGGCGTGGCCAAGCTCATCGACACCCCGCGCCGGACCAAGGCCACCAAGATCATCGGCACCCCGGACTACCTCGCCCCGGAGATCGTCGAGGGCCTGCCCCCACGCGCGTCCGTCGACATCTACGCGCTCGCCACGGTCCTCTACGAGCTGCTGGCGGGCTTCACCCCCTTCGGCGGCGGCCACCCGGGTGCGGTCCTGCGCCGGCACGTCACGGAGACGGTCGTCCCGTTGCCCGGCATCCCGGACGAGCTGTGCCAGCTGCTGGTGCAGTGCCTGGCCAAGGCCCCGGCCTCACGACTGCGCGCCTCGGAGCTCGGGGTCCGGCTGAGGGAGCTGCTGCCGATGCTGACGGGCATGCCCCCGCTGGAGGTCGACGAGCCGGACACCGAGTCCCAGGAGGAGTCCGACCGCGAGGAGCGGCCCGCCGGACCGGCGCCGGCGGGGGAGCGGGTCAGGCGGCGGGGCGCGGTCCCCCTGGTGCCGGGCGCGAAACCCACCGACTCCAACCGGGACACCCACACCTCGATGCGCGTCCCGGCCCCCGACGAGCTGGCCGGCGGCGCCCACGGCACGGCCCGGGCCCCGCGCACCCCAGGCGCCCCCCGCCCCGGCTCGGCCCGCAACCGCGCCGTGACCCGGCGCCGCCGGGTGGCCCTGGGAGTGGGCGCGGTGGCCCTCGCGGCGGCGATCGGCGTCGGAGCCTGGCTGACCACGTCGGACGACGACCGGAGCGCACCTCCCCAGGACACGCAGAACTCGGCCCCGCAGACCCCCTGAGCCGCCTGCTCCTGCCGCCCGGCGATGGCCGCCGGGCGGAGCCGTTACGCTGGAGGGCGTGGCAGTCGTCGACGTATCCGAAGAGCTCAAGTCCCTCTCCTCGACCATGGAGTCGATCGAGGCCGTTCTGGACCTCGACAAGATGAGGGCAGACATCGCCGTGCTCGAGGAGCAGGCGGCCGCGCCGTCCCTCTGGGACAACCCCGATGAGGCGCAGAAGATCACCAGCAAGCTGTCCCACCTCCAGGCCGAGGTGCGCAAGGCCGAGGCCCTGCGCGGTCGCATCGACGACCTGGGCGTCCTCTTCGAGATGGCCGAGGAGGAGGACGACCCGGACACCCGCGCCGAGGCCGAGTCCGAGCTCACGGCCGTGAAGAAGGCGCTGGACGAGATGGAGGTCCGCACTCTCCTGTCCGGTGAGTACGACTCCCGTGAGGCACTGGTGAACATCCGCGCCGAGGCGGGTGGCGTCGACGCCGCCGACTTCGCCGAGAAGCTCCAGCGCATGTACCTGCGCTGGGCCGAGCAGCGCGGCTACAAGACCGAGATCTACGAGACCTCGTACGCGGAGGAGGCCGGCATCAAGTCGACCACCTTCGCCGTCCAGGCGCCCTACGCCTACGGCACGCTCTCCGTCGAGCAGGGCACGCACCGGCTGGTGCGCATCTCGCCCTTCGACAACCAGGGCCGGCGGCAGACCTCGTTCGCGGGCGTGGAGATCCTGCCCGTGGTGGAGCAGACCGACCACATCGAGATCGACGAGTCCGAACTGCGCGTGGACGTGTACCGCTCGTCGGGCCCCGGTGGTCAGGGCGTCAACACCACCGACTCCGCGGTGCGCCTCACCCACATCCCCACCGGCATCGTCGTCTCCTGCCAGAACGAGCGCTCGCAGATCCAGAACAAGGCCACGGCCATGAACGTGCTCCAGGCCAAGCTGCTGGAGCGGCAGCGCCAGGAGGAGCGGGCCAAGATGGACGCCCTCAAGGACGGCGGCAGCTCCTGGGGCAACCAGATGCGCTCCTACGTCCTGCACCCGTACCAGATGGTCAAGGACCTGCGCACCGAGTTCGAGGTCGGCAACCCCGAGGCCGTGTTCAACGGCGAGATCGACGGTTTCATCGAAGCCGGAATTCGCTGGCGCAAGCAGCAGGAGAAGTAAGTTTGTCGACAAGGCAACTGCCGCCGTCTGGGCGGCAGTTGCCTTTTCCGTACCCCATGTCCGGGTTTTACATCACACTCACGCCCTCAGACTCCCGGCATAGCCCCCGTAGTTGGACATGGCAGCCGTAAACGGCCTTGACGTGTTCTTGAAAAATGGGAAGGGTGAAGCGTGGCATGCGTGTCTCTGGGGCGCATGTGAACCGGGGCGCCTTTCACCACAGTCGTCCCCGTCGAGCACAGCCCCGAGCGCTGCCTAATGACGATGAGCTACTGGGGGTAGCAACCACATGACGAAGAAGACGCGGATTCGTGTCGCGCGGATAGCCGCCGGTGCCGTGATCGCCGCCGGTGCCTCGCTGACCGCCGCCGGTGCGGCATCCGCTCTCGACCTGGGCGTGAGCGTCGGCCTCGGTGACACCAGTGTCGGTGTCGGCGTGAGCACGGGCGGCGACGCCCCGACCGACCCGCCGACCGAGCTCCCGACGGACCCGCCCACGGACCTCCCGACGGACCCGCCCACGGACCTCCCGACGGACCCGCCGTCGACCGAGGAGCCCACCGACGAGCCGACCGAGCCGACGGACGAGCCCACCGAGCCGACCGAGGACCCGACGGACGCCCCGACCGACCCGGGCAACGGGAACGGCACCGGCGGCGGCAACGGCAACGCCAACGGTGGCGGCAACGGCGGCGGCAACAACGCCGACCCCGACGGTGGCACCTCGCCGCAGGAGGAGGGCTCCTCCTCCCTCACCGAGGTCGGCTCGGACTCCACCCCGGCCTCGCAGGCCCAGGCCCAGGGCAACGGCCAGGAGCTCGCCGAGACGGGTGCCGCGCAGACCACCTTCCTGGTGATCGGCGCCGCCACGATGATCGCCGGCGGTGTCGGCTTCCGTCTGCTGCCCCGCCTCGTGAGCGGCCGCGGCGGCGCTGCCGCCTGACGGTAGCCGCGTCCGTACGGACCGTGCGCCCAGCGCAACACCGAGGGCCCGGAGCGAACCGCTCCGGGCCCTCGGCCGTGTCCTCGGGGGCTACGTCGTCACACGGTCTGGTGGGCCAGCAGGGCCACCGCGGCGATCAGCACCGTCAGCAGGGCGATCAGAGCCATCGGATTGAGGCCCGCCAGGAAGTTCTCCTGTTGCAGCCGCTCGCGGTTCGCGCGGCACACGGGGCAGCGGCCCTCGTTCACGGGGGACGCGCAGTTCGCGCACACCAGCCGGTCGTACGTCATGCGCTTGCCCTCCTTGCGCCGGTTCCACGTGTTCAACGTCCGTGGGGGCGGGAATGTTCCCCCTCCACTTTGCCAGGTTCCGTCGGCCCCCGCGCGGCCTCGCGTTTTCTGTGGGGGTGAGCACAGCCCGCCCGCGTCCCTCGGCGCTCGGCACAAAACGGCACATCCATGGCGCAATCACGGTCGGTGACTGCGGTGCCCCACCCGGTTCGCGTATGGTCACGCTCATCTACCCCCGGCGACCCGTGGTGCATCCGTGATCCGATTCGACAACGTCTCCAAGGTCTACCCCAAGCAGACCCGCCCCGCCCTCAGGGATGTGTCCCTGGAGGTCGAGAAGGGCGAATTCGTCTTCCTCGTGGGGTCCTCCGGCTCCGGAAAGTCCACCTTCCTGCGGCTGATCCTCCGCGAGGAGCGGTGCAGCCACGGTCAGGTGCACGTTCTGGGCAAGGACCTCGCCCGCCTCTCCAACTGGAAGGTCCCGCAGATGCGGCGCCAGCTGGGGACGGTGTTCCAGGACTTCCGCCTGCTGCCGAACAAGACGGTCGGCGAGAACGTCGCCTTCGCGCAGGAGGTCATCGGCAAGTCGCGCGGCGAGATCCGCAAGTCCGTGCCGCAGGTGCTCGACCTCGTCGGGCTCGGCGGCAAGGAGGACCGGATGCCCGGCGAGCTGTCCGGTGGTGAGCAGCAGCGCGTGGCCATCGCGCGGGCCTTCGTCAACCGCCCCAAGCTGCTCATCGCCGACGAGCCCACCGGCAACCTCGACCCGCAGACGTCCGTCGGCATCATGAAGCTGCTCGACCGGATCAACCGGACGGGCACGACCGTGGTGATGGCCACCCACGACCAGAACATCGTGGACCAGATGCGCAAGCGCGTCATCGAACTGGAGAAGGGCCGCCTCGTGCGCGACCAGGCCCGCGGTGTCTACGGCTACCAGCACTGATACCGCACCCGAGATCCACGGAAAGGCATAACCAGTCGCCATGCGCGCCCAGTTCGTCCTGTCGGAGATCGGTGTCGGTCTCCGCCGCAACCTGACGATGACCTTCGCCGTCGTCGTCTCCGTAGCCCTGTCGCTCGCCCTGTTCGGCGGGTCGCTCCTGATGAGCGACCAGGTCAACACCATGAAGGGCTACTGGTACGACAAGGTCAACGTCTCGATCTTCCTCTGCAACAAGAGCGACGCCGAGTCCGACCCCAACTGTGCCAAGGGTGCGGTGACCGACGACCAGAAGTCGCAGATCAAGGCCGACCTCGACAAGATGGGCGTCGTCCAGGCCGTCACGTACGAGTCGCAGGACCAGGCGTACAAGCACTACAAGGAGCAGTTCGGCGACTCCCCGCTCGCCAGCTCCCTCACGCCGGACCAGATGCAGGAGTCGTACCGCATCAAGCTGAAGGACCCGGAGAAGTACCAGGTCATCGCCACCGCCTTCAACGGCCGGGACGGTGTGCAGTCCGTACAGGACCAAAAGGGCATTCTGGACAACCTGTTCAAGCTGCTGAACGGTATGAACTGGGCCGCCCGAGCGGTGATGGCGCTGATGCTGGTCGTCGCGCTGATGCTGATCGTCAACACCGTGCGCGTCTCGGCGTTCAGCCGACGGCGTGAGACCGGCATCATGCGGCTGGTCGGCGCGTCGGGCTTCTACATCCAGGCGCCGTTCATCATGGAGGCGGCGGTCGCCGGACTCATCGGCGGCACCCTCGCGTGCGGTTTCCTGCTGCTCGCCCGGTACTTCCTCATCGACCACGGACTGGCCCTGGCCGACCAGCTGACACTGATCAACTTCATCGGCTGGGACGCCGTCCTCACCAAGCTGCCGCTCATCCTCGCGACGAGCCTCCTGATGCCCGCGTTGGCCGCGTTCTTCGCGCTGCGCAAGTACTTGAAGGTGTGACGCATGCCAAGAGGGGCCGTACGGTCAACCGGCCGTACGGCCCTTCCGCTTGTCCTAGACTCACCGGCATGTCAGGTCGTGACCCGTTCTGTCAGCCCCGTCGTCTCCGCCGCGGGGCCGCCCTGACGTTGGTGTTCACGAGCGTGCTCGTCGCCGGTGCGGCCACCGGGGCGCTGCCCCAGGGGCAGGGGAAGTCCGCGCCGGAGGAGGTCCGTTCGACGGGTTCCGCCGCACACCACGCGGATGTGGCCCGGGCCGCGGAGGAGGCCATGGCCGACGGCACGTCCCCGGTCCAGGCCGCCAAGCGCGCCGTCAGCCGCAGCGGGGACCGCTGGGGCGCCGTCTACTCCCCGGGTGAGTACGAGGAGTTCGAGGAGTCCCTCGACGGCGAGTACACCGGTGTCGGCCTCTGGGCCCGCAGTGAACGGGACGGCCGTATCGAGGTGACGCGGGTGCGCACGGGGTCGCCCGCCGCCACCGCCGGGATCCGCCCCGGAGACCTGCTGCGCAGTGTCGACGGGGAGAAGACCGGCGGCCGGCCCGTCACCGAGGTCGTCTCCTTGCTGCGCGGCGACGCCACCGACGCCCCCGCGGGCACCACGGTCCGTCTCGGCCTGCAGCGCGGCAGTCGCGCGTGGACCGAAACCGTGCGCCGGGCCCAGCTGTCCACGGACTCGGTCACCGTCCGGGAACTCGCGGGCCGTGTCACCGTCATCAAGGTCGGCACCTTCACCAAGGGCTCCGGCCGCCAGGTCCGCGAAGCCGTCCGCCGGACCCCGCCCCGCGCCGGCATCGTCCTCGACCTGCGCGGCAACTCCGGCGGCCTGGTCACCGAGGCCGTGACCGCCGCATCCGCCTTCCTGGACGGCGGCCTGGTCGCCACCTACGACGTCGACGGCAAGCAGCGCGCCCTGCACGCCCAGTCCGGCGGGGACACCACGAGACCGCTGGTCGCGCTCGTCGACGGCGGGACGATGAGCGCGGCCGAGCTCCTCACCGGCGCCGTGCAGGACCGCGGACGGGCGCTCGTCGTGGGCTCCCGCACCTTCGGCAAGGGCTCGGTCCAGATGCCGAGCCGGCTGCCCGACGGCTCCGTCGCGGAGCTGACCGTCGGGCACTACCGCACCCCCTCCGGCCGCGGGGTCGACGGCCGGGGCATCACGCCCGACCTGGAGACCGGCGAGGACGCCCTCCAGCGGGCCGGCACCGTGCTGCGCGGCCTCGCGAGCCCCTCGTAATCGACTTTCCGCAGGGCCCCTCCGTAGTGCGAAAATGGGCGGCACTATGGCTAAGGAAAAAGGGCGCAAGCTGATCGCGCAGAACAAGAAGGCGCGGCACGACTACCTCGTCATCGACACCTACGAGGCCGGCCTGGTCCTCACCGGGACCGAGGTGAAGTCCCTGCGCCAGGGACGGGCGTCGCTGGTCGACGGCTTCGTGCAGCTGACCGACGGTGAGGCGTGGCTGCACAACGTGCACGTACCGGAGTACAGCCAGGGCACCTGGACCAACCACAGCGCCCGGCGCAAGCGGAAGCTGCTGCTGCACCGCGCGGAGATCGACAAGCTGGAGTCGAAGTCGGGGGACACGGGCCACACCATCGTGCCGCTCGCGCTGTACTTCAAGGACGGCCGGGCCAAGGTCGAGATCGCGCTGGCGAAGGGCAAGAAGGAGTACGACAAGCGTCAGGCGCTGCGGGAGAAGCAGGACCGCCGCGAGACCGACCGGGCGATCGCGGCGGTGAAGCGGAGGCAGCGCGGGGCATAAGGAATAAGCTGGCACCGACCTGCGTTGGTCACGTACGATGGTGCCTGCACCCCACGGCGGGTGCGCGCCCCTCTCCGGAGGGATTGTCAACACAACATGGGGATGATCGGTTTCGACAGCGGCTGTCGAAGCAGGGGAAGCGTGTCGAGGAAGCGGCAATGATCTCGTAAACCATATGTCGCAAAAAATAATCGCCAACACCAAGCGCGATTCCCAGTCCTTCGCCCTCGCTGCCTGATAAGCAGTGACTGAAGGACCCTAAATGGGTGTCAGCCCGGGAGTGTTCCCGGCCCGGATCCTGGCATAATCTAGGGGACTAAACCATCGAGCCCGGTCACGGGGTTCGATGGGAAATCAAACAGTGACTGGGCCCGTCGGCGACTTGTTCGCGTGATCGCCGGGGCCGAGAAAATCGCAGCGAACTGCACACGGAGAAGCCCTGATTCTGCACCGTTGGACGCGGGTTCGATTCCCGCCATCTCCACTCATCCCATGTGGGCGAAGGCCCCGCCGCTTCCGAGCGGCGGGGCCTTCGTCATGCGGTCGTCCAGCTCGTGATCACCGGCCGAGTTCCAAGGTGAGGGAATCCGTGCCGGGCGAGGCCCGGACCTCGCGGTCGCCCGCGGCCAGGGCCCAGGCGGCTGACGGGGTGGCGCAGGTCGCCCGCAGGACGGTCCCCTCGCGGACGACCGTGAAGGTCACCTCCCCGACCGGCACCGTCACCTCGTCGCCGGGCCGCAGACCGTACGCCCGCAGGGTCACCCCGTCGGCGTGGTCGTAGTCCGGGCGGTCCTCCCGTGCCCCGAACGGGATCACCGCGCCGGGCCGGACCAGTAGCGGCGCGCTCAGGAAGCCGTGCCGCTCGCGCACCCAGCGCGGGCCGGTCACCGGATCGCCGGTCAGCAGATGCGTCCAGGTGCCCTCGGGGACGTAGTACGTGACGTCGCCCTCGTCGCTGAACACCGGGGCGACCAGCAGGTCCGGGCCGAGCATGTACTGCCGTTCCAGGTGGGCGCAGCCCGGGTCGTCCGGGAACTCCAGCACCATGGCCCGCATCACGGGCAGGCCCTCGGTGTGGGCCGTGCGGGCCGTCTCGTACAGGTAGGGCATGAGACGGAGTTTCAGCCGGGTGAAGTGGCGGGCCACGTGGACCGACTCCTCGTCGAACTGCCAGGGGACCCGGTAGGACCGGCTGCCGTGCAGCCGGCTGTGCGAGGAGAGCAGGCCGAAGGCCAGCCAGCGCTTGAACAGGGCCGGTGTGGGGGTGCCCTCGAAACCGCCGATGTCATGGCTCCAGAAGCCGAAACCCGACAAGCCGAGGGACAGCCCGCCGCGCAGGGACTCCGCCATCGACTCGTAGGTCGCCTCGTTGTCGCCGCCCCAGTGCACGGGGAACTGCTGGCTGCCCGCCGTCGCCGAGCGGGCGAAGACCACGGCCTCCTGCTCACCGCGGTGCTTGCGCAGCACCTCGAAGACCGTGCGGTTGTACAGGTACGTGTAGTAGTTGTGCATCCGCTCCGGGTCCGAGCCGTCGGACCAGACCACGTCGAGGGGCACCCGCTCGCCGAAGTCGGTCTTGAAGCAGTCGACGCCCTGCGCGAGCAGCGCCTCCAGCTTGCCGGCGTACCAGTCGCGGGCGGCCGGTGAGGTGAAGTCGACCAGGGCCATGCCGGGCTGCCACATGTCCCACTGCCACACACTGCCGTCCGGCCGCCTCAGTAGGTGCCCGAGTGCCCTGCCCTCGTCGAACAGCGGGGAGCGCTGGGCGATGTAGGGGTTGATCCAGACGGAGACGCGCAGGTCGAGAGCTTTCAGCCGGGCCAGCATGCCCTCCGGGTCGGGGAAGACCCGCGGGTCCCACCGGAAGTCGCACCAGTGGTACTCCCGCATCCAGAAGCAGTCGAAGTGGAAGACGGACAGCGGCAGTTCGCGCTCCCGCATGCCCTCGATGAAGGACGTCACCGTCTCCTCGTCGTACGAGGTGGTGAACGACGTCGACAGCCACAGGCCGAACGACCAGGCGGGCGGCAGGGCCGGGCGGCCGGTCAGGGCCGTGTACCTGCGCAGGATGTCCTTCGGGGTGGGGCCCTGGATGACGTAGTACGTCAGCTCCTGGGTCTCCGCGCTGAACTGCACCCGGGAGACCACCTCCGAGGCGACCTCGAAGGACACCTGGCCCGGGTGGTCGACGAAGACGCCGTAGCCGGCGTCCGTGAGGTAGAACGGCACGTTCTTGTAGGCCTGTTCGCTGCACGTGCCGCCGTCGTTCTGCCAGATGTCGACGACCTGCCCGTTCTTCACCAGCGGACCGAAGCGCTCACCGAGGCCGTAGACGGACGTGCCGACCGTCAGGACCAGTTGTTCGCGCAGGTGGTGCGCGCCGGTGGCGTCCCGCATGATGCCCGCGTTCTTGTGCCCGCTGCGGGTGAGGGTCCGGCCGTGCGCGAGGAACTCGACGTCCCAGGGGCCGCCGCGGGCCAGCCGGACCGACAGGTCGCCGGAGGTCAGGGTCGCGTGCTCGTCGTCGTAGGAGATCTCCGCGGTGGTGTCCGACGTGATCAGCTCGAACTCGGGGCCGCGGGGCTCCCCACCGGTGAAGTGCGTCAGGGTCACCCCGATGACGCCGGGCATGGGGGAGTGCACCCTGACGGTGAACACCGGGCCCGTCATCAGGTCGCCCCGGGAGCGGACGGGCCGGGTGGGCGCGTGGATCTCCAGTGCGCCGTCCGACTCGGTGAGGTCGAGGACCTGGGCCGGGTGCGACGCGGTCACGCCCTCGCGCAGGAGCCAGTAGCCGTCGGTGAACTTCATGTGGGTCCCCACTCTCCCGGCGCGTGATGTCGAAGCGCTTCGACGATCGAACGTATGCGGGGGGCGCGAGGGCGTCAATGGTGCGCAGGAATCTTGGTGAAGCGATTCGAAGAACTGCCCAGAGACAGGGTCAGGGACAAGGCCAGTGCCAGGGCCGCCGCCGTCACCGGGACCGCGTAGCCCGCCGTCGGGGAGAGGTGCTCCACCGTCCAGCCGCCGAGCGCGCTGCCGCAGGCGATGCCGCCGAGCAGGCCGGTCACCGCGAGGGTCATGCCCTCGTTCAGCCGGCCCTCGGGAGTGCGCTCCTGGACCAGCGTCATGGCGGTGACCATCGTCGGGGCCGTCGCCATCCCGGCGACCAGCAGCGCGGCCGCCAGCAGGAGGAGCGAACCGGTGAGGGCCGCGGCCAGCAGGGGCAGGGTCAGCAGCGCGGCCATCGCGGCCACGCACCGGGGCAGCCGGGCCGCGGCCGGTCCGGTGGGCTTGACCGCGCCGTACAGCAGGCCGGCCGCGCAGGAGCCCGCGGCCTGGAGCGCGAGCACGGCACCGGCCGCCGCCTGCCGCCCCTGCGCGTCGGCGAAGGCCAGGGTGACGACCTCCGTCGCGCCGAAGACGCCGCCCATCGCCAGGCAGACCGCGAGCAGCGGGGGGATCCCGGGCGCGCGCAGGGGTGCCTTGCCGGGTATGTGCGCGCGGACCGGGGGCTCCGTAGCCCGCCGGGTCGTGAACAGGACCATGCCGGTCAGCAGCAGCACCGCGCCGGCCAGCGTGCCGGCCTCGGGGAAGAACGTTCCGCACAGGAAGGCCGCGAGCACCGGGCCCAGCATGAAGCACAGTTCGTCCACCGCCTGCTCGAAGGAGTTGGCGGTGTGCAGCGCCTTCGGGTCGCCGGCCAGCAGATGCGCCCAGCGGGCCCTGGACATGCCGCCGGTGTTGGGGGTCGTGGCGGTGGCGGCGTAGGAGGCGAAGAGGGTCCAGTCGGGGGCGCCGTGGCGCACGCACAGCAGCAGGGAGAGGGAGCCGAACACGGCGATCACCGTGGCGGGCAGGGCCACCCGGGCCTGGCCGTACCGGTCGACCAGCCGCGCGATCCACGGCGCGACCAGTGCGGTCGCCGCGAGTCCCGTCGCGGTGACGGCGCCGGCGAGGGCGTACGAGCCCCGGGTCCCGGCGATCATCACGACCGCGCTGACACTGAACATGCCCATCGGCAGGCGGGCGACGAGGTTCCCGGCGGTGAACGCGCGGGCGCCAGGCAGGCGGAACAGGCGGCGGTACGGGGAGAGTCGGGGCATGCGTCCACCGTCGCCCGGGGACGATCAAGCGGTCCAACACCTGTTCCGCGCACACTCACGCACCCTGGTTGTGAGTCCCTGGCGCGAGGCCGAAAGCCCATGGCGCGAAACATTCGCTCCCTGTTCTTCATACAGGGATATGGAGATTAGTGATGCTCCTCATAGCGCATGGAAAAGATGCTCATTCGGGAAATTCCTTCACTCGTTTGCCGCGCATCCGAGGAAGTAGACCGACGGTTAGTCGAGACATGACCGAGGCGACCAGGAAAGACGGCTGGGCGGTAACGCTCGGCCCGTACACCTACATTCCCGCTCCAGCGCACTCGTCGGCGACAGTCAACGGGACGCTCACCAAAGGCGGTTGCCCGGTCACGCTGCAGGTGACCGAGGCGGTGCTGCGCGACTTCATCGACGCCATGAGCACCCTGGAGAAGGATCTTGCCCGACGGTGGATCAGTGCGACGGATTGGCCCGCTTTCGCGCTCGCGGAATAAGCGGGGCACGCCGTGTACGACAAAGTAGAGGGCACCGGCCGGCACCGGGCTCCGGCCCGGGATTTCATCACACCACTGACCCCGCCGGACCCGACCTGGGACCCCGCTGAGGAACTCGCGTTCATCCTCGAGGAAGCGCTCGGGGAGCAGGCGAGGATTCCCGCCCCCCGTGACGAGGACCTTCCCCCCGCCGAGGAACCGGTCCCGGCCTCCGCACCGGCGACCCACATGCGGCGCCTCCAGGACATCACCGAGGAACTGCCGCCCGTGCGGGAGATTCCGAGACGGCACCGCAAGGTCCGGGTCCGCAAAGCCGGGGGCGTGCTCCGCACCACGAGCCTCCTCGTCGCGGCCCTGGGTGCCGTCATCGCCTCCGCGGTGAGCCTCCTGAGCGGTGTCGTCGCCTACGACCCGCTGCGGCTGGTCGCCGTGTCCCCCGCGGCTCCGGGGCTGCGCACCTGGTGGCCCCTGCTGGTGTACGGGCCCTGGCTGGTGGGCTCCCTGTCCGTCCTGCGGGCCGCGCTGCACCAGCGCCGTGCCGTGCACTCCTGGTGCGTGGTCCTGGTCTTCTCCTGCATCGCCGTGCTGCTGTGCGTCGTCCAGGCGCCCCGGACCATCCTCGGCATCGCGGCGGCGGCCCTGCCCGGCCTCGCGGCCCTGGCGTGCTTCCAGCAGGTCGTCCGCCAGATCACCCTGACCAGGCCGCCGATGCGGTCGGCGCCGCGACACAGGGTGGGCCAGGCCCCACCCGCGGCCGGTGCGGCCGGTGCGGCCGGTGCGGCGGGTGCGGAGGGCCGGCCGGGGCCGGAAGCCCCCGGGGCGGCGGACCCCGGGAGGGGCCAGGGCGGCACTCCTCGCAGGAACATCGGCACCTGAACGGCCGGGTGGCCCCGGCACCCCCACCTGCGGCCGGTGCCGGGCGGCCCCGGCACCCCTGCGTGCGGCGGGGCATGCGCCCCCGGCAACCCCTGCGTGCGGCGGTGGCGTGCGGCCCCGGCAACCCCTGCGTGCGGCGGTGGCGTGCGGCCCCGGCAACCCCTGCGTGCGGCGGGGCAGGCGGCCCCGCCGCACGCGTGCGGTGAGGCATGCGGCCGCGGCGCCCCGCCACCACTCCTGCCACTCCCGCCTGTCGCCGGGCTCCCAGCGGCCCCGCAGCCGGCAGCCCCGGTATCCGACCTCCGGGGCGCTGTAGGTTCACCGCATGTCCGCTCCCCTCGACCCTCGTCTGCTGCGTGGCTTCGTCACCGTCGCCGAGGAGTTGCACTTCACCCGCGCCGCGGTGCGGTTGCACGTGGCACAGCAGGCGCTCAGCCGGGACGTGCGGCGGCTGGAGAAGGAGCTGGGGGCCGAGCTCTTCGTGCGGACCACCCGGCAGGTGGCGCTCACCCCCGACGGGGAACGCCTGCTGCCGTACGCCCGCCGGGTCCTCCGGGCCCAGGAAGAGCTGCTCGCCGCCTTCGGCCAGGCCCGGCCGCTGCTGGTCGACCTCAACTCCCCGGGCCTGGTCACCCCGCGCCGCGTCCTGCACGAGGCGCGTGAGCTCGCCCCGGGGCACGAGCTGATGGCCCGTTACGAGAGCGGCCTGACCGGAGCCGCGGGGGAACTGCTCGCCGGCCGGCTGGACGCGTCGTTCGGACGGTTCGCCGGACTGGACCCGGCGCTGCGGGCCGGACTCGACCACCAGCCCGTGCGGTTCGAGCCGATGGCGGTCGTCCTGCCCGAGGACCACCGGCTCGCCGCCCGTGAGTCCGTGCCGCTGGCCGAGCTGGCCGGGGAGAGCGTCTACGCGGGCGCCGGTAATCCGCGCACGCCCGAGTGGACCGGCCTCGCGCGGCTGCTGTTCGAGGGCCGGAACATAGATGTCGCGCCACCCGCCCCGCTGGCCGTCGGGGACGAGGAGTTCCAGCGGATCATGGCCAGAACACGCAACCCGATCCTGGCCGTGGTCGGGTTCCCCGCCCTGCCGTCGACGGTGGTGCGGCCCCTGGTCGACCCGGTCCCGCTGTCCCCCGTGTCCCTGGTGTGGCGCAAGGGCCTGACCCACCCCGCGTTCGACGCGCTGCGGCGGGCCGCGGCCCGGCTCGCCGCCGAGGAGGGGTGGCTGCGGCGGCCCACCGGAGGGTGGATTCCGGCCGGTGACGATGTCCTCATGACGTCTCACGACTGACACGATTCGACACCCCCGCCCACACACAACCTCCCCGTGCGCTACATTCAACGCCTGAGCACGGTGTGGTAATAGGGGTGCGTTCGGACGGGTGGGGGCCCGGCCCGACGGCGGGTGCTCAGGTCGTCAAGCGCACCTGAACCATCCTGTGGGGGGAAGTGCGTGCGCGTGAAAGAGTGGCGAGAAGACGCCCAACCCGAGTGGCCCGAGGCCGCTGCAACTACCGGGGAACTCCCGTCGGACGGAAGAGTCCGGGACCGGAGAGCCACGCAGGTCCTCCCCGGTCATGACGTCCGGACGACCGGCCGCCGGCTGCCCGCGGGCAGGGAAGTACTGGCCGGCATTCCCCGCCAGAGCGACGGCGAGGCCGTTCCGTTCGCCCCGGGCAAGCGGACCCCGGTCCGCGACCCCTGGCAGGAGCAGGACGAGGCCCGTCGCTCGGAGCAGGCCGGCGACCCGACCGGGCAGACCCATGATCCGCACGAGGTCACCATCCAGCTCGACGCCGTGCAGCTCGGGGACGGCTTCCTGCGCCGGGTCGAGGAGGGCACGGGCGCCGAGACACCCGCCGACCGGCCCGTCTTCGTCGACGAGTCCGGCCGTCGCAGCCGCCGCTACCGCCGGATCGGCATGGCCGTCGCCCTGGCCTGCGGGGTCTACGCCGTCGTCATCGTCGCCACGCTGATGTCGGGCAACTCCAACGCCCCCTGGCTGCCCGTACCGACCAGGGAGGACAACCCGCCGGCCGGGCAGGTCGACAGCCCGCCCCTGACGGCCGAGTCGGCAGCGCCCGAGGACGTCGGGGAGACCACCGGCGCCACCGCGCCGGGCAGCACCCCCGCGACCGGCGACGCCACCGCACCCGCGCCCGGCCCCAGCGCCGCCGCGCCCACCGCGGGCGTCGACCCCGGCACGCGCCCCGGCGCCTCCGCCGAGCCCTCGCCGATCGCGACCCGGGCCACCCCGAAACCGGGCACCAAGGCCACCGACCCGGCCCCGACCAAGCCGGCGGACCCGCCGAGCACACCGGTCACCGACCCGACACCCACGGGCGAGCCCACCCCCCAGCCCACCGAGACCACGGGAACCGGTGGCGACGGCGGCACCGTCGCGGAAGGGCCGGCCGAGCCGCAGCCCGTCGCGGAGGCCCCGGCCGAACCGCAGCCCGCCGCCGAGACGCCCGCCGCCTAGACCGCGGCGCCGTCCGGGTCGCGTCGTCGCCTGAACCGCGTCGCCGCCCGGGCCGCGTCGCACGTGCGGCGCCCGCCGCTCCGGGCGCCGCACCACCGCTTCGGCGGGCGCACCCTTCCGCCGGGGCCGGCCGCTCCCTGGAGAACCCGAGCCCTCCGGGCCCGGACCACCCCGGGTCCGGCCGATCCCTGAGAACCCGAGCCCTCACGGCCGGGCCCACTCGTCATCAGCCGTTCCGCCGGTCCCGCCCCGCTCACACGGCGGGACCAGGACGTCGTGGACACCGCGCGCAGCCGCGACGTCCCCGTCCGCCCGGCCCGGCCTTCCTGACACACCGTCCGCCCGCCCCGTCCCCGTGCCATCCCATCCCGCACCACCCGGAGTACCACCACTCATGGCATCCCGTACTCGCCGTTCCGGGCCCGCGTCCCGAGCCCGTGGCGGCTCCAGGCGCCGGCGCCTGCCCATGCGTCTGTTGCTGCCCCTGCTCGTGCTCGTCGCGCTGGGGGCGATGCTCATGCTGCGCGGATACGTGCACAGCGAGATCCTCGCCGACCACCGGGTCAGACCGCCCGCCGCCACCGACCGGGTGCCGGAGAAGATCATGAGCGGCGGGCCCGTCATCGATGCCCGCGGCGGCCGCGCCGAGACCCTGCGTGTGCCCGACCACCAGCTGGTGCTCACCTTCGACGACGGCCCCGACCCGGTCTGGACGCCGAAAGTCCTGGACGTTCTGAAGGAGCACGACGCACACGCGGTCTTCTTCGTCACCGGCACCATGGCCTCGCGCTACCCCGACCTGGTCCGGCGCATGGTCGACGAAGGCCACGAGGTCGGTCTGCACACCTTCAACCACCCCGACCTGTCCTACCAGTCCACAAAGCGCATCGACTGGGAACTGTCCCAGAACCAGCTCGCCCTCTCGGGCGCGGCGGGCATCCGTACCTCGCTCTTCCGGCCGCCGTACTCCTCCTTCGCCGACGCCATGGACAACAAATCCTGGCCGGTGACCGAGTACATCGGCCGGCGCGGCTACATCACCGTCGTCAACAACACCGACAGCGAGGACTGGCGCAAGCCCGGCGTCGCCGAGATCGTCCGACGTGCCACGCCCCAGGGCGGCAAGGGCGCGATCGTCCTGATGCACGACTCCGGCGGCGACCGGCACCAGACCGTCGCGGCACTGGACCGCATGCTGCCCGACCTGCACGAGCGGGGCTACGAGTTCAGCAACCTCACCGAGGCCCTCGACGCCCCGAGCGCGCACTCCCGGGTCACCGGCCTCGACCGGTGGAAGGGCGCGGCGTGGATCTTCCTGGTCCAGGCCTCGGAGCAGCTCACCGACGGGCTGGTCATCGGACTCTCGATCGTCGGCACCCTCGTCATCGGCCGTTTCGTGCTGATGCTGCTGCTCTCCGGGGTGCACGCACGCCGGGTGCGCCGCCGCGGCTTCCGCTGGGGAGCGCCGATCACCGAACCGGTGTCGGTTCTCGTCCCGGCGTACAACGAGGCCAAGTGCATCGAGAACACGGTCCGTTCCCTCGCCGAGAGCGACCACCCCATCGAGGTCCTCGTCATCGACGACGGCTCCTCCGACGGCACGTCACGGATCGTGGAGGCCATGGGCCTGCCGAACGTCCGGGTCGTCCGCCAGCTCAACGCGGGCAAGCCGGCCGCGCTCAACCGCGGTGTGGCCAACGCCCGGTACGACCTGATCGTGATGATGGACGGCGACACGGTCTTCGAGCCGTCCACCGTGCGCGAACTGGTGCAGCCCTTCGGCGACCCGCGCGTGGGCGCGGTGGCGGGCAACGCCAAGGTCGGCAACAAGGACACCCTCATCGGCGCCTGGCAGCACATCGAATACGTGATGGGCTTCAACCTCGACCGCCGGATGTACGACGTACTGCGCTGCATGCCGACGATCCCCGGCGCGGTCGGAGCCTTCCGCCGCAGCGCGCTGGAACGGGTCGGCGGCATGAGCGACGACACGCTCGCCGAGGACACCGACATCACCATGGCCCTGCACCGCGACGGCTGGCGCGTGGTCTACGCGGAGAACGCCCGTGCCTGGACCGAGGCGCCGGAGACGGTCCAGCAGCTGTGGTCCCAGCGCTACCGCTGGTCCTACGGCACCATGCAGGCCATCTGGAAACACCGCCGGGCCCTGGTGGACAAGGGCCCCTCGGGCCGCTTCGGCCGCGTCGGCCTGCCGCTGGTGTCCCTCTTCATGGTCCTGGCGCCCCTGCTGGCCCCGCTGATCGACGTGTTCCTCGTCTACGGCCTCGTGTTCGGCCCCACCCAGAAGACGATCATGGCGTGGCTCGGCGTCCTGGCGATCCAGGCGGTCTGCGCGGCCTACGCGTTCCGGCTCGACCGCGAGCGCATGACCCATCTCGTCTCGCTGCCTCTGCAGCAGATCCTGTACCGCCAGCTGATGTACGTCGTACTGCTCCAGTCCTGGATCACCGCCCTCACCGGCGGCCGGCTGCGCTGGCAGAAGCTGCGGCGTACCGGTGTGGTCGACGCGCCCCGCGGCGGCCCCGTGCCGCGCCAGCGGTCCCAGAGCAGCTCCGAGCGGAGGCCGGTGGCATGACCCACGGAAACCCGATCCACACGTCATCGACGGCGTCCGGCATGCCGGGGGCGTCCTACGGCATGCCACAGCAGCGCAGGACGGACCCCGCCCCGGCGGGCGGAACCGCCACCGCGACCGCCCCCGCCGCGTCGGCGCGCCAGGGCGGCGGCCGTGACCGCTACCTCGACCTGCTGCGCTCGATCGCCCTGGTCCGTGTCGTCGTCTACCACCTGTTCGGCTGGGCGTGGCTGACGGTGCTGTTCCCGTCCATGGGCGTGATGTTCGCGCTGGCGGGCTCCCTGATGGCGCGCTCGTTGGACCGCCCGGCCCTCGGTGTGATCCGGGGCCGGATCCGCAGGCTCCTGCCCCCGCTCTGGGTGTTCGGCGTGGTGGTGCTGGCGATGATGTTCGCGGCCGGCTGGAATCCGCTGAAGGACCCGGACCACGGCGGCGCCTGGGGCCTGGTCGATCTGGCCAACTACTTCTTCCCCGTCGGCGCCCCGCCCTTCCCCTGGCACCTCGGAGCCAGGTCCGGCCTGCTGGAGGAGACCTGGGCGGTGCAGGCGGCCGGTCCACTGTGGTACCTGCGGGCCTACCTCTGGTTCGTCATCGCCTCCCCACTGCTGTTGTGGGCGTTCCGCCGGGCACCGTGGCCGACGCTGCTGGCGCCACTGGGCCTCACGGCGGTCGTCGGCACGGGCCTGGTGAAGATCCCCGGCGAGACGGGCAACGCGGTGACCGACTTCGCGGTCTACGGCGGCTGCTGGGTCCTGGGCTTCGCCCACCACGAGGGCCTGCTCAAGCGGATCCCCCGCTACCTGGCGATCTCCTGCGCGGCCCTGCTCATGGCCGTCGGCCTGTGGTGGGCCTCGGGGCATCTGGGCCCCGACGGCTGGGACCTCAACGACATCCCCCTGGCCCAGGCGGCCTGGTCCTTCGGCTTCGTGGTCGTACTCCTCCAGTACTCCCCGTCGTGGCGCGAACTCCCGGGCCGGCTGGCCAGGTGGGACAAGCTCGTGACCCTCTCCAACAACCGCGCCGTCACGATCTACCTCTGGCACAACCTCCTCATCATGGCCACGGTCCCGATCCTCGACCTGCTCTACGAGCTGCCGTTCCTCCAGAGCGACGGCGCGGTGTCCGCGCTGGACAGCACGTACACCCTCTGGATGTTCGCCCTGGTCTGGCCGCTGATCGGCGCGGCGATCCTCATGTTCGGCTGGGTCGAGGACATCGCGGCGAAGCGGTCGCCGCGGTGGTGGCCGAACGGGCGCGGCGGCAACAGCCGCAGGCGCCGGCGGTAGGGGGCGGGCCGGCCCGGGGAGGGCCCGTTCCCCGGCGTTCTGCCCGTGTGCAAAACTGCCCGAGTTGCGTCTGTGAACGGGTGGCCCGGGGGAGCGGTGGAATGAGCAAGCGGCAGACACAGAAGATGCTTCGGCTGATGGCGAGCGGGGAACCGGTCGAACTGACCAGCCCGATGGCGTCCGTGAAGAAGCTCGCCCGGCTGGCCTTCGTGGCCCAGCAGTTCGGCTACGAGTACGCCGACGTCCGCCAGAGCAGCGGCCGCAACGGCGCGCTCATCATGCTCCTCGTGCCCGACCCGAGCCCGCAGGCCCGGGCCCGGGCCGGGCAGAACTGGGCGCAGTATCCGAACGCTGCCGACGGCGTCTCCCTGCCGCCCCTCGTGCCGGACGCCTTCGAACTCCTCAAGGCCCGTATCAACTTCGACCTCACCGGCAAGAGCGCCGAGAAGCGCATGGGGTACGGGGCCCTGGGTGTGACCGTCGGCTGTGTGATCCTCGCCTTCCGTTCCGGGGGCCAGTCCACCGACTTCGTCGCGGCCGGTGTGGTGTGGCTGCTGCTCATGGCGGTCTTCGGCATCGGATTCCTGGTGACGCGCAAGCGCAACGCCAAGTTCGCGGCCCGGCTGCGGGCGGCGGGCTTCATGCCGGTGAACGACGAGACCGGGCGGCTGCGCTATCTGCCGCCGGGGGCGCAGCAGCCCGGGCAGGGCAACCCGTTCGCGGGTGGGCCGTACGGGGCCCCCGGCCAGGCGGGTCCGGCGATGGGGGCGCCGGCGGCCTACGGGCAGCAGACGCCCGGCCCGTACGCCCAGCCGGCACCCGGACCGTACCCGGGTCAGCCCGCACAGGCCCCGTACCCGGGTCAGCCCGCACAGGCCCCCTACGGAGGCCGGCCCGCGCAGGCTCCTCACGGAGCTCAGCCCGGCCAAGCCCCGTACCCCGGTCAGCCCGCGCCCGGCCCCTACCCCGGTCAGCCCGCGCAGGGCCCGTACCCGGGGCAGCCCGCGCCCGGCCCCTACGGTGGGCAGGCCCCGGGCCCCTACGCCCAGCCGTACCAGCAGCCCCACCCGCAGCAGAACCCCCACGGGCAGCCCCCGCAGTACTGAGCGGATCCCTCCCGGAACCTCTCATCCCGCCCGAGCCCGGGGTGAGAGCGAAGTTCCCTCGCGGTCACTCGGTGCCACACGACAGGAAACGCGTCCTCCCTACCTTCGGGATCAGTCAGTCGGAGTACGACAGAGCCCGGAGCACAGTGGAGGCGTCATGACAGGTCCTGGCACAGCACCCCCGAGCAAGGGCGGACGCTGGATCCGGCACTGGGACCCGGAGAACGAGACGTTCTGGAAGGAGACCGGGGAGAAGGTAGCCCGCCGCAACCTCTACTTCTCCGTGCTGTCCGAGCACATCGGTTTCTCGATCTGGACCCTGTGGTCCGTGCTGGTGCTGTTCATGGGCCCGGAGTACGGGCTCACCCCGGCCGACAAGTTCATGCTGACCTCGATGGTCACGCTGGTCGGCGCCGTCGTCCGCGTCCCCTACACCTTCGCCGTGGCGATCTTCGGCGGACGGAACTGGACGATCATCTCCGCGAGCCTCCTGCTGGTCCCGACGGTCGCCGCGTTCGCCGTGATGAAGCCGGGGACCTCCTTCTCCACGTTCCTGCTCGTGGGCCTGCTCGCCGGTGTCGGCGGCGGTAACTTCGCCTCCTCCATGACCAACATCAACGCCTTCTTCCCGCTGCGGAAGAAGGGCTGGGCTCTCGGCCTGAACGCGGGCGGCGGCAACATCGGCGTGCCGGTGATCCAGCTGGCCGCCCTCGCGATCATCGGCGCGAGCGGCGGGCCGCGGGTCCTGCTGGGGATCTACATCCCGCTCATCGTCCTCGCCGCCGTCATGGCCGCGGTCTTCATGGACAACCTCGAGAACGTGAAGAACGACACCGGTGCCGCCAAGGACGCCGCGCGCGACGGCCACACGTGGATCATGTCCGTGCTCTACATCGGCACCTTCGGCTCCTTCATCGGCTACAGCTTCGCCTTCGGCCAGGTCCTGCAGAACCAGTTCGGCCGGACCCCGCTCCAGGCCGCGTACGTCACCTTCCTCGGCCCGCTGCTCGGCTCCCTCATCCGGCCCGTCGGCGGCTGGCTCGCCGACCGCTACGGCGGCGCGCGGATCAGCCTGTGGAACTACGTCGGCATGGGCGCCGCGACGGCGGTCCTCATCGGCGCCTCGATGCAGAAGTCGCTGTCCCTGTTCACCGGGGCGTTCGTGGTGCTGTTCGTGCTCAGCGGGCTCGGCAACGGCTCGACGTTCAAGATGATCCCGGGCATCTTCCAGAACAAGGCCCTGGCCAAGGGGCTGGAGGGCGAGGAGGCCGCGGCGTACGGGCGGCGGCTGTCCGGGGCCTCCATGGGCCTGATCGGCGCGGTGGGCGCGCTCGGCGGTGTCGGCATCAACCTCGCCTTCCGCCAGTCCTTCCTCTCCTACGGTTCGGGCACCGGGGCGTTCGTCGCCTTCCTCGCCTTCTACGCGGTCTGCTTCGTGGTCACATGGGCCGTATACCTTCGCCGTACGGCTCCCCGGGTACCCGTCAGCACGACGGCCTCGGAGGCGAAGCCGCAGCTCAGCTACGCCGAGGTGTGACGTAACACCAGCGACATCACGCCGATCCGAGCCTGTCACGAGCCGTTGACAGGCTCGATCGGCATGTAGGTACGCCGTACCCACGAAGTACGACGACTGGATGCGGGACGAGAGCCATGTACGAAGAACAGCGACCGGACCACGGGCCCCTGGCGGGTTTCACCGTGGGTGTGACGGCCGCGCGCCGGGCCGACGAGCTCGGGGTGCTGCTGCAGCGACGCGGTGCCGCCGTCCTGCACGCCCCCGCCCTGCGGATCGTGCCGCTCGCCGACGACAGCGAGCTGCTGGCCGCGACGAAGGACATCATCGAGCGGGCGCCGGACATCGCCGTGGCCACCACCGCGATCGGCTTCCGGGGCTGGGTCGAGGCCGCCGACGGCTGGGGGCTGGGGGAGGAGTTGCTGTCGCGGCTGGGCGGCGTACGGATCATGGCGCGCGGGCCGAAGGTCAAGGGCGCGGTCAGGGCGGCCGGGCTGACCGAGGAGTGGTCGCCGTCGTCGGAGTCCATGGCGGAGGTGCTGGACCGGCTCCTGGAGGAGGGGGTCGAGGGGCTGCGGATCGCGATCCAGCTGCACGGTGAGCCGCTGCCCGGGTTCGTGGAGGCGCTGCGGGAGGGCGGTGCCGAGGTGGTCGGGGTGCCCGTCTACCGCTGGATGCCGCCGGAGGACATCACCCCGGTCGACCGTCTGCTGGACGCCACGGTCGCCCGGGCCCTGGACGCGGTCACCTTCACCAGTGCCCCGGCCGCCGCCTCCCTGCTCTCCCGGGCGAAGGACCGCGGACTGCTCGACGAGGTGCTGGCGGCTCTGAGCCACGACGTCCTGCCGGCCTGCGTGGGCCCGGTCACGGCGCTGCCATTGCAGTCCAGCGGCATCGACACGATCCAGCCCGAACGCTTCCGGCTCGGCCCTCTGGTGCAGCTGCTGTGCCAGGAACTGCCCGGGCGGGCCCGCTCGCTGCCCGTCGCCGGGCACCGCGTGGAGATCCGCGGCCACGCCGTCGTGGTCGACGGTGATCTCAAGCCCGTCCCGCCCGCCGGCATGGCCCTCCTGCGTGCCCTCTCCCGGCGCCCCGGCTGGGTCGTCGCCCGCGCGGACCTGCTGCGGGCCCTTCCCGGCTCCGGCCGCGACGAACACGCGGTGGAGACCGCCATGGCCCGTCTGCGCACGGCCCTCGGCACACCGAAGCTGATCCAGACGGTGGTCAAGCGGGGCTACCGCCTGGCCCTGGACCCGAGCGCGGAGACGAAGTACGCGGACGCGTGAGCTGGTCCGAGGTGAAGTACGCGGACGCGTGAGCCGGTCCGAGGTAAGTACGCGGACGCGTGAGCCGGTCCGAGGTGAAGTACGCGGAGGCGTGAGCCGGTCCGGAGACGAAGTGCACGCACGCGTGAGCCGGTCCGGAGGTTGAGCCGGAATCCGCCTCTGCCGGAACGAACTGCCGGCGGGACGCCTCGCGGTGGTCCGGCGGGACCCGGCAGGAGCGCGGCGGCCTGCTCCGGTCGCGGCCCGGTCGCGTGGCGCGGTCGGGACACCCGTCGCGTCGGCGTGTGCGCGGGGGGTTTCCGGAGTCGTGGCGGGCAGGCACTGTAGGGGGGAGCGGTCCACCGGCCCACTCACCGGCGTCTCACCGAAGCCCTCGCGACCGGGGTGAACCCCTAGGCGGTGACAGGCACATGGCACTGAGTACGGCCACGCCCAACGAGCTGCGCTTCGACACCGGGCGGATCTGCCTGGACCTGCTGACCACCACGCACCCCGAGGAACGGCTCGACTCCGTGGACGTGCTGCGCGCCTGGATCACCGGCTCCGCGCTCGTCCCGGCCGACACCGCCCTGGCCCACGCCGACACCGGCTGGCTGCTCGCCTTCCGTGAACTGCGCGCCCAGGTCGACCGGTTGGTGCGCTGCCGGCCGAGACCCGGAGTCGCGACGTACGACCTGGCCCTCGCCCGCGTGAACGACCTGGCCCGCACCGCGCCTCCGGCACCCCGCGCGGTCCGCGGCGAGGACGGCCGGCTGCTGCGGCGGCTGGACGGCCCGCCCGGCTGCGCCGCCCTGCTCGCGGCCGTCGCCCGGGACGCCGTGGACCTGCTGACCGACCCCGTCGCCCGCGCGGCCCTGCGCCAGTGCGAAGGGGACAACTGCCCCATCGTGTACCTCGACACCTCCCGCGGACGCAGGAGGCGCTGGTGCTCCAGCGAGGTCTGCGGGAACCGCGAACGTGTCGCCCGGCATCGCCGCCGCGCGGCACTCGCCCGCGCCTGAAACGGAATTGAGTGGTCCGTGCACTCAATTTCCCTGTCCTAAATGCCACTTCTGCGTCCGCGTCGGCGAAGTGATTTCGCTTACATACCGTTTACCTACGCCACCGTAGGGAAGGCCTGGCTTGATCTGGTCGATGTGGCGGAAATGTAAAGAACGCGGGGTGGGAATGTGACCCCATGTCCCGCTCGTGACGTCATCTTGAAGAAATCTGTCGGGTCTCTTTGAACGCCCAACCGCTCGCATCCGTACGGCATGTGGAGCGACCGACTGGGGGAACCCCCGGACATCGGAGGTGGGCGTGCGCAAGGATTCCGTCGTGGCCAATGAACGAGCACCGAGGGCCCGACATCGCATGTCCCAGCCCTCGGAACCCGATGAGGAGCTGATGCGTGCGCTCTATCGCGAACACGCCGGACCCCTGCTGGCATACGTCCTGCGCCTGGTCGCCGGAGACCGGCAGCGCGCCGAGGACGTCGTGCAGGAGACGCTCATCCGTGCCTGGAAGAACGCCGGTCAGCTCAACAGAGCGACCGGATCGGTACGCCCCTGGCTGGTGACGGTCGCCCGGCGCATCGTCATCGACGGCCACCGCAGCCGGCAGGCCCGGCCGCAGGAGGTCGACCCGTCGCCGCTGGAGGTCATCCCCGCGGAGGACGAGATCGACAAGGCGCTGTGGCTGATGACTCTCTCGGACGCACTCGACGACCTGACCCCCGCCCACCGGGAGGTGCTCGTCGAGACGTACTTCAAGGGGCGTACCGTCAATGAGGCGGCCGAGACCCTGGGCATACCCAGCGGCACCGTCCGCTCCAGGGTGTTCTACGCCCTGCGTTCGATGAAGCTGGCACTGGAGGAGCGGGGGGTGACGGCGTGATGAGTGTTTACGGGGGTAACCAGGGGTTCGGTACGGGAGGCATGGGTATGTCTGGTCCCATGCAGGAATCTCCGGTGCCGAACGAGCACGAGACCGTCGGCGCCTACGCCCTCGGCATCCTCGACGACGCCGAAGCAACCGCGTTCGAGGCCCACCTCGCCACCTGCGAATGGTGCGCCCAGCAGCTCGACGAACTGGCCGGCATGGAGCCGATGCTCGCCGCCCTCGCCGATCTGCCCGGCTCCGGCAGCACACCCGCCATCGGCGACTCGCTGTCCGCGAAGCCCAGGCCGCGCCTGGTGGAGAAGCTGGTCGACGAGGTCGCCGACCGCCGCGCGCAGAAGCGCCGCCGCAGCTTCTACATGGTGGCCGCGGCCGGTGCGCTGATCATCGGCGGCCCCTTCGTCGCGGTCGCGACGAACGGCGGCGACGGCGGCAGCGGCGGCGCCGAGAACCGCCCGCTCGCGGCGAGCCCCGCGAAGGCCGCCTTCGAGGGCATCTCCGACAAGATCACCGCCACCGACCCGAACACCAAGGTCTCCGCGACGGTCGCCGTGCAGAAGAAGGACTGGGGCACGGGCGCGGTCCTGGAGCTGAAGAACGTCAAGGGCCCGCTGAAGTGCGCCCTCGTCGCGGTCGGAAAGAACGGCGAGCGCGAGACCCTGGCCTCCTGGTCCGTCCCGGAGTGGGGCTACGGCATCCCGGACGCCGAGACGGACAAGGCCAAGGAACCCCTCTACGTCCAGGGCGGCGCCGCGTTCGACCCGAACCAGATCGACCACTTCGAGGTCGTGGAGTTCGACGGCAAGCGCCTGGTCGAGGTCGACGCATAGGGCTGTCCGGCCGCCCGGCAGGAGCCATTGGGGCAACAGGTCCCGCGCCTGCCCGCCAGCCCGTAGCTTCCAGGGGTCCCCTTCGCGTACGGTTGACGGCTGCCCAGCACGTCAGAAGGGGGCCCGGTGGCCGCTCAGGCTCACAGACAAGGCGCGGTCGGTTCGGTGCACGACTCGGTTCGTGACCGGGAGATCGACGTCGAACAGGAACACCTGGACCGGGTGTACCGGCGCCTCGAGGAGAAGATCCACGAGGCGGAGTTCCTCATGCAGGACGCGGCCCGGCGCGGCCAGGTCGGCACCCCCGGCGCACTCGCCGAACGGGACGCCCAGGTCTTCCGCGCGGGCATCCACCTCAACCGGCTCAACAACGAGTTCGAGGACTTCCTCTTCGGGCGTATCGACCTGCTGACCGGCAAGGACGGCAAAAAGGGCCCCGACGGGGCGTACACCGCCGTCGAGCCGGCGGAGGGCGCCGTACGCCCCGACAACACCGCCGACATCGCCGAGACCCTGCACATCGGCCGCATCGGCGTCCTCGACCAGGACTACACGCCGCTGGTCATCGACTGGCGGGCCCCGGCCGCCGCCCCCTTCTACCGATCCACCCCGGTCGACCCCGGCCGGGTCGTCCGGCGCCGCGTCATCCGCTCCAAGGGCCGCCAGGTGCTGGGCGTCGAGGACGACCTGATGCGCCCCGAGCTCACGGCGTACCTCCACGGCGACGAGCTGCCCGTCATCGGCGACGGCGCCCTGATGGCCGCGCTCGGCCAGGCCCGCAGCCACACCATGCGCGACATCGTCGCCTCCATCCAGGCCGAGCAGGACCTGGTCATCCGCGCCCCCGCCGCCTCCGTGACCTATGTGGAGGGCGGTCCCGGCACCGGCAAGACCGCCGTCGCCCTGCACCGCGCCGCCTACCTCCTCTACCAGGACCGGCGCCGCTACGCGGGCGGCATCCTCATCGTCTCCCCGACCCCGCTGCTCGTGGCCTACACCGAGGGCGTGCTGCCCTCTCTGGGCGAGGAGGGCCAGGTCGCCATCCGCGCCATCGGCTCCCTGGTCGAGGGCAGCGAGGCCACGCTCTACGACTCGCCGTCCGTGGCCCGCGCCAAGGGCTCCTCCCGCATGCTCAAGGTGCTGCGCAAGGCCGCGCGTGGCGCCCTGGAGCTGAACGACCCTCCGGCCCGGCTGCGCGTGGTCGCCTTCGGACGCCGCCTGGAGCTGGAGGCCCGGGAACTGGACGGCATCCGCCGCTCCGCCCTCGGCGGCACGGCCCCCGTGAACCTGCTGCGCCCGCGCGCCCGCAAGCTCCTCCTGGACGCCCTGTGGGAGCAGTCCGGCGCGGCCGGCCGGCACTCCGACCCCGAACTCGCGGCCGAGCTGCGCTCCTCCTTCGACGAGGACATCACCTCCGAGGACGTCTTCATCGCCTTCCTCGACGCCTGGTGGCCGGAGCTGACCCCGGCCTCCGTCCTGGACGCCATGGCCGACGAACGGCGCCTGGGCCGCTGGGCCCGGCGGATCCTCAACCCCGGCGAGGTCCGCAAGGTCGCCCGCTCGCTCAGGCGCGAGGGCCGCACGGTGCACGACATCGCCCTGCTCGACGAGCTCCTGGCCGTCCTCGGCGCCCCGGCCCGTCCCCGCAAGAAGCGCGAACTCGACCCGCTCGACCAGCTCACCGGCCTGGAGGAGCTGATGCCGGTGCGCGAGGAGTCGCAGCGCGAGCGCGCCGAACGCCTCGCACAGGAACGCGTCGAGTACGCCCACGTCATCGTGGACGAGGCCCAGGACCTCACCCCGATGCAGTGGCGCATGGTCGGCCGCCGCGGCCGGCACGCCACCTGGACGGTCGTCGGGGACCCGGCCCAGTCCTCCTGGTCCGACCCGGACGAGGCGGCCGAGGCCCGCGACGAGGCGCTCGGCACCCGCCCGCGCCGCCGCTTCGAACTCACGGTCAACTACCGCAACCCGGCCGAGATCGCCGAGCTCGCCTCCAAGGTCCTCGCCCTCGCCATGCCCGGTTCCGTGTCGCCGAAGGCGGTCCGCTCCACCGGCGTCGAACCCCGCTTCACGGTCGTCGAGGACACCCTGGCCGCCACCGTCCGCGACGAGGCGGCGCGGCTTCTGGAGCGCGTCGACGGCACGGTCGGCGTGGTCGTCGCCATGCAGCGCCGCGAGGAGGCCCGCCGCTGGCTGGCCGGACTCGGCGACCGGGTCGTGGCCCTCGGCAGCCTGGAGGCCAAGGGCCTGGAGTACGACGCGACGGTCGTGGTCTCCCCGGCCGAGATCGCCGACGAGTCCCCGGCCGGACTGCGCGTCCTCTACGTCGCGCTGACCCGGGCCACCCAGCAGCTCACCGTCGTCTCGGCCGGCCGGGACGAGCCCGACGCGGCGGGAGTTCCGGATCTCCTCAGGGACTGAGGCCCGATACCCACTTACCGGCGAAATGAACTACCGGTACGGGAATGGCCTTACGGGATCTGTTTGTTAGCCTGGATGTGGCACCGGCCCGATCCAAGCCCCCGGGCCCAACCTTCGTCGCTACGAGCGACCACTTGCCGCGAGGCGAGCATGGCGGGTCGGTGCCACCTACTTGAGAAGAGACCCACGTCCACGTGACGTGGGTCTCTTTTACTGCGGCCCACCCGGCTCTTCCGCGTGCTTTCCGCGCCCTTTCCGCGAACAAAACGTTCGCAATCGAGGGCGGCTACCTGCTACTCAGCGGTAGGTGCGACGATCGGACGGCACAACTCAGGCTCAGGTGAAAGCAGAGGAAGTCGGCCATGGCAACGGCGCCCAGCGTCTCCTACTCGATGACGGTCCGGCTGGAGGTGCCCGCGAGCGGAACCGCCGTCTCGCAGCTCACCACTGCCGTGGAGTCCTCCGGAGGCTCGGTGACCGGCCTCGACGTCACCGCTTCCGGTCACGAGAAGCTCCGTATCGACGTCACCATCGCGGCGACGTCGACCGCGCACGCCGACGAGATCGTGGAGGAACTCCGCGGCATCGAGGGCGTCACCCTGGGCAAGGTCTCGGACCGGACCTTCCTCATGCACCTCGGCGGCAAGATCGAGATGGCGTCCAAGCATCCCATCCGCAACCGTGACGACCTGTCCATGGTCTACACCCCGGGCGTGGCCCGCGTGTGCATGGCGATCGCCGAGAACCCCGAGGACGCCCGCCGCCTCACCATCAAGCGCAACTCCGTTGCGGTCGTGACGGACGGCTCCGCCGTGCTGGGCCTGGGCAACATCGGCCCCAAGGCCGCGCTGCCCGTCATGGAGGGCAAGGCGGCCCTCTTCAAGCGCTTCGCCGGCATCGACGCCTGGCCGATCTGTCTCGACACCCAGGACACCGACGCGATCGTCGAGATCGTCAAGGCGATCGCCCCGGGCTTCGCGGGCATCAACCTCGAGGACATCTCCGCCCCGCGCTGCTTCGAGATCGAGGCCCGGCTGCGCGAGGCCCTCGACATCCCCGTCTTCCACGACGACCAGCACGGCACCGCGATCGTCGTCCTCGCCGCCCTGACGAACGCGCTGCGTGTCACCGGCAAGGCGATCGAGAACATCCGCGTCGTCATGTCCGGCGCCGGCGCCGCCGGTACGGCCATCCTGAAGCTGCTGCTCGCCGCGGGCGTCAAGAACGCCGTCGTCGCCGACATCCACGGTGTCGTGCACGCGGGCCGCGAGGACCTGGTGGACGCCGCCCCCGACTCGGCGCTGCGCTGGATCGCCGACAACACCAACCCCGAGGGCCTCACCGGCACCCTCAAGGAGGCCGTGCGCGGCGCCGACGTCTTCATCGGCGTCTCGGCCCCGAACGTCCTCGACGGCGACGACGTGGCCGCCATGGCCGAGGGCGCCATCGTGTTCGCGCTTGCGAACCCGGACCCCGAGGTGGACCCGGCAATCGCACGCCAGACCGCGGCCGTTGTCGCCACCGGCCGCTCGGACTTCCCGAACCAGATCAACAACGTGCTGGTCTTCCCGGGTGTCTTCCGCGGTCTGCTGGACGCGCAGTCCCGCACGGTCAACACCGAGATGATGCTGGCCGCCGCGACCGCCCTCGCGGACGTGGTGACCGAGGACGAGCTGAACCCGAACTACATCATTCCGAGCGTCTTCAACGACAAGGTCGCGGGCGCGGTCGCCGGTGCCGTGCGGGAGGCCGCGAAGGCGGCCGGTGCGACGGTGGGCAGCCCGTCCGGCGTCTGAGGCGGAGGCCGGGCCGGGCCCCTCGGGACCCGGCCCCCGGACTGTGAGTAACCCCACGGCCGCTGGGAACCCGGCGCGTCGCAAGAACCCTGTCAGCAGCGCAGCTATCGTGGCGCAAGGCTCAGGCCCTCTTTTCGTGTGACTCCCCAAGGGTGTTCTCACGACTCCTGCGGGTGCCGGATTGGCTTTCCCGCCGCAGGTAGGGGCAGGATGCGTCTCTGGGCGCGAGGGTCTGACGACGGACCCGGGTCCGGGGACTCATCGAGGACCCTGGCAGCATCGGCTTCGATCTGACGCCTCAACGGCAAGATGAACACGGGAGTAAGAACATGAACCGCAGTGAGCTGGTGGCCGCGCTGGCCGACCGCGCCGAGGTGACTCGCAAGGACGCCGACGCCGTGCTGGCCGCGTTCGCCGACGTCGTCGGCGACATCGTCTCCAAGGGCGACGAGAAGGTCACCATCCCCGGCTTCCTGACCTTCGAGCGCACCCACCGTGCCGCTCGCACCGCCCGCAACCCGCAGACCGGCGAGCCCATCCAGATCCCCGCCGGTTACAGCGTGAAGGTCTCCGCGGGCTCGAAGCTCAAGGAAGCGGCCAAGGGTAAGTAAGCGGCCCGTCGCGTGCGCCGTGGGCAACTGCGGGCCGCCTGTGGCCGGTCGCGCAGTTCCCCGCGCCCCTTAGGGGCGCACCACGCAGAGCCGCATGAAATGCCGAGGGGCGGCCACCTGAATCAGGTGGCCGCCCCTCGGCGTGTACGGTCCGGGACCACCCGAGCGGCCGACCGGACGGGCGCGGCCGCAGGGGCGGGATCAGCGCGGGATCAGCCCAGTGCCTTGCCCGGCAGCTCGACCTTCGCGCCCAGCTCGACGAGTTTCTCCATGCTGTGCTTGCCCGGGGGGCGACCCCCGGACCCCCAGCCGGACGGCCGTGGCCGGAAGGCCGGGATCAGCGCGGGATCAGCCCAGTGCCTTGCCCGGCAGCTCGACCTTCGCGCCCAGCTCGACGAGTTTCTCCATGAAGTTCTCGTAGCCGCGGTTGATCAGGCCGATGCCGTGGACGCGGGACGTGCCCTGGGCCGCGAGGGCCGCGATCAGGTACGAGAAGCCGCCGCGGAGGTCGGGGATGACCAGGTCCGCGCCCTGCAGCTTGGTCGGGCCCGAGACGACGGCCGAGTGCAGGAAGTTGCGCTGGCCGAAGCGGCAGTTCGAGCCGCCCAGGCACTCGCGGTAGAGCTGGATGTGCGCGCCCATCTGGTTCAGGGCGGACGTGAAGCCGAGGCGGGACTCGTAGACCGTCTCGTGGATGATCGACAGGCCCGTGGCCTGGGTCAGGGCCACGACCAGCGGCTGCTGCCAGTCCGTCTGGAAACCGGGGTGCACGTCCGTCTCCAGCGCGATGGACTTCAGCTGGCCGCCGGGGTGCCAGAAGCGGATGCCCTCGTCGTCGATCTCGAAGGCACCGCCCACCTTCCGGTAGGTGTTCAGGAACGTCATCATCGAGCGCTGCTGCGCGCCGCGGACGACGATGTCGCCCTCGGTCGCCAGCGCCGCCGACGCCCAGGACGCGGCCTCCAGGCGGTCCGGGAGGGCGCGGTGGTTGTAGCCGCCGAGCTGGTCCACACCGGTGATGCGGATCGTCCGGTCGGTGTCCATCGCGATGATCGCGCCCATCTTCTGCAGCACGCAGATGAGGTCCTCGATCTCCGGCTCGACGGCCGCGTTGGACAGCTCCGTGACGCCCTCCGCCAGGACGGCCGTCAGCAGCACCTGCTCGGTCGCGCCGACGGACGGGTACGGCAGCGCGATCTTCGTACCGCGCAGCCGCCGGGGCGCCTCCAGGTACTGGCCGTCGTCCCGCTTCTCGATCTTCGCGCCGAACTGCCGCAGCACCTCGAAGTGGAAGTCGATGGGCCGGCCGCCGATGTCGCAGCCGCCGAGACCGGGGATGAACGCATGGCCGAGACGGTGCAGCAGCGGGCCGCAGAACAGGATCGGGATACGGCTCGAACCGGCGTGGGCATCGATGTCAGCGACGTTCGCGCTCTCCACGCGCGTCGGGTCCATCACCAGTTCGCCGGGCTCGTCACCCGGACGGACCGTCACACCGTGCAGCTGCAGCAGACCCCGCACGACGCGGACGTCGCGGATGTCAGGAACGTTGCGCAGCCGGCTCGGAGCGCTGCCCAGCAGCGCTGCGACCATGGCCTTCGGTACGAGGTTCTTCGCACCGCGGACACGGATCTCGCCCTCCAGCGGGGTTCCGCCGTGGACAAGCAGGACATCGTCGTTGACGGTCATGAATCTCGCGTTCCATGGAGTCGGGCAGGGGCCAGAAGGGAAAGGGTAATCGCCCACCACCCCCCTTCTGTAAGCCTGAGTGAGACCCAGCCACGTCACCGCTCTGTCACAACACGAACCGTTGACTGCCGGGCACATGGGGTCACCGCCGGTTTCGTGCGCGTGGAACGCTTCGGTGCGCCCTGAGCTGCGGCCCCCTCCCCGTGCCCCATTGCCTCCCCACGCACGGGGAGAATGCGGGATCATGTCTGCCATGACCGAGGTGTCCTCGCTCACAGGGCGGTTGCTCGTGGCCACCCCCGCCCTGGCGGACCCGAACTTCGACCGTGCGGTGGTGCTGCTCCTCGACCACGACGAGGAGGGCTCGCTCGGCGTCGTCCTCAACCGCCCCACCCCGGTGGACGTGGGGGACATCCTGGAGGGCTGGGGGGACCTCGCCGTGGAACCGGGTGTCGTGTTCCAGGGCGGCCCGGTCTCACTGGACTCCGCCCTCGGGGTCGCGGTCGTCCCCGGCGGCGCCTCCGGCGAGGCCGCCCCGCTGGGCTGGCGCCGGGTGCACGGCGCGATCGGCCTGGTCGATCTGGAGGCCCCGCCGGAGCTGCTGGCCTCCGCCCTCGGCTCGCTGCGCATCTTCGCCGGGTACGCCGGCTGGGGGCCGGGCCAGCTGGAGGACGAGCTGACGGACGGTGCCTGGTACGTGGTCGAGTCGGAGCCCGGTGACGTCTCGTGCCCGTCTCCCGAGCGGCTCTGGCGCGAGGTGCTGCGCCGCCAGCGCAGCGAGCTGGCGATGGTGGCGACGTACCCGGACGACCCGTCGCTCAACTGATGCGTGTGGGCTTCAGTACCCTTGGCCCTATGAGCACTCTCGAGCCCGAGCGCGGGACTGGTACGGGGACCCTCGTTGAGCCGACGCCGCAGACCTCCCACGGTGACGGTGACCACGAGCGCTTCGCCCATTACGTCCAGAAGGACAAGATCATGGCGAGCGCCCTCGACGGCACCCCCGTCGTGGCGTTGTGCGGCAAGGTCTGGGTACCGGGCCGCGACCCGAAGAAGTACCCCGTGTGTCCCATGTGCAAGGAGATCTACGAGTCCATGAGCTCCGGGGACGAGGGCAAGGGCGACGAGTAGGCCCGGCCCGCGGGCGTGAGGCCCCCAGGGTGCGTTTCGCGCGCCCCGGGGGCTTTTGTACTGTCCGGGCGTTGCGCAGGATGCGTCCGCCGGTCACAGAGTGGTTGAGACCTCTTGTGGGCGTGTTCATGAAGTCCCTAGCCTCCGATGTGTTGTGCACAGCGAAACCCCCATTGCGCATGTTGCAACACTCTCTCGGAGGATCACTTCATGAAGCCGTCCGTCCGTTGCGCCGGGCTCACCGCCCTCGCCGCCCTCCTGGCCACCGCCTGCGCGCCCCAGACCTCCTCGAACTCCTCCTCCGGCAAGGACGAGAAGACCGGCACACTGCGCGTGTGGCTCTTCCAGGAGGTCGGCAACGCCCCCAAGGAGAAGGTCGTCGACTCCGTCGTCGCCGGGTTCGAGAAAGCCCACGAGGGCACGAAGGTCAAGGTCGAGTACATCCCGGTCGAGACCCGCGCCCAGCGCGTCAAGGCCGCCTTCAACGACCCCCGCTCCGCACCCGACGTGATCGAGTACGGCAACACCGACACGGCCGGCTATGTGAAGGACGGCGGACTCCTCGACGTCACGAAGGAGTTCGGCGACTGGAGCGAGGCGAAGGACACCGACCCGACGGCGAAACAGTCGGTGACGGTGGACGGCAGGCTCTACGGCGCCCCGTTCTACGTCGGGGTCCGCGCCCTGTACTACCGCACGGACGTGTTCGAGGAGCTCGGCCTGTCCGCCCCGAGGACGATGGACGAACTCGCCTCCACCGCACGGAAGATACGCGCCGCGAAACCCGAGCTGTACGGGCTGGCGGTCGGCGGCGCCTACACCTACGGCGCGATGCCGTTCGTATGGGCCAACGGCGGTGAACTCGCCAACGGCAAGGGCGGCTCGTACGCGTCCGGCATCGACAGCCCGGAGGCCCGCAAGGGCATCGAGGCGTACACGTCCCTCTTCGGTGACGACAACTGCCCGGCCGCCAAGTGCGCGGGCATGGGCGGCAACGACACGGTCAGCGCCTTCGCCGCCGGCAAGGCCGGCATGGCGATCGGCGGCGACTTCAGCCACACCGCCGTCGAGGCCGGGAAGGTCAAGGGCAAGTACGCCGTCGTCCCCCTGCCGGGGGTGAAGTCCGGTTCGATCGCTCCCGCCTTCGCGGGCGGCAACAACATCGGCGTCCTGAAGAGCACCTCGCACCGCACACTCGCCGTGCAGCTGATGGAGCGGCTCGCCTCGAAGAAGACACAGAGCGAACTCTTCGACGCGATGGGCTTCCTGCCGACCTTCACGGACGTCCGGACGCAGGCCGCGGCGAAGGAGCCCTTCGTGAAGCCCTTCGTGCGGACCCTCTCCGCCGGAACCAGGTTCGTCCCCGCCTCACCCGCCTGGGCCCGGATCGACTCCTCCCTCGTCCTGCCGACGATGTTCCAGGAGGTCGTCAGCGGCAAGAAGGACGTCACGAAGGCCTCCGAGGACGCCGCCAAGAAGATGAACTCCGCGTTCGGCTCCGCCGGGTGAGCCCGGTGAACGACCGCACGGATCCCGAAGGGGCCGGCCCGGCCGGGGCCGGGCCGGCAGGCACCCTGCGCCGCAAGGAACGTTCCGCGGGCCCGCCCGGCCTTGCCGCGGAGCACCTTCCGGCCGCGCGCACGCCCTCCGACGGCCGGGCCCGGCGCTCCGGGCCACCGGGTGCGCGCCGGAGCGGGGCGGGCAGGTCCGGGCGGGTCACCGGCGGCTGGACCCCCTGGCTGTATCTCGCGCCCGCGCTCCTCGTGCTCGGCGGACTGCTCGGCTACCCGATCTGGCAACTCGGCCTGATCTCCTTCTTCCGGTACACCCAGGCCCAGGTCAGCGGCGGTGAGCCGACCACCTTCGAGGGGTTCGGCAACTACACCGCGCTGTTCGGGGACCCGCAGTTCTGGCAGGTGCTGCTCGCCACCGTGCTGTTCGCGACGGCCTGTGTCGTCTCCACACTCGCCGTCGGCTGCGCCCTGGCCGTACTCCTCACCCACGTCCGGGCGCTGCCGCGGCTCGCCCTGATGCTGGCCGCCCTCGGCGCGTGGGCGACCCCGGCCGTCACCGGCTCCACGGTGTGGCTGTTCCTCTTCGACCCGGACTTCGGCCCGGTCAACCGGATGCTGGGTCTCGGCGACCACGCGTGGACCTACGGCCGCCTCAGCGCCTTCTTCCTGGTGCTGCTCGAAGTGGTGTGGTGCTCCTTCCCGTTCGTGATGGTGACCGTCTACGCGGGGATCCGCGCCGTACCCGCCGAAGTGCTGGAGGCCGCCTGTCTGGACGGCGCCTCGCAGTGGCGCGTCTGGCGCTCGGTGCTCGCCCCGATGCTCCGGCCGATCCTGGTCGTCGTCACCATCCAGTCGGTCATCTGGGACTTCAAGGTCTTCACCCAGATCTACGTCATGACGAACGGCGGCGGCATCGCCGGCCAGAACCTGGTCCTGAACGTCTACGCCTACCAGCAGGCCTTCGCGTCCTCGCAGTACGGCCTCGGCTCCGCGATCGGCGTCGTGATGCTGCTGATCCTGCTCGCCGTCACGCTGGTCTACCTGCGGCTGCTGCGCCGGCAGGGGGAGGAACTGTGAATCCGCTGCGCGTCCGTGTCCGCCGCCCGGGCCGACTGGCCGCCGAGGCCGGTGCCCTGCTGATCGCGGCCGTCGTCGCCTTTCCCCTGTACTGGATGGTGCTCAGCGCCTTCAAACCGGCCGGGGAGATCGAGTCGAGCGAACCCCGGCCCTGGACGCTCGCGCCCTCCCTGGATTCCTTCCGGCGTGTCTTCGGGCAGCAGGAATTCGGCCGCTACTTCCTCAACAGCCTCGTCGTCGCGGGCTGTGTCGTGATCGCCTCCGGGCTGATCGCGTTTCTCGCCGCGACCGCCGTCACACGATTCCGCTTCCGCCTCCGGACCACCCTTCTGATCATGTTTCTGGTGGCCCAGACGGTGCCCGTGGAAGCCCTGACCATCCCCCTCTTCTTCCTCATGCGGGACGCCGGTCAGCTGAACACGCTGGGCTCGCTGATCCTGCCCCACATCGCCTTCTCGCTGCCCTTCGCGATCTGGATGCTGCGGGGGTTCGTGAAAGCCGTTCCGGAGGCGCTGGAGGAGGCCGCGTACATCGACGGGGCGAGCCGGGCACGATTCCTCTGGCAGATCCTTTTCCCGCTCGTCCTGCCGGGTCTCGTGGCCACCAGCGTGTTCTCGTTCATCTCGGCCTGGAACGACTTCCTGTTCGCCAAGTCGTTCATCATCAGCGACACCTCGCAGTCGACGCTGCCGATGGCCCTGCTCGTCTTCTACAAGCCCGACGACCCGGACTGGGGCGGCGTGATGGCGGCGTCCACGGTGATGACGATTCCGGTACTGATCTTCTTCGTACTCGTGCAGCGACGGCTGGTGTCGGGGCTGGGCGGGGCGGTCAAGGACTGAAAGGCCTGATCATCCATGGATCTCATTCCGCTGCCTCACCGGATCGAGCCGGCCGAGGGCTTTCTCGAACTCGGCGACGACTTCGGGATCGAGGCCGGGCCGGGCACCGAGGACACGGCGCGATGGCTGCGCGCGACGCTCGGCGCGGCGACCGGGCTCGCGCTGCCGCCCAGGAAGGGGGACGAGTACGACGTCCTCCATCTCTCCGTCCGGCCCGGCCTCGACGCCGAGGCCTACCGCCTGGTCGTCGCCCCCCATGGCGTGCATGTCCAGGGAGGCTCGCCCGCCGGTGTCTTCTGGGGCGTCCAGACGATGCGGCAGCTTCTCGGCCCCGACGCCTTCCGGCGCGCACCCTTGCCCGGCCGTACATGGCGGCTGCCCCTGACCGAGATCCGGGACGCCCCCCGATTCCGCTGGCGCGGCCTGATGCTCGACGTCGCCCGGCACTTCACGCCCAAGGAAGGGGTGCTGCGGCACCTCGATCTGATGGCGGCACACAAACTCAACGTCTTCCACTTCCATCTGACGGACGACCAGGGCTGGCGCATCGAGATCGAGCGGCATCCGCGGCTGACCGAGATCGGCTCCTGGCGCGCCCGCACGAAAACCGGCCACCGAGCCTCGCCGTTGTGGGAGGACAAGCCGCACGGCGGCTACTACACCCAGGACGACATCCGCGAGATCGTCGCCTACGCCACCGAGCGGCATATCACCGTCGTCCCCGAAATCGACGTACCCGGCCACTCGCAGGCCGCCATCGCCGCATACCCGGAACTCGGCAACACCGACGTCATCGACACCACCGCCCTCTCCGTATGGGACACCTGGGGAATCAACCCGAACGTACTCGCCCCCACCGACAACACCCTGCGCTTCTACGAGGGCGTCTTCGAGGAAGTGCTCCGGTTGTTCCCCTCGGAGTTCGTGCACATCGGCGGCGACGAATGCCCCAAGGACCAGTGGCGCCGCTCGGAGACGGCCCAGGCGCGCATCAGGGAACTCGGGCTCGCGGACGAGGACGGGCTCCAGTCCTGGTTCATCGGCCACTTCGACACCTGGCTCGCCGCGCGCGGACGGCGGCTGATCGGCTGGGACGAGATCCTGGAGGGCGGTCTGGCGAAGGGCGCGGCCGTCTCGTCCTGGCGCGGCTACGCCGGCGGCATCGCCGCCGCCCGGGCCGGCCACGACGTGGTCATGTGCCCCGAACAGCACGTGTACCTGGACCACCGTCAGGACCCGGGCCCCGAGGAGCCGGTACCGATCGGGTGGGTGCGCACCCTGGAGGACGTCTACCGGTTCGAGCCCGTTCCACCCGAGTTGACGCCCGAGGAGGCCCGGCACGTGCTGGGCACGCAGGCCAACCTGTGGACCGAGGTGATGGAGGACCAGGCGCGCGTGGACTACCAGGCCTTCCCCCGCCTCGCGGCCTTCGCCGAAGTCGCCTGGAGCGCCCTGCCCGCCCCGGCGGAACGGGATTTCGCCGAGTTCCAGCGCCGGATGACCGCGCACTACCGGCGGCTCGACGCCCTGGGCGTCGCCTACCGGCCCCCGACGGGCCCGCTGCCCTGGCAGCGACGCCCGGGGGTGCTGGGCCGCCCGATCGACGGCCCGCCGGCCGGCCGGTAGCCCCGACGGCTTCGACCGAACAGCTCGAACAGGCCACGGAAAAAGCGCACAAGGGTCACCGAAAGTGCCAACCGGCATGCACTGGTGAACCTGGTCGAAAACGGGCCATCTCGCCGGTGAGGTGGGCGAATGCCTCCTAGTGGACCCGTGTCTTCGGCTCTCGCCAAGATGTGCCAGAGTTGCCACGTCCGCCCTGTCAGCACGTACCGTACGGCAGCACAGGTGGGACCAGGTGGGGCAGCGGGAAGGGGCAGCCGGTTTGACCACGCACGCACCGCAGGCGGCGCAGGCCGTCACGCTGCCCACGACGCTGGACGAGGCCGTCGCGGCGCTCACCGCCGTGCCCGCCGCCGTGCCCGTCGCGGGCGGCACCGACCTGATGGCCGCCGTCAACTCCGGGCAGCTCAGGCCCGCCGCCCTGGTGGGACTCGGCCGGATCAGCGAGATCCGCGGCTGGCAGTACCTGGACGGTCACGCGCTGCTCGGCGCGGGCCTCACACACGCGCGCATGGGCCGCCCCGACTTCGCGGCCCTGATCCCGGCGCTCGCCGCCGCCGCGCGCGCCGCGGGCCCCCCGCACATCCGCAACGCGGGCACCCTCGGCGGCAACATCGCCTCGGCCGCTCCCACCGGCGACGCGCTGCCGGTGCTGGCCGCCCTGGAGGCGACCCTGATCATCGCGGGGCCGGGCGGAGCCCGCCGGGAGATCCCCGTCTCGCACCTGCTGGCCGGGATGGACATGCTGCGGGCCGGTGAACTCATCGGCTTCGTGCGCGTCCCGCTGCTGCACGCCCCGCAGGTCTTCCTGAAGGCGACCGGCCGGACCGGCCCGGGGCGCGCGGTGGCGTCCGTGGCCCTCGTCCTGGACCCGGCGCGCCGGGGGGTGCGCTGCGCGGTGGGCGCCATAGCGCCGATGGCGCTGCGGCCCCTGGAGGCCGAGCAGTGGGTGGCCGGCCTCATCGACTGGGACAACAACCGCGCGCTCGTCCCGGAGGCGCTGAACGCCTTCGGGGAGTACGTCGCCGCGGCCTGCATCCCCGACGCGGCACCGGCCGAGGACGGCTCGGTCTCACCGCTGCCGCCCGCCGTACTGCACCTGCGGCGCACGGTCGCCGCACTGGCCCGACGAGCACTGGGGAGGGCGCTGTCGTGAGCGACGACCAGCACGGAGAGGGCACGCCCCGGGGCGGGAGCCGCTGGGACCCGCTGCCCCAGGGCGAGTACGACGACGGCGCCACCGCCTTCGTCGAACTGCCCGAGGGGGGCGTCGACGCCCTGCTGGCCGCCGACAGCCCGCTCGCCGCGCCCGGCCACGGCTACGTACCGCCGCAGATAACGGTCAACCCCGCGACGGCGGCCGGCACCGACCCGGCGGCCACGGGCGGGTGGCCGGTGCCCGGCGCGCCGGTCGACGGGGCGCAGTGGCACGACCCGAACGCGGCGCACCGGCAGCACGCTCACGAGCACGGGGTGCACCACCAGCACGGCCACGACGTGCCCGAGCAGCCCTACGGCTCCGAAGCGCCGTACGACCCCGGGACCCCCTACGGCTCCGGCGCGACGGCGCCGCAGTACGGCGGGGACGACCGGTTCACCTACAACCCCCCGGTGACCGGCCAGTGGAACTTCGAGGAGGCCGCGGCGGCTGCCGAGTCCGCGCCCGGCCATGACGTGACCGGGCAGTGGTCCATCCCCGTCGCCGGAGGCGACCTTCCGGACGAGTCGGGCGAATTCACCACGTCCTCTCTGGTCGAGCAGTGGGGCGGCACTCCACCGGCCACGCTGCCCGGCGGCGCGCCCGCGCCCTGGGCGACCCAGGCCACGGGCCGGCCGTGGGGACAGCAGGATCCGCAGGACACGGCGGGGCAGGAGACGGTTCACCCGGGCCATCCGCACGGTCACGACCAGGGCCACGCGCAGGAGCAGGGCCACGGTCACGCGCAGGACCAGGACCACGCGCACGCGCAGCGGCACGACGCCGGACCGGCCTCCGGATACGCGCCGGAGCAGCAGGCGGCCCCGGACGAGTCGGGGCGGCACCCACAGGACGTGCATGCGCCGGGAGTCCACGAGGACACCGGCCCCGCGCACGGCGGGGAGTTCGGCCACGCGCCCGAGACGCCCGGCACGCCCCACGCGCCTCAGCCCTCGGACTACGCACCGGCGGGTCCGGGGGACGCCGGTCACCCGACGGACCCGTCCCGGTACGCCGAGCAGGGGCCGGAGCATGGCGAGCGCCCCGAGCAGGGACGCGATCAGGGAGAGTTCGCCGAGCAGGCCGAGTACGGGCCCGAGCAGGCCGAGTACGCCGAGCAGGCCGAGTACGCCGACCACGGGCCGGAGTCCGCCGGCCTCCCCGGGCACGGGCCCGCGTCGTCCGGCTCCGCCGGTCACCCGATGCCCGCCGCCCACCCGCCCGAGACCCCCTACGCCGAGGCGCCCGGCGACTTCCCGGGCGAGTTCCCCGCGGAACCCCTGCCCGAGACGCACCCGGAAGCCGCCTCGCTCCCGCAGGACGCCCACGAAGCCTCACAGGCCGCTCCCGGCGCCGGTGAGGACGCCGAGGACGCGCCGGACGCTCCAGGCGCCCCGGAGGCCACCGGCAGCCCCTCCGAGCCCGCTGCGGGGCCCCTGCCGGCCCCGGCGGAGGCGGACACCGACGCCGACACCGGCCAGGAGACCGCCGACGGCGGGCCCCAGGACGATCCGGCCCCGGCCGAGGACCCGGCCCACGCCCCCGACGCCCCGTCCGTCACCCTCCCCCAGGAGGAACACCCCCTCGCCTCGTACGTCCTGCGCGTCAACGGCACCGAACGCCCCGTCACCGACGCGTGGATCGGCGAGTCCCTGCTGTACGTGCTGCGCGAGCGGCTCGGACTCGCCGGCGCCAAGGACGGCTGCTCACAGGGCGAGTGCGGCGCGTGCAACGTCCAGGTCGACGGGCGGCTCGTGGCGTCCTGCCTGGTCCCGTCCGTGACCGCCGCCGGCAGCGAGGTCCGTACCGTCGAGGGACTGGCCGAGGACGGCCGGCCGTCGGACGTACAGCGGGCGCTCGCGCGCTGCGGCGCCGTGCAGTGCGGCTTCTGCGTCCCCGGCATGGCGATGACCGTGCACGACCTGCTGGAGGGCAACCCCGCGCCCACCGAGCTGGAGACCCGCCAGGCGCTGTGCGGCAACCTGTGCCGCTGCTCGGGCTACCGGGGCGTGGTGGACGCCGTCAAGGAAGTCGTCGCCGAACGCGAGACCCACTCCGCGCCGGGCGACGGCGACACCGAAGAGGCCCGTATCCCGCGCCAGGCGGGCCCGGGCGCCGGTGGCGTGAACGCGTCGGCCTTCGGGGCGCCCCCGGAACCGCACGCCCCCGGACCGCACTCCCCAGAAGCGCACGACCAGCCCTACGGCCAGGACGGAGGCCCCGCGTGAGCAACGAAGCAGCCACCGCCCAGGCCGCACAGGCCGCGGAGGCCGCCCCGGCCCCGGAACCGCTCCCGCACGGCATCGGCGCCTCGCTCCCGCCCGCCGACGCCCGCGCCAAGACGGAGGGCACCTTCCCCTACGCCGCCGACCTGTGGGCCGAGGGCCTGCTGTGGGCGGCCGTGCTGCGCTCGCCCCACCCGCACGCGCGCATCGTGTCCATCGACACCACCCACGCGCGCGAGATGCCCGGCGTCCGCGTCGTCGTCACCCACGAGGACGTCCCCGGCAGCCCGTTCCACGGCCGCGGCACGGCCGACCGCCCGGTCTTCGCCTCAGAGGTCGTGCGCCACCACGGCGAGCCCATCGCCGCCGTCGCCGCCGACCACCCGGACACCGCGCGCATGGCGGCCGCCGCGGTCATCGTCGAGTACGAGGTGCTCGACCCGGTGACCGACCCGGAGCAGGCCTTCGAGGCCGAGCCGCTGCACCCCGACGGCAACCTGATCCGCCACATCCCGCTGAGCCACGGCGACCCGGAGGCGGCCGGCGAGATCGTCGTCGAGGGCCTGTACCGGATCGGCCGCCAGGACCCCGCGCCCATCGGCGCCGAGGCGGGCCTGGCCGTGCCGCGCCCGGACGGCGGGGTGGAGCTGTACCTCGCCTCCACCGACCCGCACGCCGACCGCGACGCGGCCGCCGCGGCCTTCGGGCTGGAACCCGAGCGCGTCAAGATCGTCGTCACCGGCGTCCCCGGCGCCACGGCCGACCGCGAGGACCAGGGCTTCCAGCTCCCGCTCGGCCTGCTGGCGCTGCGCACCGGCTGCCCGGTGAAGCTCACCGCCACGCGCGAGGAGTCCTTCCTCGGCCACGTCCACCGGCACCCCACCCTGCTGCGCTACCGCCACCACGCCGACGCCGAGGGCAGACTCGTCAAGGTCGAGGCGCAGATCCTGCTCGACGCGGGCGCCTACGCCGACACCTCCGCCGAGGCCCTGGCCGCCGCCGTCGCGTTCGCCTGCGGCCCGTACGTCATCCCGAACGCCTTCATCGAGGGCTGGGCCGTACGCACCAACAACCCCCCCTCCGGCCACGTACGCGGTGAGGGCGCCATGCAGGTCTGCGCCGCCTACGAGGCGCAGATGGACAAGATCGCCAAGAAGCTCGGCCTCGACCCGGCGGAAGTGCGGCTGCGCAACGCGCTCGCGACCGGCGACGTGCTGCCGACCGGCCAGACCGTGACCTGCCCGGCCCCGGTCGCCGAACTCCTCCAGGCCGTCCGGGACATCGAGCTGCCGCCGCTGCCCAAGGACACGCCCGAGGACGAGTGGCTGCTGCCCGGCGGACCCGAGGGCGCGGGCGAACCGGGCGCGGTGCGCCGGGGCGTGGGCTACGGCGTGGGCATGGTGCACATGCTCGGCGCGGAGGGCGCGGACGAGGTCTCCACGGCCACGGTGAAGGTCCACGACGGGGTCGCGACGGTCCTGTGCGCGGCCGTCGAGACCGGGCAGGGCTTCACGACGCTGGCCCGGCAGATCGTCCAGGAGACACTCGGCATCGACGAGGTGCACGTGGCGCCGGTCGACACCGACCAGCCCCCGGCGGGCGCGGGCTGCCGCGGCCGCCACACCTGGGTCTCGGGCGGCGCGGTGGAGCGCGCGGCGAAGATGGTCCGCACGCAGCTCCTCCAGCCGCTCGCCCACAAGTTCGGCATGTCGACGGAGCTGCTCCAGATCACCGACGGCAAGATCACGTCGTACGACGGGGTCCTCTCCACGACCGTCACCGAGGCGCTGGACGGCAAGGAGCTGTGGGCCACCGCCCAGTGCCGCCCGCACCCGACCGAGCCGCTGAACGAGACCGGCCAGGGCGACGCCTTCGTGGGCATGGCCTTCTGCGCGATCCGCGCGGTGGTGGACGTCGACATCGAGATCGGCTCCGTGCGGGTCGTGGAACTGGCCGTCGCCCAGGACGTGGGCCGCGTCCTGAACCCGGCCCAGCTCGCCGCCCGGATCGAGGCGGGCGTGACCCAGGGCGTGGGCATCGCGCTCACCGAGAACCTCCGCACGCCGCGCGGCATCGTCCGCCACCCCGACCTGACCGGTTACGCCCTCCCGACCGCCCTCGACGCCCCCGACATCCGCATCGTCCGGCTGGTCGAGGAGCGGGACGTGGTGGCCCCCTTCGGCGCGAAGGCGGTCAGCGCGGTGCCGGTGGTGACGTCCCCGGCGGCCATCGCATCGGCCGTCCGCGCCGCGACGGGCCGCCCCGTGAACCGCCTCCCGATCCGCCCCCAGGCAGCGGTGGTCACCGAACGGGCCTGAGCTTGCCCGTGAGGTCGGCCGGGGCGGGCCGACTCCGCGTGCCGGAACCCGGTCACCGGGCCTCGGCACGCGCTACCCGAACCGACGGCGCGCCGCGGCCCGGGCCCGGGCGGCCGCCACGGCGGTGCCGCGCCGGAGACCGGAAGCGATTTCTGCGAAGAGGGAACGCGCGAGGGTGTTCTGAGCGTCTTGTGAGGTGGACGCGTGGGGCGCCGGGCGCGCGTCGCTGCTCCGGGGCGTTGTCAGTGGTGGGGCGTACTGTTCTGGGCAGTGGGGAACGACTGCCGGGCTGGTCCGGGCGGTCCGCCGTGCTCCGCCAGGGGACGGTGAGCAAGCACATGCGGGGGAGCCCATGAGTACGACCGACGCCGGTTCCGCGGTGATCACCCTGACCGAGTCCGAGCTGGACCCGTGGGTGACACACGCGTCCACCCGGCACTGGCTGACCGGCCCCGGACTCCCCGTGGACAGCGGCGTGCTGAGCTTCGCGGAGCTGAGCCGCGAGGGCCTGCGCACGGTCGCCGACTCGACCGGCGACCCGGACGACCGCCTCCCGGCCGAGCTGCGCGAGCAGCTGGTGATAGGCGGACTGCTGGGCCCCGTCGGCCTGGAGACGGAGTCGGTCCTGCTGGACGGCGCGACGGGCGAGATCTCCACGACGTACGTCCTGCACGACCGCCCCGACCTGATGGACCGCCGCCCCCTGGCCCCCTCGCTGCGGACGCTGGTCCGCTTCGCGGAGGCCACGGACGAACTGGCCGGTCTGCGCGGCCAGTTCGCCTCCTACGCGGGCCGCTACGGCCCCAAGGCGGTGGCGGCGGCCTCGCAGCACCTGCTCGCGGTGTTCCGGGACGGCGCGGACGGCGAACCGGCCCCGTTCTGGAAGATGGCGGCACTGATCCGCCCCCTGTCCCTGGTGGCGGGCCGCGGCGGCGCGTCCGGCCTCTCCCTGGACCTCCCGCACCGCCTCCTGGACCAGGAGTTCGGCCCCGGCAAGGTGGCACGCTTCGAGGACGTCGACTTCCCCGCGACCCTCACGCACGAGCCGACCCGCCGCTTCCTGCGCGAGGTGGGCCTGCCGGAGGACGCCCACGTCTTCTCCCTGGACACGGACGTCCCCCTGGCGACGCTCGCCGAGTACTACGCCGACACCGACACCCCGGCCGAACTCCCCGCCGGGGCCCACCGCCTCATCCGCCTCGGCCACCTCGTCGAGGACAACAGCCTGGTCGTCGACGGCGCGACGGGCGCCGTCCTGCACTGGAGCGAACCCGAGGCGACGCTGTCCCCGCTCAACACGGATGTGTCGACCCTCGCCTTCACCCTCTGGCTCCTGCACCGCGAGCGTGCGATAGACGCCGAGTCGTCCCACGAGCTGACCACCGACACCTACGACCAGCTGGCCATGACGATGCTTCAGGTCCTGTCGAGCGTGGACCCCACGGGCGTCACCGCGGGCAGAACGGTCCGCCACTACTGGACGGACGCGTTCCAGGACGAGGCCGGCGGGGTGCTCTGAGGACACGGCCTCGGGCCCTGCTCAGACCCGCTGCGGCTGTTCCCGCTCGGCGGCCCGGGCATCCGCCGGGCCGGTCACGGGGGTGGAGCGGCGGGCGAGGTCGGGCACAACGGTGGCCAGGCCCACCAGCGCCATGACCGCACCCAGCCAGAGCGGGGCGCGCAGGCCCCAGTTGTCGATGAAGACGGCGCCCATGGAGGAGCCGATGATGACGCCGAGCGTGATGAACGAGGAGTGCACGGTGTTGACCAGCGGCCCCGCGTTGCCGGTGCGCTGAACGCGGGTCACCATCGCCGGGTTCATGGTGACGCCGACGAGTCCGACGCCCATCATGCAGACGACGGCCGGGACGGGCAGGCCGGCGAGCAGCGCGAAGCCGGCGAGGAAGACGGTGTTCAGGGCCAGCCCTGCGGCGAGCACCGGCACGGTGTGACGGTCGGCGAGGCGTCCGACGACGGTGTTGCCGACGACGGTGGCGGCACCGTAGGCGATCAGCAGGAAGGGGACGGTACCGGCGGAGAAGCCGGTGACGTCGGTGAGGATCGGGTTGAGGTAGCTGAACGCCGAGAAGGTGGCGCCGATGATGAGCGTGCTGGTGGACAGCACCAGCCACAGGCGCGGCTTCCTGAACACGCCGAGCTCCGCCCGCAGTCCGTTGTCGCCCTCGGCGCGCTCGACGCGAGGTACACCGAGAAGGGTGGCCAGGGCGGCGATCACCGTGATCAGGGTGATCGCCCAGAACGCCGCACGCCAGCCGAACCGTTCGCCGACCAGGGTCGACAGCGGCAGCCCGAGCAGGGTGCCGAGCATGAGGCCGTTCATCGCGACCGCGATGGCACGGCCGCGGACCTCAGGGCGGGTGATCCGGGCGCACATCGAGATTCCCACGCCGAAGAAGGCCTGGGAGGCGACGCCGCTGATGATCCGGGCGGCCATCATCGTGGCGTAGCCGTTCGCGGTGGCGGCGAGGACGTTGCCTGTCAGGAAGATGGCGAACAGCACCATCAGTACCGTGCGCACCGGGAGTTTCATGAGCGCCACGGTGAGGAACGGCCCGCCGGCCGCCATGGCCACCGCGAACGCGGTGATGAGATACCCGATCTGCGGAATGGTCGCGTCCAGCCCGTCGGCCATCTGGGGCATCAGCCCGGCGACCACGAACTCACTGGTCACCATGGCGAAGATGCCGAGCGCCAGGACGTATACGGCACGTGGCACGGTTTCGGTCTCCTTGGGGATTTCGGGGATCCACGGGTTCAGGGGGCTTCGGGGGTTCAGTGTTATGTATCGGTCAGTTCAAAACCTGGGCATGCGTGGGCACACCCGGGAGTGTGTGTTCGGCAGGCAGGAAGCGGTGAGCCGGCGATCCGGTGGGCCGGGGAAGAGGAAGGGGGAGGGGGAGGGGGAGGGGTCAGTGGGTCAGGGCGTCCAGGGTGACCTCGGCGATCGACTCCATCGCGGCACGGTCCGCGCCGCCCTGGCCCGAGATGCGCATGCCGGCGATCGCCGCGTTGAGGAACCGGGCCAGCGCGCCGGTGTCCCGGGTGGAGGTGATGCTGCCGTCCCGCCGGCCCTCCTCGACGACCGCCCGCAGGGCCGCCAGCCGGCGGGCCGTGTCACGCTCCAGCATGCGGGCCGCATCGGCGTCTCGGGTGGCCAGCTCGACCGTGGTGTTCACGGTCAGGCAGCCGATACTGCGGCCCTCCGTCCGGTGTTCCGCGTCGCCGTCGATGACCATGGTGAAGAGCGTGCGGACGCGGTCGGCGCCGTTGAGTCGCCCATCCTCCAGGACGGCCAGCTGTGCGGTCGTCATGGTGTCGATGTAGCGGCTCAACGCGCGCTCGAACAGGTCGTGCTTGCTCTTGAACGTGTTGTAGACGCTGCTGCGCCCCAGTCCCGTGGCGTCGCACAGGTCCTGTGTGGAAGTGGCCTCGTAGCCCTTCTTCCAGAACGTGTGCATCGCCGCGTCCAGGGCCCGCTCCTCGTCGAACATCCTCGGCCGGGCCATGGCATCACCCTAACCGTTTTGGATTGGCCGGTGCAATACGAGGAGGCGGGCCGGAATCCGGCCGCGTCAGCCGGACTTGACGGCGTTGCGGCGGCGGACGGCGACGACCAGGCCGCCTCCGAGCGCCGCGGCGGCTGCCGCGGCACCAGCCAGGAGCGGGGTGCCGTCGGAGCCGGTCGTGGCGAGGCTGCCGCCGGTGGTGCTGCCGGCCGAGGTGCCGGTGGAGCCACCGGTCGTGGTGCCCTCCGAGGCCGACGCGGACGCCGAGGGGGAGGCAGTGGCGCCCGTGCCGCCGGCGGCCTGTCCCTCGGGGGCGTTGCCGTTCCCGCCGTTGCCGGAACCGCCGTCGGTACCGTCCGAGGGACTCGGCTCGGGCTCGTAGTCGCTCGGCAGGTCGATGCCGATCGAGGCGATGTTGTTGGCGCGGTTCTCGTCGTACGCGGGGGCGATGTCGTAGACGGACGACGCCTTGATCTCGCCCTCGGTGTCCTGCGCGGACTTCTTGATCTTCAAGGTGAAGGTGTACATCAGGGACTGGCCGACGTCGAGGGTCCCGTCCTGCGGCCAGCAGACGTACTTGGGCTTGCGGGGGGTCCCCTGCGGTTCACTCGGCCCGTCGATCCCGAACGGTGCGCAGTCCTTCGGCACCTTCACGGCGACGGTGCCCGGCGGGATCTGCACCAGCAGGCCGGGGAGGTCGTCGCTCTCCTGGTTCTGCACCCAGCCGGGCCCGTCGTTGCGCAGGGTCGCCGTGACCGACTGCTCCCCGCCCGCCAGTGCCTCCATCTCCTCACCGACCGCGACCAGATCGGCGGTGTTGTCCGCGGTCAGGGTGAGCCGCCGGTAGCTGTCGTCGAATCCCTCGCCCGGGGCGTCACCGGTCGCGCTCGTGCCGTACTCGACGGACTCCATCAGGGCCTTGTCCAGCGCCTTGAAGCGGACGGGCGTGGTGACGGAGGCGCCCGGTGCGATCACCGTGTCCAGCTCGCAGAGTGCCTGCCGCACCTGGTCCTCGACGGTCGAGTAGGTGCAGCCCTTCACCTGCTCGGGGAAGTCCAGCCCACGCGTCAGACGCACCCGGAAGGCGACCCCGTCCACGGCGGCCGTGCCCTTGTTGGTGAGGGTGACGGACTTGTCGTAGACCTCGCCCGGCTCGGGAGTCGCGGACGGCAGGGCCGACACGACCAGCTCGGGCTCGCCACCCTCCGCGTGCGCCAGGGGCGCGGCGACAGCGGGACCGGCGACGGCGATCACGGCAGCGGCCAGGACGGCTGCCGAGGGGCGGAGGTGCACGGTGATTCTCCTCGTCGGATTCCTCGTCGGCCCCGGAAGGCGCGACGACCGGAGCGTGGGCTACCGGTCATGTTCTGGACACCTGAGAGGCGCTCGGGGTTGTGCGGGACTTCTCCCGGGCCGGACATCGCCTGGCGCGCCGGTTCCGGGCGCTCGGCGGATTGCCCCGTTGCGCCCTGAACGCGCTCTTCCGCGCCCCTGAACTCCCGCACATGCTCGGACTCATGGGGGACACAGACGAGTCGAGCATCATCCCGTTACCAGGCCCCGACGGACACCGGCAGCGGCCCCCTGACGCGCCGCGGCCGTGGGAGAACACCGACCGGGCACAGGCCGCGACGGAAGGCGCCACCGGCCCGGAGCCACCCGCCCCACCGGAATGCCCCGAATGCGGGCTGACCGCTGAACGGCACGTCACCTACTACGGCACGCATGTCCTTCTCGAACCGGGCATGCCGGTACCCGCGCACATGGTGCCCGCATGGCACCGCTGGTACGTGGACTCGGACGGCACGGCGTGGAACAGCCGTGAGGACGAGCCCGAGCCCGGCGCGGTGTGCCGCGTCCCGCATCGCATCGCCTGCCCCGGTCTGAGCCCGCAGGAGGCGGGCATCTGGCGATGGCTGGACGCCGTACGCGCGGAAAACGCGCGCAGGGCACGCCGGAAGGCCGACGGGACCATCGGCCCCACAGCCCTTCCGGATACCGGATGAAACCGCGCGACCCGCTCCTGCAGCAGATCCCCGAGAGGGCCAATAGGCTGGTCAGACGATCCACACCGGTTACAACTACACGAGGGTCATGTTCTGCCCGAACGAGGGTCTCTGCTCGGCGGGTTGACACCGGAGGCCGTGGCGGGATTCGAACCCACGTAACTCGCTTTGCAGGCGAGCCCCTGAACCACTCGGGCACACGGCCTTGTCCGGACTCGAGGTCGAACTCGGTGCCTTGACCGTACGGGGCCCTCAACGTGCGACTCAAGGGCTTCCGGTGGGGTGCAACGAGGCTGCCATACGCCGTTCATGAAAGGCGGTGGGCGAAGGGGAGGGCGTAAGACCAAGGTCTCAGGCCGGAACCGTCTCGCGACAGGGGTGAAAAGGCCGCGTGAACCTTACGCTGGCGGGCATGCCTGACTCCAAGCCGCGTGACGTCGATGTCGTGGGTGCTCCCGTCCCGTCCTCCCTCGCCGGGGGAGACGAGGGTGTGCTGGGGCCGGGACACCGGGCGTTGAGCGTCGGGATCGTCTCCGTCGTGCTGCTCATCGCCTTCGAGGCGACCGCCGTGGGGACGGCGATGCCCGTGGCCGCCCGGGAACTGGACGGGGTGTCCCTGTACGCGTTCGCGTTCTCCGGGTACTTCACGACCAGCCTGTTCGGCATGGTGCTCTCCGGGCAGTGGTCGGACCTGCGCGGCCCCCTGGGGCCGTTGACGGCGGGCATCGCCTCCTTCGGGGCCGGACTGCTGCTGTCCGGGACCGCCGGGACGATGTGGGTGTTCATCCTGGGGCGGGCCGTGCAGGGGTTCGGCGGCGGGTTGGTGATCGTCGCGCTGTACGTCGTCGTCGGGCGGGCCTACCCGGAGCGGCTGCGGCCCGCCATCATGGCCGCCTTCGCCGCGAGCTGGGTGCTGCCGTCGATCGTCGGCCCGCTCGCCGCCGGCACGGTGACCGAGCAGTTGGGGTGGCGGTGGGTGTTCACCGGGATACCCGTGCTCGTCGTCTTCCCGCTCGCGCTCGCACTGCCGCAGATACGGCGGCGGGCGTCCGGCCCGGCTGGACGGAGCGCCGCGCAGCCCGCCACGGCGGGGACTCCCCGGGTGGCCGACCCTTCCGTCGAGGCGGACCCGTCCGTCGAGGCGGAGGCTCCCGCGTCTTTCGACCGTCGGCGCATCCGGCTCGCCCTGGCCATCTCCCTCGGTGCCGGCCTCCTCCAGTACGCCGCGCAGGACTTGCGTCCCCTCTCGCTCCTGCCGGGTGCGCTCGGTGTGGCCCTGCTCGTGCCGGCCGTGCTCGGGCTGCTGCCGCGCGGCACCTACCGGGCCGCTCGCGGGCTGCCGTCCGTCGTGTTGCTGCGCGGCGTCGCCGCCGGGTCCTTCATCGCCGCCGAGTCGTTCGTGCCACTGATGCTGGTCACCCAGCGCGGGCTCGGTCCGACACTGGCCGGGTTCTCGCTCGCCGCGGGTGGCGGGACGTGGGCGCTGGGCTCCTGGGTGCAGTCCCGGTCCCGGACAGAGCCGTACCGGGAGCGGCTGACCACGGTCGGGATGCTGCTGGTGGTCGCGGCCATCGCGACGGCGCCGAGCGTGCTGATCGGCTCCGTGCCCGTCTGGACCGTGGCCGTTGCCTGGGCCTTCGGCTGCTTCGGGATGGGGCTCGTGATCTCCTCGACGAGCGTTCTGCTGCTGAAGCTCTCCGCCCCCGAGGAGGCCGGCGCCAACTCCGCCGCCCTGCAGATCTCCGACGGCCTCTCCAACGTCGTCCTGCTGTCGGCCGGCGGTGCGGCCTTCGCCGCGCTCGGCGGCGGCGCGCTCTCCCACACGGCCACCGGCACCTCCGGTTCCCACCCGGCCGCCTTCACCGCGGTGTTCCTGCCCATGGCGGCGGTCGCGCTGGCCGGCGCCTGGGTGTCGACGCGGTTGCGGGAACGACGGCCGTAGCGCCTTCCCCGCTCCGGCGGCGTCGACCCGGCCCGAAGGGACCACGGTGTGGCCCGCGCGCTGGTCGTCGGCATCGCCCCGGGCCGAAGGGGAGGCCGGGAGGAACACGGCGCGGTCGCGGGGGCTGTGACGTCGGTCCCACCCGCGGGTGCCCTGGCCCGGTCCGCGCGTCGACCGGCTCGGGGCGCCGGTAGGGTGGCCCGGTTGTCATACGTAGCCGAGCCGTCAGGCTCCCTCGCACGAGCCGCCCGACCCCCAACGGAGACCGTGACTACCACCGCCGGCACCAGTTCCGCCTCGCACCACCTGTCCCCGGCGTTCCCCGGCCGCGCCCCCTGGGGTACCGCCAGCAAGCTGCGCGCCTGGCAGCAGGGCGCGATGGACAAGTACATCCAGGAGCAGCCGCGGGACTTCCTGGCGGTCGCCACCCCCGGCGCCGGCAAGACGACCTTCGCGCTGACGCTGGCCTCCTGGATGCTGCACCACCACGTGGTCCAGCAGGTGACCGTGGTCGCCCCGACCGAGCACCTGAAGAAGCAGTGGGCGGAGGCTGCGGCCCGCATCGGGATCAAGCTCGACCCGGAGTACAGCGCCGGGCCGCTCGGCCGGGAGTACCACGGCGTCGCCGTGACGTACGCCGGTGTCGGTGTCCGGCCGATGCTGCACCGCAACCGCGTGGAACAGCGCAAGACGCTCGTCATCCTCGACGAGATCCACCACGCCGGTGACAGCAAGTCCTGGGGCGAGGCCTGCCTGGAGGCGTTCGAGCCGGCCACCCGGCGGCTGGCCCTGACCGGTACGCCCTTCCGGTCAGACACCAACCCCATCCCCTTCGTGACGTACGAGGAGGGGAACGACGGGATCCGGCGCTCCGCCGCCGACTACACCTACGGCTACGGCAACGCCCTCGCGGACAACGTCGTGCGGCCCGTCATCTTCCTCTCCTACAGCGGCAACATGCGCTGGCGCACCAAGGCCGGTGACGAGATCGCCGCCCGGCTGGGCGAGCCCATGACCAAGGACGCCGTCAGCCAGGCCTGGCGGACCGCCCTCGACCCGCGCGGTGAGTGGATGCCGTCCGTGCTGCGGGCGGCCGACCAGCGGCTGACCGAGGTGCGCAAGGCCATCCCGGACGCGGGTGCGCTCGTCATCGCCGCGGACCAGGACTCCGCCCGCGCCTACGCCAAGCTGATCCGCGAGATCACCGGCAGCAAGGCGACCCTCGTGCTGTCCGACGACACCGGCGCGTCCAAGAACATCGACGACTTCAGCGGCAGCAACGACCGGTGGATGGTCGCGGTGCGGATGGTGTCCGAGGGCGTCGACGTGCCGCGCCTGGCCGTCGGCGTCTACGCCACCACCATCTCCACCCCTCTCTTCTTCGCGCAGGCCGTCGGGCGTTTCGTGCGGTCCCGGCGGCGCGGCGAGACCGCCTCCGTGTTCCTGCCGACCGTGCCCGACCTGCTCTCCTTCGCCAACGAGATGGAGCGCGAGCGCGACCACGTCCTCGACAAGCCCAAGAAGGAGGGCGAGGAGGACCCGTACGCCGAGTCCGAGCAGGAGATGGACGAGGCGAACCGGGAGCAGGACGAGGACACCGGCGAGCAGGAGCAGTTCTCCTTCGAGGCGCTGGAGTCCGAGGCCGTCTTCGACCGGGTCATGTACAACGGCGCCGAGTTCGGCATGCAGGCCCACCCGGGCAGCGAGGAGGAGCAGGACTACCTCGGCATCCCGGGTCTGCTGGAGCCCGACCAGGTGCAGCTGCTGCTCCAGAAGCGGCAGGCCAAACAGATCTCGCACAGCCGCAAGAAGCCGGACGCGGAAGCCGACCTGCTCGAAGTGCCCGCCGAGCGGCGGCCCGTGGTCTCCCACAAGGAGATGATGGAGCTGCGGCGCCAGCTCAACACGATGGTCGGCGCGTACGTCCACCAGAGCGGCAAGCCGCACGGGGTGATCCACACGGAACTGCGGCGCGTGTGCGGGGGGCCTCCGGCGGCGGAGGCGACGGCGGGGCAGCTGCAGCAGCGGATCGCCAAGGTGCAGGAGTGGGCCACGCGCATGAAGTGACGGTCCGGGCGGGCCAAACAACCTGGGGGGCGTGCATACCGCCGCAATTCCAGCAGTACGCCCTGTCCCGTGCCCGGATTCTGGACGGAGACTTCCGCTCAGCGAACCTGCTTCGCTACTGTCCGGCTACGCACACGCCCCGTGGCAGCGCCGCCGCGGAGCGCAGCCGTGAAGCGACGCGGTCCGGACAGGCCGGGCCGCCGACCGATCGGCGGCCTCTGAAGCGCGTAACCGACGGGACTCGGTGACGCATCCGCCGACCGGGGAGCCGCCGACCCTCACCACTAAGGAGTGGGCGTCGTGACCGCGGAGACCTCCCAGACGCTCGACCGGGGACTGCGTGTCCTCAAGCTGCTCGCCGACACGGACCACGGGCTGACCGTGACCGAACTCTCCCTCCGGCTGGGAGTGAACCGGACTGTCGTGTACCGGTTGCTCGCCACGCTGGAACAGCACGCCCTCATACGCCGTGACCTCGGCGGACGTGCCCGGGTCGGGCTCGGCGTGCTGCGTCTGGGGCGCCAGGTCCATCCGCTGGTGCGGGAGGCCGCGATGCCGGCGCTGCGGTCACTGGCCGAGGACATCGGCGCGACGGCGCACCTGACCATGGTCGACGGGGCGGACGCGCTGGCCGTGGCCGTCGTGGAGCCGACCTGGACGGACTATCACGTCGCCTACCGCGCCGGGTTCCGTCACCCCCTGGACCGGGGCGCCGCCGGCAAGGCGATACTCGCGGCCCGGCAGCACCCGATGGCCGAACCCGGTTACATGCTGACCCACGGGGAGCTGGAGGCGGGTGCCTGGGGGGCCGCGGCACCGCTGCTGGGCGTGACGGGCGTCGAGGGCAGCGTGGGCGTGGTGATGCTGGCCGAGGCGGTGCCGGAACGGGTGGGACCGCGGGTGGTCGACGCGGCCCGTGAGGTCGCGGAGGCACTGCGCTGACAGCAGGCCGCCCGCACCGGCGGCCGGACGCCTCGCGCGGAGGACCGGCGGCCCCCGCACCGGAGCGGGACGCCTCGCGCTGAGGGGCGGCGGCTTCCCCGCACCGGTGGCCGGATGCCTCGCGCGGAGGACCGGCGGGCTTCCCCGCACCGGAGCGGGACGCCCTGCGCTGAGGGACGGCGGCTTCCCCGCACCGGCGGCCGGACGCCTCGCGCGGAGGACCGGCGGGCTTCCCCGCACCGGAGCGGGACGCCCTGCGCTGAGGGACGGCGGCTTCCCCGCACCGGTGGCCGGATGCCTCGCGCCGATGCCGGCGGCCTCTCCGCTCGGGCCCCGGACGCCCTGGTCCCGGCCGTATCTCCCTCCCGCGTTAGATTGATCCCGTGTCCTCTCGCCTCACGCGCCCCCAGGCCCTCGCCGTCTGCGCCCTGCCCGTCGTGGCCCTGCTCGCGACGGCCGTGTTCGCGCCGCTGCCGTTCTCGGTGGCGCAGCCGGGGCTGACGGCGAACGTGCTCGGTGAGAACAAGGGCACGGAGGTGATCACCGTCTCCGGTGCGCCGGTCCGGGACACCAAGGGCCAGCTGCGGATGACCACCATCGAGGCGACCTCCCCGGACACCCGGGTCTCGCTCCCGGACGTCATCGACAGCTGGTTCCGCACCGACCAGGCGGTCATGCCGCGCGACTCCGTCTACCCGAGCGGGGACAACGTCAAGGAGATCGAGCAGCACAACGAGCAGCAGATGAAGGAGTCCCAGGACGCGGCGACCCAGGCCGCGCTGGGATACCTCGGCCTGGACGACAAGGACGTCGAGGTCACGCTGAAGCTCGCGGACGTGGGCGGACCCAGCGCGGGGCTGCTCTTCTCCCTCGGCATCGTCGACAAGCTCGACGGCGACGGCACGGGCGGGGATCTCACCGGCGGCCGGGTCATCGCCGGTACGGGCACGATCGACGCGGCCGGCCGGGTCGGTGCGGTGGGGGGCGTCGCCCTCAAGACCCAGGCCGCGAAGCGGGACGGGGCGACGGTGTTCCTGGTCCCCAAGGCGGAGTGCCGCGACGCACGCGCCGAGCTCCCGAAGGGCCTGCGGCTGATTCCGGTGACCACACTGAAGAGCACCGTGAGTTCACTGGTGGCCCTGGAGACGGGGAAGGGCTCCGTCCCCGGTTGCTAGTGCGCGGGCACCGGCCCGGGCCGGGTGGCGAGCTTCAGCCCGACCTCGATGAGGGCCCAGCCCAGACGCGTACGGAGTTCGGGACGGTGCGCCGGACGGGGTTCGGTCTCGGCACGGAGTTCGGCGGCGCGGGCGTGGTGCAGGGCGAGGTGGATGTCCGGGTGCATGAGTGGTGGCCTTTCACAGCGTCGTCTGGCTGGGGAAGACGTGCGTGTGGACGCGTACCGTCTCGGCGTCCGGGGTGCCCTCGGGCAGAGGGCGGTAGCTCTGGATGAGGTCGTGCATCTTGCCGACCAGCTCACGGGCGAGTTCGGGAGTGAGCCTCAGCGAGAAGTCGCTGAGGTCCGTGGCGCCGTCCCATTCCTCTCCCCACTCGCTCGTGTTGCCGAGCCAGGTCGAGATCTCCTGGGTGTGCACGTTGGCGATCTCGTACCGGAACAGGGCGACGGCTCCCCGCACGGCCGGATCCGGGTCCTGGATCAGGGTTTCGTCGATCTGGACGCCCCTGTCCACCGCCTTCCACCAGCGCTCCCGGCCCTTGCCGCGCTCCGGGTCGTCGGCGACGAACCCGTGTGCGGCGAGTTGCCGTAGGTGGTAGCTGGTCGCGCCGCTGGACTCGCCCAGTTTCTCCGCCAGTTGAGAAGCGGTGGCAGGGCCGCCGCGCCGCAGCGCGACCAGCAGCTGCATCCGCAGGGGATGAGCCAGGCCGCGCAGCGAGCGGGCGTCGAGCAGACGGGGAGCCGGTTCGTCGGGCATGCATGCAAAGGTAGCGTTGCAAAGCACTCTTTGCAACGGTCCCTTTGTAACTCACCCCTCCTCGACGAACCCCTCCTCCACCATCCAGTCCAGCGCCACCTGGTGCGGATCCTCCCCGTCCACATCCACCTTCGCGTTCAGCGCCTGCGCCACGGAGTTGTTCAGCTTCGCCGTCACAGGGTTCAGGACCTCCGCGATCGCCGGCCACTCCTTCAGGGACTTCGCGTTGATCATCGGCGCGGCGTTGTAGTTGGGGAAGAACTTCTTGTCGTCGTCCATCACGACCAGGTTCATGGACTTGATGCGCCCGTCGGTGGTGAACACCTCCCCGTACGTGCAGTTGCCCTTCGCGGTCTGCGTGTAGATGATCCCGGTGTCCATCTGCGTGATGTTCCGCGCAGGCACGTTCATGCCGTAGGCCTTCTGCATGCCCGGCAGCCCGTCCGCCCGGTTGGCGAACTCGACCTCCACGCACAGCTTCACGGCCCCCGGGTCGGTCTTCGCCAGCTTCGCCACGTCCGACATGGTCTTCGTGCCGTACTTCTTCGCGTTCTGCTGGTTCATCGCCAGCGCGTAGGTGTTGTCGAGTTTCGACGGCGGCAGCCAGACCACCCCGTTCTTCGTGTCCTCCTTCTTCACCGCCTCCCACTGCTCCTGCGGATCGGTGATCGGCCTGCTGTGCCCGAGGTACGTGATCCAGGCCGTGCCCGTGTACTCGTACCCGGCGTCCGCGTCGCCCTTGCGGACCGCCTCGCGACTGCCGATGGAGCCCTGGATGCCGGTGCGGTCGATGACGTCCGCCCCGGCCGCCTCGAAGGCGATGCCCATGATCGAGCCGAGGATCAGCTGCTCGGTGAACGACTTCGACGTCACCGTCAGATGCGCGCCCTTCAGCGGCTCACCCCGGCCGATGGAGCCCGGCTTCACATCGTCGGTGAGGGGAGAGCCGCTGGTCAGGCCGCACCCGGAGGCCGCCAGCAGCAGCCCCGCCGCCGCCCGGCACGTAGGCCCCCTCATGGCTGCAACCCCCGCGGACGCAGCAGCAGTTCGACGAGCGACGCCAGCCAGTCCACCAGCAGCGCCAGCACCACCGTGAGGACCGAGCCCAGCACCAGCACCGGCATCCGCTGGTTGGTGATCCCGGTCGTGATCAGCACACCGAGGCCGCCGCCCCCGCCGAAGACCGCCAGGGTCGCCGTGCCGACGTTCAGGACGAGGGCCGTGCGCACGCCCGCGAGGATCAGCGGGACCGCGAGCGGGAGTTCCACCCGGGTCAGCACCCCCGTCGGGGACATGCCGATGCCGCGGGCCGCCTCCAGCAGGGTCGGGTCGTTCGCCTTCAGGCCCGTGATCGTGTTGGAGAGCACCGGCAGGATGGCGTAGATGATCATGCCGATCAGGGCGGCCCTGCGGCCGATTCCCAGCCAGATCACCAGGAGCGCGAGCAGACCGATCGCCGGGGTCGCCTGGCCCGTGTTGGCGAGCGCCATCGCCACCGGGGTGGCCCTGCTCATCGCCCCACGGGTCAGCACGATGCCCAGCGGGATCGCGATGACCAGCACGAAGAACGTGGAGATCGCGGTGAGCTGGATGTGCTGCCACAGCGCCTTGGTGACCTGACCGCCCGACAGGGCGTTGCGGGTGAGCGCGTCCAGGTCGGCCTGCTGGAACCAGAGCCAGGTGACGAGCAGCACGGCGATCAGCGCGACCGGCAGGAACGTCAGCTTCTGCCAGGTCAGACGCGCGGGCGGGCGCTCCGCAGGGGGCGCCTCCCCGACGGGCTCGGAGGTCTCCCCGGCCTCCGTGACCGTCACCGCTCCCCTCCCGGGCCGCCCACGCCCGCCGGACCCGCGGCCCCCTCCTGCTCCGCATGCGTCTGCGAGGCCCGCAGCGACTGCAGTTCGTGCTGGTGCTCCATGGCGTCGAGCCGGTCCGCCTCCAGCATCTCGTGCACGGAGTTCATCAGGGTCTCCATGTCGACGACCCCCGTGTACTCGCCACGCCGCCCGGTCACCGCCACCCGCCCGGCGTTGTCGGTGAGCACCGCCTCCAGCGCGTCCCGCAGGGTCGCGTCCCGGGTGACCGTGTCGCTCACCAGGGTCCCGGCGCGGGCCAGCGAGCCCCGGGCCCGCATCAGGTCGCCGCGCCGCAGCCACTTGTAGGGACGGCCCCGCCGGTCGAGCAGCAGGATCTCGTTGCTGCCGCTGGTCCGCAGCTCGTTGAAGATCTGCTGCAACGGGTCGTCGACCGTGACCGTCGGATAGTCGGTGATCTCCACGTCCCGTACGCGGGTCAGGTTCAGGCGCTTCAGCGCCGCACCGGCGCCCACGAAGCCCGACACGAAGTCGTCCGCCGGGTTGGTGAGGATCGCCTCGGGGGTGTCGAACTGCGCGATGTGGGAGCGCTCGCGCAGCACGGCGATCCGGTCGCCGATCTTGATCGCCTCGTCGAAGTCGTGGGTGACGAACACGATCGTCTTGTGCAGCTCGTGCTGCAGGCGGATCAGCTCGTCCTGGAGGTGGTCGCGGGTGATCGGGTCCACCGCCCCGAACGGCTCGTCCATCAGCAGCACCGGCGGATCGGCGGCCAGCGCCCGGGCCACGCCCACGCGCTGCTGCTGACCGCCGGAGAGCCGGCGCGGGTAGCGGCCCTGGAACTCCCCGGGGTCGAGGCCGACGAGATCGAGGAGCTCCTCGGTCCGCTCCTTGATCCGCGTCTTCGGCCAGCCGAGCATCCTCGGGACGATCCCGATGTTCTGCGCGACCGTCATGTGCGGGAAGAGGCCGGCGGACTGGATGGCGTAGCCGACCTTGCGGCGCAGCTTGACCGGGTCCATGTCGGTGACGTCCTCGCCGCCGATGCGGATGCGGCCGCCGGTCGGCTCGATCAGCCGGTTGATCATCTTGAGCGTGGTGGACTTGCCGCAGCCCGAGGGGCCGACGAAGACGACGACCTCGCCCGCGTCGATCTGCATGCTCACGTTGTCCACGGCCGGCTGCGCACTGCCGGGATAGAGCTTGGTCAGGCTCTCCAGCTCGATGGAGGCGCCGTGGTCACCGGTCTCAGGCACGGATCCCCCTGGGGATGGTCAGCCGTCCGATCAGGACGTAGGCGGCGTCGAACAGCAGCGCCAGGATGATGATGCCGAGCGTGCCCGCGAGGACCTGGTTGAGCGCGTTGGCGCTGCCCAGCGAGGCGAGGCCGCGGAAGATGACGTTGCCGAGACCCGGGCCGGATGCGTACGCCGCGATGGCCGCGATGCCCATCAGCATCTGGGTGGAGACCCGGATCCCGGTCAGGATCGGCGGCCAGGCCAGCGGCAGTTCGATCCGCAGCAGCCGGGACGGCCGGGACATCCCGATGCCCGTGGCCGCGTCCACCAGCGCCGGATCGACCCCGCGCAGCCCGACGATCGCGTTGCGCACGACCGGCAGCAGCCCGTACAGCGTCAGCGCGATCACCGTGGGCGGCACCCCGAGGCCCACGAGGGGGATGAGCAGACCGATCAGGGCGAGCGCCGGCACGGTCAGGATGGTGGCGGTCGTCGTGGTCGCGAGGTTCCTGGCCCACTCGCTGCGGTAGGTGACCACGCCGATCAGCACCCCGAGCGCCGTCGCCACGACCATGCACTGGAAGACCACGCTCGCGTGCTGGTAGGCGTCCGTGAGCAGCTGCTGGTGCCGGTTGACCAGGTACTCCCAGAAGTTCACACGCGCTCACCCCTACACGTCAGGTCTCCTCCGCGGCCTGCTCCACGAGCGGGATGATCCGCAGCGGAACGGGGTTCTCCATGACGATCGCCGTGGAGGCCCGGACGATGCCATCAAAACCGACGACCCGGTCGATCACACGCTGGAGATCGGCGTTGGAGCGGGCCACGAGACGGCACAGCATGTCCCCGGTGCCGGTGGTGGTGTGCAGCTCCAGCACCTCCGGCACGGTCGCCAAGTGGGCCCGTACGTCGGGCCCTTGACCCTGCCGGATCTGCAGCGTCGCGAACGCCGTCACGGGGTAGCCGAGCGCGGCCGGGTCCACCTCGGGACCGAATCCGCGGATGACTCCGTTCGACTGAAGCCGGTCCAGCCGCGCCTGCGCGGTGCCCCGGGCCACCCCCAGCCGCCGGGACATCTCCAGCACCCCGATCCGCGGTTCCCGGGCCAGCAGCAGAATGATCCGGCCGTCCAGATGATCGATCGCCACAGCAGCCTCCCGGCATGGTCATCCTGTACAGAAAGGCCGCCGCCACGGCCATATCACTGAACAGATTGCCCAGTCAAAACACAAACTATTGCGCACCTTGCCGGGCAGGGAGACCCTGCGGCTATGACGCAGACCACAGACCACACTCCCGACACCGCCCGGCAGGCCGATCCCTTCCCGGTCAAGGGAATGGACGCGGTCGTCTTCGCCGTGGGCAACGCCAAGCAGGCGGCGCACTACTACTCCACCGCCTTCGGCATGAAGCTGGTCGCCTACTCCGGACCGGAGAACGGCAGCCGCGAGACCGCCGCGTACGTCCTGGAGAACGGCTCCGCCCGCTTCGTCCTCACCTCGGTCATCAAGCCCACCACCGACTGGGGCCACTTCCTCGCGAAGCACGTGGCCGAGCACGGCGACGGTGTCGTCGACCTCGCCATCGAGGTCCCGGACGCGCGCGCCGCCCACGCCTACGCCCTGGAGCACGGCGCCCGCTCCGTCGCCGAGCCGTACGAGCGGAAGGACGAGCACGGCACGGTCGTCCTGGCCGCCATCGCCACCTACGGCGAGACCCGCCACACCCTCGTCGAGCGCTCCGGCTACGACGGCCCCTACCTGCCCGGCTTCGCCGCGGCCGAGCCGATGGTCGAGCCGCCCGCCCGGCGCACCTTCCAGGCGATCGACCACTGCGTCGGCAACGTCGAGCTCGGCAGGATGAACGAGTGGGTCGGCTTCTACAACAAGGTCATGGGCTTCACGAACATGAAGGAGTTCGTGGGCGACGACATCGCCACCGAGTACAGCGCCCTGATGTCGAAGGTCGTCGCCGACGGCACGCTCAAGGTCAAGTTCCCGATCAACGAGCCGGCCATCGCCAAGAAGAAGTCCCAGATCGACGAGTACCTGGAGTTCTACGGCGGCGCGGGCGTGCAGCACATCGCGCTCAACACCAATGACATCGTGCAGACGGTCCGCACGATGCGCGCGGCCGGTGTCGAGTTCCTCAACACGCCCGACTCCTACTACGACACGCTGGGGGAGTGGGTCGGCGAGACCCGCGTCCCGCTCGACACCCTGCGCGAACTGAAGATCCTCGCCGACCGCGACGAGGACGGCTACCTGCTGCAGATCTTCACCAAGCCGGTCCAGGACCGTCCGACCGTCTTCTTCGAGATCATCGAACGCCACGGCTCGATGGGCTTCGGCAAGGGCAACTTCAAGGCCCTGTTCGAGGCGATCGAGCGCGAGCAGGAGCGCCGCGGCAACCTGTAGCCGCCGGTGCCGCGGGTCGTGCGGATGCCGCGGGTCCCGCAGGTGTCCCGGGTCGTGCGGGTGTCACGGGGCACCCGCACGGCCCGCCCTGCCACCCCGGGCCCCGGACTCGCTCCCGCTCGGTCCTCGGGAACGGTTCACACCGATGGCCCCGGGTGGGAGCCTGTGATCATGAGCCGTATCGAAGCGCCCCGCTCCGAGGACACCGCAGCGACCGGCGACCTCCTGGACCTGCTGCTCGGTGGCCTGCCCGCCGAAGCGGTCCTCACCGACCCCGACGTCACGGCCTCCTACGCCAACGACATGGCGAGCTTCTGCCCGGCCGGCAGCCCGGCCGTGGTCGTGCTGCCCCGCACGACCGAGCAGGTCCAGCACGTGATGCGCACCGCCACCGCCCTGCGCCTCCCCGTCGTCCCGCAGGGCGCCCGCACCGGACTGTCCGGCGCCGCCAACGCCTCCGACGGCTGCATCGTGCTGTCCCTGACGAAGATGGACCGGATCCTGGAGATCAACCCGGTCGACCGCATCGCCGTCGTCGAGCCCGGCGTGGTCAACGCCGCACTGTCGAGGGCCGTCGGCGAACACGGCCTCTACTACCCGCCGGACCCCTCCAGCTGGGAGATGTGCACCATCGGCGGCAACATCGGCACCGCCTCCGGCGGCCTGTGCTGCGTCAAGTACGGGGTCACCGCCGAGTACGTCCTGGGACTGGACGTCGTCCTCGCCGACGGGCGGCTCATGTCCACCGGCCGCCGCACCGCCAAGGGCGTCGCAGGCTACGACCTGACCCGGCTGTTCGTCGGCTCCGAGGGCTCGCTCGGCATCGTCGTGCGGGCCGTACTCGGGCTGCGACCCAAGCCGCCCGAGCAGCTGGTGCTGGCCGCCGAGTTCGCCTCCGCCGCCGCGGCCTGCGACGCCGTCTGCCGGATCATGGAGGGCGGCCACGTCCCGTCACTCCTCGAACTCATGGACCGTACGACGGTCAGGGCCGTCAACGCGATGGCGCAGATGGGCCTGCCCGAGAGCACCGAGGCCCTGCTGCTGGCCGCGTTCGACACCACCGCCCCGGCCGCCGACCTCGCCGCCGTCGGCGCCCTGTGCGAGGCGTCCGGGGCCACCCAGGTCGTCCCCGCCGACGACGTGGCGGAATCCGAACTGCTCCTCCAGGCGCGGCGGTTGTCGCTCACCGCGCTGGAGGCGGTCAAGGGCGTGACGATGATCGACGACGTGTGCGTGCCCCGCTCCCGGCTCGCCGAGATGCTCGAAGGGGTGGACCGGATCGGCGAGAAGTACCAGCTCACCATCGGCGTCGTCGCCCACGCGGGCGACGGCAACACCCACCCGACGGTCTGCTTCGACCCGGCGGACCCCGACGAGTCCCGGCGCGCCCGCGAGTCCTTCGACGAGATCATGGCCCTAGGCCTGGAACTCGGCGGCACCATCACCGGCGAACACGGCGTCGGCGTACTGAAGAAGGAATGGCTGGCGCGCGAGATCGGCCCCGTGGGCATGGAGATGCAGCGGGCCGTCAAGCAGGCCTTCGACCCGCTGAACATCCTGAACCCGGGCAAGCTCTTCTGACGGGCGGCCCTCACTGGGCGAGCAGCTGGGCCAGCTCGTCGTCCAGCCCGAGCTGCTCACCCTCCGTCCCCGGCGGCACCACCCGCAGCGTGCGCTCCAGCCAGGCCGACACCGCCGCCGCCGGAGCCTCCAGCAGGGCGTCGCCGTCGGGTGAACTCAGCGCCATCAGCACGACGCTGCGCCCCTCCGTCTTCGTCGGCCACACCCGCACGTCCCCCTGCCCGCACGGCCGGAACACGCCTTCCACCAGCAGGTCTCGGGCGAACGTCCAGTACACCGGGTGCTCGGTGTCGATGTGGAAGGTGACGTGGACGGCGTAGGGGTCGCCGGTGAGGTACCCGAGCCGGGCGGGCACCGGGATCCTGCGTTCGGGCGACAGGACGAGCTTCAGCTCCAGTTCCCGCTCCACGACGGTCTGCATGGCGGTCTTCCCTTCTCCTGACGGCCGCCCGTTGCGGGCCGGTCAGCAGGAGAGAGCGGGCAGCCGCCGCCGCATTACGCGGCTTGCCGGAAGTTTTTTCGCAGGGGGATCCGCCGGAGGGGCGCGGTGCGTAGCACAACGGTGCTCGAAAGGGGCGGGTCCGGTGGGAGCGGCCGTGGGGCTTGCGCTCGTCTGATAGATGTGGAGGCCCCCATTTGGCCCCCGAGCAGATACGGGACGACGGACATGAGCGCCCCAACCCCGGCCCCCGGTGACGACAGGCCCCGCGAAGGGTATTACCCGGACCCGTCCATTCCTGGATACGTCCGGTACTGGAACGGTGCCTCCTGGGTGCCGGGCACCAGCCGGCCGGCGCCCGGGGACGGCGAGTCGCTCGCGCCACCGCCCGGAGCGGGGGCGGCGCAGCCCGCCCCGGTCGAGGAGACCGGCCCGCACTTCTTCGACGAGGACCCGGCCGGGGAGCCGTCCGGATCCCCGTCCGAGTCGCCTTCCGCCGCCGACGCGCAGCACGGCAGCCGCCCCGAACCGGCCTCCGCCTGGGGCGCCGACCGCTCCCGGCAGACCGGCTTCGGCGGCGACCAGGACCGCCGTGTCTCGTGGGGCGCGCCGCAGGGGGCGCAGGGCGCGGCCCCGCAGGGTGCCCAGGCCGGCGACCCGAGGCTGCCGCACGCCGACCGGCGGCCCGACGGGGAGTCCGCCCGCGCCGACGGCACGGCGGACGTCCCCCCAACCGACCGGGAGGCGCAGGCCGCGGCAGGGGGCAGCACGTTCGTGTTCCGCCGCCCGGCGGGGAAGCCCGGGGGAGAGGTGGCCGCGGCCGATGCCGCCGACGACGGCACGATGACGTTCCGCGCGGTGTCCCCGCGCCCGGGTCAGGCCGGTGGGCCGGGGGCCGGGCGCCGGGGCGCGCCCGGGACCGGGTCCGGCGCGCAGGGCGGCGCCGGTGGCTCCGGGGGGAGTTCTTCGGGTCCGGCTTTCGGACCGGCGGGTGCGGGCGGCCCGGGCAGCGGCCCGGCGGCCTCGGGGTTCGGCGCCCAGGGTGGCGCCGGCGGTTCCGGCTTCGGACCGGCCGGGTCCGGGGGCGACCCGGCGGCGTCCGGTTCCGGGGGTCAGGCAGGGGCGGTCGGCGGTGGCTTCGGGCCGGCCGGCCCGGCGGCACCCGCCTTCGGCGGCGGGCCCGGTCCGGCGGGCACCGGCGGGAGCCCGTCGGGGCCCGCGTTCGGCGCGCAGGCCGGGCCGACCGGTTCCGGCAGCGGCTCCGCGGCGCCCGGCTTCGGCGCCGGCAAGGCGGCCGCCGCCCGGGCCTCCGCCGCGCAGGCAGCGGCCGGGACTGCCGCCGCCCAGGCCGCCCCGACGGCACTGTCCGGGCCCCAGGCCGCCCCCACGGTCCCTCCGCAGTCCGGCGGGCCCGGCAGCGCACAGCCCGCCGCCTCCGCTGCTCCGCTCAGCCCCGGGCCCGGCGGCGGCCAGTCCTCCTGGGCGCAGCAGGTGCACCGGCTCGCCGGATCCGGCGGCGGTGACGAGCAGTCCGTCGCGCCCTGGAAGCCGCCGGTCGAGGACGTGTTCCAGGCGGCCGCCCGGCGCCAGGCCGAGGCCCGCCCCGCCGGACTCGGCAAGCGGCTCGTCGCCCGGCTGCTGGACACCGTCGTCCTCGCCGCCCTCACCGCCACGGCCGCCGTACCGCTCGGCACCAAGGCGATCGATCACGTCCAGGAGAAGATCGACGCGGCCAGACTCTCCGGTGAGACCGTCACGGTCTGGCTGCTCGACGGCACCACCTCGGTCTGCCTCGGCATCATCCTGGCCGTCCTGCTGCTCGCCGGCGTCCTGTGCGAGGTGCTGCCCACCGCCAAGTGGGGCCGCACCCTCGGCAAGAAGCTGATGGGCCTCGAAGTGAGGGACATCGAGGGGCACGACTCCCCGGAGTTCGGCGCGGCCCTGCGCCGCTGGCTGGTCTACAGCGTGCCCGGGCTCCTCGTCGTCGGGGTCGTCGGCATGGCCTGGTGCCTCTTCGACCGGCCCTGGCGCCAGTGCTGGCACGACAAGGCGGCGCACACGTTCGTGGCGGGCTGAGCTCCCTCGGACAGCCGTCCGCCGGATGCGGAGGGCGGGGGTTCGCGGTCGACTCGGCCCTATGAGCAGTGAACCGCCCCCCGGCTCCGGTCAGCAGCCGCCGGATGACGACCCGTTCAGGAAGCGTCCCCCGAACGAGCAGCCCGGCGACGGCACCGGCACGCCCCCGGGCAGCGAACCCCCGCCGTACGGGGGCGGCCCTGGCGGTGGCCCGGGTGGGCCCGAGGGCCCCGGTGGTGGCCCGGGTGGCGGCTTCGGAAGCGGCCCGCCCGGTGGTGGTCCCCCCGGCGGCGGCCCCTACGGTGGTGATCCGTACGGCGGTGGCTCCTACCCCGCCGACCCCCTCGCCGGAATGCCCCCGCTCGGTGACAGCGTCCAGCGCACGCTCGCGCGCATCATCGACATGATCCTCGTGGGTGCCGTCGTCTGGCTGCTCACCTGGGGCTTCAACGTCGACGAGTACGACATGGACAGCGACCGCATCGAACTCGGCAGGTCGCTGTGGCAGTCGGTGGTCGCCGCCGTCCTCTACATCGCCTACGACACCGTCCTGACCGCCAGGACCGGCCAGACCCTCGGAAAGAAGCTGCTGCGCATGCGCGTGGCCAACCTGGACAACGGTGCGACGCCCTCCGTGCAGATCGCGCTGCTGCGGGCCGCGGTGCTGTGGCTCCCGTTCGCCTTCTGCTGCTTCTGCTTCTGGGTCGCGATCTCGGGCGGCTGGAGCTACTTCGACCGGCCCTACCGGCAGGGCCTGCACGACAAGGCGGCCAAAACGGTCGTGGTCAGCACAAAATGAGGCGGTTGGGGAACAGCAGGCGGTGAAGAAGAGTCAGCGGGCGGTCAGGAAGCCGCCCGTTCGCGCACCGGCTCCGGGGCCGGTGCCGGGACCGAGGCCCGCAGCGGTTCGGGGGGCGCGGGCCGTTCCACCGCGGCCGGGCGCTTCCCGGGCAGTGGCACGGTCAGGGCGACCAGCAAGCCGAGGGCGAGCGCCGCGAGGGCGATGACCGCGATCCCCACGCCCGAGGTCGTCTGGGACAGCAGCAGCATGGCGAGGGTCGAGAAGATCACGGTGCACGAACCGTAGGCGAGCTGTGCGGCAGTCGGACGGGGCATGGCCATCATGTCCTCGAATGTGGGGTCCATGGGGTGTCGGCCGGGCATTCCGCCGGCTTGAGGGCGTTCCGCCGAACGACATTCTCTCGGGCAGGGTGCCCGACCGGAACCGGCGGTAAGCGTGACCTAATCAACAAGGGCGGTGCACAGGGGGCGCACGGAGTCATGACGTCCATCTAGTGGACATGCGCACGCGCCCGCGGGGCCGATCGGGAGGGTCGCGGGACAACCGTTTGGTTGTCCGTAAAACGAACCTCGCCTCCGCATAATGCACTTGACCTGTCCAAGTCAAGGTCTGTCTTTTCTTCTAAACCTCTAGTCAAATGTCGTCACTTGACTACACGCGTTGATCACGTGCGCGCGGATTCCACGACCGGGACCCCGCCTGCCGCGCGCCCGAACGCGGGGGAGGATCTCAAGTGACCAGTAGAACCTGGACGTTCCGAGCGGCCGCCATAAGCGTGGCGCTCGCGGCGGCCACCGCCACCGCCTCGACGTACGCGGTGGCCGACGACGCCTCGGCCCCCCGGTCCACCACCGTGGACCGGCACGACCCGGCGGATCGTCACCATGACGAGCACGACCTCGAAGGCCCGCTGAGCAAGACGCAGGACGCTCAGCGCCAGGAGGCCCTCAAGCAGGTCATATCCGGCAAGAGCAAGGTAAAGAACCGCGAGGGCTCGAAGGTCGTCCAGCTCAAGGGCAAGAAGGGCGACGACAAGTACGTCGAGCTCGGCCGCGAGAAGACCGACAAGATCTTCACGATCCTGGTCGAGTTCGGGGACAAGGTCGACAGCCGCTACGGCGGCACCGCGGGCCCGCTGCACAACGCGATACCCAAGCCCGACCGCAAGAAGGACAACTCCACGGCGTGGAGGGCCGACTACGACCAGGACTACTTCCAGGACCTGTACTTCGGTCACGGCAAGGGCGTCGACTCGGTCAAGACCTACTACGAGAAGCAGTCCTCGGGCCGCTACTCCGTCGACGGCGAGGTCTCCGACTGGGTCAAGGTCCCCTACAACGAGGCCCGTTACGGCAACAACGCCTGCGGTGACACCAACTGCCCGAGCGTGTGGAACGTCGTCAGCGACGGTCTGAACTCCTGGGTCGCGCAGCAGAAGGCCGCAGGCCGCACCGACGCCCAGATCAAGGCGGACGTGGCCCGGTTCGACGAGTGGGACCGCTACGACTTCGACGGCGACGGCGACTTCAACGAGCCCGACGGCTACATCGACCACTTCCAGATCGTGCACGCGGGCGAGGACGAGTCCGCGGGCGGCGGCGCCCAGGGCACCGACGCGATCTGGGCCCACCGCTGGTACGCCTTCGGCACCGACGCCGGCGCCACCGGCCCCGCGAACAACAAGCTCGGCGGCGCGAAGATCGGCGACACCGGCATCTGGGTCGGCGACTACACCGTCCAGCCGGAGAACGGCGGACTCGGCGTCTACGCCCACGAGTACGGCCACGACCTCGGTCTGCCGGACCACTACGACACCTCGGGCGGCGAGAACTCCACCGGCTTCTGGACGCTGATGTCGTCCGGGTCCTGGCTCGGCACCGGCAGGAACGAGATAGGCGACCTGCCCGGCGACATGACCGCCTGGGACAAGCTGCAGCTCGGCTGGCTGAACTACGACAAGGCCAAGGCCGGCGTCAACTCCTGGCACAAGCTGGGCGTGGCCGAGTACAACACCAAGCACAAGCAGGCCCTGGTCGTCGACCTCCCCAAGAAGGCGGTCACCACCGAGATCGTCACCCCCGCCGAGGGCAAGACCCAGTGGTGGAGCGGCAGCGGTGACAACCTGAAGAACACGCTGACGCGTTCGGTCGACCTGACCGGCAAGTCCAAGGCGCAGCTGACCCTCGACGGCTGGTACGACATCGAGGCCAACTACGACTACCTCTACACCGAGGTCTCGACCGACGGCGGCGCCAACTGGACAGCCCTGGACGGCACGGTGGACGGTCAGCCGATCCCGCGCGACGGCAGCGACAAGCCGGTCCTGACCGGCACGGTCGACGGCTACAAGAAGCTCGCCTTCCCGCTCGACGCCTACGCCGGCAAGAAGATCGACCTGCGCTTCCGCTACCAGACCGACGGCGGCGTGGCCCAGAAGGGCTTCGCGGCCGACTCGATCGCGGTGACCGCCGACGGCGCCCCCGTCTTCACCGACAACGCCGAGAGCGCGGACGGCGCGTGGAAGGCCACCGGCTTCTCCCGCATCGGCGCGTCCTTCACCAAGGACTACGCGCAGTACTACATCGCCGAGAACCGGCAGTACGTCTCGTACGACAAGACGCTGAAGGTCGGCCCGTACAACTTCGGCTTCACGGCGCGCCCGGACTGGGTGGAGCACTACGCGTACCAGAACGGCCTGTTGATCTGGAAGTGGGACACCTCCCAGGCGGACAACAACACCAGCCAGCACAAGGGCACCGGTCTGGTCCTGCCGATCGACTCGCACCCGGCCCAGCTGAAGTGGGCCGACGGCACGCTGATGCGCAACCGCGTCCAGGCCTACGACTCGCCGTTCAGCCTCTACCGCACCGACGGCATGACGCTGCACAAGGCGGACGTGGCGAAGTACATCCCGGGCTCGAAGGGCGTCTCGGTCTTCAACGACCGGAAGAACGACTACTACGACGAGTCGAACCCGACCGCGGGTGTCAAGATCACTGACACCAACACGAAGATCAAGATCCTCAAGGAAGCCAAGGACGGCTCGACGATCGAGCTGGAGGTCGGCGCCGCGGGTAGGTAATCCGCATCCTTGCAGGTCAGAACATGATCGGCGGTGACCCACTGGCGGGTCACCGCCGATCCGTGTTTAGGTGCGTCCTGTGGCTCTCTTATTGACACCGACCGACACAGGGGGATGAGCGCATGGCCGCAGGAGGCTTCTGCAAGCTGCCGAACGGCACGGTGGTGGTGGCACTGAACCTGCCCCGCCCCGCCGCCGACGGCCCCGGAGCAGTGCGCGTCCTCGTCCACTCCGTGAACCGCGCCCGGGCCCTGACCAGGCTCCGCAACCTCGGTCTGCGGTCGGTCTACCTGCGCGGCAACGCCGCCCCGCCCACCCCCGACGAGATCACGGCGGTCCTGCACCACCCCGACGGCCTCATATGGCGCACGGCCCCCGACAACGGTGTCGTGGCCGGCCACCCGGAGCTGGTCCAGGAGCTGTGGCGTCCGATCAGGACCCTCCTGCGGCGCCCGACGGCCCACACCTGACCCGCGCCGGGCCCGCAGGGGCTCGGGACTACTGCACGACCGGCTTGCCCGACAGCTCCACGCCCGCCCCGCGCAGCTCCTCCAGGGCCCGCTCGGTGCTTCCCTGGGCCACCCCGGCCGTCAGGTCCAGCAGGACATGCGTACGGAAGCCCTCCCGGGCGGCGTCCAGGGCGGTGGCCTTCACGCAGTGGTCCGTGGCGATGCCGACCACGTCGACCTCGGTGACCTCGCGGGAGCGCAGCCAGTCGGCCAGGGGCGTGCCGTTCTCGTCAGCGCCCTCGAAACCGCTGTACGCCGCCGAGTACGCCCCCTTGTCGAACACCGCGTCGATCGAGCCGGAGGCGACCGCGGGGGCGAAATTGGGGTGGAAGCCGACGCCCTCCGTGCCGGCGACGCAGTGCGCGGGCCAGGAGCGGGCGTAGTCCGGGTTCGTGGAGAAGTGGCCACCGGGGGCGATGTGGTGGTCGCGGGTGGCCACGACGTGCTGGTAGCCGGACCCGGCCGCCTGGCCGATCAGCTCCGTGACGGCGGCGGCCACGTCCGCCCCGCCGGACACCGCGAGGCTGCCCCCCTCACAGAAGTCGTTCTGCACATCGACGACGATCAAGGCGCGGCGCATGGTCGGTGTCCTTCGGCTATGAGGTCGGTGAGGTCGGCAAGCCCGGCCGGTGAACCACCGAGCGCAGGGACAAGGGGGAGCGGGCGGGAGGGGTCGCGACTCGGTGCATCACGGCACACCGGGGGTGTTCGGAAAGTCCAGCACAGCACCCACGGCGCCCGGCACGCCCCCTCGCCGCACCGGCCGAAGACCCGAGTAGCTCCGCTACGAGGGCCTTCGTCCGGCACGCCGAGGGCACGCACCGAACACCGCGGCCACCGCACTGGACTTTCCGAACACCCCCTAGCTACCCGAGCTCTCGTGCAGGTACTCCGTGGGAAGGACGGGCTCCCCGCGCGAGAGCTGCGTGGCCGACATCGGCAGACCCGCGCGCGCCCTCGTGTGCCGCTCGCGCGCCGCGTCCAGGGGCTCGCGCGCCACCACCTCGCCGCCCTTGACCAGCTCCACCAGCAGCTGCCGGTCCGCGAGCTCGGGCGGCACCGGCCCGGTGCCGATCACCTCGGCCTCGGCGACCCCGTAGGAGTCCGGCCGCCGCGCGGCCCACTTGCGCCCGCCGACCGACGTCTTGCCGCCGGTGGACTTCTTCGCCACCGCCACCAGCGGCGCCTTCGGGTCGGCGGACTCGGCCCGCGCGACCAGCTTGTAGACCATCGAGGAGGTGGGGTGGCCGGAGCCGGTCACCAGCTGCGTGCCGACGCCGTAGGCGTCCACCGGGGCCGCGGCCAGCGAGGCGATCGCGTACTCGTCCAGGTCGGAGGTCACCACGATCTTCGTGTCGGTGGCGCCCAGCTCGTCGAGCTGCTGGCGCACCCGGTGCGCCACGAGCAGCAGGTCGCCGGAGTCGATCCGCACCGCGCCCAGCTCGGTCCCGGCGACCTCGACGGCCGTGCGGACGGCCTCGGCGACGTCGTAGGTGTCCACCAGCAGGGTGGTGCCCCGGCCCAGCGTGTTCACCTGCGCCTGGAAGGCGTCCCGCTCGCTGTCGTGCAGCAGGGTGAAGGCGTGCGCGGAGGTGCCGACGGTCGGGATGCCGTAGCGGAAACCGGCCGCCAGGTCGGAGGTGGTCGCGAAACCGCCGACGTACGCGGCCCGGGAGGCCGCCACCGCCGCCAGCTCGTGTGTGCGACGGGCGCCCATCTCGATCAGCGGCCGGTCACCCGCTGCCGCCGACATGCGCGAGGCGGCCGCGGCGATCGCCGAGTCGTGGTTGAGGATCGAGAGGATCACGGTCTCCAGCAGCACGCACTCGGCGAAGGTGCCCTCGACCCGCATGATCGGCGAGCCCGGGAAGTACACCTCGCCCTCGGGATAGCCCCAGATGTCCCCGCTGAACCGGTAGCCGGAGAGCCACTGGAGGGTCTCCTCGTCGACGATCCCCCGCTCGCGCAGGAAGTCCAGCACGGCCGTGTCGAAGCGGAAGTTCTCCACCGCGTCCAGCACCCGGCCGGTGCCGCCCACGACGCCGTAGCGGCGCCCGTTCGGCAGCCGCCGGGTGAAGACCTCGAACACGCTCCGCCGCTCGGCCGTGCCCGCCTCCAGCGCGGCCCGCAACATCGTCAGCTCGTACTGGTCCGTGAAAAGAGCCGTCGAAGGAACGTCCACCGGCAGCCCAAGGTCCGCTGTGTTCATGATGATGAGCGTACCCCCATTTCGTCAATCTGACGATTGCAGTCCGGGGGGACGCGATCGCCTTGCGGCCAGGCCCGTTTGTGCGACTACCCCCCTCGGGTGGCAGCATGGGCAGTGTGACGTCACCCGCGCCCCTGGAGATCGAACAGACCGAGTCGGCGGAGGAGGTTTTCGCCGTACCCGAGCCGGACGTCCCGTGGGTCACGATCGTCCACAACGACCCGGTCAACCTCATGAGCTACGTGACGTACGTCTTCCAGACGTACTTCGGCTACTCCAAGGACAAGGCCACCAAGCTCATGCTCGACGTCCACCACAAGGGCCGGGCGGTCGTCTCCAGCGGCAGCCGCGAGGAGATGGAACGCGACGTGCAGGCCATGCACGGCTACGGCCTGTGGGCCACCCTCCAGCAGGACCGCAAGTAGCCAGCTCCCCGCCCAGCAGCGAAAAGGCGTTCATGCCCGGAACCTTCGAACCGCTCCCCGGCGGCGGCGCGGCCGTCGCCCTCGACGACGTCGAGATCTCCATCATCCGGTCGCTGGCCGTCCAGCTCCTGGAGCTCATCGGCCCCGGCCCCGCCGCGGACGCCCCCGACGACCCGCTCGCCGAGCTGTTCGCCGAGGGCCCGAGCGAGCCGCCCGGCGACCCGGTGCTCAAACGGCTCTTCCCGGACGCCTACAGCGACCCCGAGCAGCCCGCCTCGGCGCGGGACGCCGAGGAGCAGCGGGCGCACTCCGCGGAGTTCCGCCGCTACACCGAGAACGACCTGCGGGCCGGCAAGCGGGACAGCGCCCTCGCGGTGATCCGCTCCCTCGACGCGCTCTCCTCGGCCTCGGCGGGCGAGGGCGGTGCCGTGCTCAAGCTGTCGCCGGCCGAGTCCCAGCAGTGGCTCGGGGCCCTGAACGACCTGCGGCTCGCGATCGGCTCCCGGCTGGAGATCACCGACGACGAGGACACCGACCTCCTCTACCGCCTCCCGGACGACGACCCGCGCAAGCCGATGGTGATGGCCTACCTGTGGCTCGGTGGACTCCAGGAGACGCTGGTCGGAACCCTTATGCCCTGATCGGTGCAGATTTCGTGACCGCTGAGTGACCGAACGGTGTTCGCTCAGAGGACACTCAAATCCGGATAACGATCCCGTCACCGCACCCGCCGCCTATGGGCTCTTCGGGTGCGTTTTGTCTGCTTCTCCTTGTGTGGTGCGCCACATCGCGCCCTCGTGATCAGTGTTTCGGGCGTGATAAATCTTCACGACCGCCCGGCAGAACACCACCCGAATGTTCGGCCGGGTGCGCCACCGAGCCGGCGACCGCCGGCCAGGCACGAGCGGGCTTCCGGGCCCGCTCAGCTCCATCATTCCGGGGGGATCGAAACCCGATCCGAGGCCGACGAGGGCCCGGGTCGGCATGGAGAAAGGCGCACCACACATGACCTCTGCGCAGGTCGACACGGAGAAAGCACCTGAAGAGGGCTACGAGCGCGGACTCGGCAGCCGTCAGGTCCAGATGATCGCGATCGGCGGCGCCATCGGCGTCGGCCTGTTCATGGGCGCCGGGGCGAACATCGCCAAGGCCGGCCCCAGCATCATTCTCATGTACGCCCTCGCGGGCGTGATCATCTTCTTCATCATGCGAGCGCTGGGCGAACTGCTGCTCTACCGTCCGGTCTCCGGCTCCTTCGCCGAGTACGCCCGCGAGTTCCTCGGCCCGTTCTTCGGGTTCGTCACGGGCTGGACGTACTGGCTCATGTGGGTGGTCACCGGCATGGCCGAACTCACCGCCGCCGCGATCTACATCCACTTCTGGTTCCCCGAGATCCCGCAGTGGGTCAGCGCCCTGGTGTTCCTGGTGGTGCTCTTCGGCGTCAACCTGATCTCCGTCAAGATCTTCGGCGAGGTCGAGTTCTGGTTCTCGATGGTCAAGGTCACGGCCATCATCGGCATGATCGTCATCGGTCTCGGCGTGCTCACCCTCGGCTTCTCCGACGCCGGTGACACCGCCGCCGTCTCCAACCTCTGGGCGCACGACGGCTTCTTCCCCAACGGCATCGGCTCCAGCCTCATGACCCTCCAGGGCGTCATGTTCGCCTACCTCGCCGTCGAGCTCGTCGGCGTCACCGCCGGAGAGTCCGAGAACCCCGAGAAGACCCTGCCCAAGGCCATCAACACCCTGCCCTGGCGCATCATCGTCTTCTACGTCGGCGCGCTGCTGGTGATCCTCTCCGTCGTCAAGTGGACCGACTTCTCCGCCGGCGAGAGCCCCTTCGTCCACGCCTTCGGCGAGATCGGCATCCCGCTCGCCGCGGGCATCGTCAACTTCGTCGTGCTCACCGCCGCCCTGTCGTCCTGCAACTCGGGCATGTACTCCACCGGCCGCATGCTGCGCGACCTGGCCGCCAACAGCGAGGCCCCGCGAGCGTTCGGCAAGCTCAACGCCCGCAAGACGCCCGCCGTCGGCATCACCGTCTCCGTGGCGCTCATGGGCATCGGCGTCGTCCTGAACTACGTCGTCCCCGAGAAGGCGTTCCTCTACGTCACCTCCGTCGCCACCGCGGCCGGCATCTGGACCTGGATGATGATCCTCGTCAGCCACATCCGCTACCGCGCCGCCGTCGACGCGGGCCGGCTGCGCGCCTCGTCCTTCCCCGCCCCCGGCGGAGCGCTCTTCAGCTGGGTCGCGCTCCTCTTCCTCATCGGCGTGACCTGCATGATCGCGTACGACAAGGACGCCCGGGTCTGCCTGTACGTCGCCGCCGGCTGGGCCGTCGCCCTCGGCATCGGCTGGACGCTCCTCAAGCGCCGCAACCCGCAGCTCACCGAGCGCCGCGACCCGGAGTTCGAGCAGGTCGGCTGACCACCCCGCGGGACGCCCGCCGCAGGGAGTACTCGTGGCACTCCCTGCGGCCGCCGCTCAGGGCGTCCGGCATATGGGCCGTTCCGTACCAACCCTCGGTACGGAACGGCCCCTCTGCTTATCCTGGCGAGATGCTGACCATCACCCAGGCCCTCGTCGACCAGATCGTCGCCCACGCGCGCAAGGACCACCCCGACGAGGCGTGCGGCGTCGTCGCCGGCCCGGCGGGCTCGGACCGCCCCGAGCGCTTCATCCCCATGCTCAACGCGGCCATGTCGCCCACGTTCTACGAGTTCGACTCCGGTGACCTGCTCAAGCTCTACCGGGAGATGGACGACCGCGACGAGGAGCCGGTGGTCATCTACCACTCCCACACCGCCACCGAGGCCTACCCCTCGCGCACCGACATCTCCTATGCCAACGAGCCCGGCGCGCACTACGTCCTGGTCTCCACCGCCGACACCGACGGGGCCGGCGAGTTCCAGTTCCGCTCCTTCCGTATCGTCGAGGGCGAGGTCACGGAGGAAGAGGTCCAGATCGTCGAGGCCCACTGAGGTCCTCTGAACAGGGCGGTCTCACTCCCCGGCCCAAAAACGTCCGTCATGTGGGATCACATTCCAGTACCCGGACCGGGAATCGATACGATGAGCCCATGGTTTTCCACGACGTGAGCGAAAAGACGCCGGGCGATCTGCTCGTGGCGCGGCTGCACGTCGACCTGTGCAGGCTCGCCAGCGCCATCTGTTGACGCCCGTCCCTGCCGCCGTACGGCCGTGAGCCGCGGCGCCGCACACACGCACCACCTGCCGTTCCTGCGCTGCCGCGCGCCCCGATCGACTACTCCCGACAGGAGCCCTGAAGCCATGGCCATCGAGGTCCGCATCCCGACCATCCTCCGCACCTACACCGACGGTCAGAAGGCAGTGGAGGGCAAGGGAGACACCCTCGCCGAGCTCTTCACCGACCTCGAGACCCGCCACGCCGGCATCCGGGCCCGCATCGTGGACGGCGACCAGCTGCGCCGCTTCGTCAACGTCTACCTCAACGACGAGGACGTCCGCTTCCTCGACGGCATCAACACCAAGCTGTCGGACGGCGACAACGTCACGATCCTGCCGGCCGTGGCCGGCGGCATGGTCTGATCGACCATGCGCTACGACTCCCCCCTGGCCGCGGTCGGCAACACCCCCCTGGTGCGCCTGCCGCGGCTGTCGCCGTCCGCCGACGTCCGCATCTGGGCGAAGCTGGAGGACCGCAACCCGACCGGGTCCGTCAAGGACCGTCCCGCCCTGCACATGATCGAGCAGGCGGAGAAGGACGGCCGCCTGACCCCGGGCTGCACCATCCTCGAGCCGACGTCGGGCAACACCGGCATCTCCCTGGCGATGGCGGCGAAGCTCAAGGGCTACCGCATCGTCTGCGTGATGCCCGAGAACACCTCGCAGGAACGCCGGGACCTGCTGGGCATGTGGGGCGCGGAGATCATCTCCTCCCCGGCGGCGGGCGGCTCCAACACCGCCGTGCGCGTCGCCAAGGAGCTCTCGGCCGAGCACCCCGACTGGGTGATGCTCTACCAGTACGGCAACCCGGACAACGCGGGCGCCCACTACGCCACCACCGGCCCCGAGATCCTCGCCGACCTGCCGTCCGTCACCCACTTCGTGGCCGGCCTCGGCACCACCGGCACCCTCATGGGCGTCGGCCGCTACCTGCGCGAGCACAAGCCGGACGTCCAGATCGTCGCCGCCGAACCGCGCTACGACGACCTGGTCTACGGCCTGCGCAACCTCGACGAGGGCTTCGTCCCCGAGCTGTACGACGCCTCCGTCCTCACCAGCCGCTTCTCCGTCGGCTCCGCGGACGCGGTCACCCGCACCCGCGAGCTGCTCCAGCAGGAGGGCATCTTCGCCGGCGTCTCCACGGGCGCCGCGCTGCACGCCGCGATCGGCGTCGGCAAGAAGGCCGTCAAGGCCGGAGAGCCGGCCGACATCGCCTTCGTCGTCGCCGACGGCGGCTGGAAGTACCTCTCGACCGGCGTCTACACGGCCGCCACCACCGAGGAAGCCATCGACACCCTCCAGGGCCAGCTCTGGGCGTAGCCGACGGCGAACCCCCCGACGGCCGGCACGGCCGGAGGCACCGACACGAAGGGCTGGAGTCCACGACTCCAGCCCTTTTCCGGTGCCCGGCGTCCAGCGCCGTCCCGAACGCCCCATGCCCCCGGCTCAGCCCGCCAGGTACCGCACCTGGTCCCACAGCGTCGGATCCACCACGCCCACCTGCCGCCGGAAGCCCCACACCGGAACCTCCCGCAACTCGTCCGTCTCCAGGAAACTCGCCCGGCCCTGGGCATCACCGACCGAGCCCGGCGGCAGCGGGATCACCCCGCTGCGCCCGTCACGGAACCGGGTGGTGATCTTCGCGACCGTCGCCCGCTCCCCGCGGACCGCCAGCACCAGACAGGGCCGGTCCTTCGTACGGGCCTCGTCCTCATAAGGCACATCGGCCCACCAGATCTCCGCCGGCTGCGGCCGGCCCTCCGCGACGACGGGCCCCGCACTCCCGCCGCGCCGGGCCGACGGCCGCCGGCCCCGGCCCCAGCCGTCGACGAGCGTGGCGATGAGCGCGAGCAGCACCACCGCTGCGAGCGCCAGCCACCAGGACGTGTCCATACTGAAAGACGTTACCGGCGCCGCCCCTGCCACGCGCCCCCCTCACAGGGATCACCCCCGGCTCTGCCAGCCGAACCGGTGACACCACAGGTGAGTTCGCCCACAACAGGCCTTGGCGGAGGAGCTACCGGAGGTTTTGCGCCTTACGCTCGACGGACCGCACGACCCCCGACGCCCCTCTCAGACTTATCCCGCCAGCGGAGGTTTCTGCTTCATGAAGCTCACCGTCGTCGGCTGCTCGGGGTCGTTCCCGTCCGCGGAATCGGCCTGCTCGAGCTACCTCGTCGAGGCCGACGGCTTCCGGCTGCTTCTCGACATGGGCAACGGTGCCCTGGGCGAGCTGCAGCGCCACTGCGGTCTCTACGACCTCGACGCGATCTTCCTCAGCCATCTGCACGCCGACCACTGCATCGACATGTGCGCGTACTTCGTCGCGCGCTACTACCGCCACGACGGCGGCCGCTGCGATCCGCTCCCGGTCCACGGACCCGAAGGCACGGAACACCGGCTGACCACCGCCTACGCGGACACCCCCTCCGCCTCCTCCATGAGCGAGGTCTTCGACTTCCACACGGTCAAGCCGTCGACGTTCGAGATCGGCCCCTTCACGGTGCACACCGAGCGGGTGGCCCACCCCGTGGAGGCGTACGGCATCCGCATCGAGCACGGCGGCAAGGTGCTGACGTACTCCGGCGACACCGGAGTGAGCCCCGCGCTGGACGAACTCGCCCGGGACGCCGACCTGTTCCTGTGCGAGGCGGCGTTCACGCACGGCAAGGAGGACATCCCCGACCTGCACCTCAACGGCCGCGAGGCGGGAGAGACGGCGGCCCGGGCCGGTGCCCGCCGCCTGGTCCTCACCCACGTACCGCCCTGGACGGACCCCCAGGTCAACCTCGTCCACGCCCGCGAGGTCTACGACGGCCCGGTGGACCTCGCCGCACCCCGGCAGACGTACGAGATCTAAGGGGTGTTTTGCACCACACGTGCAACGGCCCCGGAACCAGGCGGTTCCGGGGCCTTCGTCGTGCCGCGTCTACTTGGCCTCCGCCTTCTGCAGCTCGGCGAGTTCCTCGTCGGACTCCCGGCCCGGCGTCGGCAGGTCGAACTTGGTGATCGCGAAGCGGAAGACCACGTAGTAGACCGCCGCGAAGCACAGCCCGACCAGCACCAGGCCCCACGGGTTGGTCGCGATGCCCAGGTTCAGACCGAAGTCGATCGCACCGGCCGAGAAGCCGAAGCCGTCCTTCATGCCGAGGGCCCAGGTCAGCGCCATCGACACACCGGTCAGCACGGCGTGGATCGCGTACAGCACCGGCGCGATGAACATGAACGTGAACTCGATCGGCTCGGTGACACCGGTGACGAAGGAGGTCAGCGCGAGCGACAGCATCATGCCGCCGACGACCTTGCGCCGTTCGGGACGGGCGCAGTGCACGATCGCGAGGCAGGCGGCGGGAAGGGCGAACATCATGATCGGGAAGAAACCGGTCATGAACTGTCCCGCGGTCGGGTCACCGGCCAGGAAGCGCGCGATGTCCCCGCTCTTCCCTTCGTAGGAGCCCGCCTGCAGCCAGGGGAAGGAGTTGAGCAGGTGGTGCATGCCGATCGGGATCAGCGCACGGTTGGCGACACCGAAGATGCCCGCGCCCACGGCTCCGGAGCCGACCAGCCACTCACCGAAGTTGTGCAGAGCCGTACCGAGAACCGGCCAGATGTAGCCGAAGACGACGCCCATGACCAGACCCGCGAAGGCGGACAGGATCGGCACCAGGCGGCGACCGCCGAAGAAGCCCGCCCAGTCGGGCAGCTTGGTCCGGTAGAAGCGCTGGTAGAGCAGGGCCACCACGATGCCCATGACGACACCGCCCAGCACCTTGGCGTCGGCGGGAGCGTCGACCATGACGGCCTTGCCGTCGACGGCCGCCGCCACCTTGGGCAGGGTCGGGTCGGTGAACGTGCCCAGCACGTTCTTGAACACCAGGTAGCCGACCACGGCGGCGAGCGCGGTCGAGCCGTCCGACTTCTTCGCGAAGCCGATCGCGATGCCCACGGCGAACAGCAGCGGCATGTTGTCGAGGATCGCGTTGCCGCCCGCGGTCATGAAGCCCGCGATCTTGGTGATGAAGCCCGGGAAGGAGTCCCGCCCCAGCATGTCGGTGTTGCCGAGGCGGACCAGGAGGGCGGCGGCCGGCAGCACGGCGACGGGCAGCATGAGGCTGCGGCCGATACGCTGCAGGACCGCCATCACCGCGGAGCCCTTCTTCGGGCCCGCGGGCGCGGCAGTGGCTGTGGACATGAACTTCCTCCATGAGGCAAGGCGCCGCCCGGGGAAGAGTTCGACAGGGGGACGGCGGCGTCTCAGAAAAGGACCGCGGTCTGCGCCGCGCGCCCTCCACCGGTGAGTGGTGTAGACCAGTTGTAGCACGGTAGGCCGAACGAGTGGAACCCGCCAATTCCGCCCGCCGCGGACGATCACACCCCCCGCGCCGCCCTCCATGCCGTGTGCCTTTTGTCGAGAGACGGGCTCGTGGTGTAGACCAGGCGTTCGACGGTCGCGCGAACGTGGCGCCGTCCTTCGGCACACACGACAGGGCCGCTCGCGAAGGCGGGCCAACTGTGGGTTACTGCGACAAAGCGGTTCGGATCAGGGAGAACGAACATGGCCACCAAGGCTGAGAAGATCGTTGCCGGGCTCGGCGGCATCGACAACATCGAGGAAGTCGAAGGCTGCATCACCCGCCTCCGCACCGAGGTCGTGGACCCCGCCAAGGTCGACGAGACCGCCCTGAAGGCCGCCGGCGCCCACGGCGTCGTCAAAATGGGCACCGCCATCCAGGTCGTCATCGGCACCGACGCCGACCCCATCGCGGCGGAGATCGAAGACATGATGTGAAGGGCGGGGATCATCCCGGGCTTCACCCCCTGAGACCCCTCACCACAGGGGCCCTCCCACCGCGGGAAGGGCCCCTCCCGCGGTACGGATAGGCTCAGCCGCATGTCTCGAATCGACGGCCGCACCCCCCAGCAGCTCCGCCCCATCACCATCGAGCGCGGCTGGAGCAAGCACGCCGAAGGCTCCGTCCTCGTCTCCTTCGGCGACACCAAGGTCTTCTGCACCGCCTCCGTCACCGAAGGCGTCCCCCGCTGGCGCAAGGGCAGCGGCGAAGGCTGGGTCACCGCCGAATACTCCATGCTGCCCCGCGCCACCAACACCCGCGGCGACCGCGAATCCGTCCGCGGCAAGATCGGCGGCCGCACGCACGAGATCAGCCGTCTCATCGGACGCTCCCTGCGCGCGGTCATCGACTACAAGGCCCTCGGCGAGAACACCATCGTCCTCGACTGCGACGTCCTCCAGGCCGACGGCGGCACCCGCACCGCAGCCATCACCGGCGCCTACGTCGCACTCGCCGACGCCATCGCCTGGGCCCAGGGCAGGAAACTCGTCAAGGCCGGCCGCAAGCCCCTCACCGGCACCGTCTCCGCCGTCTCCGTCGGCATCGTCGCTGGAGTCCCCCTCCTCGACCTCTGCTACGAAGAGGACGTCAGGGCCGACACCGACATGAACGTCGTCTGCACCGGCGACGGCCGCTTCGTCGAGGTCCAGGGCACCGCCGAAGCCGAGCCCTTCGCCCGCGACGAACTGGGCGCCCTCCTCGACCTCGCCGTCGCCGGCTGCGACGAACTCGCCGCCCACCAGCGCGCCGCGCTCGACGCCGTTCTCGAGAAGTAACGCGACTCGAAGAAGCGACTCGAAAAGTAAAAGGCACACCAAGAAGGGTGCTCGGCACGGGCAACCGCGCCGAGCACCCTCGCGTCTGAACGAGTACGGGCGCACGGCTCACCCCTGTGCGCTCGGCCAGCCGCGCGGGCCCGACCGGCCCGACCGAACGAGAGGGACCGCTCCATGGCCGCGAGCCGCCGACGCCGCACCGCAGCCGTCGCCGCCACCCTGGCGGCCGTCGCGCTGACCGCCGGACTCACCACCGGCTGCGCCGCCGTCGACAAGGCGCTGGACTGCGTCCAGACCGCCGACGCCATCGCCGACAGCGTCACGGAACTCCAGCAGGCCGTCGACAGCGCGTCCAACGACCCGACGCAGCTCGACGAGTCCCTCGACTCCATCGACAAGAACCTCGGCGAGATCGGCGACAAGACCGACAACGCGGACGTCGGCAAGGCCGTGGACGACCTGAACAAGGCCGTCGACAACGTCCGCACGTCGATCAAGAACGGCGACGAGACGCCCGACATCAGCCCGGTCACGGACGCGGCGGGCGAACTGACGAAGGTCTGCACGCCGTAGGCTGCGCCGACTGGGCAGGGCTTCTCGTGCGCCGGGTTTCTGTCGTCGGGCGGCTGCGGATCCGTCGTGGCCGCTCGCGCAGTTCCCCGCGCCCCTGACGGGGCGCGATCATGCCCAGGTTCCCTGCACCCTGACGGGGCGCGATTCTGCCCGGTGATACTGGGTGCATGAGTCGCCTGATCCTCGCCACCCGTAACGCCGGGAAGATCACCGAACTTCGCGCGATCCTCGCCGAAGCCGGGCTGCCCCACGAACTCGTCGGTGCCGACGCCTACCCGGACATCCCCGACGTCAAAGAAACGGGCGTGACGTTCGCCGAGAACGCCCTCCTCAAGGCCCACGCCCTGGCCCGGGCCACCGGCCTCCCAGCAGTCGCCGACGACTCGGGCCTCTGCGTCGACGTCCTCAACGGTGCCCCCGGCATCTTCTCCGCCCGCTGGTCCGGCCGCCACGGCGACGACAAGGCCAACCTGGACCTCCTGCTCGCGCAGCTGTCGGACATCGCCGAGGAACACCGCGGAGCCCATTTCGCCTGCGCGGCGGCCCTGGCCCTGCCCGACGGCACGGAGCGTGTGGTCGAGGGCCAACTGCCCGGCACCCTCCGCCACGAGCCCACGGGCGCGGGCGGCTTCGGCTACGACCCGATCCTCCAGCCGGAGGGCGAGACGCGCACCTGCGCGGAGTTGACCCCCCAGGAGAAGAACGCGATCAGCCACCGAGGGAAGGCGTTCCGGGCGTTGGTGCCGGTGGTGCGGGAGCTGGTGGGCTGAAATATGCGAGAGGGGCCGCCCGGTCCGAGCGGCCCCTCTGTGCGCGTGCGGCCGGTGGGACTCGAACCCACACGGGTGTGAACCCACTGGGACCTAAACCCAGCATGACTGCCAAATTCCATCACGGCCGCTCAAAAACGGTCATCGCGCTCGACCGGCAGCGTTCAGTGTAAGGGCTCAGCGAGTTACGCGACGAGAGGCGTCCTCGCTTTCCTGCGGCACCACGTCTCAGTGAGGGCGTGACAGTTGGGGCAGAGATACCGCAGATTCTCCAGGCGGTTGTCGCGCCAGTTGCCGTTGATGTGGTCGATCTGCAACGTGATCGGCTGCCCCAGCCACTCGCCCTTGTTGCCGCATGTCTGGCATGCGTACGGCACTCCGATTTCGAGCAGGGCGCGGTGGAGCTGAGATCTGTTGGTTCGCCCCGCATCCGAGGGCAGGACGACCAGGACACGTTGAGAGACGGGCTCGGGAGCCGGGCGCTCCGGTCGCGCCCACGTTCTGCGCTTGAAATGGCCGGTGTCCAGTCCGAGCCGAGACACCGCGCGCCTCACGCGTCGGTGATTGGTGTCGTCCACATCCAAGCCGAGGCCGCGCATCACATCGGCGTAGCTCGTGCAGCGCGCTACGAGTTCACGGAGTCTGTCCTCGGGGATCGACACACGTCGGTGGGTGAAATGCGACGTGTCGATCCCATGCCCCCGCAGCATGCGGCTCAGAGTCGCACGGGAGCGGCTGTCGTCCGGTACGCCCAGGGAACGAGCTACGCCGCGCACACTTGTGGCCGTCGCTGTTGCTGCCCGGAGCTCTTCGGCAGTGAAAGGGAGGTCCAAGTCGGGCCTGTTGATACCGGGAAAATGACGGACGTCGATGCCCGCCGCGTGAATGCGCCGTCGGATGTGTGACAGGGTGCCGCTGGCCGGGTCAGCGCCCAGTTTCAGAGCTACTTCGCGCAGCGATGATGACGAGGCGGCCGCTTCGGCAATGGCGGAGTCCGGGTACTTGCGATAAGGGCTGCGCTTGACGAAATGACTCGTGTCGAGTCCGTGCGCCGCCACTCTCTCTTGTAGTACACGCCTCTGGCCTCCGCTTGGTCTGAGGCCCAGCCGTCGCATCAGGTCGGCCCAGTTGCGAGCCTCGGCTACGGTCGACGTCAGTCGCTCATCGCTGTAAGGGCTCGTTCTGTCGCGCACGTAGCTCGTCCTCCCCTGACGACCATCCGTTCGTGGTCTCGCACGGAGTAACGAACCGTTTATCGGACAGTCACGCCCGAATGTGCCCGGAATGCGGGTGGAAACGCGGAGCGGCTCGTACCCGAGATTTCACCGGTGCGAGCCGCTCGCGAGACGATCAGCGGAGTCTCAGACCCCCAGGTCCTTGATGATCTTGGCTACGTGGCCCGTCGCCTTGACGTTGTACAGGGCGCGTTCGACCTTGCCCTCCTCGTCCACGACGATCGTGGAGCGGATGACGCCGACGACCGTCTTGCCGTACAGCTTCTTCTCGCCGAAGGCGCCGTACGCCTCCAGGACCTGCTTGTCCGGGTCGGCGAGCAGGGTGACCTTCAGGGACTCCTTCTCGCGGAACTTGGCCAGCTTCTCCGGCTTGTCGGGGGAGATGCCGATGACGTCGTAGCCCGCGCCCGCCAGCAGCTCCAGGTTGTCCGTGAAGTCGCAGGCCTGCTTCGTGCAGCCGGGCGTGAGGGCGGCCGGGTAGAAGTACACGATGACCTTGCGGCCCTTGTGGTCCGCCAGGGACACCTCGGTGCCGTCGGCGTCGGGCAGGGTGAAGGCGGGGGCCACGTCCCCCGGCTGGAGTCGCTCGCTCATCGGGCCAGGGTAACCGGGGGTGCTGACAGTGTGATGAGCCGTGGAGCTGACAGACTGTCCCACACAGGCTTCACACCGACTTCGGAGGCGACACGGTGGCGGACACGGCGGACACCAGGACCCCGGCGCAGATCGAGGCGGACATCAGGCGCCGCCGCGCGACCCTGGCAGAGACCCTCGACGAGCTCGGCGTGCGGGTGCACCCGAAGACGATCGTCGGGGATGCCAAGGCCAAGGTCGCTTCCAACATCGATCACACCCTCGGGCGGGCCTACGTGGGAGTGAACCGGGCTGTCACCGACGTGCGGGCCCGTTTCGTGGACGAGGAGGGCGCGCCCCGGCTCGAGCGGGTCGTTCCGGTCGCGCTCGTCGTGGTGGGAGTGGTCGGGCTGCTCGCGCTCGGCACACGGCGCCGCAAGGGCTGACCCGACTGCGTACGTGCGCGCGGAAGACAGGTAGGTTTCAGGGCGTGAGCGCCAAGAGAAACGAGCAGAGCACCCATCCTGACAAGCTGCCCATCCGGATGCTGCACGACCGCGTACTCGTGCGGCAGGACGCCAGCGAGGGCGAGCGGCGTTCCGGCGGCGGCATCCTGATCCCCGCCACGGCGGCGGTCGGCCGGCGGCTGGCGTGGGCCGAGGTGGTCGCGGTGGGACAGAACGTGCGGACCGTGGAGGCGGGCGACCGGGTGCTGTTCGACCCGGAGGACCGGGCCGAGGTCGAGGTGCGGGGGATCGCGTACGTGCTGATGCGCGAGCGTGATCTGCACGCGGTGGCCGCGGACCGGTTCGAGGGCGCCGAGGACTCGACGGGCCTGTACCTGTAGGGCCCAGGTGGTGCGAAGGGGCCGGTGACGATGGTCACCGGCCCCTTCGGCGTGCTGTGCGGCTTTGCTACGTTGGAGGCACCCCCGACGAGACGCGCCGTACCGGGATCAAGGCAAAGACGACGCACCGATACCGTCAGCCCGTTTCCCGGAGGTGCCCGTCATGGCCTGGGTTCTGCTCGTCGTCGCCGGTCTGCTCGAGGTGGGGTGGTCCGTCGGCATGAAGTACACGGACGGGTTCACGCGTCCGCTGCCCAGTGTGCTCACGGGCGCGGGCATCGTCGCGAGCATGCTGCTGCTGTCGCAGGCGGCCAGGTCCCTGCCCATCGGTACCGCCTACGGCGTGTGGGTGGGGATCGGTGCGGCCGGGGCGGCGGTGTTCGGGATGGCGGTGCTGGGTGAGCCGGCGACCGCCGCCCGGATCTTCTTCGTGTGCCTGTTGCTGGTCGCCGTGGTGGGGCTGAAGGCGACCAGCGGTCACTGAGGCGTCGGACCTCTACTCGCGGCGGGCGCCCTGGGGGACCACGCCCCAGCCGGGGCCGGTCGGGCCGCCTGTCGCGCCGCCGTCGCTCGCGTCGCCGCCACCGCCCTCCGTCGTGCCGCCGTCGGTCGACCCTCCGTCGGTCGTGCCGCCGTCCGCTGTGCCGCCGCCGGTGGGGGACTCGCCGCCGGTGGTGCCGCCGGTGGTGCCACCGTCGGTGGTGCCGCCCTCGGTCTGTCCCTCGGGGGCGCTGGGGCTCTGCTCGGGCGGCCGGGTGCCGGTCTCCTCGCCGCCGGTGGTCGTGCCGCCGTCGGTGGTGGCGCCGGTGCTCGGTTCGGCCGGGGCCTCGCTGCTGGGGGCCTGCGAGACGTCGGCGCCGGGCTGGAGCCTGAGGTCGAACTCCTTGGCCGGCTTCCCCTTGAGGGCGTCCTGGGTGTACTGCGTCCAGATCTCGGCGGGTGCGCCGCCGCCGTTGATGCGGGGCAGGCCCATGGCGCGGTACAGCGACTTGTGGGCGGCGGTGACCGGGTCCTGGCCCATGACGGAGACGACGGTGGCGAGGTCGGGGGTGTAGCCCGCGAACCAGGCCGCCGTGTCCTCCTCGGCGGTGCCGGTCTTGCCGGCGACGGGGCGGCCCGCGGCCTGCGCGGCGGAGGCGGTGCCGTTCTGGACGACGCTTTGCAGCATGGAGGTGGTGGTGTCGGCGGCCTCGCGGCTGACGGCCTGCCGGGTGCGCCGCTCGGGCAGGTCGATCGGCGTGCCCTCCTTGGTGACCTTGTCGACGATCGTGTACGTGCCGTGGCGGCCGTGGTTGGCGAGGGTGGCGTAGGCCTCGGCCATGTCGAGGACGCTGGCGGTGGCGGTGCCGAGCGCGATGGCGGGGCCGTCGGCGAGGTCGGGGGTGGTCTCGGGGACGCCGAGGTCGATGGCGGTCTGCTTGACCTCGGCGGGGCCGACGTCGGCGGCCATCTGGGCGTACACCGAGTTCACGGAGCTGTCGGTGGCCTCGGTGACGGTGATGTCGCCGTAGGAGTGCTGGTCCTCGTTCTCGGGGGCGTAGGGGTCGCCGGTCCAGCCGCGGACAGGGCGCTTGTTGGTGCCGTCGTAGATGGTGTTCGGGGTGATGACGCGGCCGTCCTGCGTCTCGGAGTGGTTCTCGACGGCCGAGGTGAACACGAAGGGCTTGAAGGTGGAGCCGACCTGGAAGTCCCTGCGGGTGGCGTTGGGGGTGTACTGCTTGACGTAGTCGACGCCGTTGTACATCGCCACGACCTTGCCGGTCTTGGGGTCGACGGAGGCGCCGCCGGCGCGGACGTAGGTGTCGACCTTGCGGTTCTTCTTGTCGAGCTTGGACATCAGCTTGTCGTTGACGGCCTTCACGAACGCGTCCTGCCTGCCCTTCTGCAGGGTCGTCGTGATGCGGTAGCCGCCGGCGTCCAGCTTGCTCTCTTCGATGATCTTGTTCTGGACGAGGTAGTCCTTGACGATCCGGACGATGTAGCCGCGCTGGCCGGACATGCCGGTGGAGAGGGTGGACTCCTTCGGCACGGGGAACTTCATGCCGGTCCGCTCCGACGCGCTGAGCCAGCCCTTCTTGACCATGCCGTCCAGGACGTAGTTCCAGCGGGACTCGGCGGCCTTGCGGTTCTCCGGGTGGGCGACGACGTCGTACTGGCTGGGGGCGTTGACGAGCGCGGCGAGGTAGGCGGCGCGGGCCGGGTCGAGGTCCTTGGCGTCCTTGCCGTAGTAGGCCTGGGCGGCGGCCTGGATGCCGTAGGCGTTGCGGCCGAAGTAGCTGGTGTTGAGGTAGCCCTCGAGGATGTGGTCCTTGCTGACCTCGCGGTCCAGCTTGATCGCGATGAAGAACTCCTTGGCCTTGCGCGTGACGGTCTGTTCCTGGCGCAGGTAGTAGTTCTTGACGTACTGCTGGGTGATGGTGGAGCCGGACTGCTTGCCCTTGCCGAGGGCGGTGTTCCAGGCGGCGCGGACCATGGCCTTGGGGTCGACGGCGGACTCGGTGTAGAAGTCGCGGTCCTCGGCGGCCAGGATGGCGTGCTGGGCGTCCTTGGAGATCTGGGGGAGGGTGACGTTCTCCCGGTTGACCTCGCCGTCGCGTGCGATGACGGAGCCGTCCGCGTAGAGGTAGACGTTGGCCTGCTTGGTGGCGAGCGCGTTGGCCGGTGGGATCTGCACGAGCGAGTAGCCGAGGAAGAAGCCGCCGATCAGCAGCAGCACGGCGATGATGAAGCCGCCGAGCGTCATGCGCCAGGTCGGGATCATCCGGCGCCAGCCGGTCCGCTTCGGCTTCCCGGCCGCCGTGGCCTCGGGCGTGGCCGGGGCGCCGTCGGCGTGTGCCTGCGGCTCTCTCGGTGCCCAGCCCGGTTTCGGCTGCTGCGGCTGAGGCTCGTCACTCATGTCGTGCACGGACTCCTGTTTCGCGTCGTACGTCGTTGCGCACGTCTCTGCTCGCTCTTGCGCCCCTGTGATGAAGACTGTCCCATCCGTTGATCAGTTCCCTGATCGGAGGCCGGGCTGCGAGCCGTGTGGTGAGGCGGGCCGCGTGCGGGCGGGTGCGCGGGCGGGCACGGGCTGAAACGCGCTGCTCCGCGTTCCTGCCCGAATCGTGATCTCGCCCGCGCGACGTTCGCCCGAAGGGGGACCCGGCCGTGGATCTCGACGGCTCCCACGCTCCGCCCGGCCGGCACCGCCGTCACGCTGCTCGCCCTGGCCACGGGCGCCTCGGCCCGCGCGGACGCAACGGATCGTACCGTCTGGGCCGGTGCCCACTCGCCCCGCGGCGCTCCCGCCGCTCCCCGAAATTGCGTGGCACGCCCGTTCGCCGGAGGGCTAGGCTCCTGCGCTTCGGTGCCGGGTGGCGAGGAGGGCTGTGGATGTGGGTTCGGGACGGTTGTACGCGGCCGTCGCGGCGGGCGGTTTCCGGCGGTACGCGACGTATCGGGCGGCCACGTTGGCCGGGGTGTTCACCAACACGGTCTTCGGCGTCGTCCTCGTCTACACGTATCTGGCGCTGTGGGACGAGAAGCCGCACCTCGGGGGGTACGACCAGGCTCAGGCCGTGACCTATGTCTGGCTGGGGCAGTGCCTCTACGCGACGCTGGCGATCCAGGGCGGGGGTGCCGAGAAGGACCTGATGGACCGTATCCGCACCGGTGAGATCGCCGTCGACCTGTACCGGCCGGCCGATCTTCAACTGTGGTGGCTGGCGGGGGACATGGGGCGGGCGTTGTTCCAGATGCTGGGGCGGGGTGTGTTTCCGTTCGTGTTCGGTGCGCTCTTCTTCCCGATGGCGTTGCCGACGTCGGTCACCCCGTGGGCGGCCTTCGCGGTCACGCTGCTGCTGGCGACGGTCGTGAGCTTCGCGATCCGCTATCTGGCGGCGCTGAGCGTGTTCTGGCTGCTGGACGGCATGGGCGTCAACCAGGTGCTGGTGATCACGGGGATCTTCTTCTCGGGCATGGTGCTGCCGCTGAACGCCTTCCCGGGTGTGTTCGGCGAGGTGGTGCGGGTGCTGCCGTGGGCGGCGCAGATCCAGATGCCGGCGGACGTGCTGATGGGGGAGACGGACCCGCTGCGGGCGTTCGCCTTCCAGGCTGCGTGGGCCGTGGCGCTGCTGGCTGCGGGGCGGTTGCTGCAGGGGGCGGCGACGCGGCGGGTGGTGGTGCAGGGTGGCTGAGCGCGGTGTCCTGCTGGAGGGGTTGCGGGCCTACCGGCTGATCGCCGGGATGTGGGTGCGCTCCAGCATGGCCTACCGGACCTCCTTCGTCGTCACGGTGTTCGGCAACCTGACGGTGACCGCCCTGGACTTCGTGGGGATCCTGCTGATGTTCTCGCAGGTCGACTCGCTGGGCGGCTGGTCGCTGCCCGAGGTGGCCTTCCTCTACGGGCTGTCGGCGACGTCGTTCGGCATCGCCGATCTGGTGCTCGGCTCGATGGACGTCCTGGGCGCCCGGATGCGCGACGGCTCGTTCGACACGCTGCTGGTGCGTCCGGTGCCGGTGCTGGCCCAGGTCGGCGCCGACCGGTTCGCGTTGCGCAGGCTGGGGCGGATCACCCAGGGCGCGGTGGTGCTGGGCTGGGCGCTGGTGTCGGTGGACGTGGACTGGAGCGCGGCGAAGGTGCTGCTGGTGCCGGTGATGGTGGTCAGCGGCGCGGCGATCTTCTCGGCGGTGTTCGTGGCGGGCGCGGCCTTCCAGATCTACGCGCAGGACGCCGCCGAGGTGCAGAACGCCTTCACCTACGGCGGGACGACGCTGTTGCAGTACCCGCCGTCGGTGTTCGGCAAGGACCTGGTGCGGGGCGTGACCTTCATGCTGCCGCTGGCCTTCGTCAACTGGGTGCCGGCGGCCTACGTGCTGGGGCGGTCCTACCCGGTCGGGCTGCCCGGCTGGGCTCAGTTCGCCTCGCCGATCGTGGCGGTGGCGTGCTGTGTGCTGGCCGGGCTGGCGTGGCGGACGGGGCTTCGTTCGTACCGGAGTACAGGGAGTTGAGTTGACCGGGTCGGAAAGCGGGTCCAGCCGGGAAGGCGGATCCGAAGGCGGGTTCATCGAACTCGACGGTGTCGAGAAGGTCTTCGAGGTGCGCAAGAAGACCGGCTTCATGAAGCGGGAGCGGCGGCAGGTGCGGGCCGTCGACTCGATCTCCTTCCGTGTGGAACGCGGCGAGATGGTCGGCTACATCGGCCCGAACGGCGCCGGCAAGTCCACCACGATCAAGATGCTGACCGGCATCCTCACGCCCAGCGCGGGCCGGCTGCGGGTGGCCGGTATCGACCCCTCCCGGGAGCGGACGCGCCTCGCGCACCGTATCGGCGTGGTGTTCGGGCAGCGTACGACGCTGTGGTGGGACCTGCCGCTGCTGGACTCCTACCGGCTGATGCACCGCATGTACCGGATCCCGGACGCCCGTTACCGGGCGAACCTCGACCGTCTGGTCGAACTCCTGGACCTGGGCGATCTGCTGGACGTGCCGGTGCGGCAACTCTCTCTCGGCCAGCGGATGCGCGGCGACATCGCGGCGGCGCTGCTGCACGACCCGGAGGTGCTGTACCTGGACGAGCCGACCATCGGTCTTGACGTCGTCTCCAAGTCGAAGGTGCGGGAGTTCCTGCGGGAGGTGAACGCCGAGCGCGGTACGACGGTGCTGCTGACCACTCACGACCTGCAGGACATCGAGCAGTTGTGCGGGCGGGTGATGGTCATCGACCACGGGCGCCTGATGTACGACGGTCCGCTCGCCGCCTTGCACGAGGCGGGGGAGAGCGAGCGGGTCCTGGTGGTGGACCTGGAGCGGGAACTGCCGCCGATCGAGGCGCCGGCGCCCGCGCGGGTCGTGCGGGTGGACGGTCCGCGGCAGTGGCTGGCGTTCCCGGCGGGGGAGTCGGCGGCGCCGCTGGTGGCGCGGATCGCCGCCGAGTACCCGCTGGTGGACCTTTCGGTGCGGGAGCCGGACATCGAGGCGGTGATCGCGAAGATGTACGCCGGGCAGACGGAGCGGGCGATCTCGTAGCCCCCGGCGGGGTGGGCTCGTAGTCTGCTGTGTATGACCGACGACGCCGTCCCGGACCTCCGCGCCTCCGATGCCGACCGCGAACAGGTCGCCGGGATCCTGCGGGACGCCCTCGCGGAGGGCCGCCTCGACATGGAGGAGTTCGAGGAGCGGCTGGACGCGACGTACAAGGCGCGCACCTACGGGGAGTTGGCGCCGATCACCCGGGACCTGCCGGCCGCGGGAGTCGCCGCGCCCTCGGTGTCCCTGACGAAGGACGGGGCCGCCGGGCCGGACTGGTCCGGGCGGGTCGTCGGCGGCGAGGGGTCCTCCACCTGGGCGGTCGCCGTCATGTCCGGTTTCCAGCGCAAGGGGCGCTGGACGATGCCCCGGCGGTTCACCTGCCTCGCCTTCTGGGGCGGTGGGGAGATCGACCTGCGCGAGGCGCGCTTCGCCGACCGTGAGGTCGAGGTCAACGCGATCGCGATCATGGGCGGGGTGGACGTGATCGTGCCGCCCGGGGTCGAGGTCGTCGTCCGCGGCATCGGCGTCATGGGCGGCTTCGACCACCGTGAGGAGGGCGTGCCGGGCGAGCCGGGCGCACCGAGGGTGATCGTGACCGGGTTCGCGCTGTGGGGCGGAGTCGGGGTCCAGCGCAAGCCGACCCGTGCGGAGAAGCTGCGGCTGCGCGAGGAGCGCCGCCGGGAGAAGCTGGAGCGCAGGGCGGGGCGGCGGGAGCTGGACTGAGGACGCCCGCTGCCCGCGGACATGCGTGCCGCCGGGCGGCCACGGGGGAGCGCTGAGCAGTCGTGTGCCCGCCGCCTGTGAACGGGCGGCAGACGACGGGCACGGGTCGAGATCCCGCACCGCGTGCGCGAACGCGAAGGACGTGGACGAGGCGGGCATGCCCGCTGTCTGGGCCAGGGCGCGGACCTGTTCCTGCGCGCCGTCCCAGCCGTAGACGAAGCTGCCGCTGGTGCAGGCCCACACCACCGCGTCCGCACCGGCGTGGCGCAGTTCCTGGACACCCGCCGCCAGCCGCCCGGCGGAGCCCATCTCGAGCAGCGCGTCTACCCGGTGCGCGTCCTCACCGATGTCGGTGTGCACCAGGTCCACCCGGATGTCGCTGCCCAGCAACTGCTCGATGCGCGGATAGTCGTCCTCGGCGGAGTGGCCCGGGTAGAGAAATCCCAGTGCTGTCATGTCCAGCCTTCCTGCTGCTGCTCTTCTTCCGGCACTACGGGACCGGGGTCCACCCCCGGCGCTGCGGGACCGGAACGCGCCGCCGGATTGATCAGCGCTTGATACGGCCCCACCGCACGGGTACCCAGTCGGCGCAGCGCCGCCCACATCGTCACTTGGTTGGCCGAGATCACGGGGATGCGCAGCTCGGCCTCCAGCTGGGGGATCACGTCGTACGTGGGCAGGTTGGTGCAGCTGATGAACAGCGCGTCGGCGTCGCCTCGGACGGCCTGCCGCGCCATGTCGACCACCTCCCGGTAGGGGACCTTCCAGATGTGCCGGGTCAGCCCCATGAAGGCGCAGCCGGAGATCGACACACCGGCCTGGGCGACGTAGGCCTCCAGCGACTGCGTCACCGAGACCGTGTACGGCGTCACCAGCGCGACCCGGCGTACGTCCAGCTCCACCAGGGCCTCCAGCAGCGCCCCGGAGGTGGTGATCGCCGGTACGGCACCGGCCCGGCTCATCGCCTCGCACATCGCCCGCTCGCCCATCATGCCGCCGACGAAGCTGCCCGAGGTGCAGGCGTAGGCCACGACCTCGGGGGCGATGGCGTTGAGCGTGCGCACCGCCTCGCTCAGCGTCTCGTGCTCACTGACCAGCCGTGCCAGATCGAGACTCACCTCGACCGGCACGAACGGTGTTCGGGTCATATGGAGCGAGACCTCGTCCGGCACCCAGCGCCACAGTTCGCGGTCGAGTGCGAAGTCGAAGGGGGCGACGACGCCGACCCCGCGCTGCGGGCTGGGCCCGCCGAGAAATGAGACGTCCATGGCAGGCACCGGCCTCACGCTGGGCAAGTAGTGTGCAACGGATCGTGGGAACGCCCGTGTTGACGACGGTAGGTTCGGGTGCGAGCGTGGTCAATCCGCCCGGATCACTCCTTGGTCAACACCGGGTTAACTCGTCGTCACCGCCGGCCGCACCAGGGCCGGCCGGCGCCGCCGCACGGCTGGAGAAACGGCTGCTCATGCCCATCCCCACGCTCCTCGTCCTGGACGCCGAACCCCTCCCCCGTCTCGGCCGCCTCACCGGCCACGCCCGCATCGAACACACCGACGCGGCACATCTGGCCGAGCGCCTCCCGCGTGCGGATGTGCTCCTGGTGTGGGATTTCGCCTCGCACGCCGTGCGGCACGCGTGGCCGGGCGAGGGTCCGCGGCCACGCTGGGTGCATACGGCGAGCGCCGGTGTGGACCATCTGATGTGTCCGGAACTCGCCGCTTCGGACACGGTGGTGACGAACGCGCGCGGCATCTTCGACCAGCCGATCGCGGAGTACGTCGCCGCGCTCGTCCTGGCGATGGCCAAGGACCTGCCCCGGACGCTGGAGCTCCAGCGGGAGCGGACCTGGCGGCACCGCGAGTCGCACAGGATCGCCGGGAGCCGGGCCGTGGTGGTCGGGTCGGGGCCGATCGGCCGGGCGATCGCGCACACCCTGGGGGCGCTGGGCATCACCACCGCACTGGTGGGCCGCACCGCGCGCACCGGGGTGCACGGCCCGGAGGACCTGGACCGGCTGCTGGCCCGCGCCGACTGGGTGATCGCGGCGGCACCGCTCACGGACGAGACACGGGGGATGTTCGACGCCCGCCGCTTCGGCCTGATGCAGCCGTCCGCCCGGTTCGTCAACATCGGCCGCGGCCAGCTGGTCGTCGAGCACGCGCTCGCCGAGGCCCTGGCCAAGCGCTGGATCGCGGGCGCCGCCCTGGACGTCTTCGAGGCCGAACCCCTGCCCTCCGACAGCCCGTTGTGGGGGGCACCGGACCTGATCGTGTCCCCCCACATGAGCGGCGACATCATCGGCTGGCGCGACGAGCTCGCCACCCAGTTCGTGGAGTTGTACGAACAGTGGGCGTCCGGCGAGCCACTGAAGAACGTGGTCGACAAGCAGCGTGGGTACGTACCTGGTCACTGACGTTCCTGGGAGGGTGAATGACCGAGCTCACCGACCTGACCGCCGTACGGCTTCTCGACGGGTACCGCAAGGGCGAGTGGAGTCCTGTGGAGGTGACGCGGGCAGTGCTGGAGCGGGCCGAGGCGGTCCAGCCGGAGGTGAACGCCTTCGTCCGGCTGACCGCCGAGGACGCGCTGGAGCGGGCCGCGGAGTCCGAGGAGCGATGGCGGCGGGGTGAGCCACGCGGGCTGCTGGACGGGGTGCCGGTCACGGTCAAGGACATCCTGCTGCAGCGCGGGGCGCCGACCCTGCGCGGGTCGAGGGCCGTGGACGCTGCGGGGCGGTGGGACGAGGACGCCCCCTCCGTGGCCCGGCTGCGGGAGCACGGTGCGGTCTTCATCGGCAAGACCACGACGCCCGAGTTCGGCTGGAAGGGCGTGACGGACTCGCCGCTCAGCGGGATCACGCGCAACCCGTGCGACCCCTCGCGCACCGCGGGCGGGTCGAGCGGCGGCAGCGCCGCGGCGGTGGCGCTGGGCGCGGGACCGCTGTCGCTGGGCACGGACGGCGGCGGCAGCGTCCGTATCCCCGCGTCGTTCTGCGGGATCTTCGCGCTGAAGCCGACGTACGGGCGGGTGCCGCTCTACCCGGCGAGCGCGTTCGGCACCCTGGCGCACGTCGGGCCGATGACCCGGGACGCGGCGGACGCGGCGCTGCTGATGGACGTCATCGGCCGTCCGGACTCGCGCGACTGGTCGGCGCTGTCCGCCCCGGCCGGTCCGTACACGGACTCTCTGGCGGGCGGGGCAGGGGTGCGCGGGCTGCGGGTGGCGTACTCGCCGTCGCTGGGCGGGCAGGTGTCGGTGCAGCCCGCGGTCGCGAGGGCGGTGCGACGGGCGGTGGAGCGGCTGGCGGAGCTCGGCGCGTACGTCACGGAGACCGACCCGGACCTCACCGACCCGGTGGAGGCCTTCCATACCCTGTGGTTCAGCGGGGCGGCCCGGGTGACGCAGCATCTGGGCCCGCACCAGCGGGAGTTGCTGGACCCGGGGCTGCGGGAGATCTGCGCGCGGGGCGCCCGGTACTCGGCGCTGGAGTACCTGGCCGCTGTGGACGTCCGGATGGACCTGGGGCGCCGGATGGGCCGCTTCCACGACACCTATGACCTGCTCGTCACGCCCACCATGCCGATCACGGCCTTCGAGGCGGGCACCGAGGTACCGAAAGGTTCCGGCCATCGGCGGTGGACCGGTTGGACCCCGTTCACCTACCCGTTCAACATGACGCAGCAGCCCGCGGCGAGCGTGCCGGTCGGCACGGACGCGGACGGTCTGCCGGTCGGTCTGCAGCTCGTGGCCGCCCGGCACCGGGACGATCTGGTGCTGCGGGCGGCCCACGCGCTGTTCGAGGCGGGGGCGGCCGCCGGGGGCGGGCCTACGCCCTCCGGAAGCTGAGCGACTCCCCTGCCGCTCCCGACCTCCACAGGTCGTTGCACGCCTCGGCCATGGCCTCCAGGCCGTCGACGACCTGGCCCCAGACGATGCCCGGGACCCAGCCGACATCGCCGTTCAGCAGCAGGTTGTTGCGCTCGTAGAACAGGGCCAGGTCGACGAGCGTGGTCCCGGCGCGGACCTCGCGGTCGTAGCCGTAGGACTTGGTCCCCAACTCCGCCCCGGCGAAGGTGAAATAGCACAGGTCGCCGGGGATGGGGGTGATGGTCGGGTTTTCCAGGGGTGGTTCGGTTTCGGCGAAGGGCGGGAAAAGGGCGTAGATCTCGTTGCGTGCGTACTTCGCGTGGTAGACGTCGCCGGCCAGCGGAAGGGAATCCCAGACGGCCGCGCACGTGATGGGCGCGCGGTCGTCCAGCAGCCTGGCCGTGCAGGTCACGTCGCGCTTGACCAGCGAGACTTCGATGTAGCGATCAGCCATGCCTCCATGGGAGTGCCCACCGGCGCTGCGGTCAAGGGCGCAGGGCGAGAGTGCGGGGCTTGAAAAGATCGGCATAACTCGAGAGCGGTCGGGTAGCCGCGCGCCCATGGCTCCACCACAGAGAAGCCCACACAGAAGCAGACTGCGAAGTCCCGAACCCATATCCGGGCCCGTCTCCGGGCCCACGCGCCGGTCGCTGCTCGCGGGGGTGGCGGCGCTCGGTGCGCTGGGCGCCGCCGGATGCAGCAAGGTCGCCACCGCCTCGGACGTCAAGGGCGGCGACCTGCTCGGCCGGCTCCGGGCGGCGGGCGTCGTCCGGCTCGGCATCGCCGGCGAGATCCCGTTCGGCTTCATCGACACCAACGGCGAGCTGACGGGTGAGGCCCCGGAACTGGCCAAGGTGATCTTCAAGCGGCTCGGCGTCGACCGGGTGCAGCCCGTGCCGACCGAGTTCGGCTCCCTCATCCCGGGCCTGAACTCCCAGCAGTTCGACGTCGTGGCCGCGGGGATGTACGTCAACCCCGAGCGCTGTGAGCAGGTCATCTTCGCCGACCCCGACTACCAGATGCTCGACGCCTTCATCGTGCGCAAGGGCAACCCGAAGGGGCTGCACAGCTACAAGGACGTCGTCGGCAAGAAGGCGAAGTTCGCCACCGGGACCGGATACGCCGAGATCCAGTACGCCGTCGAGGCGGGGTACAAGGAGAGCGAGATCCTGATCGTCCCGGACCAGGTCGCGGGCCTGAACGCGGTCGAGGCGGGGCGTGTGGACGTGTTCGCCGGTACGGCGCTCACCGTGCGCGAGGTGGTGAAGAAGTCCGCCAAGGCGGAGGCCACCGATCCGTTCAAGCCGATCGTCGGCGGCAAGCCGCACGTCGACGGAGGCGCCTTCGCGTTCCGGCCGACCGAGTCGAACCTGCGCGACGCCTTCAACGTGGAGCTGCGCAAGCTCAAGAAGAGCGGCGAACTGCTCCGCATCCTCAAGCCGTTCGGTTTCACCGAGGCCGAGATGACGGATCTGACCGCGAAGGAGCTCTGCGGCGGATGACCTCGGGACTCTGGGAACTCGTACTCAAGGGCGTCTGGGTCACGGTCCAGCTGCTCGTCGGCAGTGCCCTGCTGGGCGCCGCGGTGTCCTTCTTCGTCGGTGTCGCGCGCACCCACCGGCTGTGGATCGTCCGCTTCCTGGCGGGCGTCTACACCGAGGTGTTCCGCGGTACGTCGGCGCTGGTGATGATCTTCTGGGTGTACTTCGTGCTCCCCGTCGCCTTCGGCTGGCAGCTGGTACCGCTGTGGGCGGGCATCCTGGCGCTGGGTCTGACCTACGGGGCGTACGGCTCCGAGATCGTGCGCGGTGCGCTGAACGCGGTCGACCCCGCGCAGAAGGAGGGCGGGATCGCGCTCAGCTTCACGCCCTGGCAGCGGCTGCGGCTGATCCTGCTGCCGCAGGCCGTGCCGGAGATGATCCCGCCGTTCTCCAACCTGCTCGTCGAACTGCTCAAGGGCACCGCCCTGGTGTCCATCATGGGCATGGGTGACCTGGCGTTCAGCGGCAACCTGGTGCGGCTCGCGCTCCAGGAGAGCGCGGAGATCTACACGATCGTGCTGCTGATCTACTTCGTGATCGCCTTCGCGCTGACCCGCGGCATGCGTCGCCTGGAGCGCAGCCTCAAGGCCGGCACCGGCAAGCCGGTCGGGAGCACGCCCGACCAGGAACTGGACCGTCCGAAGACGACCGGGATCGGAGGTGCCGTCGCATGAAGTGGGACTGGAGCGCTGTCAGCGGCTTCATGCCGCAGTTCTGGGAGGGTCTGCTGGTCACCGTGCAGATCCTGGCCCTCGGTTCGCTGATCTCGTTCGCGCTGGGTCTGGTGTGGGCGCTGCTGATGCGGGTGCCCTCGCGCTGGGTGACCTGGCCGGTCGGCGCGGTCACGGAGTTCGTCCGCAACACCCCGCTGCTGGTGCAGCTGTTCTTCCTCTTCTACGTGCTGCCCGAATGGGGCCTGACCTTCTCGGCGCTGGCCACCGGTGTCTTCGCGATCGGGCTGCACTACTCGACGTACACGATGCAGGTCTACCGGGCCGGCATCGAGGCCGTGCCGGTCGGCCAGTGGGAGGCGGCGACGGCGCTGAACCTGCCGCTGCGCCGGACGTGGACCGCGGTGATCCTGCCGCAGGCGGTGCGCCGGGTCGTGCCCGCGCTCGGCAACTACGTCATCTCCATGCTCAAGGACACGCCGATGGTCATGGCGATCACCGTGCTGGAGATGCTCGGCCGGGCGCGCCTGTACTCGCAGGAGCACTTCCAGTTCACCGAGCCGCTGACGGTGATCGGCGTGGCCTTCATCGTCATGTCCTACCTGGCCTCCCTTGCCCTGCGAGCCCTGGAGCGACGCCTTGCCCACTGACACTCTTCCCCAGCCCGAGACCAATCCGGAGAAGGACCCCGCCGCGAGCGCGGGCGAGCTGATCCGGCTGGAGCAGGTCACCAAGCGGTTCGGGAGCAACACCGTCCTGGACCACCTGGACTTCTCGGTCGACGCCGGCAAGCACGTCACCCTGATCGGGCCGTCCGGGTCCGGCAAGACGACGATCCTGCGGCTGCTGATGACCCTGCTCAAGCCCGACGAGGGCACGATCACGGTCGACGGACAGCAACTGTTCCCGGCCTCCGACAAGCAGGTCCGCGAGGTCCGCAAGAAGATCGGGATGGTGTTCCAGCAGTTCAACCTGTTCCCGAACATGACGGTGCTGCGGAACATCACCGAGGCGCCGGTCACGGTCCTCGGCCTTTCGAAGGACGAGGCGGTGGAACGGGCCAAGGGCCTGCTCGACATGGTGGGCCTGGCCGACAAGTGCGACGCGCACCCGGCCCAGCTCTCCGGCGGCCAGCAGCAGCGGGTGGCGATCGCCCGGGCCCTGGCGATGCGCCCGCAGGTGCTGCTGCTGGACGAGGTGACCTCCGCGCTCGACCCGGAGCTGGTCGCGGGAGTTCTCGACGTCCTCAGGGACATCGCCCGCTCCACGGACATCACGATGCTCTGTGTGACCCACGAGATGAATTTCGCCCGGGACATCTCCGACCAGGTACTGATGTTCGACAACGGCCGGATCATCGAGTCGGGCACACCGGAAAAGATCTTCAATGATCCGGAGCTGGACCGGACACGGGAGTTCCTCAGCGCAGTTCTGTGACTACAGCCCGTGAACAGGAAGAACACCCCGCCCTGTGGCAGGGACCGGACTGGGGCATGCTTCTGGCACATGCCAGAGTGCCATTGCCCCAGTCCGGGGCCCCGGGAATCTTGTCAACCCCCGCTCCGCGCAAGCCCTTTGCCGGTTAACCTGGAAGAGGTTCACTGACCGGATTACGGCCCTACAGCAAGCGCAGGGGGAGACCACCGTGGCGCTGAAGCACGAGCCGACCACCCCGTACCACTCGGCCCAGGAGGCCCTGCGCGTCCTGGAGACGGTGGCGCGCGGCACCAGCGGTGTCACCGACGCCGAGATCGCCCTGCACACCCGCATCGCACCGGAGCGGCTGACCGCGCTCCTGCGCATGCTGCGCCGCGAGGGCTACATCGAGCAGATCTCCGACGGCGCCTACGTCACGGGCGAGACCCTGGCCCGTCTCGGCTCCGCCCACCACCGCGAGCAGGCCCTGCGCGACAAGCTCCAGCGCACCCTGGACCGGCTGCGGGACTCGGTCGGCGCCGCCGTCTACATGAGCCGGTACGTCGACGGCGAGATCAGCATCACCCAGTACGCCGACAGCCCGTCGGCGCCCGCGGTCAACGAGTGGGTCGACTTCCGCTCCTCGGCCCACGCCACCGCCATCGGCAAGAGCCTGCTCACCCAGCTCGACCACGCCGGCCGCCGCGACCACCTCGCCCGGCACAAGATGGCCCGCCTCACCTCGCGCACCATCACCAGCGACTGGCTGCTGCTCTCCCGCCTGGAGGCGCAACCGCCCACCGTGCCCGTCCTGGACCTCCAGGAGTACGCGATCGGCACGGTCTGCGCGGCCGTCCCGATCACGGCCGGCTCCTCCGTCGGCTGCCTGGCCCTGTCCCTCCCGGTCGAGCACGCCCACCGCCTGCGCCAGGCCGCCGACACCCTCAACCGCCACGCGGCACCGGTGCTGCTCTCCCTGGCGATCTGAGGCCTGCCGCCACGGCTTCGGACCCTGTCCGCGGTGCGGGGCGCCGGCCCTGTCCGGGTGGTCCGGAGCACCCCCCGGCATTGGGTAGTATTTTCCCCGTCGCCCGCCGCGGAACACGATTCCGGTGGCAGGCGAGAGTCATGCGCCGCTAGCTCAGTTGGTTAGAGCAGCTGACTCTTAATCAGCGGGTCCGGGGTTCGAGTCCCTGGCGGCGCACGGATGAGGGGCCTCTCGTGGGAGCGAGAGGCCCCTCAGCGCGTTTGCGATCCCCGTCCGTCAGCCGTCGGTACGCCCGCTCCCCGGGCGGCCGCCACCACACCGGACCGGCGCACCCCACACCCTCCCCGCGCAGCTCCGCCCGGCGGATCTTGTTCGTCGCCGTCACGGGCATGTGCTCCACCACCCGCACGAACCGGGGCGCCATCTTCGTCCCGAGGTCGGGCTGAGCGGCGAGGAACGCCGCGAAGCTCTCGGGATCGAACGAACCGGCGATCGTGGCCATCACCTGGTCCCCGGTCACCGGGTCCGGCACGGCGTACACACAGACCGCCTCCGCCCCCTCGTACCGGGCGAGGATGTTCTCGATCATCGCCGCGGCCAGGTTCTCCCCGTCCACGCGGAGGCGGTCGTCGGTCCGGCCGGCGAAGTAGAGGTAGCCGTCGGTGTCGCGGTAGAAGAGGTCGCCCGTCCAGTACCAGCCTCCCCCGCTCTCGGCTTCGCCCGAGCGGGGGGACCCCCACTTGCGGCGTTCCGCCTCCGCCGCAGGGTTGCGCCAGTAGCCCTCGAAGGAGCTGGGCCCCTGGTTGACGAGTTCGCCGATCGCCTCGTCCCCGTTGAGCAGCCGCCCCGCCCCGTCGAAGACGGCCGCCTCGCACTCCGCACGGCTCTCCCGGTCGAGGACGACGAGCCCGGGTGCCGCCCGCCCCACCGCGCCCGGCGGTGTCCCCGGTGTCCACGCGATCGCCGCCCCGCCCTCCGACGAGCCGTAGCCCTCCACCAGCCGCGCCCCGAACCGCCGCTCGAAGGCGGCCGCGTCCACCGCGCCGGCCTCCGTGCCGAAGCCCAGGCGCAGCGGGTTGTCGCGGTCGTCCGGGCGCGGCCCGGTGGCCAGGACGTACTGGATCGCCCGGCCCACGTACGTGAAGTACGTCGCCCCGTACCGCCGTACGTCCGGCAGGAACCCGGACGCCGAGAAGCGGCGGCGCAGCGCCACCGCCGCGCCGGTCACCAGTGCGGGTGCCCAGTCGGCGATCACCGCGTTGCCGTGGAACAGGGGCATGCAGACGTAGTGCACGTCGTCCGGGGACAGGGAGAACTGGTCCGCCAGGGACCGGCCGGCGGCTGCCAGACGGCCCTGGGAGCAGAGCGCGGCCTTGGGGGCGCCGGTCGAACCGGAGGTGAAGCAGAGCAGGAAACGGTCGCCCGGGGTGGCCCCGCAAGGGTCCGGGCGGGCGTCCGCGTACGGGGTGAGGAGCTCGGCGTACTCCGGGGTGTCCGTAACCAGCAGGCGGACTTCCGGCAGGTCCAGGTCTGCCAGCAGCGGCAGGTGGGCCCGTTCGGTGATCAGGACGCGGCACTCGGTGTGGACGATGTCGCGGGCGAGTTCGGCACCGCGCCGGGTGGGGTTGATCCCGGCGACGGCCGCCCCGGCCAGGGCCGCGGCACCCAGCCACAGCGGGAACTCGGGGGTGTTGTCGAGCAGCACCCCGAGGTGGGGTTCGGCGGCCGGCGGCAGAAGGTCCGTGAGGAGTGCCGCCCGGGCCGCGGCGCCGGCCGCCACCTCGTGCTGCGTCAGGGTCCGCTCCTCGCACCGCAGGCCGGGGCGGTGGTCGCCCCACCGGGCGGCGATGAGTTCCGCGACGGTGCTCGCCCTGGAGTCCATGGGCGGGCACGGTAGTTGACGTGACGTCAGATGTGGAGTCCTACGGCTGCGGGAAGTCGCCCGCGACGGAGAACATCGCGTGGGCCACCGCCATGAAGCCGACGGCGAAGAGGATGAACGTGCCGAGGAAGGCGAGCAGACATCCCGTGCCCGCGACGAGCTTCCCCTGTGCCGGGGGCCTGGCCGTGGCATGTTCCGGGCGGTCCGCCGGGTAGTGCACGGTGACGATGTCGCCCTCCAGGATCGTCCCCGGCCCGCCGTGCTCCTCGAAGCGGACGCCGCGGCCCTCGCGCGTGGTGAACTCGTACACGTGGTGCAGGGTGGTGCGCACCGAGCTGTCGCCGCCCCCGCTCGTCGTGGTGTACGTCCGCAGACAGCGGGCCTCGGCGGTCAGGCCGCTGTTCCAGGCGCGGCTGACCCGCACGGAGCGGCGGATCACCACGACCACGGCACAGGAAGCGACCGCGATCATGAGCGCGGGCACGATGTAGAACAAGGTTTCCATGAGCTCCCCCGAGGCCCTGGGCGGCCTTCGAGCGGCCGGCGTGGGAGGAACCTACCCGCGCCGGCCGCAGCCGTGACTCAAGAGAAGCTCAGAGGTTCCGAAGGGTTCAGAAGGTCACGTCCGAGCAGGCGTAGAACGCGTTGGCCGTGTCGGCGATCGTCCACACGGCGACGATGACGTGCCGGCCGCTGAGCCCGGTCGGCAGTCTGCCGCTGTGGGAGAGCGTGGACGGCGGGCGCTGCCCGTTGTACGGCACCGTGAGGAACGGCGTGAGGTCGAGGTCGGACCGGGCCAGGTTGTGGTTCTGGTTCCAGCCCGGCTTGGTGACGTAGTACTTGAAGTCGGTCGTGGCGTGCATGGCCGTGAACTGCCAGCGGAACGTGTAGTTCTGGCCGCCCGTCACCTTCGTGGCGGGCCAGGCTCCGCCGGACGGCGTGCGAGGTGCGCTGAGCTGGCTGAAGTGGCCGAGGCCGGCGTTGCAGATCTGCCCGTCGGCGGGCCCGGAGGCCGGGAAGCCCTTCGGGCCCTCGACACTCTGCGGCTCCCACTGGATGGATCCGCAGTTGGTCACGGTGCCGTTCTGGCAGAGCTTCTGCCGGCTGATGGGGAGGTCGGTGTAGCCGTGGCCGCTGGCACCGCCGGAGGAGAGCACGAGAGCTCCGGTCGTGGCCAGCCCCACCGCGGCTGCGGACAACTTGGTCCTGGTACGCATGCTGCCGCTCCTGGAGAACGTGGGGGAGGTTCAGTGAGCCGTGCGTGTAGGTCTAGACCAAGTGCGAGATTATGGGCGTCGGTTGAACATGTCCATACCAATCACGGAGCCGTTTCCCCACGGCCGGCGCAGAACGCCACCGTCAGGTCCTTCACCAGCACCTTCCGCTCGTAGTCGTCGAGCTCGACCAGCCCCCGCATGGTCAGCCGGGTCACCGTGTCCTCCACCGAGTCCACGACCGAGGTGAGCACGCTGGCCCGGTGCCGGGCGTCCAGCTGCGCGATCCGGCGGCGGTGCATCGCGGCGGCGATCTCGGGGGCGTACTCCACACGCACCGGCTGCACGGAGAACACCTCCAGGCCGACCGGGGCCGCGTCCGCCGCCACCAGCCGGGTCAGCGCCTCGGCCGCCGCGTCCCCCGCCCCCCGCGGCCCGCCCGGCATCTCCACCGGCACCCGGGCCAGCGCCGCCTCGACGCACTCGCGCAGATACGTCTCGTGGTCCTCGACGCCCAGCATGGCCCGGGCGGTGTCCCGCACCCTCCACACCACCAGCACGACCACCCGCAGCGCGACCCCGCCCCCGTCGGCCGCGGGCACGGGCTCGCTGCGCCAGTGCCGCAGCCGGACATCCACCCGGCGGCGCAGCAGCAGCGGGTTGACCCACAGCAGACCGGAGCGCCGGACGGTCCCCCGGTAGCGGCCGAACAGGTCCAGCACCCAGGCGCGCCCGGTACGGCCGCGGGCCAGCCCACCGAGCCCGAACAGCCCGAGCGCCCCGGCCCCCGCGTACGCCGCCCACTGTGCGGGGCCGAGCCCGGCCCCGGCGTACGCGGGCAGCCGCAGCGCCTCCAGCACGAGCGGCGGCAGTACCCCGGCCCACCAGGAGGTGGCCACGCACCCGGCCGCGCCGCAGGCCCCGGCCAGTACGCCCGCCGCACCGGGCAGCACCCGTGCGGGCCGCTCCACCAGGTCCGGATCGACCTCCGGCACCGGGCGCTTCGGGATGTCGGCCGGGCGTCTGAGCCGCGGCTGCTCCCCCGTGCCCTGCCTGCGGCCGACGACCGCCGCCTTCACCGGCACCGGCGCGGGGTCGGGATCGTCACGGAACAGCAGGTGGACGGGGATCTCGGTGGTGGACTCGTTCTGGATGAGCCGGGCGGGCCGGGCCGGTCCGTCGGCCGGCCCGTCGGACTCGGACGTGTGGGAAGTGGTCGTACTCATGCGTGCCTCCAGCCTCCGCGCCAGATGCGTCACAACGGTGGTCCCGGACGCAGGGGCCCGAGGGGCCCGGCCGGGATTCGGGGCCCACCCGCGGGGGGGGGCCGGGGACCTCGGGGTCCGTCCTATGAGAAGAGGCGCCGCCAGGTTTCCGGGCCCGGATAGCCGTCGGCCGCGCCGCCCCGCCAGCCCTGAGTGCGCTGGAAGGCCTCGACACCGCGCCGGTCCGCCTCGCCCCAGGCCGGCCCCGGTCCGATCCGGTAGAACCTGCCGAACCCCTTCCGTACGAGCTGCTCGCCCAGCCGGGTGACGTAGGGGTTCCTCGCGCCGGGGCGGAACATCGCCCGCCCCGGGTAGCCGGGCACCCCGTGGGAAGCGGGCGGCGGGCCGACGGCCCCGTCGGTCACGTCCTCGCCCTGGGCCGTGACCAGCAGCTCCCAGGTGCGCGGGTCGGGCAGCCCGCTCGCTTCCGCGGCGGTCCAGCCCTGGGCCAGCTGGAACGCCCGGGTCGCCCGCCGGTCGGCATCGGTCCAGCGCGGCCCCGGGCCCGACGCGTACGCGCCGCCGGCCCCGCGTGCGACGAGCATGCGGCCGAGCTGCGTGACGTACTCGTTGTTCGCGCCGGGGCCGAAATACACCTCTCCCGGGTAGGGCGTGGTGGCCGGGGCGCCCGCCTGGCCGCCGTCCTTCCCGGGGACCGGCTCCTGCGCGGTGACGCCCTTGTAGCGGTAGGGCACGTACCGGTCGGAATTGGTCCGATAGGCGTACGGGGTGGCCTTCCGGCGGGTGTGCGGCGGGGTCTGCTCGTACGCGGTGTAGGAGGTGTGCTTGCTGTCCGTCCAGCCGCCGAAAATGGTGACATGCGAGCCCTTCTCGGGGTCGGACGCATTGTGGAACAGCAGAATGTCGCCGGGCTGGAGTTCCTCCTTGGAAATCTTCTGCCCGTATGCCGCGAGGCTGCCCGTCCATTCGTTCCGCGGCAGCCGCCAGGCCATGGAGACATAGCCGGAGCAGTCCTGCCGGTAACCGTCGGACCAATAGGCGCTCATGCTGTACGGCACCTTCGCGGCGACCCAGGTCTTGGCCCTGTTGATGATCTCCGAGCGAGTGATGGCGGTGACCTCCGGGGCGGCGGAGGACTCCGTCTGACGGCCCGGGGAGCCATGCAGCGGGGACGTGACACCCTGGGGGGTCTCGGGCTCGTCACCTGCGGGATCGCCCGGGCGGTGCGGGGCGTGCGACACCGCCGCGGCCGGTACGGTGTGGCCCGCGCCGAGGGCGGCGGAGGCCACGGCGGCCAGGGCGAGAGCCCGGTGCGCCGCCGGATGGGCGCCGGCGCGGCCGGTCCAGGAATGCGGGAGGGCGCGGCGCCAGTGGACGCAGCCCGGGCAGTCGCAGTCGTTCGCGGGGTCGATTTCCTCGAATACCGGCGACTCCATGCGATTCCCCTCACACTTCCGGCGGAAAATGCGGCGCCCGGACACCGGAGGGCGCGCCTGGCCAGTTTCGCAACTGTCTTCCGTACGCGCATGCTGACGGTCCGAATGATGTACGCGGCCGCCTCACGGGGGACCCCCTCCCCCGGGCCGTGGTCCGGAGCACCTCTGGACGTCCTGTAGGGTTACGACGTCAGCAGGCGCCGCTAGCTCAGTTGGTTAGAGCAGCTGACTCTTAATCAGCGGGTCCGGGGTTCGAGTCCCTGGCGGCGCACCGACCGGAAGGCCCCTCGCGGAAGCGGGGGGCCTTTCGCATGCCCCTGTATGTCCTTTCGAGACCCCCCCTCCACTCCTGGCCGGATACCCTCTGGCCATGGCAGCGCGTGACCTTCAGGAGCGGATCAAGAAGCTCATCATCGACCGCCGGCTGGCCTCCGGGGCCCCGCTGCCGACCGAGCCCGAGCTGATGGAGCACCTCGGCGCGAGCCGGAACTCGGTGCGGGAGGCCCTGAAGGCGCTCCAGGCGATGGGCATCGTGGAGATCCGGCACGGCTTCGGCACCTACGTCGGCCCGATGTCCCTGGCCCCGATGATCGAGGGGCTCGCCTTCCGCACGGTCGCCGGGCACTACCGGGGCGAGGACTCCCTGCTCCAGCTGCTGGAGCTGAGGGAGGCGGTGGAGACGGGGCTCGTGTCCCGCCTCGCCGGGCGGATGCCTCATGCGGATCTGCTTGAACTGGACGCGCTCGTCGGCCGTATGGAAGAGCAGGCCGCGCGCGGAGCCGGCCTCGCCGAGACCGACCGGGCCTTTCACGCCACCCTCTACCGGGGGCTGGACAACGTGCTGCTGTGCGAGGTCCTCGAGGCATTCTGGGACGCCTTCCACCGGGTCCGCACGGACCTGGGGGGCGAGCCGCAGGACCCGAAGGTGACCTGCCGGCAGCACCGGGAGATCCTCGACGCGGTGCGGTCCGGCGACTCGATGCGGGCGGAGGAGGCCATAAGAGAGCACTTCGGCAACATCCGCGCCCGCCTTTCGACAACGCCTCCACAAGGCCCCCACACCCGCCACAATGAGCGTGTATGACCGGTAACCACCGTGTTTCGCGTCTTGCGATCATGATGGGCGCCGTAGAACCTTGGCTTTCTGGTTTTACAGGATGCTGCGACGACGCGGCAGTTGGGGGGATTCGGAGCCGGTTGCGGGCTGGGCGGGGATAGGGGCCCCGTTCATGAACCGATGCCGTGGGGGGCATCATGCAACCGGAAGGTCGCGTTGCCGTGTCTATAGGGTGTGGATGACGTGGTGACTGCGACCCACCACTGATACGTCTGTGAAGGTCGAGGGGGACCAGCAGCAGGCGGTACGAAGCTACGAAACACGCGGCTGTCCGCGTGTGGGGGGATGACTCATGACGTCGAGGCCCACGGGTGCCCGGCAGGAAAACGACCCGTCCCAGACCACCCAGCTCAGAGTGCCGGCGAACCGGATGAGCACCACGGGGACGTTCCGGCGGATCAAGAAGACGCTGCCGAGATACGACTACGAGCACTACAGCCGGCTCGCCGGTCCCCTCACCCAGCCGGATCCGAGCAAGCCGTACAAGGTGCAGTACCGCTCGCTCATCTCGCAGGAGCCGCACCGCATCCGCGTCGCCCTGATGCTGGCCGCGGCCCCGGTGCTGTCCCTGGTGCTGCTGTTCTGGCTGCTCCAGCCCGAGCACTGGACCGAGCGCGACTACCCCGCCTTCGACTGGCTGCCCGCGCTCGACATGGTCATGCTCGTCTCGATCGGCCTGATCGAGCTCTTCCGCTGCATGAACGTGCTGTCGAACGCGCACGCCACGCTGGTGGCCCGCGATCCGGTCCCGGTGGTGCCCGAGACCGGCACGAGAGTGGCCTTCCTCACCTCCTTCGTGCCCGGCAAGGAGCCGCTGGAGATGGTGACGAAGACCCTGGAGGCGGCCGTCAGGATCCGCCACCGCGGGCTGATGCACGTGTGGCTGCTCGACGAGGGCGACGACCCCGACGTGAAGGCGGTCTGCGAGCGCCTGGGTGTGCACCACTTCTCCCGCAAGGGCGTCGCGAAGTGGAACCAGGCCAAGGGCCCGCACCGCGCCAAGACCAAGCACGGCAACTACAACGCCTGGCTCGAGGCGCACGGCGACGACTACGACTTCTTCGCCTCGGTCGACACCGACCACGTGCCGCTGCCCAACTACCTGGAGCGGATGCTCGGCTTCTTCCGCGACCCGGACGTCGGCTTCGTCATCGGCCCGCAGGTCTACGGCAACTACGACAACCCCATCACCAAGGCCGCCGAGTCGCAGCAGTTCCTCTTCCACGCGCTGATCCAGCGCGCCGGCAACCGCTACGGCTCCCCGATGTTCGTCGGCACGTCCAACGCGGTGCGCATCAAGGCCCTGAAGCAGATCGGCGGCCTGTACGACTCGATCACCGAGGACATGGCGACCGGCTTCGAGATGCACCGCCACAAGAACCCGGCGACGGGCAGGAAGTGGCGCTCGGTGTACACGCCGGACGTGCTCGCCGTCGGTGAGGGCCCGAGCGCCTGGACGGACTTCTTCACCCAGCAGATGCGCTGGTCGCGGGGGACGTACGAGACGATCCTGGGGCAGTACTGGAAGGGCTGGTACTCGCTGCCGCCGAGCAAGCTCTTCAACTACACGATGATGATCATCTTCTACCCGATGTCGGCCCTCAACTGGATCCTGGCGGCGCTGAGTTGCTGCCTGTTCCTGGGCCTGGGCGCCTCGGGTGTGAACATCGACCCGGCCGTGTGGCTGATGCTCTACGGCAACGCCTCCGCCCTGCAGATCGGTCTGTACGTCTGGAACCGCCGGCACAACGTCTCGCCGCACGAGCCGGAGGGCTCCGGCGGTGTGGCCGGCATGGTGATGTCCGCGCTGTCGGCGCCGCTGTACGCGAAGGCCCTGATCGACGCCGTGCTGCGGCGCAAGAGCAAGTTCGTGGTGACGCCCAAGGGCGACTCGGCGAGCCCGGACCGCTGGTTCGGCACGTTCCGCTACCACTGGTACTTCGTCGCGATCTTCGGTGGATCGATCGCGGCCGGTTTCGCCTTCGGCCACTCCCACCCCGCGATGATCATCTGGGCGACGTTCGCGCTGCTGATCACCGCCTCGCCGGTGTTCGCCTGGCGCTGGCAGCTGCGGCAGGACGCGAAGAAGCCCGCCGCCGGTGCCGCGGGAGAGCCGCAGGACCCTGCGGGGCCGCCCCGGACGCAGCCGCTGCCCATCCCGCAGCAGCCGTCGGGGCACACCCCGCAGCGCAAGCCCTCGTGGGCCGCCACCCCGGGCGAGAACGGGGAGGTCGGGGGATCCGACCAGACCATGCAGATCGCCCTTGGTGGACTTGGGGGACGTAAGGAATGAACGACCGTGCAGGCCGCCGCCGGGCTCGTCGACTCGCGATCGGCACGGCGGTGGTACTCGCGCTGGCCGGGATGAACGGGCCGTGGCTCTACCGCTTCAGCACCGAGAAATACCACCAGTACACGATCAACAAGCCGGAGTACAAGGCCGCCAACGGCAAGTGGGAGATAGTCGATTTCCCCGAGGAGTACCGGCAGAACACCATCCACGCGGCGCTCCTGCGCACCGGCAAGGTGCTGCTCGTCGCGGGGTCGGGCAACAACCAGGACAACTTCGACGCGAAGAAGTTCGACACCCGGATCTGGGACCCGGTCAAGGGCACCGTCAAGAAGGTGCCCACACCGGCCGACCTGTTCTGCACCGGCCACACTCAGCTCGCCAACGGCAATCTGCTGATCGCGGGCGGCACCAAGCGCTACGAGAAACTCCAGGGTGACGTCAAGAAGGCCGGTGGCCTGATGATCGTCCACAACGAGAACCCGGACGCGCCGATCACCCTGCCCGCGGGCACCACGTTCACCGGCAAGAAGAACGGCAAGACCTTCGTCTCCAAGGACCCGGTGCTCGTGCCGCGCGCCAAGAAGGTCTTCGACAAGGCGACCGGCCGGTTCCTGCGCAACGACCCCGGCCTCGGCCGGATCTACGTCGAGGCGCAGAAGCGGGGCAAGAAGTACGAGACGGGCACGCAGGACAACTACCGCGTGCACGGCCTGAAGGGCGCCGACGCCAAGAACACCTACGGCATCGCGCAGAAACTCGCCCTGGACAAGAAGGACTTCCAGGGGATCCGGGACGCCTTCGAGTTCGATCCCGTCGCCGAGAAGTACATCAAGGTCGACCCGATGAAGGAGGCCCGCTGGTACCCGACGCTCACCACCCTGAGCGACGGGAAGATCCTCAGCGTCTCCGGCCTCGACGACATCGGCCAGCTGGTCCCGGGCAAGAACGAGGTCTTCGACCCGAAGACCAGGAAGTGGGCCTACACCGGCAAGGTCCGGCAGTTCCCGACCTACCCGGCGCTGTTCCTCATGCAGAACGGCAAGGTCTTCTACTCGGGGTCCAACGCGGGCTACGGACCGGACAACGTGGGCCGTGAGCCGGGCGTGTGGGACGTGGACACCAACAAGTTCTCCAAGATCCCCGGGCTGAGCGACCCCACCCTGATGGAGACGTCCGGCACGGTGCTGCTGCCGCCGGCGCAGGACGAGAAGTACATGGTGGTCGGCGGCGGCGGCGTCGGCGAGTCGGAGAAGTCCAGCGAGAAGACCCGGATCGTCGACCTGAAGAAGCCGGACCCGCGCTTCGTGGACGGCCCGTCCCTGGACAAGGGCACCCGCTACCCGAACGTCTCGGTGCTGCCCGACGACAACGTGCTGATCTCCGGCGGCTCGGAGGACTACCGCGGCCGCGGCGACTCCAACATCTTCGAGGCGCGGCTCTACGACGCGGAGAAGAACGAGCTCAAGCGCGTCGCCGACCCGCTCGTGGGCCGCAACTACCACTCCGGGTCGATCCTGCTGCCCGACGGGCGCGTGATGGTCTTCGGCTCCGACTCGCTCTACGCCGACAAGGCCAACACCAAGCCGGGCGAGTTCGAGCAGCGCATCGAGATCTACACGCCGCCCTACCTGTACGGCGACGCGGACCGGCCCTCGCTGTCGGGCGGTCCGCAGACCATCGAGCGCGGCTCCACGGGGACGTTCACCTCGTCGGACGCGGCGAAGGTCAAGAAGGTGCGGCTGATCCGGCCGAGTGCCGCCACGCACGTCACGGACATCGACCAGCGGTCGATCGCCCTGGACTTCAAGGCGTCCGGGAACAAGCTGACGGTGACCGTGCCGGAGAACCGGAACCTGGTCCAGGCGGGCTGGTACATGCTGTTCGTGACGGACGCGGACGGCACCCCGAGCAAGGCGCAGTGGGTCAAGGTGCCCTGACGGCCGAGGGCCGACGGCACGACGAAGGGGCGCTCTCCGCGAGGAGGGCGCCCCTTGTGCATGGCCGGGGCGTCGTTCCCGCCCGGGCCGGCCGGGTCAGGCGGTGGCCTTCGCCAGCTTCAGCGCGTAGTCCGCCCACCACTGGCCCGCCTTCGGGCCGCCCTTGCACTCGCCGTCCGACTCGCCGGGCCGCTTCACCCACAGGTACGCGTCGACCAGCGGGTCCGCCGTCTTCGTCGTCGGGGTCTCGCCCAGGGAGCGGCCCGGCGGGTTGCACCAGCGCTCGTCGGGCTTGCCGTCGTTGTAAGGGCCCTTGCCGTTGCGGCTGGTGTCGATGACGAAGTGCTTGCCGCCGACCTTGGCGGAGAGCTTCTTGCCGTAGGCGATGGAGTCCTCGGTCGAGTAGAAGTTGGAGACGTTGACCGAGAAGCCGTCGGCCTGGGCGATGCCCGCGCGGTTCAGGGACTCGAAGATCTGGTCGGGGTCCTGCCAGCCGGCGTTGCCCGCGTCCAGGTAGACCTTCGTCTTCTTCAGCGACTTGAGCTTGGCGACGGCGCCCTTGAGGAGGTCGTAGCGCTCCTCGTGGAACTGCTCCGGGGTGCAGCCGTCGACCAGGTGCAGCAGGGCGTCGGGTTCCAGGACGACCGTGGCGGGCCGGTCGCCGATACCGGCGGCGACGCCGTCGATCCAGTCGCGGTAGGCGTTGCCGTCGGCGGCGCCACCCTGCGAGTACTGGCCGCAGTCGCGGTGCGGGACGTTGTAGAGGACGAGCAGCGCCGTACGGCCGGCTTTGCCGGCGGCCTCGGTGAAGCCCCTGACCTGCTGCTGCGGGTCGTCCGGGACGACCCACTCGGCGACCGGCTGCTCGGCGATCTTGCGGATCTGCTCGGCGTCCTGCTTCTTGCCGGACTTCTCCAGGGCGGCGACCTGCCGGGCCGCCGTACCGTCCGGATTGACCCAGAAGGGGGCCTTCTCCTTGGGCTGCTGGGTGATCCCGGCGCCCGCCCCGTCGCCGCGCTCGTCCGTTCCGTCTCCTCCGTCGGAGGAGGAACACCCCGTCACCAGCAGTGCCGCCCCCAGCACCACTGCGGACACGCGCCTCTTGGCGAACGCCCCGGCCCCCCTGCTGCCGTACATCCAACTCCCCCTTGGGTGCACCGTTCCAAGTCTCAATCCTGGCATACGTCCCGCGCCGCCCACCGACGAACCCCGTCGGCGCGATGACACAGCGCCACCGTATCGGGACTTGGCGTCATCCAGCCCGGGGGCCGGTTCCCGTCAGGTACGCCGAGACGACCACGTTCGCCGTGTAGCTGCGGGTCGTGCGGTCGTAGCTGCCGCCGCAGGTGACCAGCCGCAGTTCCGCCCGGCCCGACTCGCGGGGCCCGTAGGCCTGATGGGCGTCGAAGCGGTCGCGGGTGAGGACCTGCACCGACTCGACGGTGAACTCGGCGATCTTCGCGTCGGCCCGGACCACCCGGATCGTCTGGCCCGGCCGCATGGCACTGACCCGGTAGAAGACGGCGGGCCGGGACTCGGTGTCGACATGACCGACCATCAGCGCGGTGCCGGGCGCCCCGGGTGCGACCCCGCCGGCGTACCAGCCGACCACGCCGGGCTGGTCGTACGGCGGCGGGTCGGGGGCCCCGTGCGCGTCGAGACCGCGCGCCACCACGGGGGCCTGGACGCCGATGCCGGGGATGTCGATGCGCTGCGGCAGCGCGTCGCCCAGCGGGCGCCGCTCCGGCGGCAGCTTGATGTCCGGGGGCCGTCCGGCCGCCGCCATGTCACCCGTGGCGGGCGCCGAGATGCCGTGCCGCATCTCGGTGACCTCGCGGCCCCACAGCCACAGCCCGAGCAGCAGCACGACCCAGGCCATGCCGGTCAGCAGGCGGCCGGTGCCCGAGAAACGTCTCTGGACGTGATCGTGATCGTGCATGGCCGGTCAGTCCGTTCCGCGGCCCCGGCGGACCCCGCGCAAGGCGAAGACCACCGCCGCGGCCGCCGCCGCGAGCACGAGTCCGGTCACCCCCTGCGCCGCACCGGGACCGGCGCCGCGTTCCTCGGCGGCGAGGTGGTCGGCGGCACCGCCGCCCCCCGCCTGGACGGGAGCGACGGGCGAGGCGGGCGCGCCGGGCCGGCGGGAGGGGAACGCCCCCTCGTCGACGCCGGGCGCGGGCGGCCGACCGCCCTTCTCGGGCGCGGGCGGCTGACCTCCCCTGCCGGGGACGGGTTGCTGTTCGCCCTCGGCGGGGGCGGGTGGCCGGCCGCCGTTGCCGAGGGCGGGTGACTGTCCGCCGTTGCCGGGGGCGGGTGGCCGGCCGCCGGGTCCGGGCACGGTGGCCTGTGGGGCCGCGGGCACGGTGGCCAGCGGGGCACCGTGCTGTCCCGCGCCGTGTCGTGCCTCGCCGTCCTGGACGGTGAAGGTGCCGGTGCGTCGCGTGGCACCGCAGGTGACCCGCACGGCGTACGAACCCGCCTTGAGCGTGGAGCGGACGCGGCTGTCGCCGACGAGCTCGTCGGCGCCGGCGACGGTGAGCCGCGCGTCCGCGACGAGGGCCGGCGAGGCGGCCACAGCCGTTCGCCGGTCGCAGCCGGTCACACGGAGCGTGACGTCACTGCCGGGGGCGGGGCGGGCCGGGGTCACCGACACGCTCCCCGTGTCCGTCGCGTACGCCGCCGGTGCGAGGGCGACGACGGCCAGGACGCTCGTACAGACAGTGACTCTCAGGGAACCCATCGTGAACCTCCAGACGCCTGGAGCCTCCCCCGCCCGGTGGGCCACCGCATCCTCAGGGACGCCGCAGTTGCTCCGTACGGGTGACCGGGGGTTTGAGCCCCGCCCGCCGCGGGGCCCGAGGTCAGACCCGGTCGACGAGGTTCGCGATCGAGTCCACGACCTGCGAGGGCCGGTACGGGAAGTCCTCGACCTGCTCGGGCCGGGTCAGGCCGGTGAGCACCAGGAACGTCTGCATCCCGGCCTCCATGCCGGCCAGCACGTCGGTGTCCATACGGTCGCCGATCATCGCGCTGGTCTCGGAGTGCGCCCCGATGGCGTTCAGCCCGGTCCGCATCATCAGCGGGTTCGGCTTGCCCGCGAAGTACGGCTTCTTGCCGGTCGCCTGGGTGATCAGCGCGGCCACCGCGCCGGTCGCGGGCAGCGGGCCCTCGGTGGAGGGGCCGGTCTCGTCGGGGTTGGTGCAGATGAAGCGGGCACCGCCGAGGATGAGCCGCACCGCCTTCGTCATGGCCTCGAAGGAGTACGTACGGGTCTCGCCGAGGACGACGTAGTCCGGCTCGTGGTCGGTCAGGATGTAGCCGATGTCGTGCAGCGCGGTGGTCAGCCCGGCCTCGCCGATGACGTACGCCGACCCGCCCGGTCGCTGGTCGTCCAGGAACTGGGCGGTGGCCAGCGCCGAGGTCCAGATGCTCTCGATCGGCACCTCCAGGCCCATGCGGCGCAGCCGGGCGTGCAGGTCGCGCGGGGTGTACATCGAGTTGTTGGTGAGGACCAGGAAGGGCTTCCCGGACTCGCGGAGCTTCTTCAGGAAGGCGTCGGCGCCGGGGATCGGAACGCCCTCGTGGATGAGCACACCGTCCATGTCGGTGAGCCACGACTCGATGGGCTTGCGGTCTGCCATGTGCGGGATCTCCTGCCGTACGCGGTCCAGCGTGCGACCCAGCCTAGACAGTGGCGGGATCTTGCGGAACGGTCCGTGTACGGCGTCCCGACTGGCGGGACGGCCGGCCATCCGTCCGTCGGGGGCACGACGCCGCGGCTCGATACACCTAGGGCCCTTCCGAGGAGTCCGAGCGGCGGCGGCGTACCACGAGCAGAGCAGCGCCGCCGGTGAGCAGCAGGACCGCGGTGGCCGCGGCGACCCGGGTGCCGGTGCCGGTCCTGGCCAGTTCCTCGGCGAAGGGGAACCGGTCCTCGCGGGGCGGGACGGAGGACTCGGAGTCGGGGCGGGATTCCGTACCCGTGTCCGGGTCCGCGTCGGTGTCCGGGTCCGCGTCGGTGCCGGTGCCCGACTCGCTGTCGGCGATCCGGAACCGGTAGTCGTTCGACTGCCCGACCCAGTCTCCGTCGTCGTCGTGCCGCTGCACGACCGCGGCGTTGGCCGTGACCTCGTTGGGCACGGCGTCCGAGGTGAGCGAGAGCCGCACCTGCACGGTGACGGTCTCGCCCGGTCCGACGGTGAACCCGGCGAAGCCGTCCCGCTCGTCGGCGAACGCCCCCACGAGTTCGTCCTCGCCGGTCTTCTCGAACCGCACGGGGTGGGCGCGCGCCCCCTCGAAGAATTCGAGGCGGGGCTGGGACGGCTCCAGGGCCCGCTTGCCGTCGACGAGCACGACGACGGGGTGGATCTCGGCGCAGGTCCGGTCCGTCGTGTTGGTCAGGTCGACCGAGAAGGTCCCGAACCCGCCACCGGCCGTGTAGGAGCCGGGGCCGCCGTGGATGCGGGTGGTGAGCGGGAAGGTGTGGTCGTCGGGCGCGGCACAGGCGGGCGCCGGGGCGTCCGCCAGTGCCGGATGCGCACCGGGCAGCAGGACGGCAGCCGCCGCTGCCGCCGCCAGGCAGAAGTGAGCGGGCGTGCAGAGTCGCATGATGATGTGACATTCCGAGCGGAGTGGCGCGCGAGACGACGACGCCGCGAACCGGCCCCGAACGGCGGCGCGGATCCGCCCGGTCGGCGCACACTCCGGGCGGAACGGCCCGCTGCGATGGGACGCCGGCTCGGCGTTCCCGGGCCGTGACGTCGCAACGGGGCTTGCCGGAGCCGCAACGGCTGAGCGCGAGGACCGGGCCCTTCTCCGCTCAGCCTCCTCCCCGCCCGAACACCGGCCCCAGCACCAGTTGAGCCGCCCCCACCGCCACGGCACCCTCTCCCCCGGCCGTGACGCGTACGGGCACGGCGTCCTGGCCCGTTCGCCGGGCCCGGTCCGCCAGCACCGCGCCGACCCCGCCCACGAAGGCCTCCGGCGCCGCCGTCACCGTACGGCCGCCGAGCAGGACGACGTCGATGTCGAGCAGCCCGACGAGGTTCGCCGCGCCGGCCCCCAGCACCCGCGCCGCCTCGTCCAGGTCGCCGCGCGCCACGGCACCGAGGCACAGGGCCTCGACGCAGCCCCGGTCCCCGCAGGTGCAGGGCGGGCCGTCGAGCTGGATCACCTGGTGGCCGAACTCCCCGGCCCCGGTCCTGGCCCCCCGGTGCACACTGCCGCCGATGACCAGCCCGGCCCCCAGCCCCGTGCCGAGGTGCAGGTAGGCGAAGGAACCGCGCTCGCCGCCTGCGGCGAGACGCAGCGCCGCCGCGTTGGTGTCCTTGTCGACGACGACCGGCACCCCGAGCCGCTCGGCCAGCGCCTCACGCAACGGGAAACCGTCCCACTCGGGGAACCCGGTCACCCGATGCAGCACCCCCCGGCCGTGATCGAGCGGCCCGGGCAACGCGACACCGACCCCGAGCAGGGACGGGTCGAGCGCGGAGAGCCCGTGCCGGGAGAGCGGGTCGAGCGCGGAGAGCCCGTGCCGGGAGAGCGGGTCGGGCCCGGCCGGCAGCACCCCCGCCACCGCCTCCCGCACCGCGGCCAGTACGGCCTCCGACCCCGCCCCCAGATCCAGCGCGGCCCGCCGCTCCCCCACCACGGTCCCGCGCAGGTCCACGCGCACGACCCGCACCTCGTCCCGGTCCAGATGGACCCCGACCGCGTGCCCGGCCTCCGGCACCAGCCGCAGCACCGTGCGCGGCTTGCCCCCGGTCGACGCCCGGCGCCCGGCCTCCGCCACGAGCCCGTCCTCCCGCAGCCGGGCCGTGATCTTGCTGACGGCCTGCGGGGTGAGCCCGGTCCGCTCGGCGAGTTCGAGCCGGCTGATGCCCTCGCCCCCGGCGGTCCGCAGCAGGTCGAGCACCAGCGCGGCGTTGTGGCTGCGCAGGGAGAGCAGGTTCACCCCGCCGCCCCCGCCCCGGGCCGCACCGGCTGCTCCCGCCCGGGCCGAACCGGCTGCTCCCGCTGCTCCCGCAGCCCCCGCCCGGGCCGAACCGGCCGCCTCCGCGGCTCCCGCCGTTCCCGACCCGCGCATGCCGTCCACTCCGCCCGTACGGTCGTCCGCCCTGTCCACGCCCCCATTGTCCCCGGCGCTTGCACTTTGGCAACAGCGTTGCGAAAGTGGGTGGCATGACTGGCACACCCCTCGGCACAGCCCCCGGCTCGCCCCTCCGCGTCGGCCTCGTCGGCTACGGCCTCGCCGGCTCCGTCTTCCACGCCCCGCTGATCGCCGCCACCGAGGGGCTCACCCTCGACACGGTGGTCACCTCGAACCCGGAACGGCAGCAGCAGGCCCGCGCCGAGTTCCCGGACGTCCGTCTCGCCGCCGCACCGGACGAGCTGTTCGACCGGGCCATCGAGCTGGACCTGGTCGTCATCGCGTCCCCGAACAAGACGCACGTGCCGCTCGCGAGGACCGCCCTGGAGGCAGGCCTGCCGGTCGTGGTCGACAAGCCCGTCGCCGGCACGGCGGCCGAGGCCCGCGAACTCGCCGCCCTCGCCGAGGAACGCGCACTGCTCCTCTCCGTCTTCCAGAACCGCCGCTGGGACAACGACTTCCTCACCCTGCGCAAGCTGCTGGACGAGGGCGAGTTGGGTGAGGTGTGGCGGTTCGAGTCGCGGTTCGAGCGCTGGCGCCCGAAGCCCAAGGGCGGCTGGCGGGAGTCCGGCGACCCCGCAGAGATCGGAGGTCTGCTCTACGACCTCGGCAGTCACGTCGTCGACCAGGCGCTGGTCCTGTTCGGCCCGGCGGCCTCCGTGTACGCGGAGGCGGACGTCCGCCGCCCGGGCGCCGAGACCGACGACGACACCTTCATCGCGGTCACGCACACCAGCGGCGTCCGCTCCCACCTCCACGTCTCCGCGACGACCGCCCAACTCGGCCCCCGCTTCCGCGTCCTGGGCTCCACCGCCGGTTACGTCAAGTACGGCCTGGACCCTCAGGAGGCGGCGCTCCGGGACGGCCGGCGCCCCGGCCCCGGCTGGGGTGTGGAGCCCGAGTCGCTGTGGGGCCGCGTGGGCTCCGGCGAGTCCCCGGTCACCGGCGGCGGACGCGTCGAACCCACCCTCCCGGGCGACTACCCCGCTTACTATGCGAGCGTGGCGAGGGCCCTGCTGGAGGGCGCCCCGAACCCGGTGACCGCGCGAGAGGCGGCCGCCGCCCTGGACGTCCTTCAGGCCGCTCGTCGTTCGGCCCTCGAGAAGGTGACGGTGACCCTGTGACCCACAAGAGCAACCCCTCGCACAGCCAGGGGCTCACCCCGAAGTTCCACCCGGAACTCACCCCGAGCCTGGAAGAGCTGGAGAAGCAGGAACGCGTCCTGGTGTTCCGGCAGTTCACGAACGACGACGCCTGGGCGCTCGGCTCGCTCCTCGTCGAGACGGCCCGGGAGCGGCAGGCCCCGGTCGCGATCGACATCCACCGCTCCGGCCAGCAGCTCTTCCACGCGGCGCTGCCCGGCTCCACGCCGGACAACGACGCCTGGATCGCCCGCAAGCGCCGGGTCGTCGAACGCTACGGCTGCGCCTCCTATCTGGTCGGCGCCCGCTTCCGCGCCAAGGGCAGCACGTTCGAGGAGTCCTCCCGGCTGGACCCCGACACCTACGCGGCGCACGGCGGCTCCTTCCCGATCACCGTCGAGGGCGTGGGCGTGATCGGCGCGGTGACGGTCTCCGGACTGCCGCAGCTCGACGATCACCGGATGGTGGTGGAGGCGCTGGAGCGGTTCCTGGACCGCTAGGGCCGTGGCAGCCGACGCCGCCCCCACGGAATGAGCGGAGACTCCCTCCGGTTGGCACCCGTGTACGCGTGATCAAGCACGGCGCCCCAACCGGAGGGACCCCCACCGATGACCACCTCCCTGAAGGAGACCCTCGGCCGTTACGGCATCTGGAGCGTAGGCCTGCGCTCGGAGGACCCGGACCGCCGCGGTGAACTCGCCGAGGCCGCCGCCGAACTGGAGGAGCTCGGCTACGACGCCCTCTGGCTGGGCGGCAACAGCTCCGCCGCCAACGCCGTCCCCCTCATCGAGGCGACCTCGAAGATCAAGGTCGGCACCAGCATCCAGAGCATCTGGCAGCACGAGCCGGACGCGTCCGCTGCGGCCTTCGCGGACCTGGAGTCGTCCCGCCCCGGGCGTTTCCTGCTGGGCCTCGGCGTGAGTCACGCCAAGCGGGTGGAGCAGTACGCCCGCCCCTACTCGGCCCTGGTCTCCCACCTCGACGGCCTGGACGCCGCCGGGGTGCCGGAGGACCGCCGGCTGCTGGCCGCCCTGGGCCCGAAGTCGCTGCGGCTGGCCGGTGACCGGGCGGCGGGCTCGATCCCGTACCTGGTCACCCCCGAGCACACCGCGCACGCCCGCGAGATCCTCGGCGAAGGCCCCCTGCTCGCCCCCGAGCTGGGCGTCGTCCCGGAGTCGGACCCGGTTCGCGCCCGCGCCCTGGCCCGCGAGTTCCTCGGCATCTACCTGCCGCTGCCGAACTACACCAACAACTTCCTCCGGCACGGCTTCACCGAGGACGACCTGTTGGACGGCGGCAGCGACCGCCTGGTCGACGCGCTGTTCGCCTGGGGCGACGAGACGGCGATCCGCGCCAAGATCGACACGTTCTTCGAGGCGGGCGCGGACCACCTGGCCCTCCAGATCGTGAACGACGAGCCGCGAGACGCCCTTCCCAGGAAGGCGTGGCGCGACCTGGCCGCCCTGCTGGCCTGAGGGCGCCCCCGACGCACTGACAGCAGCACTTGACAAAGTCTTGACCCGAAAACGAGTCGAGGCCGACCACCCACGCCGAAAACGTGCCGGTTACATGGACACCTGATGAACGTCGTTGACTCTCCTGCGGAACCAAAGAAAGCGTTGACCCTGACCTTCTGCCTCGTCCGACCTCGACGGCAGAAAAGACAATTCAGGGGGAGCTTTGCGTTCACTCATGCGACGTCGCGCATCGGTCACGGTCTCGGTCATCGCGCTGTGTCTGTTCGGAGCCGCGGCCTCACCCGCACAGGCGGCGGCCAATCCCAACCCCATCGACTGGCACGTCTACTCCACACACATCGGCCCTGACGGGGAGGACGTACCCCTCCGCGTCGGGCAGAAGGACGCGGCCGGCATCGACGGGTTCGGGAAGCGACACATCGAGTCCGGTCACAGCGGGCAGATCTCCAGCTGGTCGAATATGAAGCAGGACATCGACAAGACCTTGGACCGCGGAAAATGCAAGACTGCCGGCAGTAAGATTACTTGCAACCTTCAAAGTCACACCTTCCGGAATGTCAACGCCAGTGCGATGAAGGTCGTGTTCACCGAACGAGTCGACTCACGATCGCACGACCACCGGCCCGTCGGCATCATCACCGCGTACTACTACAACTGCGGGTGCTAGAAAACCTATGGCTAAGATTCCAGACCACGAGGCGTACCTCGAAGAATTCCGTGCGGAAGTCGTCGAGGGTCTGAGGGCAGCCCTTTCCGAGCACTCCGCCGCTCTCAACGGTCTGTCGTTCGCGGAAGACGAGGAAGGCGTCTGGGCGGAAGCTGCGGTGGAGTTGCCGGGCCTGCGGGAGCCGTGGGTTCGCCGCCGCCTGATCATTCCGGCACAGGGCCCCGACAAGGACGCCTGGCTGGCGGGCACGATCTTCTCTTCGGCGCTCGTCGAGGAGTTGGACCGGCGACCTTCCTGAGCGGTCCGCTCTCTGACGTGACCGCCACGCAACGAGGGCCTTCACCTCACACGGTGAAGGCCCTCGTTGCGCAAGGGGAGAGGCAGAACGCTGCCCGAGTCAGCTTGCCCCACCCCGCCTCTCAGGCGTCCTTGAACTCCTGCCGCTGCCGCCCGAGTCCCTCGATCTCCAGCTCCACGACATCCCCGGCCCGCAGGAACGGCTTCGGCTCGGGCGCCCCCAGCGCCACCCCCGCAGGCGTCCCGGTGTTGATCACATCGCCCGGGTACAGCGTCATGAACCGGCTGAGGTAGCGCACGACCTCCCCGACCGGGAAGATCTGCTCGGCAGTCGTCCCGTCCTGCTTCAACTCCCCGTTGACCCACAGCTTGAGGGCCAGACTCTGCGGGTCCGGCACCTCGTCCGCCGTCACCAGCCACGGCCCGAGCGGGTTGAACGTCTCGCAGTTCTTGCCCTTGTCCCAGGTCCCGCCGCGCTCGATCTGGAACTCCCGCTCGGACACGTCGTGCGCCACGGCGTACCCGGCGACATGCGCGAGGGCATCCTCCACGGACTCCAGGTACCTGGCCGTACGCCCGATGACGACGGCCAGTTCGACCTCCCAGTCGGTCTTGAGGGACCGGCGCGGCACGAGGACGGTGTCGTACGGCCCGACCACGGTGTCCGGCGCCTTCATGAAGAGGACCGGCTCGGCGGGCGGCTCGGCGCCGGTCTCGCGCGCGTGGTCGTGGTAGTTCAGCCCGATGCAGACGATCTTGCCGATCCGCCCCAGCGGCGGCCCGACCCGCAGCCCGGTGGCGTCCAGTACGGGCAGGTCACCGGCGTCGGCGGCGGCCCGGACCCGGCCGAGCGCCTCCTCGTCGGCGAGCAGCGCACCGTCGATGTCCGCCACGACGCCCGACAGGTCGCGCAGGGCCCCGTCGGCGTCGAGCAGCGCGGGCCGCTCCGCCCCGGCCGTACCGACTCGCAGCAGCTTCATGATCAGTCTCCCTCGATCGCGTGCGCCCGACCGATGCGCGCGACCCGGATGCGGCGGGGCGGAGCCATCGGAGGACTGGTCGATCCTCCAAGCCCGCGGTGCGCTCCGCAATACCCCGTTCACGTACTGGACCGGGCCCGCCGGATCACCGGTACAGCACGGCCCGCTCGACGGCGCTCCACGTCGTGCTGGTGACGACGTACAGCGCGGCGGCCAGCGGCACGACCGCCACGGTGACCAGCGTGAAGAACGACATGAACGGCATCACCCGGCTCACCGCCGCCAGCCCGGGCAGCTGCTCCCCGCCATCGGCCGGGGCGGCCGGGTTCGCGGCCGCCACGCGCTTGCCGAGCCGGTAGCTGAACGCTGCGACGCACCCGACGACCACGAACAGCACGGCGTAGACCAGCCCCGCACCGCTGAGAAGACCGCCGTCGAGCGCGTCCGTCCACCGCTCCCCGAGCGGCGCGGCGAACAGCTGGTGGCCGAGGAGCGCGTTGGTCTCGCCGCCGATCGTGCCGCTGGAGAACAGGTGGTAGAGCAGGAAGAACGCGGGGATCTGGAGCATCCCCGGCAGGCAGCCGGCCAGCGGTGACACCTTCTCCTCGGCGTGCAGCTCCAGCACTGCCTTCTGGAGCCTCTCGGGGTTCTTGCCGTGCTTCCTCCGCAGCTCGGCGATCTTCGGCTGGAGTGCGGTGCGGGCTTTCTGGCCGCGTGCGGCGGCCCGGGACAGGGGGTGGACGAGGAGGCGTACGAGCGCGGTGAACAGGACGATCGCCGCGGCGGCGGCCGAGGCGCCGAACAGCGGCTGGAGCAGGTCGGCAAGGTGCTCGACCAGGCTGGCGAAGACGGACATGGGTGAGCCCTCCGGGGGTCTCGTCGTGCCGGAAGTGGGTCATGGCGGCATGACGACCCGCGCGGGGTCACTTCGAAGTGAGGAGGTGCCCCTGCGCGACGGTCGCCCGGAGGGCGTGACCGGGTGCCCGGGGCCGGGTGCGTCCCCGGGCGTCGGGATCGCGTTGTGGGAGGAAGGCCGTACGCCGGTCCCGGTCGCGGATGGCCGTACGCACCCGGGTGCGCGGCACGGCGGGCGCGCAGCGCGAGGCGACGACGGTGCAGAGTGCGAGGGCTGCCGAGGCCGCGGCGGTGGCGGCGAGGGCGACGGTGGCGGAGAGGCTGCCGGTGTCGAGCAGCGCCACCTCGACGAGCAGGAAGAGCAGCGCGAGGGCGGGACGCAGCGTCGCCCAGCTCCGGTTCATCGGCCGCCCCTCCCCTCGTACGCGTGTATGCCCTGTCGTTCGTTATACAGGATCACCCTCCGCAGCGGACCGGGAGCGGACCGGCGACTTCGTAAACGGGTTTGAAGAAGGTTCGTCAGAACTATCGACAACCCACACGCCACACCCGATGCTTCTCGTCACCAACCACGGGGACACCCCTGTGACGCCGGGCCGGGGACCGGCGTCCGCCCCCAACTCCCTTACGGAGGAGCCGTGATCCGACGCAGAAGTCTGCTGGCCGCAGCAGGCGGAACGTTCCTCGGCAGCGCCCTGGCGACGGGCACCGCGCACGCGGACGCCACGATCGCCGTCAACCCGTCGACGACGTACGGCACCTGGGAGGGCTGGGGCACCTCCCTCGCCTGGTGGGCCAACGTCTTCGGCGCCCGGGACGACTTCGCCGACCTGTTCTTCACCACCAAGTCCGTCACGTACAACGGCCGTTCCCTCCCCGGCCTGGGCCTCAACATCGCCCGCTACAACCTCGGCGCCTGCAGCTCCAACAGCGTCGGCGGCGAGACGATGGTGAAGTCGCCCAACATCCCCGCCTTCAAGCAGATCGAGGGCTTCTGGCAGGACTGGAACAACGAGGACCCCACCTCCTCGGCGTGGAAGTGGACGGCGGACGCCAACCAGCGCGCGATGCTGGTGAAGGCGACCCAGCGGGGCGCGATCACCGAGCTGTTCGCCAACTCCCCGATGTGGTGGATGTGCTCCAACCACAACCCCTCGGGCGCGTCGGGCGGCGGCAACAACCTCCAGACCTGGAACTACCGCCAGCACGCGAGCCACTTGGCGGCGACGGCCCTGTACGCGAAGAACAACTGGGGCGTGAACTTCGCGACGGTCGACCCCTTCAACGAGCCGGCCTCCACCTGGTGGACCGCGACCGGCACCCAGGAGGGCTGCCACATGGACCCGGCGGTCCAGGCGGCCGTACTCCCCTACATGCGAAGCGAGCTGGACAAGCGCGGCCTCACGGGACTGCGCATAGCGGCCTCGGACGAGACGAACTACGACACGGCCCGCTCGACCTGGGGATCCTTCGGTACGTCGACGAAGGCCCTGGTATCCCAGGTCAACGTGCACGGCTACCAGGGCTCGGGCGGCCGCCGCGACCTCCTCTACACGGACGTCGTGACCACCTCCCGCAAGAAGCTGTGGAACTCCGAGACGGGCGACAGCGACGGCACGGGCCTGACGATGGCCTCCAACCTCTGCCTCGACTTCCGCTGGCTGCACCCGACGGCCTGGTGCTACTGGCAGGTCATGGACCCGTCGACGGGCTGGGCGATGATCGCCTACGACGCCGGCACCCTCCAGCCGACCACCGTCCAGACCAAGCACTACGTGATGGCCCAGTTCAGCCGCCACATCCGCCCCGGCATGACGATCCTGGACACGGGCGTGGACTACGCGGTGGCGGCGTACGACGCGACGGCCCGCCGCCTGGTGATCGTCGCGGTGAACACCTCCGCCTCCGCGCAGACCCTCACCTTCGACCTCTCCCGCTTCTCGACGGTGACGGGCGGTTCCGGAGGCCTGGTCCCGCGCTGGAACACGGTCACGACGGGCGGCGGCGACCTCTACACGACACGCTCGGACATCCGCCTGAACGGCAAATCGGTAAGCGTCCCATTCTCGGCGAAGGCGGTCCAAACCCTCCAAATAGACAACGTGACGCAGTAGTCCGGCCACGGCCCGCCGTGATCCGTCGGCGGCGGTTCGGAACGAAGCGTGAAGCCCGGGTGGCGAGCGAGGGGAAGTGGGGTGGCCGAGTGGTCTGGCCTGCGCATCTCTCACGCTCGTCACCTCCCGGCAGTACGGTGTCCCCCATGCGCCCCGACACGCCTGCCGAAAACGTCGACCACACCGCCGAGGCGGCACGCCTGGAGCGGACCGCCGGCCTGTATCCCGAGGACGCCGAGGCCCTGCTGCTGCGGGCGGCGGCCCACCTGGAGCTCTCCGGCGACCGCCCCACCGCGACCACCCTCTACGACCGCCTGCTGTCCTCCCCCGACGGCCTGGAGAACCCCCACCTGGTACGGGCACTCAAGGCCTCGAACCTCTGGGAGTACGGCCACGAGGCCGAGGCCCGCGCGATCATCGAGGGTGTCCGGGCAGCGTCCCCCAAGGACCCGGCCCCCTGGGTGATCGTCGCGGAGTCCCTGGAGAACCACGACGAGTTGGAAGCGGCCCACGAGACGTTCACGGAGGCCGTGCACCGCCTCCTGACGGACGTCGAGGAGCCCCCGCAGCCGACCCACCCCCTCCTCTTCGGCCGCCACCGGGTCCGCCGCATGCTGGGCCGCTCCCACGACGAGTGGGACGCCCTGGCGGACTCGGTCCACTCCCTCCCGATCACCCTGGACGAACTCCACGACCCCAAGCGCGTGTGGTCCCTGGGCTCGGAGAACCCGGCGGAACTGGAGGCGGAGATCCTCCGCCTCCGAGCGGAACTGGGCGCGTACCGGGAGGCCCTCTCCCGCCCCTTCCCGGTGGCGATCCTGCACTGGCCGGCGAACGAGCTCACGGAACTCCTGGAGGCGTATCCGGCGCTCGCATCGGAGTACCCGACCCACGAGGAACACCTCTCGACCATAGAGACGGCCCTGCGCGAACTGTCCTCCTCCGGCACCCCGAACCTGGGCATCGTCACAGGCACGGTCCCGTCCTACGAGGCCTTCGCGGCATCGGAACTCTCCTCCCCGACGGACGCGACGCTGCTGCCGCAGTACGCGACGACGCTGGCGGCACGGGGCCGTGCAGTGGCTTGGCCGCCGCAGCAGGGGGCGGGGTGCTGGTGTGGGTCAGGGCGGACGTATGGCGAGTGCCACGGGGGCGGCGCCTGAGAGCCCGCTGCCCTTGATCAAGAGGGACCACCGGCAAGGCGCCGCCAAGCCGACCCGGCGTGCGCGGAACCGCTGACGCGCCCGTCACGCCGGGCACCCCCCAGCACACGGCGGCGCTCCCCACCCTGGCCCCCGCTTCCCCGGGCCGCCCGCTCGCTTCTCTCCCGTGCCGGAGCGGCCCGGGTCAAGGGTGGCCCGCAGGGCCATCGGCGCAGCCGACGCGGAACGCAGCGCAGCGGAGTGAAGCGCCCTTGAGGCGGGGTGCGGAGGCACGACACTGACCAGGAAGCGGGCGGCCCTCGAACCCACTAACACCTCGGCGAGAAAGTCCCGTTCGCAATACCGTGCAAGGGCTCAGAACTACTGTCGCTCCAGCGACGGCAGTTGATCCCCGACATTGCCAGCTAGCTCCTGGGTGGTGATCCACTCAGCCGGCCATACTCCAGCGTATGGACGTTAGCGCAAACGATGGACCGATAGCCCCAGACGGGACGCCATGGTGGGAGCTCACAATCCAGCCAGGCACACGTAATAAGACGTTTGGCCAGGAACGGCGCCTAGCGGCGTGGCTCTGGTTCAATAAGGAAATAGGCGACATCTTCACGATGAATGAGCTCCGCGACGCGCTCGGCTCAGACATCGTCGGCAAGTCCGAGCATCTCAATCGCCGTCTCCGTACCTTGCGCTCGGTGGGATGGATCATCCCGTCGTATAAGGATGATGGCTCATTGAGTTCGGACGAGTACCGGCTCCAGGAGAAGGGGGCGCGGTACTGGCTCGACGAGGATCGCCAGGCCCACAAGCGGTTCGCACCATCTGCTCGCGTGCGGCGCGATGTCATAGAGCGCGACGGGGGACGCTGCGTTGTCTGTGGGACTGGGGCCCGGGAGCCCTACCCAGGTGAACCAGACAGCAAAGCCCGGCTGACCATTGGGCACCGAGTGCCACAGGAACGCTTGAGGAGCCGTGGGGCGGCTGACGACATCGACAACTGGCGAACCGAGTGCGCGCGGTGCAACGAGCCCGTCAGAGACGAGGTTCCCGACCCCCAGCAATACGACGAAGTACTAGCACAGGTCAGGCGCCTGAACCGCGTGAACAAGCAAACGCTCCTCAGCTGGCTACAGCGAGCGGAACGCACTCGTTCGGAGCTGGATCGCGTCTACGATCTAGCTCGGATCCTCACACACAAGGAGCAAGAGGATCTCATAAGCTACTTGAAAACCAGTACAGGTGGCTCTAGTTAGGAGCACTTCCCGTGACGGCGATACTTACGGCAGCCAGGAGGAACTTCCACAATGACCTTATCGAGAAGCATACGCTTGCCTTGTCACCCGAGGGAATTGCCTCCAATGCTGACAAGAGCCAAAGGACCAGCGTAGGCGCCGCTCTGAGCATCGCGAAAGAGCTCTCCGCCGAAACCATCCCTAAGAAACTTGACGGACAAAAAGCGGGGAAACAGTTCGAAGAGGCTGTTGAAGGGTTCCTTTCAGAGACCTTTCCGCTCTTCCAGTCTCTCCGCCCGGGTGACTGGAGCATCGAGAACGTTGGCGGGTCCCGCGCAGAGTATCAAATTTCCAAGTATGAGCCCTACACGCATCTGGCTGACCTCGCAAGCGCAATCGCAAACGACCGGAACCTAGCGTCTGTACTGGGTAACTCGTACGAGATCAGCCCTGACATCCTAATCCTCCGAAGGCCCGAGCCGGACGACATCATCAACCGCGACCATGATCTGGTGGATTCGAAATCGGGTCGATACGCAGTTATCAGGACAATCAATCAGGAGCGGCCCATCGTCCATGCGATAGTTTCATGTAAGTGGACCCTTCGCAGCGACCGTGCCCAGAATGCACGTTCAGAGGCTCTCAATGTAATCCGGAATCGGAAGGGACGCACTCCGCACATCGCTGTTGTCACCGGCGAACCGTCCCCGTCTCGGCTTGCCTCTCTGGCCCTGGGTACCGGCGATATCGACACCGTGTATCACTTCGCTCTTCCGGAACTGATCAGCGGGGTCCACGAAACGGAGAACGACGAAGCAATCAGTATGCTCAATACCTTGGTCAGCGGAAAGCGCCTCCGCGACATCAGTGACCTGCCGCTCGACCTAGCGATCTAGCGACAGGGCACTGCGGATATGAAGAGCTAGCTGATCCGGGATCGCAACTCAGCAAAACGTGCGTGCCGCTCGTGGTCTTGTTGACCCGTGAACCCCTTGAAGCCCGCGAGGCGGTACGCACGCCCTCCCAGCTGATCATCCTCGTCGATCACAAAATCCCGCGCAAGGGTAGCCATCCGGCGCTCAAAGGCCAGCGAGTCCATCTTCTCGCCGGCGAGCTTAACCAGTTCCTTTTCCGTCAGTGCGGTTGAAGCGCTCTTCAGGGCCAGGTAGAGCGCGTCGTGCATGACTTCATGCTCTACTTCAGCCAGTTCCTTAGGTTCACCCTTGCGATTCAGTGCATTGGCGATCGAGTTACCGATCGCCCTCGCGACCGGGGGCGGAAATGCATTGCCGATTTGCCGGTACTTCGTCGTCTTGCGACCGGTGAACTCCCACTCATATTCAGACTCCTTCCCCCACCCTTGGATACGCGCCACCATCTCGGTCGTAAGTTTCGGCACGAAGTCCACAGGCGTCTTCGAATCCGGCGGCGCATCAGCCACCCCCATCGCATCTACGCTGAGGTTGCGCCAGGCCGCTTTCGCGCGAGTTGGCCCAAGATCCGCGCCGCCGTGCTTTTTGGAGCCGCCAACAATGGTGGGAGCGATATCATTGGCCTTCTTGACCCAAGCCTCGGCACCCAGCCAGCCGCCGTCTGCCATCAAGTCCTGTAGAGCCGTTCCCACGGTGTCCGTTGTGGGCTTTTCTTCGGGCCACTCGAACCATTGCGCATCTTCATGACGCATGGCAACGAGGACAAATCGAGGCCGCAGCTGCGGAACGCCGTAGTCATTTGCATGCAGAAGTTTCCAGTCGGACCAGTATCCGAGGTCCCTCAGTCGGTCTTTCACATGCTGCCGGTAGGCCGAGAAGCGAGGCATTGAGAGGCCCCGAACGTTCTCAAGAAGGAGAGCCCGGGGCTTCATCTTGCCAGCCAGTTCAACGGCCCAGGCAAAGAGGTCACGCTCGTCGGTTGCACCGAGTTGCTTGCCGGCGATCGAGAACGGAGGACACGGCACACCTCCGGCAAGGAGATCGATACCGGCGTAATTGCCCGGTTTCCAGAGGTCCTCATCCGCGACGTCACCGTGCACCACATTCCAGTCACGGTTCTCGCGAAGGGTGTTGACGGCGTTCTCGTCGAGCTCGACGGCGACGGCGTGGTCGAAACCTGCCAGCTCAAGGCCGAGCGACTGGCCCCCAGCGCCCGCGCAGATCTCCACCGCGGACAGATCAGCCACGCTCCTACCTCCATGTCTGTCTTGCACAGGTCTACCATCCTCGCCCATCAAACACTGTGGGTCTGACAGTAGGGCTACGGTGTAGGCGATGACCTCCAGCACAGACCCCGCAACGCCGACACCGCCTACGCCCGGCCGTTCGCGGAACATGGCTGCGATCAAGCGGCGGGACACGAAGCCTGAGCGGACCATCCGGTCGCTGCTCCATGCCGCGGGGAAGCGGTATCGCGTTGATCTTCGTCTGCAACTTGAGGGTGCGCGCCCACGGCCGGACATCGTTTTTACCCGTGCGCGTGTAGCTGTCTTCGTAGATGGCTGTTTCTGGCATTGCTGCCCCGAGCACGGACGACAGCCTGGCGTCAATGGCGGGTACTGGGGACCGAAGCTCGAGCGCAATGTTGCGCGAGACCGGGCCGCCGATGCTGCACTCGCAGCCGCAGGGTGGACAGTCGTCCGTGTCTGGGAGCACGAGGCACCGGACGAGGCCGCAGCGCGCATCATCGCTACTCTCGAAGCCACTCCCCCTGCTAATCAAGCTATACGCGCTGAATGATGGATTTGCCTCACTCCTGCGGCGAAGGGACACATCCACACCCCGCGCTCTTGTCTCAGCGGCAGTCGCAGACCTGCGCATCCAGGAGCTGCTTGAGCATCCCAGTTCCGAGGAAGTGCAACGCCTCCGGGGAATAAGCCCGTCAAGCAGCCTCCGAGTCAGCCTCGTAGTGCATCTGAGCACGATCGAGAATGTCGTCCGGGTCGTGACCTCGAGCAGCGGTCCAGTGAAGCAGATCAGCGATCAGTTCCACCGCAGACTCGACAAGGAGCACATCACCGATTCGACCTCGCTGACCGGGCTCACGCCCGGCTCTCTTGTACTTCTCGAGTGCCTCCACCGCTCGGTCGACCCGTCGGCAACTACGCCCGTCACTCAGTGCAAGCTCGCACCAAACCGCCTTACCCGCTGCCGTCAGAACGGTGCCCCAGTCCACCGCCATCGCCGCGAGCAAATGCAGGCCACGGCCGCATTCCTCACCGCATTCCGCTGCCCTGATGGTGGGCACGACGGGGCTCATGTCGTGGACTTCGAGGCGTAGCCGCTCCCCCTTTCTCTCGAGGATCAAGGTCGCTAACGCCCCTTCGCCCACGTGCTTGACGACATTGGTGGCCAGCTCCGTAACGAGCAGCTCGGCCTCGTCAGAAGCGGTTAGTACGCCCCACCGGTCGAGCTGCTGCGCGGCTGCTCTTCGCAGCAGAGGCACCTCCATCGGCACCGCTTCAAAGGGCAGAACACAACGGAGCCGGGACTCCGTGACTTCCTGGCCAGGCATGACCACTCCTCCCTCCCAGGCCACCCAACGCGCCGGGTCGTATCCGTACGACTGCGTTGCGTAGCGACCGAGAACGAGCATGGCACAGAGAAATCTCACTGTGTAACTTCTCATGAGAATCGATCGAGTGAATCCGGTAGTGAGCCCGGTTCACGGCTACCTAGCCTGATGGGCGTCCCGCGGGCTGAAGCCCGGCACATGGTGAAGGAGCCGCATGCCCGAACGGAGAACGACACGACGCCGCCAACTGGGCGCCACCATGCGCAAGTTGCGCTCACGTAAGGGCCTGACACTTGAGGAGGCCGGAAGTCTCGTCGGCGTGTCGAAGGCCACCGTCAGCCGGTACGAGACCACGGCCGGTCCGGTCAAGTGGCTCGTCATCGACGCCCTCTGCCGTGAGTACGACGCAACGGACGCCGAGAGGCGAGCCGTCGTCAATCTCGCCAAGAACGCCAAGGAGCAGGGCTGGTGGAACTCCTTCGCCGACTCCATTCCCGAGAGCATGAACCTGCTGCTCACGCTTGAGGACGACGCCGTTCGCGAGAACCACTTCTGCTGCGTCTACGTTCCAGGGCTCCTGCAAACGCGTGCTTACAGCGTGGCGCTTCAGGAGGCCAATGAAGTGCCGCTGGAGCCGGAGGAGATCGCGCGGCTGGTCGACATCCGCATGAAGCGGCAGGACCTCCTGTCCCGCCCGAAGCCGTTGCACCTGTGGGCAATCCTTGATGAATCAGTGGTCCGCCGCGTCGTCGGGTCGCCGGCGGTGATGAAGGAGCAACTCGACCGGCTTCTCGAAGCGAACGAGTCCCCTCACGTCACCCTCCAGGTGCTGCCATTCTCCAAGGGAGCGCACGCCGCAGCGCTCGGGAGCTTCGTCATCATCGGCGGCCCTGAACCGGCCCTCGACGTGGTGTACGTCGACTTCCACACAGGTTCGCTCTTCCTGGAGAAGGAAGCCGAACTGGAGCGATACCGGCTTGCGTTCGAGTACCTGCGCGCACAAGCGTTGGACATGGAGGCTTCCTCCGCCCTGATCCATCGCGCCCGCAAGGAGCTCTGAATGTCTCTTGGCCCGCAGATCGCACCCGACCTCAGGTGGTTCAAGTCGTCTTACAGCGGCGGCAACGCGACTGAGTGCCTGGAGTGCGCTTACGGACCACACGGCACCCTCATACGCGACTCCAAGCGGCCTGATGGGCCCGTCGCACGAACCGGGGCCTACGCATGGCGTCGTTTCGTGGATGCGGTCTGCCACGGTGACTTGAGTCTGCGCGGCGACGCCAAGGGCCCCAGCCCCCGGTAAGCGTTCTACGCGCAAGTTCGCGCAAGTTCCTGGCCGTGGGGCGCCCTTGGGCGAAAGATCGGACACACAGCAGTCCGAAAGGAGCAGACATGGCACTCATCAAGCTGGGTCAGGACCCGGAGAGTCCCGACGGGAAGTCGCCCACCGTGTACCTGGATGACCAGACCGGCAACTACGTTCTTCAGGGGTGGAAGATCACCGACCCCGAACGGCTGGCTCAGATGGACATCCCCGGGCATGAGACGGTGATCGAGTTCCCGAGGCGCATGATGCAGTTCTTCCCGGAGGTGAGCGGTGGGGGCGGCGAAACCGACGCTTGAGCAACGGCTGAGAGCCTGCAACAGCTCGGCCGTGCATTTGGAGATGCGCGATGGTTACATGCGCTCCGATCCCCGGTTCGTCGCATGGCAGCAGGGCGTCCGCAACGCACCCGAGGACAACGACCCAGTCCTGCGGCCATGGCTCGCTCTGACTTCCGAGCTGGTGGGCAGGGGTATCGAAGTCCGCCGTGCCCGCATCGTCTCCGAACCCGTAAGCGACTACATCGAGTTCGAGCACCATGTGACCGCCGCCAATATCGCGGCGGGCGAGCAGGTCCGGTGGCTACCGCGGCGCCGGGCATCGGATCTCGCCCTGCCCGGCAATGACTTCTGGCTGCTGGACGGAAGCATCATCGTGTTCCACCACTTCGGCGGAGACGGCGAGCTGGCACCAGACGACGAGACGTGCACAGATGACCCGGCAACCGTGAGGCTGTGCGGCTCCGCGTTCGAGGCGGTGTGGGAGCGGGGCACGCCGCATGAGCACTACCAGCCGCCCCGCCGTCAGGCCTGACGGAGACCTCATCCGTTGCCCTCATCGTCCAGTGTTGCCGAGGCCAGGCGAGCGCTCGGCCGGCGCCTGCGTGAGATCCGGAAGGACTCGGGTCTCACCGCGCGGGCGCTGGCGGGCCTCGCGGGCTGGCATGAGTCCAAGTGCTCCCGCATCGAGCACGGACGAACACCCCCATCGGACGCGGACATCCGGGCATGGACACTGCACTGCGGAGCCCTGGAGCAGACAGCGGATCTCATCGCCACCGCGCGTGCCGTCGAGGGGATGTACGTCGAGTGGCGCCGTATGGAGCGGGCCGGACTCAAACAGGTACAGGAGTCGGTCGCCCCTCTGTTCCGTCGCACCCGGCGTTTTCGTATGTACCAGTCCTGGGTCGTGCCCGGTCTCCTCCAGACCCCCGCATACACCGAGGCCGTACTGAGGACGATCACCGCCTTGCGTGACGTACCCGACGACATCGACGCGGCTGTGGCTGTTCGCATGGAGCGGCAGCAAGTTCTGCACACCGGAAACCACCGGTTCGCGGTGCTGGTCGAAGAGTGGGTGCTGCGGACTCTCATCGGCGACGCGGAAGTCGTGGCAGGTCAGTTGGGCCACCTGATCGCTGCGGCTTCGCTGCCTTCCGTGTCACTGGGCATCATTCCGCTGGGTGTTCCGCGTGGGGCGGGGTGGCCCGTCGAGTCCTTCACGATGTACGACGACACGCAGGTCAACGTGGAACTCGTCTCAGCGCACCTGACCATCACGCAACCCACTGAGGTCGCGATGTACGCGCAGGCCTTCGCCGAGCTGGCGGAGTTGGCTGTCTACGGGGCTGCCGCGCGGTCACTGATCACTGCGGCGATCAACTCTCTCGGGTGACCGCGTGCAAGTTCGCGCACGTTCGTAGAGGCAGGCTCTCTTCCGTTCCTAGCGTGATTCCCAGTTGTCCTCGTATCACCTCAATGGGAGCACCTCATGGTTCAGGAGCAGTCAACTCAGCCCAGCGACGGCCTGCTCGTCGCCCGCAGCAAGGTGATGGCGGCCAGGGCCCGGTCGGAGCAGCCGTCCGACGGCGGATCGACCGGTGTCAGCGACACCAACGACTGACGGCCATATCCATGACCACTGAGATGCCCTTCTCGGTGGCCCAGTGTCTGGGCGGGGACGACTTCCTCGCCCAGACGTTCGGCCAGCGCTATCACGTCAGCCGGGGATCTTCCCACCGCGTGGCGTCACTGCTCTCCTGGGACGACCTCAACGCCATCCTCACGCACCATCGGCTGGATGCTCCTCGTCTGCGCCTTGCGAAGGACGGTCAGCCACTCGCCACCTTCACGTACAGCAGTCCGGCCGTCACCCGCCGGCGGACGGTTTGGCAGCGTCTTCAGCCCGCCGACCTGCATCAGCAGCTCGCTGAAGGCGCCACCCTCGTACTGGACGCCGTGGACGAACTCCACCCCGGCGCTGCCCGGGTGGCGAGGGATCTGGAGCGCTGGCTGCGCACAGCGGTGCAGATCAACCTGTACGCGTCCTGGACCAGCACCGAGGGATTCGGCGTCCACTGGGATGACCACGACGTCGTTGTGATCCAACTGAGCGGGTCCAAGTGCTGGCGGCTCTACGGGCCGACCCGCGTTGCCCCGATGCACCGGGACGTCGAGGCGCCGGAGAGCCCCCCGGCCTCTCCTGTAGCCGAATTGGTTCTAAACTCGGGCGATGTGCTCTACCTGCCACGGGGCTGGTGGCACGCCGTGTCCGCTTCAGCGGGAGAAGCGTCACTTCACCTGACCTGCGGGCTCCAGACCTCGACGGGTGCCGATGTCATCGCCTGGCTGTCGGACAGCCTGCGGACCCATGAGGTAGTGCGCTCCGACGTGCCCCGGTTCGGCAGCGCCACCGAGCAGGCCGCCTTCAGTGAGAACCTGGCCAAGCTCGTCATGTCCGAGCTGACGTCCCCTGACCTCCTCCCCCGGTTTCTGGCCGCTCGTGATGCCACGGAACAGGCACGGCTGACCCCGTCGCTGCCGTACGTCAGCGCCGTACCCCCAGACCCGCAGTTGTGGGTGCAGCTGCTGGTCACACGACCGGCACTCGATGCAACACCCGAAGGGAATGTGCGGCTGACAGCGGGCGGTGAGGAGTGGACTTTCGCGCGGCGTGTGCGTCCGATGCTGGAGCGCCTGGTACCGGGCCTTCCTCAGAAGCTCGGCGAGTTGGCCGAGTCAGGCGGCCTCGCAGTGTCCGAGACGGCACAGGTCTTATCCGAGTTGGTCAGCGGCCAGATCGTGGGGGTTAGGAGGGCTGCGGAGTGACGGCCACGCTCGGGCTGGGCACCTACCGGTGCCGCGATGTCGCAGGGGCGGCGGCGATGGCCGTCCGTGCGGGCGCCGACTGGATCGACACAGCCCCGAACTACGCCGAGGGCCAGGCGGAGCAGCAGCTGGCCCTGGTGGTTCCTGGCACACCTGGTGTGAAGGTGTCGACCAAGGTCGGCTTCCTTAGCACTGTCACATGCGACCGCGCGCTACGAGCAGGCGTGATCACCGCTTCCGAGGCGGAGGACAACTACTGTCTGACACCTCGCTTCATCGCTTGGCAGGTCAGCCGCAGCCAACGCATTCTCGGCCGTGAGCCCGAGACGGTCTTCCTGCACAACCCCGAGCACGGCAGCATGTCCGCCGAGCTGAAGATCCAGCGTCTGTACGAGGGCTTCGGAGCTCTGGAGCAGGCAGCGCAGGAAGGCCGGATTCGCGCGTACGGCGTCGCCACCTGGAGCGGCTTCTCCCTTGGCTTGTTCGATGTGCCGCAGCTGCTGGAACTGGCTATCAAGGCCGGTGGCCGCGGTCATCACTTTCGGGCTGTCCAACTCCCGTTGTCGATCGTCAATCTCGCGCCCATCGCCCAAGCCCTGGGCGGGGTCGGCGTGCTCGTAGACGCGGCAGCAGCCGGACTTGATGTACTCGCCTCGGCCCCACTACACGGCGGCACAGTCCGGGACATGGTCACACCGGAACTGGCCGAGCTGATTCGCCCCGGGAGCTGCCGCGCGACCGCTGGTCTTGCGGTCGTGGCCTCCGCTCCCGGAGTCGGCCGGATTCTGCTGTCGACGGACAGCGCGCAACACTGGGCGCAAGCCGTGGCAGCTGTCGAACAGCACCCCGCGATGTCACCGGACCGTCTGAGAAGGGTCGTGGATGTTCTCGGAACCTGAACGCGCAATCTCCCGGCGGATGCTGACGGCCTTCGCGGAAGCGAGCGGTCGGCTGAACGTGACCATGGCCACAGCCCCGAAGTCGTGGGGGTGGCAGGGCCGTACATTGAGCGGCCGCGTCGACACCCCGGTCGGCCCCGCGTGGCTGCGCCTGGTCCACGCTCGCACGGACAAAGCCAACGGCAAACTCTGGGAAGGACCGCGGGCTGCGGACGACTGCGTGCCGTCAGCAGTCCCTCGGCCGTGCCTCCGCCGACGACTGGCCTGGACCGAGAGCGCCGACAGCTACCTGGGGGAGCTGTACGATTTCGTCGCCGAGCCGACGGTGACCACGGACGGCCCGATCCTGCACCAGCGCCCTGACCTGCCCGACGCTTGGTGGGTGGCCTTGAGGACCGCACTGGAAACGGTGTCCGCCGTAGCCACAGACCGGGTCACAGTACGGCAGGCCTACCTCGACCGGGCCATGCCGCAGTTCCTGGGACATGAGATCGACACGACCGTCCCTGCCTGGTCGACCGCCCACGGCGACCTGCACTGGGCGAACCTGACCGGTCCCACACTCACGATCCTGGACTGGGAGGGCTGGGGCATCGCACCGGCGGGCTTCGATGCGGCCATGCTGCACACGTACAGCCTGCTCGTTCCCGAAGTCAGTGGGCAGGTCCGTGATCACCTCGGCGACGTCCTCGACACACAGGCCGGCCGCTTCGCTGAGCTGGTGGTCATCACTCAGCTGCTTCAGACCAACAGCCGGGGGGACAATCTGGAGCTTGAGGAGGCCCTACGGCAGCGGGCAGCCGAGCTGCTGGAGGATGTGCCGAATGGCCGTGCAGTGCGGCAAACGAGTCCGTGATCATCCCGTTGGCCAGGACGTACTCAAGGCCGCCCGGTTGTTCTGAGGTTGGCGGTTCCGGGGCGAGTGTCAAGAGCGCCCTTCGGGCGTCGGCTCGCGCCGATTGCGCTTCGCTTCACTCCTGACACCCGCCCCTCCACCGCGGGGATTTTGCCGACCGGGCGGCCCGGAGGTGGGGCGGCGTGGCCGGTGGGTGGGGGTGCGGATCCGTGGCCGAGCGGCGGTAGTGGGTGGCGGGTAGCAGGTAGCGGGCCCGGGCAGCAAGAAGCAGCGCATCGGCCGGGTGCGGTTGTGGAGCACGTTGTGCGGGTGGCCTGGACGCGGTCAGTGCAGCAGGTCGTCCAGGCCGGAGACGTTCTCGGTGAGGGTGTGCGGCAAGGAGCAACGCCAACGCCTCGTGCAGCAGCCGAACATGTCCGGGCCTCTACTGCTCGGGGCCGCCCCGCTCTGTGCGCAGCCCCCTCTCGAACCGATACTGCTCCACCAGCTCCTCCCAGTCCTCGGCCCCGCCCTCGCTCACGGCGACCCGGTGTTCCTCGCCCACGAGAGTGCCCACCCGCTCCGCCACCCGCGCGGCCCGGCCGCCGGACGTGTACACGCCCAGCACAAGAGTGGTGGAGGCGCCGTCGTCCCCGCCGGCGAGGGTGAAGCTCCACGGGATCTCGCACGGCGGAGCATGGTCGGGGTCCGGGCACAGGAGGTGTTCGACCGGGTCCTGGAGGGCGAGAGCCTCCTCCGAGCTCGGGCAGCCGTGGATGCGGATCTCGTACACCCTTGGTTCGTCCTCGACCATCGGCATTCCCGCTTCCTGGTTCGAACTCCGCCACGCCTCCATCAGCCCAGTTCCCCTCGCTCGATGCAGAACTCGTTGCCCTCCGGGTCCGCCATCACGACCCAGCCCCGGCCGTTCGGGAGGGTGCGGTCCGTGAGGACGTGGGCGCCCAGGGACACTGCGCGTTCGACCTCCTCGGAGCGGGTGCGGCCGGTGGGGCCCAGGTCGAAGTGGATGCGATTCTTCGTCGCCTTGGCCTCCTCGACTCTGACGAAGAGGAGGCCGGGCGCGCCGTCCGGAAGTTCGACCAGGACCTCGTCGTCCCCGGGCTTGTCGATGCCGGAGATCGCGTGGCCGAGGAACTCCGCCCAGAAGCGGGCCAGTTCGTAAGGCTCGCCTGTGCAGTCGAAGGTGACGTGTCGAATGGTGGGGTTCAGCGGGGTCAACGGCCTTCTCCCGTAAGTGCGTTGAGTCGCTCCGCAGGATGGGAGGGGAGGCCGCGTCGTGTCGAACTATTTTCCGTCGTCGGGGAGGTTCCCGTTGCCGCCCAGGTTGGCGACCATGCGCCGCAGGACGTTGATCGTGGTGACGAAGTCGGCCTGGGAAATGCCCTCGTGGGTGCGTCGGTGGAGTTGGAGGCTGCGTTCGCGGGCGCGGAGGCGGGCCGCCTCACCGGCCTCCGTGAGGGACATGCCGCCCGTCGCGTCCTCCGTGAGCCAGCCTCTGGCGGTCAGGTCGTCGTAGACCTGGTCGAAGTCGGTGGCCTGGTCGTCGTAGGGGGTGAGGCGGGGGGTCAGGGTGGTGCGGGTCCACCTGCCGGGGGCGCCGGAGGCGTGGTTGAGGGTCCACCAGTGAGGCTGGGTGAGGTTCTCGACCGCGAGTCGGGCTCGTATGGACCCTACGACCCTGCGGTAGGCCTCGCCGGTCCAGGCGCCGATCGGCTGGGCGGCCAGTTCTTCGTGGGAGTACTCCTTGAGGTTCTCGGTCTGCGTGTTCATGCGGTCAACGTAGAACCTCAAGCAAAGTTGAGGTCAAGGGCTGCCCCCGCCCGGTTGGCGGGGGTGGCCCTTCAGCCGGACGACTCCAGCCGCAGCACGCGAAGTTCCGGAGCCTTCGGTCCCGCGGCGCCCCGGACCAGCAGGGTCAGGCCGGACCAGCCCGGTGGGATCCACAGGAGGTCGAGGAGCTGGAGAGGCAGGGGCAGGGGAGAGGCAGAGGCAGAGGCAGGGGCACTCTGGTGGGTGACCGGCCCTGCCACCACCGACACCGTCCGGGGGTCTCGCCGTGCTGCCTCAGGAATTCATCAGCCCTTCGGCGCATAGAAGACGTAGGTCGCCGTATAGGGCACGCCGACCTGTGTTCCCGCCTCGCAGGAACCGGCGGGCGCCACTCCCCCTCGTGTGCTCAGGCGCTGGATATAGGAAACGGAACCGAAGACCCCGCTGCCACGGTTGGCCGTGGCCTTGAGCAGCAGCTCCGGGACGGCGTCGGGACGGGCGTTGGTCGCGCCGGGCACGGCGGCGGCGTTGACGGCGCTGCCGTCGACCGTGGAGACCCACACCGGGCCGCGCGAGTGCAGGGCGACAGGCCGGTGGCGCCAGTCGCGTGCGTCGGACAGGGTGGCTGCCGGTTCGAGCAGCGTCCAGGCGCCGTTGGTGCAGGTGTAGGTCTGCACCCCGCTCGCGGCGAGTTCGGCGATCCTCTTGTTGCCGTCCGGTACGCGGAGTTGCGGAGCGATCGATGTCACACGTGAGTGCACGGCGGGGTGCGATGCGGTCTTCGGTCCGTCGGACGCCTGGCTGACGGCCGCGGTACCGATCACCGCGGCGGCGGCGGTGACGATGCTTCCTGTCGTCAGGGCGGCGCGCTTGCTGAAGAGCATGAGAATCGACTCCAGTCGGAAGGAGGATGGGCCGGCCACGGTTCTGAGCGGTCAACAGCTGGCGCTGCAGCTCGTGTTGGACAGTACGGGTGGATCACCGTCCGGTTCGCGTCACGCGGCGACGCGTAAGGGTTTGGAAAGGAGCGCTGGACGTCAGAGCGGGTCGGCGCGGCCGGAGTCGGGACGGCGCGGCCGGAGTCGGGACGGAGGGCCGAGATGGGACCGGGGGGAGGGCGATGCCAGGCCCCGCGGACGTCTGATGGCGGCGGTTCGCAGAGAATCCGTGAGTTCGGGCTGACGCCGGGCCCTTACGCACCGTGTCGCCTGCACTACCTGTCCGCCTCCGGCGTTCGGGGCGAGTGATGCGCTCCGTCAGGGTGGCGTACGCCGAGACACGGAGCATTCGGCGGTGGGAGAAGCTCAGCCGTCGGGGAACTCCAGCCGCAGCACGCGAAGTTCCGGAGCCTTCGGTCCCGCAGCGCCGCGCACCAGCAGGGTCAGGCCGAACCAGCCCGGTGGGATCCACAGGACGTCCGCGTCGCCGCCCGAGAAGTCCGGGCGGTCGCCGACCCAGACCCTGCCCACGCACTCCCCGCCCGCCCAGCCGGTCACCCGGATCTGTGTGCCGTCCGGGCGCAGCAGGAGGCCGTCGTGGGACGGGGGCAGGTCGACGTCCAGCCACGCCTCCTCCCCCGGTGCGAGGACCAGCGGCAGCTGGACCTCCTGCCCGGGTGCGGCTGCGGCTTCGGTGGCGAAGGCGGTCAGCAGGTCGTCGTCCTGGGTGGAGCACGTCCAGTCCGTCACCGGGGCCAAGGCGAGCAGTTCGGCGCGGAGGCCGCCGCCGCTGGGGTGGTGGGGCAGCGTGACCGAGATGCGGTGGGTGCCCGCGGGCAGCGAGATCCACGGGTTCTCGGCGTGGACGGTGTGCGGCTCGCTGTCGGTCACGGTGACCCGTACCGGCTCGGCCACCCCCTTGAGGTGCAGGGCCGCGGCGGTGGCCGTCCGGATCTCGCGGGTGTAGGTGACGGGGATGCCGACGCGGGTGCTGCTCCAGCCGCCGAGCTCGCGCAGGGGTGCCGGGTCGCCCGCCCAGTGGCCGTGCACCGACCAGAGCGCCGACACGTCCGTCGTCTCCCGGACCGTCCAGAGTGTGCCCAGTCCCCGCAGCGCGCCGAGGCGGAGGGCGGGCAGGCGGGCGTCGTCGAAGTTCGCGTGGCCCCAGATCTCCACGACTGCCTCGACGTCGACGGCGCCGGTCGCCTCGCGGACGTCGATCCGCCGGGTGGCTCCGAAGTCGGCGATCGTCGGGCGTACCCGGCCGGCGACGGCCAGGTCGACGATGTCCGCCGCCCCGACGAGCAGCAGCTCGTCGACGTCCGTGAGGTCCGTCGTGGTCCGGTAGGTGCCGCGCCCCCGGTACACGCCGAGCGACTCCAGTGCCGGTGGCAGCTCGTGGCGGCCCGCCGCACGCTCGGGAGCGGTGGCCGCTCGGCGCCGCGCGCCCCGTACCGCGACGGGTTCCGGTGCGGCGGGCCGGGCGGGGGCCGGTGCGTCGAGATGTACGGTGCCGTCGCGGTCCGTGGCGCGCAGGCGTACGGCGTCCGCCGGGGCCAGCGCCACGAGGGTCAGCCCCGCGGCCGTCGCCCGCTGCGGCGTTCCGGCCTCCGGCGCCGGTATCTCCACCCGGGTGTTTCCGAGGACGACGGTGACCGGCACCTCTGAGGAGAACACCAGGACACCCTCCCCCGCCGCCACCAGGTCCGCGGACGCCAGAGTGAGCGTCCCTTCCTGGCCCCACGGCTCCAGGGGCACGTCCGCCAGCATCAACGGGCACGAGTCCGCCGCTACCGCGACCGGCACCCCGTTCACGACCGCCGTTCCCGTCCCCGTCCCTGTCTCCGTCCCCTCCCGGCTCCCGAGATGCGGTACGGCGAGGAGCAGCCCGCCTCCGTCGAGGCGCAGCGCCGACGGTGCCGAGCTGGTCGGGAAGTCGGTGGTGAGCGGCGTGGGCGGGGTGGTGGGGGTGGCGAGCGCCAGGCGTGGTCCCAGGGTGTCGATGACGCGGGCGAGGATCCGGGCCTCGGCGTACTCGGGGCGTTCGGTGCCGGTGGAGGAGACGTAGCCGCCGAAGTCGTAGCCGTGGCTCATGAGGTTGCCCGGCTTGCCCCAGTTCCCCGCGGACGGGGTGTATCCGAAGTTCCAGCCGGAGGACTGGAGGTAGGGGGCGATCAGCGAGGCGCCACTGGCCAGGAGCCGGCGCAGGGTGCGGTGGCGGCGGTTGGTCTCGGTGATCAGCAGGGGGAGGTCGCGCTCCGCCAGCAGCTGGGCGTAGCGGCGTACTTCGGGTTCGATGTGCGGGGAGTCGTCGTCCGGGTAGAAGTTGCACGCCGGTACGACGCCGGGGACGTCGCCGGTAGCGCCGTGGAGGTCGCCCTGTCCGGAGCAGGCGATCAGCGGCACGGTGATGCCGTGGCGGATCGCCTGGTCGCGCAGGGCGGTCACATACCCCGTGCGGTCCTCGCAGTCGAAGAAGTCCAGCTCGTTCTCCAGCTGCACCATGATCACAGGGCCGTTCGCCGGGTACTGGCGTTCGGCGAGGATCGGCAGCACCTGGTCGAACCAGGCGGTGACCCCGGCGAGGAAGCGCGGCTCGTTCTGACGGGCCCCCAGCTCCGGGTCCAGGCCCAGCCAGGCGGGCAGTGCGCCGCCGTCCCATTCGGAGCAGATGTAGGGGCCGGGCCGTGCGATGACGTACAGCCCCTCCTCCTGCGCGAGGTCGAGGAAGGCGGCGACGTCCCGCCGGCCCTCGAAGGACCAGCGGCCGGGGGCCGTCTCGTGGAAGTTCCACGGCAGGTAGACGTCGACGCAGGTGTAGCCGGAGGCCCGGACCTGGGCGAGCCGGGCGCGCCACTGTTCCCGGGGCAGACGGAAGTAGAACAGGGACGCGCACAGCACGAGTTGCGGTCCGCCCTCGAAGCGGATGCCGCGGGCGTCGAGCGCGACGCCCCGGCCGAGTGTGGTGGGATGGCTCACTTGACTCCCGCGCTTCCGCCGCTGATGTCCATTTCGTACAGGTACTTCTGGCCGAGGTAGTAGACGAGGATCATCGGCAGGGCGAGCAGGATCGAGCCGACCATCACCAGGTTCCAGGGCGGTGCCTGGCCCGCCTGCGAGGTGGCGGTGATGTACTGCACGCCCAGGGCGAGCGGCATCCTCGACTCGTCGTTGAGGTAGATCAGGGGGCCCATGAAGTCGCCCCAGGTGTGGGTGAGCGTGAAGATGCCGATGGCGATCAGGACGGGCCGCAGCATCGGGAACATGATCCGCCGGTAGATGCCGAAGAAGCCCAGGCCGTCCATCATGGCGGCCTCGTCCAGCTCGCTGGGCAGCCGGGAGACGAACTGCCGTACCAGGAAGACGTTGAAGGCGTTGGAGAAGAAGTTCGGCACGATCAGCGGCAGGAAGGTGTTCACCCAGCCCAGGTCCCGGAACAGGATGAACTGGGGGATCATCGTGATCTGCGTCGGGATCATCATGGTGGCGATGACGACGAGGAACATCGTGTTCTTGCCGGGCGCCCGCAGGCGGGCGAAGGCATAGCCGACCAGGCCGCTGGAGAGGACCTGTCCCACCACCGAGAACAGCGAGATGAGCACCGAGTTGAGCAGGAAGGTGCCCACCGGCAGTTCGGTGCTGAACACCCGGGAGAAATTGTCCCAGTGGAACTCGCGCGGGATGATCGTGAAGGCGCCGTTGTTGACGGTGGCGTCGCTGGACAGGGCGATCGAACCGACGAAGACCAGCGGGGTGGTCAGGATCGCCGCGACGATCAGCAGGGTGCCGTAGGTGAACGGGGTCGCGCGGAACGCCCGTACGGCGGGGCCCTGTTCCTTCGCGGGCCGGTCCTCGTGCCCGCGCTTGCGGACGGGGGGTGCCAGGGTCGCCATCACTTCACCTCGGTCTCGTAGAACACCCAGCGCCGGGTGGTGCGGAAGGCGATCACCGTGAACACCAGGATCACCAGGAACAGCAGCCAGGAGATCGCCGAGGCGTAGCCCATGCGGTAGTAGCTGAACGCCTGGTCGAACAGGAGCGGCACCATGGTCTGGGCCGCGTCGTAGCCGGCGGGGTTCTTGCCCTTGGGGATGAGGATGTAGACCTGCGAGAAGATCTGGAACGCGTTGATCAGGCCCATGATCAGGTTGAAGAAGATGATGGGCGTCAGGTGGGGCAGCGTGATGCTCCAGAACTGCCGTGTCGCGCTCGCGCCGTCGACCTCGGCCGCTTCGTACAGCTCACGCGGGATGCCCTTCATCGCGGCGAGCAGCAGCACCGTCGCGGCACCGGCGCCCCAGGCCGACATCAGGATCAGGGCGGGTTTGACCCAGGGGCCGTCGAGCAGCCAGTCGGGGCCGGAGAGTCCGAACAGGCCGAGGAAGTCGTTGATCGGGCCGTTCGGCGCGAGCACCATCCGGAAGATCATCGCCGTGGCGACCAGGGGGATCAGCGTCGGCAGGTAGATCAGGGTGCGGAACAACTTGCGGGCCCTGACCTGCTTGTTGAGCAGGTTCGCCAGCCAGAGCCCGAGGACCAGGCCGAGCGGGACCGAGATCGCCGCGTAGTAGAAGGTGTTCCACAGGGCCTTCCAGAACGCCGGGTCGTCGGTGAGGGCCGTGACGTAGTTCTGGAAGCCGACCCACTTCGGCGGGTTGAAGGAGTCCCAGTCGGTCAGGGAGTAGTAGACCGACGCGATCATCGGCCCGAGCAGGAAGACCAGGAAGCCGATCACCCAGGGCGAGATGAAGAGGTAGAAGGAGAGCGCCTCACGGCGTCGGCGCCCGGAGAGCTTGGGCTTCCTGGGTGAGGGGGGCTTCTCCACGGCCGTGGCGGCGGCCTTCGGGTCCGCCTCGGTGTCCGCCTTCGGGGCGGTCGGGGTTGCCACAGCCGGTCATGCCCCGGACTTGATGAGGGACTCGAGGTCCTTCTGCACGGCCGTCAGCGCCTTCTTGGCGCTGCGCTCCTTGCCGAGCCAGAAGTCGGCGAGGCCGTTGGAGATCGTGTCGATCATCTGGTTCCACTCGGGGATGAACGGCGCCCGGAAGACGAACGCGCTGGACTCGGCGAACACACCCATGTCGACGTCCGTCTTCATCCACGACGGCTTGAGGAAGGCCTGGCTCTTCTGCACCTCCAGGTTGGCCGGCACGTCCTGGCCGGAGGCGATGATCACCTTCTGCGCCTCGGCGGAGGTGAGGAAGTCGATCGCCTTGAAGGCGTTGTCGCGCTGCTTGGAGGTGCGGGAGATCGCGAGTCCGCTGCCGAAGGCCGACACGGCCTGCTTCTTGCCGCGCCACATCGGTGCGATGTCCCAGCCGAACTTCACCTTCGTCAGGCCCGACATGACCCAGAAGCCGTTGGCGTGGGTGGCGACCTTCTGGTTGGGGAACGCCTGGTCGCCGCCGATGTCGGGGCCCATGTCGGCGTAGTCCGCCTTGCTGGGCACCACCTTGTGCTTGAAGACCAGGTCGCCCGCCCACTGGAGCGCCTCGACCACCTCGTCGCTGTCGACCGCGGGCCGGCCCTGGGCGTCGATGATGGTGCCGCCGTTCTGGTAGGCGAGACTCCACCACTGCGGGAACCATTCGGCGCCGCTGTATCCCCACACCTTGCCGGGGACCGTCAGCTCCTTGAACGCGTCGAGGGCGTCGTCCCAGGTCCAGTCCGCCGTGGGGGCCTTGATGCCCTTCTTGTCGAACATGTCCTTGTTGTAGAACACGGTGACCGCGCCGGAGCGGTCGGGGATCGCATACAGCTTGTCCTGGTAGGCGTAGAGCGAGCCGACCGGGCCGAACCGCTGCTCGGGGTCGAGCTTCGCCTTCTTGGCGAGCTCGTCGAGGGGCAGCAGCTGGCCCTTGCTGGAGTAGGTGTTGACGCTCTCGGCGACCTGCATGATGTCCGGCCCGGTGCCGCCGGCGATCATCGTCTGCACCTTCTGCGGGTAGGAGTCACCCGGGATCAGCTGCAGTTTGACCTTCAGGTCCGGGTGCTTCTTGACCAGCATGTCGATGCGGGCCTGGTACGTCTTGCGGTCGGGGTCGCCGCCCCACACCGTCATCACCAGCGGGGCGTCGGCCGCACCGGCGCCGGAGCCGCACGCCGTCAGCGTGATGACCCCCGCAGCGACTCCCAGACCCAGAAAACCCCGACGAGAAAACCGCGCACTGTCAAGCGTCATGGCACTGCCCTTCCTTGAGACATGCACACGCCTTGAGGTCGCCCGGATGATCAGGCCGGACTTCGAATGGCGGTTAAAATAACCATCGTTTTAAGTCAGCGACAAGACCTTGTTTCGTGTGGGTTCAGTTGTGACCAGAAGCTCGAGGCGGCACAAAAGCGGACATCGGCGAGGTTGCCGCAGGTGGACCGGCAGGACGCGGAACCGCCGGTTCCCCCGCCGGTTCCTCCACCTTTTGCTCCTCCGTGGGCGGGTTGCCGGCGGCGGCGCCGGCCGCAGGGGTGAGCGCGTCCTTCAGCCGGGCAGGAAGGCGGCGACCGCCTCGTGGAGGCGCGTCGGTTGGTCCAAGTGGACGTCGTGGGCCGCCCCGGGGATGCGCACCGTCACCGTGTCCTGCCGGTGGGCGAGCATCGTGGCGGGTTCCCCGGGGCGCATCGTGCCGTGTTCGCCCTGGACGAGGAGCGTGGGACAGGTGATCCGGGACCACTCGTCCCAGTAGGCGGTGGTGGCCAGTTCGGCGATGGTGTCGATGATCGTGGTGCGGTCCCAAGTGGAGTGCCAGCCGTCGGCCCGCCGCTCCAGCGTCCTCGTCCACGCTTCGTGGCCGAGGAAGGACCGCGCCTCTTCCAGGGACGTGAACGGGGTCGGCCAGCTGTCCAGCCAGGTCGCGATGTGGGCGGGGAGGTCGGGTGCCGGGCCCGCCGGGCCCGCTTCGATCAGGATCAGGGAGCTCACCAGGTGAGGGTGGGAGGCGGCCAGCAGCATCGCCGTGTGGCCGCCGAGGGACTGGCCGAGGAGGGTCACCGGGGCCAGGTCCAGTCGCTGGACGAGGGCCACGGCGTCCTGGACGTGGGCCTCGCGGGTCGTGGTCGCCGGTGTGCGGGTGCTGGCACCGTGACCCCGGGCGTCGTACGTCACCACCCGGTGGCCGTCGGCCGACAGCTGCGCGGCGAGGGTGTCCCACTCGCCCTGGTGGCCCGCCAGACCGTGCAGGAGCAGGAACCCGGCGGTCGGCGTGGGCCCGTCCGCCGGGTGGTGGTCCCGGTGGGCGATGCGGGTGCCGTCGGGGGTGGTGAGGGTTCCTGATGTCGTGCGGGTCAAGGGCCCCCCTTTTTCCGTCGGTTCGACCGGCATCCGCGTACGACGGCCCCCCGCGTGTCCGGAGGGGGCCGTCGCACGCCTCACATCAGGAGCCTACGGCGCCGGTGTGAGATCTGCCCGGCCGAACAGGAGGGCGTAGCCGGTGGGGAGTTGGGCCAGGATGCGGGTGACCAGGCCGTCGCCGACGATGGGCGGCAGGGCGCTCAGGACCGAGCTGACGTCCCAGCGGGCCGTGGCCGGCGTCGCCCCGGGGGTGCGTGAGGCGACCTCGTCGACGAACCGTGCGGCCGTGAGGCGGTGTGTGGCCGGGATCTGGGAAGCGATCAGCCTGGCGGCCTCCGTGGGCAGGGCGCGGGCCAGGTCGACCCGTTCGTCGCCGGTGACGTGGGTGCCGAGGGCGGCCAGGACGGTACGGATGACCTGTTCCGCCTTCGCCCGGGGGTCGTGAACTGCTGGCCGTTGGCTGCGCACGGGCGCATTCAAGCGCGTATGAGTGACTGTCCGCCCAGCGGTACGTGCGCGACTCCATGGACGGGAACGGCAGTTCTGCTGTCGAATGTGTGACCTTTCCCGGTGATGTTCGTTGATTGCGCTGAGGGATTGGGTCGGTGGGCGTGAGGCGGGGGGTGAGGGGATTGGGTGGGTTGCGGCAGGTGGGGGCGTCGTTCGTGGTGCCCGGCCCTTCCGGGGTTGCGGTCCGTGACCGACTCAAGCACCTGAGCGCCGAGGACGAACGTGTGCTGCGTCTGGTCGGTGACCATCTGGGCACGCTGGCTTCCCGGGATCTGAAGGCACGTTGTGCAGCCGGGCTGGCCCATGATGCTGAGTCGTGGGCCGAACGTAAGCGGGGCCTGACGGTGGAGTCGTCCTCGCGGTGGGCGGGGTCGATCACGAGGGCCTCCCATGATCAGTGGGCGCTGGCCCGGCGCGGGCAGCTCGCGCACATTCAGAGCCTGGATGCGGGGGTGCGCACGATCGCGCACCGGCTGTCCCTGCCGGTGGGTGAGGCGGGCAGCAGGCGGGCTCCGGGCGGCTATCGCAGCAAGCGGGAGTGGTTCGCCAAGTCGCGTCGGTTGCACGTGCTCGAGGACCGGCTGCGGGCGGCGCGGGCGGACTGGCAGGCCGGACGCGTGGCTGTGGTGCGCGGCGGGAAGCGGCTGCTGAACACCCGCCACCACCTTGACGCGGCACATCTGAGCGAGGAGCAGTGGCGCACGCGGTGGCAGGCCGGGCGCCGGTACCTCCAGGCTGATGGCGAGTCGGGGAAGCGGTTGGGCAACGAGACCATCCGTGTCACGCCCGGCGGCGAGGTGTCGATCAAGCTCCCCGCCCCCTTGGTGCATCTGGCGAACGCCCCGCACGGCCGGTACGTGCTCGCCTGCCGGGTGGCGTTCGCGCACCGGGGCGAGCAGTGGGCCGACCGGGTCACTGCGAACCGGGCGGTCGCCTACCGCATCCATGAAGACACCGCACGCGGGCGCTGGTACCTGACCGCGTCCTGGACGATCCCGCCGGTCAAGACCGTGCCCCTGGCTGCGGCCCGCGCGAACGGGCTGGTCGGTGTCGACACCAACGCCGACCACCTGGCCGCCTGGCGCCTGGACACCCACGGCAACCCCGTCGGTCAGCCCCTCCGCTTCGGCTACGACCTGTCCGGCACCACCCAACATCGCGACGCCCAGATCCGCCACGCACTGATCCGCCTGCTGCACTTCGCCAAGCGCCACGGCCTCGCGATTGCGGTCGAGGACCTCGACTTCACCGCGGAGACCACCCGCGAGAAGCACGGCCGCCGCAGGACGCTCCGCAAGCTGATCTCCGGCATGCCCACCGCCAGGCTGCGGGCGAGGCTGGTGTCGATGGCGGCCGAACTCGGCATTCCTATCGTCGCTGTCGACCCCGCCTACACCTCCCGGTGGGGCGCCCAGCACTGGCAGAAACCCCTCACCACCCACAACCGCAAACCCACCCGCCACGATGCGGCCGCCGTGGCGATCGGCAGGCGCGCCCTCGGGCACCCGATCCGGCGACGGACGGCACCGCCCCCTGCTCACCGGAGCGATGAGCAGGGGCATCGGACCGTCCAGGCCGGATCGGTGGCCCCAGGGCGTGAGGAAACCCGCCCCCCTCCCCGGACCACGGACACGATCCGTGCGCGCCGGACACGGAGCGAAAGCGGGCAACCAGGACACCCAACACCGTTCGGGACGTCCGGCTGAGCACGAGTCCTGGCAACAGGACTCACTCCCGCTCAGTCCTTAGGAACGGTCCGTGCGCATGAGCATCACTGTCCCACTTCTCTTCAGGTGCGGTAGGTGCGATGCCCTACGGGTTCTGCGTCTTCTTATATAGCTCGGAGGAGGAAACTTGACAAGCCGAGGCTCAGGTTCGGGTTTCCATGGCGTGCGGGCTAGCCTCGGGATCTTGAGCAGGGCGTAGGACGCAGGAGGCAGGAATGGCGAAGGTTCCCAGTGCGGTGATCGCGGCGAGCGGGCTCGTGGGCGGGTACGGCGTGGCCCGCTGGACCCGGCAGCGGCCGCTCGGCGGGGTCGTGCTGGCCGCGGCCGGTACGGCGGCGGCGCGGCAGTGGCGGCAGCAGGCCGGCGGGGTGGCAGCGGTGGCGTTGTCGGCTGTGTATGTCGCCGCCTTCGCGGGCTCTCATCCGCTGGCGAAGAAGGTGGGGGCCTGGCCCGCCGTGTTCGGTGTGGCGGGGGCCGTGGGGCTGGCGTCGTGGGCGGTCGCGGACCGACGCGGCTGACCGTCCGATCTCGGTGAGCCGGCTTGGCCGGCCGGCTCACCTCGGCAGGCACGACAAAAGAACCCGGCCCTGAATCCCAGGGCCGGGTTCTCGTTGGAGCGCCGGGCAGGCCTTGCACCTGCATTTCCCCACAGGAAGTGGGGCGTCTTTCCTTGGACCACCAACGCATCGTCTGGCTGCCGGAGTTCCGGCGGCTGGACACAGATCAACTATAGCGCAGTTTTTGTTATCGCCTCACCGCCCGGCCGTCTCCTCACCGTCCCCCGCAGGTACGCGACTTACGACGCCGAGGTACGACGACGTGAAACGACAGATCAGCCGCCGCAGCATCCTGAAGGCAACGGGCATCGGTGCAAGTGCCGCTGTGGGCACCGGTGCCGGTGCGACCGCGCTCGCCACCCCGGCCGGTGCCGCCGGCGCCCCTCTCGTTCACCCCGGGCTGCTGCACACCCGTGCCGATCTGGACCGTATGGCGGCCAAGGTGAAGGCGGGGGCCAGACCGTACACCGCCGGGTTCGCCGAGCTCACCGCCAACCGGCATGCGCAGAGCGGGTGGCGGGCGAATCCGCAGGCCGTCGTGTACCGGGGGTCGGGCACGCCGCAGAACTACGGGATCCTCTACAACGACATCCACGTCGCCTACCAGAACGCCCTGCGCTTCCACGTCAGCGGCGAGGAGGCGTACGCCGGCACCGCCGTGGCGATCCTCAACGCCTGGTCGGGGAAGCTGACCCGGCTGGAGGGCAGCGCCGACCGGTTCCTGGCGGCGGGGCTGTACGGCTACCAGTTCGCGAACGCCGCCGAACTGGTCCGCGACCACGGGGACTTCGACCTCGGGCGGGCGCGGCGGCTGATGCTGGACGTCTTCCATCCGCTCAGCGACGACTTCCTGAGCCGTCACAACAACGCCGTCCTCACCAACTACTGGCCCAACTGGGACCTGACGGCCATCGCGTGTGTCCTCGCGACCGGGATCTTCTGCGACGAACGGGCCGTGGTGGAGCGGGCCGTGGAGTACTTCAAGCACGGGGACGGCATGGGGTCGGTCCGGCACGCGATCCCCGTCGTCCATGCGGACGGGCTCGGCGAGTGGGTCGAGGCCGGGCGTGACCAAGGGCATGCGCTGCTCGGGGTGGGGCTGATGGGCACGGTGTGCGAGATGGCGTGGAACCAGGGGGTCGACCTGTACGGGTACGACGACAGCCGGTTCCTCAAGGGCGCGCAGTACGTGGCCAAGTGGAGCCTGGGCGGGGATGTGCCGTACACGGCGAACACGCGGAGGAAGGGGGCGATCGGGGGCTGGTCGGGGGTGGAGACCGCTGCGGGTGTCGCCGGTGTGGATCCGGGGATGACGCGGCCCATCTGGGCGATGATCGCCAACCACTACACCAGGCGGCGGGGGTTGCCGGCGTCGTACGTCACGCGGGCGGCCGCCAAGGCCGCACCGGAGGGCGGGGGTGGGGACTACGGGCCCGACAGCGGCGGGTTCGACCAGCTGGGGTTCGGGACGCTCGCGTTCACCCGGGACCGGGTGGAGGTGGCTGACGGGGGCCCTTCGCCGAGTCCGGGTCGCTCGTCGGGCGGGTCGCGGGGCGCCGGGGGTGTCCGGCCCGCCTCGGCGTCTCCGGCCGCCGGGGAGGACCTCGCCGCGACCGGCTCCGGGGACGCGGCGGGATGGGCCGCGGCGGCGGGGATCGGCGCGGTGGCGGGCGGCTTGCTGTTGCTGCGCAGGCGTGACCGGGGGCGCCGGGAGTCGGCCGAATAGCGTGACCGGAGCATGTGGGCCGGCCCTGCCCTTGTCCTCCTCGCGGTTCGTGGCCCACATGCTCCGATCGCGCCCCGGCCGTCAGGCCTACGCCGTCGTCGGCCGAGCCCCCTCGGCCCCGGGGCCGGCCTCGGACGCGCCGTCCGTCCCGCCGCTGCCCGCCGCCGTCAGCGGCTGGGCGATGTCCTCCAGGGAGCGGCGTTCCGCCTTCACCGCGAGGAGGGCCGCCACCAGGCCGGCCAGGCACATCAGGGTGGCGCCGATGGAGAAGGCGAGGACCGTGTCGCCGACGACGCCGGTTTCCGTGAGCTTGGCGAACAGCAGCGGGCCGCTGATGCCGCCGGCCGCGGTGCCGATGGCGTAGAAGAAGGCGATCGACATCGCGCGGGTCTCCATGGGGAAGACCTCGGAGACCGTCAGGTAGGCGCTGGACGCGCCGGCCGAGGCGAAGAACAGGACCGCGCACCAGCAGGCCGTCATCGTCGTCGCGCTCAGGGAGCCCCGGTCGAAGAGCCAGGCCGTGCCGAAGAGGAGCAGGCCGGACAGGATGTAGGTGCCGGAGATCATGATGCGGCGGCCGACCGTGTCGAAGAGCTTGCCGAGGACCAGCGGGCCGACGAAGTTGCCGATGGCGATGACCGCGAAGTAGTAGCCGGTGTTGCCGCTGGGGACGTCGAAGAACGTGGTCAGGATCGCGCCGAAGCCGAAGGTGATGGCGTTGTACAGGAACGCCTGGCCGATGAAGAGGGAGAAGCCGAGGACGGCGCGCTTGCGGTAGTCGGAGAAGACCGTGCGGCCGATCTCCAGGAAGGAGACGCTGCGGCGCTGGTGGATGGTGATCTCGCCCTCGGCGCGGGGCAGCGGCTCGCCGCGCTCCTCCTCGATCTTGCTTTCGATGGAGGTGACGATGCGTTCCGCTTCTTCGTCGCGGCCGTGGATCAGCAGCCAGCGCGGGCTTTCGGGGACGTGCCGGCGGACGAGGAGGATCACCAGGGCGAGGACGGCGCCGAGCGCGAAGGTGAGCCGCCAGCCGACGTTCGCCGCGAAGATGTCCGTGTCCAGGGCGACGATCGACAGCAGCGAGCCGAAGACCGCGCCCAGCCAGAAGCTGCCGTTGATCATGAGGTCGGTGCGGCCGCGGTACTCCTTGGGGATCAGTTCGTCGATCGCGGAGTTGATGGCCGCGTACTCGCCGCCGATGCCGAAGCCGGTGAGGAACCGGAAGAGGAAGAACCACCAGGTGTCGAAGGAGATCGCGGTGAGGGCCGTGGCGGCCAGATAGACCGCCAGGGTGATCATGAAGAGCTTTTTGCGCCCCCATTTGTCGGTCAGACGGCCCCAGAACAGCGCGCCCAGGCAGGCGCCCGCCACGTACAGGGCGGCCGCCATGCCGGTGACCTCGCCGGAGGTGATGGGCAGGCCGCTGCCGGGCTCCGACAGGCGGCTGGCGATGTTGCCGACGACGGTGACTTCGAGTCCGTCGAGGATCCACACGGTGCCGAGACCGATGACGATCGTCCAGTGCCAGCGCGACCACGGCAGGCGGTCGAGGCGGGCGGGGATGTCGGTGGTGACGGTGTGGCCGGTGTCGGCCTGGGCGGTGGTCATGGGCCCCCTCCTCTTCGAGCGGAACCCAGGCCGGGTGCCCTGACCGGCTTCTCTTAAGCCCGAAGCCTCACGCGCCCAGTGCGTGCGACACCGTGTGGATCAGCAGGCCGGCCAGGGAGCCGACCACCGTGCCGTTGATGCGGATGAACTGCAGGTCGCGGCCGATGTTCGCCTCGATCTTCCGCGTGGTGTGCTCGGCGTCCCAGCTCGCCACCGTGTCGGTGATCAGGGAGGTGATCTCCTTGCGGTAGGTGGTGACGACGTAGACGGCCGCGTCCTCCACCCACCGGTCGACCTTGTCCTGCACCTTGCGCTCGCCCGCCATCCGCGAACCCAGCGACAGCAGGGAAGCCCGTACGCGCAGCCGCAGCTCGCTGCGCTCGTCCTCGGCCGCCGAGACGATCATGGATCGTACGGCCGTCCAGGCGCTGGCGATGAGGTCCTGGACCTCGCCACGGCCCAGCACCTCGCCCTTGAGCCGCTCGACGCGGGCGCGGGTGTCGGTGTCGGACTGGAGGTCGGAGGCGAAGTCGGTGAGGAAGCGGTCGAGGGCGCCGCGGGCGGGGTGGGCGGGCATGTCGCGCATCTCGGTGACGAAACGCAGCAGTTCCTTGTAGACGCGCTCGCCGACCTTCTTGTCGACGAACTTCGGGGTCCAGCCCGGCGCGCCGTCCTGTACGGCGTCCATCACGGAGTCGCTGTGCAGCACGAGCCAGTCGTGGGCGCGGGTGACGACCAGGTCGACGACGCGTTTGTGGCCGCCGTCGGCGACGACCTTCTCCAGCATCTTGCCGATGCCGGGCCCGATCTCCTGTGCGTTCGCACGGCGGGTGATGGCCTCGCCGACCACCGCCTGGACGTCGGAGTCGCGCAGGACCGTCAGGGCGCCGCGCAGGGCGGTGGACAGCTCGGCGGTGACCCGGTCGGCGTGTTCGGGGACGGCGAGCCAGGCGCCGAGGCGGCTGCCGATGCCGACGGCGCGCAGCCGCTGCCGTACGACGTCCTCGGAGAGGAAGTTCTCGCCGACGAACTCGCCCAGCGAGACGCCCAGCTGGTCCTTCTTCGTGGGGATGATCGCGGTGTGCGGGATGGGGATGCCGAGGGGGTGGCGGAAGAGGGCGGTGACGGCGAACCAGTCGGCGAGCGCGCCGACCATGCCCGCCTCGGAGGCGGCGGCGACATAGGCCGCCCACGTCCCCGCGCCGGAGTTGTGCGCCCAGGTCGACAGGACGTAGACCAGCGCCACGAACACCAGAAGTCCGGTGGCGGTGAGCTTCATACGGCGTACGCCGCGCTGTTTCTCCTCGTCCGCCGGGCTGAACGTCGTCATCGCGCGGTTCACGGCGCCGCCGGGGCGGGCATGCTGCCCTCCGGCACCGGCATCCTTTTCTGCTGCTTTCGTCCGTTCCATCCGCTCCACCCGCTCGGTGATCCCGCACACATTGTCCCTTCCTGACCGACTCCTGGAACGGAACAGGAGTTCCCGGCGTCTGTCGGGAGGGGGTATTGCCACGGGGTGCTGTGAGCTCCCCCCGGCCCATGCCGCATCATGGGCACATCAGATCGGAGCCTTGGGCTCCCATCGCCCGAGGAGAACTGAACAGCATGACCCGAGGACGTGGCTACGCCCTCCTGGCCCTGGTCGTCGCAGCGATCGTGGGCCTTTCCACCGCCATATACGTCGGTGTGGCGTCCGACGACGGCCTGCGCATCCGCAACGCCCTCGGCGACGGCCGCGCCCCCCACAACTCCGCCGCACCCGCCTCCACCGGCACCTGGGTCGGCACCTGGTCCGCGTCCCCCTCCGCCGCCGAACCCGGCACGGAGGTCACGGGTATGGCGGACCGTTCGGTACGCAACGTCGTCCACACCAGCGTCGGCGGTACGGGTGCCCGCGTGACGCTTTCCAATCTCTACGGCCAGTCGCCGCTGAGCATCACGCGGGCGACGATCGCCGTCTCCGCGGGCAGCGGTACACCGGCGGCACTCGCCGACACCATGCGGCAGCTGACCTTCGGCGGCGGCCCCACGGTCGTCATCCCGCCCGGCCGGCAGGTCATGAGCGACGCCGTACGGGTCGTCGTCCCGCACGACTCCGACGTCCTGGTCACCACCTACACGCCCACCAGCTCCGGCCCCGTGACCTACCACCGGCACGCCCGGCAGGTCTCCTACGTCGCCCAGGGCGACCACGCCCAGGACGCCACGGGTGCGCCGTACACCGAGCGGATCGGGTCCTGGCGGTACCTGACGGCGCTGGACGTGCTGAGCAACGAGTCCGACGGCACGGTCGTCGTCCTCGGCGACTCCCTCACCGACGGCATCACCTCCACGCCGGACACCAACAGCCGCTGGACCGACGTGCTGTCCGACCGGCTGCGCGCCGAGATCGCCTCCGGCCGGGACCTGCCCCGCTACAGCGTCGTCAACCAGGGCATCAGCGGCAACCAGGTCCTCGCCGACGGCCTGGGCCGCCCCGCGGACAACCCCAGCGGCCTGAACCGCTTCGGGCGGGACGTCCTGGAGCGGACGAACGTCAAGGTCGTCGTCATCGACCTCGGCGTCAACGACATCCTGCGCAACCCGCGCCTCGCCGACCCGAACGCGATCCTGACCGGGCTGCGGACGCTGGTGGGACAGGCCCACGCGCGCGGTGTGAAGGTCGTCGGCGCGACGCTCATGCCGTTCCAGGGGCACCGCGGGTACACCGAGGCGCGTGAGCAGGTCCGCCAGACGATCAACGCGCAGATCCGCGCCGGGCGGGTGTACGACGCGGTCGCCGACTTCGACCAGGCGCTGCGTGACCCGTACAACCCGCGGCGGCTGCGACCCGAGTACGACTCGGGCGACCATCTGCACCCCAGCGACGCGGGGTACGCCCGGATGGCGGAGTCCTTCGACCTGTCGACGCTGAAGGGATCGGCGCCGGCGGAGCTGTAGTCCCGCCCCGCACCGTCTCACCCCGTGCCCGTCGCCCGACCACAGGCGGCGGGCACACCGCTGCTCAGCGCTCCCCGTCCCGGACCGTCTCGACCCGTGCCCGTCGTCTGCCGCAGGCGTGCGGCACACCGGTGTCAGCGTTCCCCGCCCCGCACCGTCTCGACCCGTGCCCGTCGTCTGCCGCAGGCGTGCGGCACACCGGTGTCAGCGTTCCCCGCCCCGCCCCGCACCGGGCGCGCCGGGTCGCGATCGGTGCGACCTACCCGGAGGACGTGGCGCGGCTCTTCGAGGAGTTCCTGCGCGCGGCCGGCGTGGAGGTGGTGTCGGTCGACAGCTCCGGCATCATCACGGCCGCCGAGGTCGGCACGTGGGGCGAGGCCGAACTCCTCGCGCTCGCACGGAACTCCGACCACCCCGACGCCGAGGTGCTGCTCCTGCCGGACACGGCCCTGCATACGGCCGCCCACATCCAGGCTCTGGAGGAGGAGCTCGGCAAGCCGGTCCTGACCGCCAACCAGGTCACGGTCTGGGAGGGCCTGCGCCTGGCGGACCGCCGGGTGAACGCGCCCGAGCTGGGAGCGCTCTTCACGCGGGAGCCGATCGTCCAGGCGTGAGCCGGCGGGCCCGGCCTCGCCGCCCGCGGCACCTGTCGTGGGCGGCGAGCACCTGTCGTGGGGGCGAGCGGGTGCCGTGAGCCGGCGAGCGGGTGCCGGAATCGGCCCCACCCCTTCTTCGGTGCGAAGCGGGGCAGAAGCGCTCCAACTTCCCACCCCCTGCCGAGGAACCTCCCATTCCGTCACATCGCACGAAACTTCGGTTGACCGAAAGCGCATTCCCCGTTTGTCGTCCATTCCGTGCACACTGACCCCGTCCACAGCCAGTCGTGCCGTGAAGGACCCTCCGATGGCCGAATCGGGCCCGTTCAGATCCTCTGCAAGCGCTGTCCGGCTGGCCGGGCGCCTGCTGTGCTGGAACCTGGCCGCGGGCATGGCCTCGGCCGCCGCGGACGCCTTCCTCCACCCCCGGGTCCGCTGGTGGGGGTCCGTGTGGCCGCTGCCCTGGTGGCTGGTCTTCGCCTCAGCCCTCGCGTGGGCCGTCCTGCGCGCCCGCGAGAAGGCCGACCGCCCACCTCCGCAGGACAGCGTGCGCAGCGACTGGGAGCGGGCCGCCTGACCCCCGGCCGGGAATAACCGGAGACAGTCCCCTGTTACGGCCGTGACGACAGCACACGGCCCACAGCAGGAGGCACACCCCGTGGCGGCAGACGAGACACGCGGCGCGGCAGACGAGATGCGCGGCGCGGCACAGGGCAGCGCCCCCGTCCCCCTGTCCGTACTGGACCTGGTCACCGTGGGCGCAGGCCGCACCGCCTCCGACGCCCTGCGCACCAGCGTCGACCTGGCCCGCCTCGCGGAGAACCGCGGCTTCCACCGCTACTGGGTCGCCGAGCACCACTCCATGCCGGGTGTGGCCTCCTCCTCCCCGGCCGTGATCCTGGCCCACCTCGCCGCCCACACCGAGCGCATCCGGCTCGGCTCCGGCGGCGTGATGCTGCCCAACCACGCCCCGCTCGTGATCGCCGAGCAGTTCGGGACGCTGGAGGCCATGGCCCCGGGGCGGATCGACCTCGGCCTCGGCCGCGCCCCCGGCACCGACGGCGCCACCGCCGCCGCCCTGCGCCGCGCGGAACGGCTGAACGAGGGCGCCGACGACTTCCCCCAGCAACTCGCCGAGCTGACCCGCTTCCTCGACGACGACTTCCCCGACGGCCATCCCTACCGCCGCATCCACGCCGTCCCCGGCCCGGTCCAGGCCACGTCCCCCGGCGGCGTCCAGTCCCCGCACCGCCCGCCCCTCTGGCTGCTCGGCTCCTCCGGCTTCAGCGCCCGTCTGGCCGGCGCCCTGGGTCTGCCGTTCGCCTTCGCGCACCACTTCTCGGCGCAGAACACCATCCCGGCCCTCGACCTGTACCGGGAGTCCTTCCAGCCGTCCGGCGTGCTCGACGAGCCGTACGCCCTCATCGGCGTCTCCGCGTTCGCCGCCGACGAGGAGCGGGAAGCCCGCCGGCAGGTGCTGTCCGCAGCCCTCAGCATGGTCCGGCTGCGCACCGGCCGCCCCGGCCTCGTGCCCACCCCGGACGAGGCGGAGGCCTACGAGTTCAGCCCCATGGAGCGCGAGTTCGTCGACTCCTGGAACGCCAACGTCGTCCACGGCACCCCGGACGAGGTCCGCTCCGGCCTGGACGACCTCGTCAAGCGCACCGGCGCCGACGAGCTGATGATCACGGCCAACGCGCACGGCGGCGACGTCCGCGTCCGCTCCTACGAACTCATCGCGGACGCCTACGGCTTGCCGACGCCCGCCTCGGCCTGAACGTCCGGCGTGCCCAGCAGTTCGGAGATACGGTCCGGCGACACCGGACGGGAGTAGAGCCAGCCCTGTCCGGTGTCGCAGCCGATGCTGCGCAGCCGCGTCGCCTGCGCCGAGGTCTCCACGCACTCGGCCGTGACGGTCAGCCCGAGCCGGTGCGCGAGCTGGATCATCGCCTCGACGACGACCGCGTCGGCCGGGTTCGCACGGGCCGCCGCCTCCCGGTCGTCGTACTGGAAGCCGCGCACGAACGATCCGTCCAGCTTCAGCACCGACACCGGCAGCCGGCTCAGGTACGCGAGGTTCGAGTAGCCGGTGCCGAAGTCGTCGATGGCGATCCGCACCCCCATGTCGCTGAGCGCCTTCAGGGTCTGCAGCGGGCGTCCCGCCGAGCCCATCACCGCCGACTCGGTCAGCTCCAGCTGGAGCAGGTGCGGGGCGAGCCCGGTCTCCGCCAGGGTCTCGGCCACGTCCGCCACCAGGTCCGAGTCCCAGACCTGTCGCACCGCCACGTTCACGCTGACGAAGATCGGCGGCTCGTCCGGGTGGTCCAGCTGCCACCGCCGGGCCTGCCGGCAGGCCGTACGCAGCACCCAGCGGCCCAGCGGGACGATCGAACCGTCCTCCTCCGCCAGTCCGATGAACCGATTCGGCGTCAGTACGCCGAACTGAGGATGATTCCAGCGGATGAGCGCCTCGACCCCGTGCAGCCGGTCGTCCTCCATGCCCACCAGGGGCTGGTACTCCAGCTGGAACTCGCCCCGCTCGATGGCCGGCCGGAGCGTGGAGGCCAGGGCCTGGCGGGTCATGCGGTGGGCGTTGCGCTCCGGGTCGAACAGCGTCCAGCGGGCCTTGCCGTCCGCCTTCGCCCAGTAGAGCGTGGTGTCGGCCGCCTGCATCAGCGCGGTGGGGGTGGTGCCCGCGGCGTGCCGCTCCACGACCCCGATCGACGCCGAGACCGACAGCCGCTGCCCGGAGATGTCGAACGGGTCCTGGACGGCGCGCAGCGCCGACTCGGCCAGTTCGGCCAGTTGCTCGGTGCCCGTGGAGTCCTCGACGAGCAGCGCGAACTCGTCACCGCCGAGCCGGGCCACCAGCGGGATGCTGGTCCGTGAGTGCCCCGCCTCGTCGGCGCAGCGCATCAGGCGCTCGGCGACGGCGGCCAGCAGCCGGTCGCCGACGCGGTGCCCGAGGGTGTCGTTGATGGCCTTGAAGCCGTCGAGGTCCAGGTAGCACAGCCCGATCCGGCCCGTGCCGCTCTGCTCGTAGGACTCCGCCTCCAGCGCGGCCGACAGCCGTTCGAAGAACAGCGTGCGGTTGGGCAGCCGGGTCACCGGGTCGTGCATCTGCAAGTGCCGCAGCCGGGCCTGGAGTTCCCGGCGGGCGCTGATGTCGGCGACGGACAGCAGTACGCAGTTGTCCTCGGCGGGCAGCGGGGTGACCGTCACCTGCACCCACAGCGAGTGCCCGTCGGGGTGCTTCAGCCGGCGCGTGCAGCGCAACCGGGACTGCCGGCCGCGCAGCACCTCGCGGTAGGCGTGCCAGGTGCGGGCGTCGGAGGAGAGATCGACCAGGTCGGCGGCGGCGGACCCGGTCGGCCCGTCGGGGCCGGTGCCGAGCAGCGCGGCGAGCGCGGCGTTGGCGCTGACGACCGTGCCCTCGCGGTCCACGACCGCCATGGCCAGCGGGGCGGCTGCGAAGACCGAGCGGTAGGGCTGCCGGGACGGCGGCTCGGTACGGGGAGACGTGTCGATCTCACTCTCTGTGACGACCGGCCGGTCCAGGTCTGCCGCGGGCGCCGGCCCTTCGGGGGTTCCGCTCACCGCTCGCTCCCGCATGTATTCGATCTCTGTCCGTGCAGGAAAGGTCAGGAAAGTGTGCCGATCATAGAGGCTGGCCCCAGGGCCTTCCAGCCGGTGTCCAGTCTCCTCGGCCAACCGGCCCTTCTGCCAGATCGTTTCTGCGCACACCTGGACGCCTTCTTCAGGCCCCCGACCAGTTGTGACGTTCTGTGAGTGCTTCGGGGGTGTCGGCTTCCGTGATTTTTCGGCGCCTTCACCCGACCGGTGCAGGCAAACAGGGCGCAGTACTACAAATCATCACAGGCTGGGTGCGGTGTCCCGCGAACCGTACCCGGAGGTACCCGTGCCGCGTCCGTTTCCGCGCGCCCGACTGCGCAGCACCGCGGCCGTGTTCACCACCATGTCGGCGCTCGCCGCCACTTCCCTCGGCGCCGGCCCCTCGGCCGCCGGGCCCGACTCGGCCGCGCCCTGCGCCCTGACCCGGACCGACGCACACCACTCGGAGGGCCTGGACACCTGGAACGCCGCCTATCCGCGCCCGGCCCGGTCCCTGGACGCGGTCATGGTCTTCCTGTCCTTCCCGGACTCCCACCCGCTGACCACCCCGCAGGAGCTGACCGCCGACCACTTCCCGGCCACGAGCCGCTTCTTCGAACGGGCTTCCTACGGTCGCTTCACCCTGCGCCCGCACGCGCTGCGGCACTGGATCCAGATGCCGAAGCCGTCCACCTCGTACGACATAAAGCGGGACTGGAGCCCCGCGCACCGGGCCGCCTACCTGCGCGACGCCCTCGCGGCGGCCGACCCCCGGGTCGACTTCTCGCGCTACGACCTCGTGTACTTCGTCGCCGACCCGGACGCACCCGGCGTGGACTCGGACGCGACCAAGGTGGTGAACCTGACGAGCCCGCTGCGCGCCGACGGCACCGACCTGCGCCGGATCGTCACGGTGTTCGAGCAGCATCCGCCCGACCGGCTCGTCCTCGCCCACGAGACCGGGCACGTGTTCGACCTGCCCGACCTGTACCACCGTCCCGCCGACGGCAAGGGCGACTGGGACACACACGTCGGTGACTGGGACCTGATGGGCAGCCAGTTCGGACTGGCGCCCGATCTCTTCGCCTGGCACAAGTGGAAGCTCGGCTGGCTGGACTCGCGGCAGGTGCGGTGCGTGCAGGACGCCGGGTCCGCCCGGCTGACCCTGGAGCCGCTGACGGCGGGGCCGGGGGCACCGGTGGCGGGGGCGGCGGGGGCGCAGGCGTTCGGGCTCGGGCGGGGCGCCAAGCTCGCGGTGGTGCGGACGGGTGTCGACAGCGTGCTCGCCTTCGAGGCGCGGGGGCCGGTGGGCAACGACGTGGCCGCGTGCCGGCAGGGGGTGCTGGTGTACCGGGTGCGGGGCGGGGCGCAGTCCGGGGGCGGGCCCATCCAGGTGATCGACGCCCATCCGCACACCGACGCGTGCTGGGAGAACTCCGTCTACCCGCCCCTCGCGGACGCCCCGATCGGCATCGGGGAGAGCTTCACGGTGCCGGGGGAAGGGGTGCGGGTGGAGGTGGAGGGGCGCACGGCTTCGGGGGCGTGGACGGTGAAGATCGCGGTGGGGCATTGAGGGCGTCGCGGGACGCGCAAGAGGCCCCTCGCTCTCGCGAGGGGCCTCTTACCGTCTGGTGCGCCGCCAGGGACTCGAACCCCGGACCCGCTGATTAAGAGTCAGCTGCTCTAACCAACTGAGCTAGCGGCGCCTGCTGACGTCGTAGACCTTAGCATCCTGGTCGGCGGGAGGAAAAATCGAAATCCGCACCGCCGAGCGGGCTGCTCGGACCGCCGCCCAGAGCAGTACTTCGGGGCCGGGGAGCCAGGGCTGACGGGTGTCGGGGGCGACGAGCCAGCGGGTGGCGGAGCGGGGTGCGCAGCGGGCGGGGGCGGTGGTTCCGGTGGGTGCCGGGCCGGCGGGGGCGGGGCTCCCCGAGGGGGCCGGAGCGGTGGGAGTGAAGCTCCCCGAGGGGGCCGGAGCGGTGGGAGTGAAGCCCCCTGAGGGGGTCGGAGCGGTGGGAGTGAAGCCCCCCGAGGCGGACGGGCCGGCGAGGAGGGTGCGCCCCGACGGGGCCGGAACGGTCACCGCGTCGCCCGTGCCGTGGCACAGCAGCGGCGGCACGGCGTTCGTACGGCGGGCCTCCCGGGCGCCCCGGTCCCGGTCGCGGGTGCCCCACTCCTCCCACTCCAGCAGGACGGGGAGTCGCTGCGCGGTCCCCGGGGCGGCGAACAGCAGCATCCGGCCCCGGAACTCCGCGACCGGCCCCGAGCCCGGGCCGTCGTCCCACAGCCGGTCGAGCATGCGCCGGCCGAACATCGCGGGCGCGCTGACCACGTCGAAGACCGAGCCGCAGGGCAGCACGACCGGAGCGTCCGGCCGCTCCTCCCAGAGGGCGAGCGTGCTTCGCGGATACGTTCCTGCCGAGGCGAGCCAGGCGGCCCCGTCCGGGGTGACATCGGAGGCGTTCCATGCGCTGCTCATGGAATCCATGTCTACCCGGCGTGAGCGTGCGGCTCCCCAGGGTTGTGGGAAATCGGGACAGGAGGGGGTGGGAGGGAGTATCTTGCCCGCCTGGCATATGCCAGGTGATCAGGAAGAGGGCTCTGCGAGGCGGGTCAGACGGTGCCGCCGGGCCCGCGGCCCTCGACGCCGCCCCGCATCAGATCCCGCCCGAACTCGACCATCTTCTTGGCGTAGTCCTCGGTCCACTCGGCCCGCTCGGCGATGTCGGCCGTCGTCAGCCGGTCGAACCTGCGCGGATCGGCCAGCTGCGCCGCCGCCATCGCCTGGAACTCCACGGCCCGGTCCGCCGCGGCCCGGAACGCCAGCGTCAGCTCCGTCGCCCGGGACAGCAGCGCCCGGGGGTCGTCGATCGACTCGAGGTCGAAGAAGTGCTCAGGGTCGGAGGCCGCCTCCGCGGGCTCGAAGAGCAGGGGCGCGGGGCGTAGCCGCGGTTCGTTCCGACGCGGCGTGGGCTCCGCCATGTCTTCTCCTCCTCGTACGTCGCGCTGACCCTCTCGGTGGAGTGGGCCACCGTCCATTGTCTCGCGGGCGCGCAAGTGGGCATCGCGGCAGTGTGTACGGCTGCCACACCACCCGGTGTTCGTCAGGGCTTCGCAGGCACGCCGCTTTCCGGCCAGACGCGCGAACAGGGTGTGCCCGCTCGCTCCGCCCGGCCGAGGGCGGGGTGGGCACGGGCGGGTCCGCAGGCGCGGTTCACGGCCGCCACGCCACCCGGTGCTCCGCCAGGTGCGCCAGCACCGCATGGTTCGCCTCCCACCCGTCAGGAAATTTCACCACCGTCCCCAGCTGGACCGGCTCCGTCGACGGATAGTCGTCCAGGAGGCCGGTCACGCCCGCCCGGCAGACCACGATGCAGGCGTGCCGGTGGCGGGAGGCCAGAACGCACAGGCGGCCCGTCTCCAGGTGGAAGGCGGTCGCGTCGGGGCGGCCGGAGAGGGGGTGGAGGACCACCGTGACGTCGTACTCGCGGCCCTGGAGCCGGTTGGCCGTGTCCACGACCACCTCGGGAACACCCAGGTCGGCCAGTGCCGAGCGGACGGCGGCCGCCTGGTCCCGGTGGGCCGTGCCGACGGCGATCCGGTCGGCGGTGAGGGGCGAGGGACCGGAGGAGCGCTCCGAGGTCGCCGCCCCCGCCCGGTCCAGCAGCCGCCGTACGACCGTGGCCACCGCCCGGACCGCCTCCGGGTCCGTGCGCGGCGTGTGCCGGGCGGGCAGCTCCAGCAGGCCCCAGCCCGACTCGGCCGCCTCGTCGATCACCCGGTCGGGACCCGAGCCGTCCGACGGCACACCGAAGGACAGGGTCCGGTCGCCGGGGCCGGTGCCGCTGCGGAACGGCGTGTACGGGTAGAACGCGTCCGAGACCAGGGGCGCCGCGGAGGCCGGGAGCCGCCAGGACACCGGCAGGCGGTGCTGGGGCAGGTCCGGGTTGTGGGCGAGCAGGGTCGTCACCGCCGAGGCCGACGGGTCGTACGCCAGGCCCGCCCACTGCTCGCTGCCCACGATCGCGAACGGGTCCAGCTGCCCGGGGTCACCCACGAACAACGCCCGCTCGAACAGCCCGGCCACGGCGAGCAGCGCGTCCGAGCGCATCTGGTACGCCTCGTCGACGATCGCGTGCCGCCACGGCTCGTCCACCGTGACGTGCGCCCACTTCGCCGCCGTCGACAGCACCACCGCCTGCCCGGCGAGGTCGGCCGCCTTGGCCGAGGTGCGTACGTTCGGCAGGTCGTCGAGCGCCTTGTCGTACGGGTCGGAGTCGCTGCTGTGCAGCCGTCCCACCGGCAGGTCGGGGTTCTTCTCGGCGAGCCGCAGGACGAGGTCGTCGACCTGGGCGTTGGTCTGCGCGACCACCATCAGGGAGTGGCCCGCCTCCGCCAGCTCCAGGGCCGCGCGGACCACCAGCGTGGACTTGCCGGCGCCCGGCGGGGAGTCCACGACGACACCGCGCGCGGTGCCGTGCAGCGTGTCGTGCAGGATCGCGTCGGTGGCCTGCGCCGCGGCGGCCGAGGGGTCGAACACCGTGGTCACAGCACATCCTCCTCGGTCACCGGATCCGCGGCCTCCAGGGCCGGCTCACCCGGCGGCCCGCCGTGCGTCCACGGCGTCTCCTCCGGGTCGGGCAGCTTCGCACCGCCCCGCTGCTCGTGCTCGAAGAGCGTGAAGCAGACCCGGTCGCCCTTCTCCGGCACCGACCCCGGCTCGGGCTCCTTGCCGCGGCCCATCTTGTCGAGGACCCGCACAACGACGTACACGCCGTCCTCCTCGGCCGCGACGAACTCCGCCGACTGCGGCTTCCCGCCGAGCGACCGGTACACCTTCGTGCGCTCGCCGAGGTACGGCCGGTCGTCCGTGCGTACCGTGACCAGGGGGCGGGGGCTCGGCCGCTTGCCCTCGCTGTACGCCATCACGACATCGGTGACCTCACCGGCGAACGCCTCCCCGGACAGCCGCCGGCCCGCCATCACCAGCGGGTCGTCGAGAGCCTCCTGCGCCTCCAGCCGGGCCTGTTCACGCTCGCGCGTGGCGAGCTTGTTCGCCGCGGTGACCGCGTCGTCGCGGCGCGGCTGAGGGGGCTCACCGGCCAGAACACGGTCGCGGTGGCCGGTGAACGACCAGCGGTCCCGGGTCCACCGCTCCTCGACCCGCGCTCCTTCGGGCAGCTCCCGCAGCAGGTCGAGGCCCCGCCAGACCGCGTCCCAGGTGGGCCGGGTGCGGCTGAGCACCAGATCGCGGATCGCCCGCTCGGCAGCGGTCAGCGCCCCGAGCCGGTCGTCGGCCTCCAGACCGTCCTCGGCCGCGGCCAGGGCGGTGCGGGCCCGGTCGTAGCGCTCGATGGCCGGGGCGAGCAGCTTGTTGTCGAACGCCGGGTCGGTGGCCGGACCGGCCGGCGGACAGGTCAGCTGCCCCTGCGCGTCCCGCTCCAGCTCGGCCCGCAGCGCGGCCTCGGCACCGGTGACGCCCTCCGGCGGGTCGATCCAGGCGAGCAGCGCCCCCAGATGCTGGTCCTCCAGGGTGGACTGCCCCGTCACCCAGTGCCGGCCCAGGACGTCGGTCATCGCCAGCAGCAGCGAGGAGCCGGGCACCCGGGCCCGCTCCCCGAAGTGCGTCAGCCACCGCCCGAGCAGGGGCACCCGCGGCGGCGCCGGATAGGGAGCCTCCGGGTCCTGCTCCGCGGTCCTCCGGAACCGCGTCGAGCGCCCGAGCAGCCGCACCAGGTCGATGCCCGCCCGGCTCGGCACGATCAGCTGCGGCGCGTCCGCGCACAGATCGACCTCGACCTTGACGCGCTTGCCGGTCTCCGGGTCGGTCTCGATGCGCTCGGCGGCCTCCACGGCCTCGGCACAGGAGTCGACGTACGGCAGTACGACGTCGGCCAGTTCGGCCAGGAACGCGAACCTCAGGTCGCGGTCCCGGGGCTGCGGGACGGCCAGCAGGCGCGGCGTGTCCCGGTCGGTGCCGACCAGCGCGCCGAGCGGGGCACCGGCCTCACCGGCGGTGGTCAGCGGCACGAACACCAGCGGGCGGTCGCCCAGATGCCGGTGCCGGACGGTGGCGGCGGGCTGGGCACGGCCCGTGCTGACGGCCTCGAGGCGGGCGAGGGTGGAGATCAGCGACACGCCGCCTCCAGCGCCTCGGCACGCAGGGCGGCCGCGCGCCGCAGGGCCGCCACGGCCGGGTCGTCGGGATCGCCCGCCTCACCGCGCGCGGCCGCGAGGACGTCCTCGACGGTGGTGAGGCCGCCCAGCTCCGCCCGTACCGGCCGGCCGAGCGAGGTCACCGCGCCCTCCTGGCGGGAGCGGGTCCGGCAGTGGAAGGCCAGCTCGCACGCGGACAGGCATTCGGGCGCATAGGTCGCCGGGACCGACTCCACGGCCGCCGTCAGCTCCTCGGCGGGCAGCTCGGGCGAGAAGCAGGTGCCCTCGGGCAGCGCGTCGGCGATGTCCTCGATGCGGGTCAGCCGCGCCAGCTGGCGGGCCGTCACCGCCCGCTGCTTGCGGATGTCGACGGCGGACGCGGCCGGCAGATTGGAGAAGTCCCGGGGGCAGACCAGCAGGACCCGGTGCCGCACCCGCGGGGTGGACACGGCAGTCCCCTCCGCCCCGTCGGTCCCGGCGTCGCCCTCCGGCTCCGCGCCCGGCTGTGCGGCATCTCCCTCCGGCTCCGTGCCGAGCCGCGTGGCGTCCTGTTCCGGCTGCGCGCCGAGCCGTGCGGCGAGCTCCTCCAGTGCCAGTACGTACACCGCCGCCTGGCGGGCCGCCGCGCCGACCTTCGCCGGGTCCGCCGAACCGTCCAGCAGCGGGAAGGACTTGATCTCCACGACCGTCCAGCTGCCGTCCGGGTGCACCACCACCGCGTCCGGCTCCAGGAACGCCGGGGAGCCCGCCACCTCCAGCGCGAGCATCGGGTGGTCGAGCAGCGTCCAGGCGCCTGGGTGCGCGGTGGCCTCCCGAAGCTCCAGCTCCGTACGGGCCGTGCGCCCCCGGGGGCCGCTCGCCGTGAGGTCGGGCACGCGCGCGTCGACGGGCGGCTCGGCGGACCGGTCGAGCTTCTCGTGCACCAGGCGCAGCAGCTCCGCGCCGCCGTCCGCCTTGACCTTCGCCTCGAAGGCGTTGCCTCTGGTGAGCGCGAACTGCGACTGCCCGAAGGCCGACGGCGAGCCCAGCGCGCTCGCCAGCGCCGCCTTGTTCACCCCGGCGCCGTCGAGGATCGCGCGCCGCGCACAACCGGGGTTGGCGGCCAGCGCCGCCAGGGCGCGCGCGTCCAGTGCCTTCGCTTGTACGTCGGGGCCGCGCAGCTCAGCGAGCCGGTGCCGGAGCGCCGTCCCCCGCGTCCTTGGGGGAGGCACCCGGCTCGGCTCCCGCTCCGAGCCGCGACTCACGCTGCCGTGGAATTCGCTCACCCGCGGAAGTCTGGCATCCGGCACTGACAATCGAGGAACCCGCGGCGGAAGAGACGGCGGGGGCGCCCGCGACGGACGCGGCGCCGGAACGGGCGGGAGTGGCCGCCGCGGCCGGTGCCACCGGCCGCACGAACCGCGCCTTGGCCCGGTCCGCCGTGCGCGTCACCAGGGGTGCCAGCAGCAGTCCGGCGCCCATGACGGCCACGCCCGCGACCGCGTCGAGGAAGTAGTGGTTGGCGGTGCCCATGACCACGATCGTCGTGATCAGGGGGTAGGCGACAGCGGCCACCTTCGTCGCGCGCGTGCCGCCGTGGCGCCACAGCATCACTCCGCACCACAGGGCCCAGCCCACGTGCAGACTCGGCATCGCCGCGTACTGGTTGGTCATGTTCCCCATGCCGCGCGGTGCGCTCGCCGCCCCTCCCCACCAGCCGTAGGAGCTGTACTGGGCCATCGTGTCGACGAAGCCGTGGCTCGCGTCGAGGAGCCGGGGCGGGCAGGTCGGCAGCAGCGTGAAGCCGATCAGACCTATGAGGGTGGACGTCATCAGCCAGGTGCGTGCGGCGCGGTAGCGCACGGCCCTGGAGCGGAAGAGCCACACCAGGACGGCCGGTGTGACCAGGTAGTGCAGCGACGCGTACCAGAAGTCGGCGGGTATCCCTATCCAGGACTCGCGCGTGAAGAGACGGTTGAGCGGGTGCTCGAAGTTGAGGTACAGCGCCTTCTCGAAGCGCAGGATCGTCAGACCGTTGTCGACGGCCCCGGAGACGTCACCGCGGGCGAGGAGCCGGCCGGCCGAGTAGCACGCGTACACCAGAAGGATCAGCGGCAGCTCGGTCCACCAGCGCAGCCTGGGCGCGGGGGCCGCCTCGGTGCCCGGTGTCTCGGTGTGCGGCATCCGATCGTCCTCCCCCTTCGTCATTACGCGTAACCCGTTCGGCCGTGCCACTGTACGGCGTGGGCGCACACCCGGGGGTGCGCCTCCGGCCTTCGAAGACGCAGAGATCGCCCCCCGGGTTGCCCCCGGTGGACGTGAGCCATGATGGAGGAGTTCCCCTTGCGTTGTTCTTCCGGAAAGGTGCCCCATGGCCGCGCGCATCCTGCTGGCCCGCCACGGACAGACCGAGTGGTCCCTGTCCGGCAAGCACACGGGCCGGACCGACGTGCCGCTTCTGGAGGAGGGCCGGCGCGGTGCCAAGCTGCTCGGCGAGCGGCTGCACCGGGCGCCGTACGAGGGCCTGGCCGGTGTCGAGGTGCGCACCAGTCCGCTGGCACGCGCGCGTGAGACCTGTGAACTGGCCGGCTTCGGCGATCGCGCGCGTACCTGGGACGCGTTGCTGGAGTGGGACTACGGGGCGTACGAGGGCATGACCCCCGCGGACATCCAGGCCGTCCGGCCCGGATGGCTGATCTGGCGCGACGGGGTGCCGGACGGGGAGACACTGACCGAGATCACGGCCCGGGCCGACGAGGTGGTCTCCTGGGCCCGCTCCGAGGACCGCGACGTCCTGGTCTTCGCCCACGGGCACGTCCTGCGCTCCATCGGGGCCCGGTGGCTCGGTCTCCCGATCGACTTCGCCGCCCGGATACGGCTGAACCCGACGTCGCTGTCGGTGCTGGGCTGGGCCTACGGAGAACCGGCGATCGAGAGCTGGAACGACGTGGGCCACCTCGCGTAGCTCTCAGGGCGCGCTCACGGCCGACGGCTCGCGAGACATGCGCAGCCGCCGGCTCTCATGGCATGCGTGGGGCGGGTCTTCCAGGCCCCGCGCGACTGGCCCCCAGGTCTCTCGCGCCCCACTCCCGGGCCTTGGGCGGCCGGTTCCCGGGCCTTGGGCGACTGGTCCCCGGGCCGTGCGCGACTGGTCCCAAGCTCTCGCGCGCCCGACTCCCTGGCCTTGGGCGCCCGACTCCCTGGCCTTGGGCGCCCGACTCCCGGGCCTTGGGCGCCCGACTCCCGGGCCTTGGGCGCCCGACTCCCGGGCCTTGGGCGGCCGGTTCCCGGGCCTTGGGCGACTGGTCCCCAGGTCTCGCGCGCCCGACTCCCTGGCCTTGGGCGCCCGACTCCCGGGCCTTGCGCGGCCGGTTCCCGGGCCGCGCGTGACTGGTCCCAAGGTCTCGCGCGCCCGACTCCCTGGCCTTGGGCGCCCGACTCCCTGGCCTTGGGCGCCCGGCTCCCCGGCCTTGGGCGGCCGACTCCCGGGCCGTGCGCGACTGGGCCCAGGGCTGCGTGCGACTCGCTCCCCGGCCGTGCGCCGTCGGTGCTCAGGCCATGCGCGGTGCCGAGGCGTGTCTGTCCAGGAACGCCGTCACCCCGGTGGCGCGGCGATGCGGCCGAAGGACGCGGGCCGTCGCCGCCAGCATGGTCTGCACGCGGGACGACTGGACCTCCTCCAGCAGATCCAGCACCCGCATCCCCGCCACCGCCGCCTCGTCCGGCCTGCCGCCGCGCGCGAGGTCGTCGGCCAGCTCCGCCGTGTACAGGGCGATGTTCCTGGTGAAGTGGGGATCCTGCAGCTCGGCCGCCCGGCGCGCGTGCCGGGCCGCCCGGGGCCAGTCACCCAGCGTGGACCAGCACTGCGCCTCCAGGCCCTCCAGTTCGGCCTCCCCGTAGAAGCTCATCCACTCGGGGTCGGCGTCCGAGGGGCCCCGTTCGAAGAAGGCCTGCGCCCGGGCCAGCGCCTGCTCGCAGCCGACGCGGTCGGCGAGTCCGGCCCAGCCGCCCGCCTCGCGCAGCGCGAGCAGCGACATCAGCCGGGCCGAGCCCACGGGCCGGGCGACGCGCTGTGCGGCCTGGGCCGCCCGGACCGCCTCGCGCGGCCGGCCCGCGTCGCGCGCGAGGAACGCCGTGTTGCAGAACGCGTGCGCCTCCAGTCCGGGATCCCCGGTCATCCGGGCGGTCGCGAGGGCTTCCGCGTAGTGCGAGCGGGCGTCGTCGAAGCGCCCCGAGTCGTGGGCCAGCCAGCCCACGGAGATGGCCAGTTCACCGGCGCCCGAGTACAGCCGGTCCGCCGTGGTCTGCCGGGTCGCGCCGGCGTCCAGCAGGGCGTACGCGGCACGCAGCGGGGCGGCGGCGCGCCGGTAGAGGCCGTCGGCCCCGTGCCGGTCGTCGAGCAGCCGGATCCGGCGGACGGCTTCTTCCAGGGCGCCCGCGTCGCTCGCCCCGGCGCGGTGCACGGAACTGTGCGCGGGTCGCCGTGCGGCCGCGGCGTCGCGGGCGAGGCCGACAGGCCCCAGTGAGGCGGCGGCCACCGTGGCGCCTCCGCCGGTCATGAACGCGCGACGTAGCACGTCGCTCTCCTCGTAGGTGTCGTGCGGGTGGTACGGGTCGTACGGGTTCCGCGTTTCATACGGTTCGCACGCCCTGCTGGTCTCACTCGTGGCGTTCGCCCGGTTCGTGGTGCGCGGCGGGGGCGCGTCCTCGGTGTCGAGCGCCCGGCGCCCGCGTACCGACGAGCGGGGCGCGAACCCCAGGTCGGTGAGTGTGCGGCCTGGGAACATGTGCAGGAACACCCGTTCGTACGCGTAGTTGGGGCAGCGGATCTCGCCCGCCTCGACCCGGCCGATGTACCGCGCGTCACAGCTGACCTGCTCACCGATCTCGAGCCCGGCCCGGCGGATCGCCGCGGCGAACTCGGCCGGCGAGCGCTGTCCGCGCAGCCGCCGGAAGGCGAGATTCGGCCGTGGCGGCCGGTCGGGTCGAGACGAGGTCACCGTTGACGACGCCATGGCCGGGTCCTCCCGTGCGAACCGTCGAACCATGCCGGATGCGGGGCGACTTGTGGCGAGTCGTCCGCGAGGTCGGCCCCGTGTCCGGCGAGCAAGAACGTACCTGCTGTGATGGAGTCGCCACGCTGTGTTTGGCTACAAACCGGATATCTCATACGTGATCTGCCATGAAGTGCCATCCTTTGCGGCTGACTTCCGCCGTAGCCGTTGACGTCCCGCCGCGTTGAACCTCGCGGACCGGGAGGCCCCTGACTCCCGACCGCTCGTCCAAGCAGGGGTTTTCGTGGTGGAGGCCGGATGGAGACCAGCCGGATCAGCGATCCTCGTACGCCGCCGGGTGCACCGACGGCCGGCTGCGATGTGGTGACGGTGCCGGCCCGGCAGGGCCTGGAGGCGGTCGACATCCTGCGCCGGGGACCGGCGGACGCGGTGGGCCCCGTCCTGCACGACGGCGGCGGCGACACCCTGGGCTTCCTGGTGCCGCCGGGGACGGCCGCCGCGTGGGACGTGCCGGGGAGCACCTGCACCAGGACCGACGGACGCGGACCGGCCCTGGCGCCGGAGCCTCCCGTCGAGGGCTCGGACTGGCTGCTGCCGCCCGGTGAGGCGGACCTCGCGACCGACCCCGCGGTGCTGCGTGAAGCCCTGGGGGAGGCCGCCCGGATGATCAGGGCGGCGGACAGCTGCTGCTGAGGCCCCCTCGCCCCCGGGGGCGTACGCCCTGCTCGGCAGTCCCGCCGGGGCGTACTGCCCTTCACCGGGGCGTACTGCCCCTCAACAGCCCCGGATCGTGCTGCTCGCTCAGCAGCCCGCCGGACCGTACGCCGCGCATGCGGCTCACCCCGATAATGGCCCCATGGGAAAGTCCAAGGGCGGCCGGCGCAGACAGGCCGGTGCGGGGGCCGTCGTCGAGAGCGTCGACGGCGGGCTCGCCGAGCTCATCCCCGATCGCGAGCGGGCCCGGGGCTGGACGCTGGTGATCGACGGGGCTCCGCAGTCGCACGTCGACCTGGACGACCCGGCGTACCTGTCCTTCGAGTACCAGCGCCGCCTCGGCCATGTGATCGACCTCGTCGCCCCGTCCGGACGGCCCCTGCACGCCGTGCACCTCGGCGGTGGCGCCCTCACCCTCGCCCGGTACGTCGCCGCCACCCGGCCCCGTTCCACCCAGCAGGTCGTCGAACGCGACGGTCCCCTCGTCCAACTGGTCCGCCGCGAGCTGCCCCTGGATCCGAACGCGCGCATACGGGTGCGCTCCGCCGACGCGCGCGCGGGCCTCGCCAAGGTGCCGGACGGCTGGGCCGACCTCGTCATCACCGACGTGTTCAGCGGGGCCCGGACACCGGCCCACCTGACCTCGACCGAGTTCCTCGACGACGTGCGCAGGGCGCTCAGGCCCGGTGGTGTCTACGCCGCCAACCTCGCCGACGGACCGCCGCTCGCCCACCTGCGCGGCCAGATCGCCACCGCAGCCGCCCGCTTCGAGCAGCTCGCGCTGGTCGCGGAACCTGCGGTGCTGCGCGGCAAGCGTTTCGGCAACGCAGTCCTGGTCGCCTCCGACCACCCGTTGCCCGTCGCCGAGCTGACCCGCCTCGCCGCCTCCGACCCGCATCCCGCCCGGGTCGAACACGGCAGGACCCTCACCGACTTCACCGGCGGGGCCGCGCCCGTCACGGACCTCGTGGCGGTGGCGTCACCGGCACCGCCCCCGTCGGTGTTCGGATGACCGGCCGCGCATCGCGACGGCCGCGATGACCCGCCACGACACCCGCCGGGTACCGACGGCCGTCCGCGGCACTCAGTAGGTCCCGATCTCCACCCGTGGCGGCCCGTCGTGCCAGGTGCAGAACACCGACACCCGGTCCGCGCCGGAGGAGAACTCCACCCGGATCCACGACTCCGTCTTCCACACCTGCATCGACCAGCCCGGCCCGGGCGTCGCCGAGACCAGCGAGGCGGACGTCCTCCCGAGGTCGAAGACCGCCCGGCCGCCGTCGGTGTCGTAGCTCCTGACCCGGCCGGAGGCGGCCGGGGCGGCGGTGCCGGCCGCCGGCGTGGGGGAGGGGCTCGGGCTGCCGACCGCCTCAGGCCTGCTCGGCCTCCGCCGCTCGGGCACTGGCGTCCGCTCCGGCGGCGTGGCCGACGCTCTCGGCTCCCGCGTGGACGACGGATCGGCGGCCTTGACGGGCAGGGCGCGCGGCGGGTCGTAGGCCGTGCCCGCCATCACCGTGTGGACACCCCACCACGACAGCGTGACCGCCGCGCCCGTGGCGAGCAGCCAGGCCAGTACGTGTACGAGTCCTCTGTGCATCGCGGGCCATACTGCCTCACGCGCCCCGGGCGTGGCCCGCAAACGGCGTCCTGCACAAGCCCGTTGTCCCCAGCCGGGGAGTTGTCCACAGCCCCGCACCCGGCTGTTCGAGATGGCGTACGGTGCGGCGCATGGCAAGTGTGCTCGTGGTCGAGGACGACCAGTTCGTACGCTCGGCGCTGATCCGTCACCTGACCGACGCCTCGCACACCGTGCGCAGCGTCGGGACGGCGCTGGAAGCGCTGCGCGAGGTCGCCCATGTCCGCTTCGACGTGGTGATCCTCGACCTCGGACTGCCCGACCTCGACGGGTCCGAGGCGCTGAAGATGCTGCGCGGGATCACGGACGTGCCGGTGATCGTCGCCACCGCCAGGGACGACGAGACGGAGATCGTCCGGCTGCTGAACGCCGGGGCGGACGACTACCTGACCAAGCCCTTCTCGGTGGAGCATCTGTCGGCCCGCATGGCGGCCGTGCTGCGCCGCGCCCGCTCCGGCGCCGCGGAAGGGGAGCCGTCCCCGGCGATCCGGGTCGGCGGCCTGACCGTCGACCCGCTGCGCCGCCAGGCCGAGCTGGACGGCGCCCGACTCGACCTCACCCGCCGCGAGTTCGACCTGCTCGCCTTCCTGGCCCGCCGGCCCGGCGTCGTCGTCCCCCGCAGGGAACTGCTCGCCGAGGTGTGGCAGCAGTCCTACGGCGACGACCAGACCATCGACGTCCATCTGTCCTGGCTGCGCAGGAAGTTGGGCGAGACAGCGGCCAACCCCCGCTATCTGCACACCCTTCGGGGCGTGGGGGTGAAGCTCGAACCACCGGGCCCGGGGGCGCCGCGATGAGGTGGGCACTGGTCAAGGTGTCGCTGGCCGTGACCACCATGGTCGTGGTCGCCTTCGCGGTGCCGCTCGGACTCGTCATCCGCGAGATGGCCCGCGACCGCGCCTTCTCGGGCGCCGAGCGGGAGGCCGCCGCCGTCGCCCCGGCCCTGTCCATCACCACCGACCGCGACCAGCTCGAACGGGTCGTCGCCGCCGCCGGTTCCGACGCCGGTATCGCGGTGCACCTGCCTGCCGACGACGGCAAGGAGGGCCTCGCACTGGGGCGGCGGCGCGCCGCCGACGAGGACATCGCGGCCGTGCGCGAGCTGGGCCGCGCCTCCACCTCCGCCGTCCCCGGCGGCTCGACGCTGCTCCAGCCGGTCGCGCTCAGCACCGGCAGGATCGCGGTCGTCGAGGTCTACGTGCCGGAGTCCGACGTCACCAACGGCGTGGGCACGGCCTGGGCCGTGCTCGCCGCGGTCGGGGTGGCGCTGATCCTCGGCTCGGTCGCGGTCGCCGACCGGCTGGGCGTGCGCATGGTCCGGCCCGCGCGGCGCCTGGTCGAGGGGGCGCACGACCTGGGAGAGGGCCGGCTCGGCGCCCGCGTGCCCGAGGAGGGCCCGAGCGAGCTGCGGCTCGCGGCGGTAGCGTTCAACGCGATGGCCGACCAGGTCGTCCAGCTCCTGGCCAACGAGCGGGAGCTGGCGGCCGACCTGTCCCACCGGCTGCGCACGCCCCTGACCGTGCTGCGGCTCAACACCGCCTCGCTCGGCGAGGGACCGGCCGCCGACCAGACCCGGACCGCGGTGGAGCAGCTGGAGCGCGAGGTCGACACCATCATCCGCACGGCCCGGGAGGCCAAGCCGCAGACGGCCGCGGCCGGTCCGGGCGCGGGATGCGACGCGGCCGAGGTGGTCCGGGAGCGGATGGCGTTCTGGTCGGCGCTCGCGGAGGACGAGGGCCGCAGGTGGCGGGTGGCCGGGGCCGACCGGCCGGTGCGCATACCCGTGGCCCGCGCCGACCTGGCCGCCGCGCTCGACGCGCTGCTCGGGAACGTCTTCCGGCACACCGCGCAGGGCACCGCCTTCGCGGTCGACGTGCACAACGGCGAGGACGCGGTGATCGTGCTCGTCTCCGACGCGGGCCCGGGCATACCCGACCCCGAGAGGGCGCTGGCGCGGGGCCGCGGCTCGGGGAGCGACGGCTCGACCGGGCTCGGCCTGGACATCGTGCGCCGGCTCGCGGAGTCAACCGGCGGGGACGTACGGATCGGCTCCTCGGTGCTCGGCGGGGCCGAGGTGCGGATCTGGATCCAGCCGGCCGGCCGCGCCCCGGCCGGAGGCGGGCACCGGCAGATGCGGCGGCGCCGCGCCGGCAGGTTCGCTGCCGTGTACAACCGCTCCCGGTCCCGCTGACCACTCCCGACACCGCGCCTTCACGGGACGGTCACGTTTCGACAAATGAAGGCAACGGCTCTTGACGGGATACCGGACATACGGCTGTCATTGCGCCACCGTGTTCGGTCAAGTTGGTTTCTGGTCGATTGCGACTGGATTTCACGCCACACCCTCATGGCCGAACCCTGCCTTCAGGAGCAGTTCATGCACGACCTCTCTCCCTCCGGTCTCTCCTTCGCCGCTCCCAGCCGCCGCACCCTGCTGCGCGGAATGGGCGGCGCGGCCCTGCTCGGCGCCGGAATACCCCTGCTGAGCGCCTGCGGCGGCAGCGGCTCGGCCGCCGACCCGAAGACGGTCAGTCTCGGCTCCAACTCGTCCGACGCCGTGCCGAAGAAGGCGTTCGCCGAGATCTACGCCGCCTTCACCAAGAAGTCCGGCATCAAGGTCGACGTGAACACCAAGGACCACAACACGTTCCAGGAGCAGATCAACTCCTACCTCCAGGGCACCCCGGACGACGTGTTCACCTGGTTCGCCGGTTACCGCATGCAGTTCTTCGCGGCGAAGAAGCTCGCGTCCCCGATCGACGACGTGTGGCAGAAGATCGGCGGCAACTTCCCCGCGGCGATGCAGAAGCTCAGCAAGGGAGAGGACGGCAAGTACTACTTCGTGCCGCTGTACACGTACCCGTGGGCGGTCTTCTACCGCAAGAGCGTGTTCGCGCAGCACGGCTACAAGGTGCCCACCACCTGGGACGACTTCGTCGCCCTGTGCAAGCGGATGAAGAAGGACGGGCTGGTCCCGATCGCCTTCGGCGACAAGGACGCCTGGCCCGCCATGGGCACCTTCGACCAGATCAACTTCCGCACCAACGGCTACGACTTCCACGTCGACCTGATGGCCGGCAAGGCCTCCTGGACCGACCCGAAGGTGCGCAAGGTCTTCGACCACTGGACGGAGATCCTGCCCTACCACCAGGAGGGCGCGGTCGGCCGCACCTGGCAGGACGCGGCGCAGTCGCTGGTGGCCAAGAAGGCCGGCATGTACCTGCTGGGCACCTTCGTCGGTCAGCAGTTCACCAACAAGGCCGACCTGGACGACCTCGACTTCTTCGCCTTCCCGGAGATCGACCCGCAGTTCGGGCAGGACACCGTCGAGGCCCCCACCGACGGCTTCATGCTCTCCAAGGCCCCCAAGAACCACGACGCCGCCGTGAAGCTCCTGGAGTACCTGGGCACGCCCGAGGCCGAGCAGATCTACCTCAAGGCCGACTCCTCCGTGGTGGCCGCCTCCACCAAGGCCGACACCTCCAGCTACACCGCGCTGCAGAAGAAGAGCTTCGAGATGATCTCCGGCGCGAAGAGCCTCACCCAGTTCATGGACCGCGACTCCCGCCCGGACTTCACGTCCACGGTGATGCAGCCGGCGCTGCAGAACTTCATCCGCAACCCGAAGAACGTCGACAGCATCCTCTCGTCGATCGAACGCCAGAAGAAGACGATCTTCGCCTCCTCCTGACGCGACGCAACGGAGACTCGACGACTCGGATCAAGACATGACTGCCACCCCCGCGAAGGCTCCGGAGCCGGCCGCCCCGCCGGCTCCGGGGCCCGCCCCCACGTCCCCGCCCGCCAAGACGCCCCACGGCCACCGGCGTCTGCTCACCCGACGGGACCGCCTCACGCTCGGCCTGATGGCCGGCGTGCCGACGATCCTGCACGTCGCCCTGGTGTGGCTGACGGCTCTCGCCTCGATCGCGCTGGCCTTCACCACCTGGGACGGCATCGGCTTCGGCTCCATCAAGTGGGTCGGACTGCAGAACTTCAAGGAGCTGTTCACCAGCAACCCGCAGTTCTGGCCCGCCGTCGAGCACAACATCATCTGGTTCGTGGTGCTCATCCTGCTGCCCACGCCCTTCGGCCTGTTCCTGGCTGTGCAGCTGGACAAGAAGATCCGCTTCAGCCGCGTCTACCAGACCGCGTTCTTCCTGCCGGTCGTGATGTCGCTGGCCGTCATCGGCTTCGTCTGGCAGCTGATCTACAACCCCGACACCGGCCTGATCAACAGCATCATCGGCGCCAACAAGCCCGGCCACTACATCGACTGGATCGGTGACCCGGACCTGAACCTGTGGGCCGTGCTCGTCGCCGCCTCCTGGCGGCACGCCGGCTACATGATGATCCTCTACCTGGCCGGCCTGAAGAGCGTCGACCCCGCCCTGCGCGAGGCCTCCGCCCTGGACGGCGCCGGCGAGTGGCAGACGTTCAAGAACGTCATCTTCCCGACCCTGCGCCCGACCAACACCGTCGTCCTGGTCGTCACGATCATCGAGGCGCTGCGCGCCTTCGACCTGGTCTTCGTCTTCAACAAGGGCGCCCAGGGCACCGAACTGCTGTCGATCCTGGTGACCAACAACATCATCGGGGAGTCCAGCCGCATCGGATACGGCTCCGCGATCGCCGTCGTCCTGCTGGTGATCTCGCTCGCGGTGATCATCCCCTACCTGATCGCCACCTTCCGGAAGGAGCGGCGCGCATGAGTACCGTCAGCGCACCGGTCAAGCAGCGCACCCCGATCCGCCCCGCCCGGATCCTGCTGCACACCTTCCTCGTCGTCACCGCCCTGGCCTGGCTCGCGCCCCTGCTGTGGGCGCTGCTCGCGGCGATGCGCCCGTACGCGGAGACCAGCGCCAGGGGCTATGTCTCCTGGCCCGACAAGCTCACCCTCGACAACTTCACCAACGCCTTCGAGCAGTCGGACATGCTGCACTACTTCGGCAACACGCTGCTGATCGCGGTGCCGGCCGTGCTGCTGACGCTGCTGCTGTCGTCGATGGTCGCCTTCTACGTCAGCCGCTTCGACTTCCGGCTCAACCTGTTCCTGCTGCTGGTGTTCACCGCCGGCAACCTGCTGCCCCAGCAGGTCATCATCACCCCGCTGTACCGGCTGTACCTGCTGGTCGACCTGCCCGGCATCACCACGAGCGGCAAACTGTACGACTCCGCGCTCGGCCTGGTGCTGATCCACGTGGCGTTCCAGTCCGGCTTCTGCGCGTTCGTGCTGAGCAACTACATGCGCTCGCTGCCGCACGAGCTCACCGAGGCCGCCCTGGTCGACGGCGCCTCCGTGTGGCGGCTGTACTGGCAGATCGTGCTGCCGCTGTGCAAGCCCGCGATGGCCGCCCTCGCCACCCTGCTGTCCATCTGGATCTACAACGACTTCTTCTGGGCCATCGTCCTGATCTCCACCGGCGAGAACATGCCGATCACCTCGGCGCTGAACAACCTCTCCGGCCAGTACTTCACCGACCCCAACCTCGTCGCCGCCGGCGCCCTGCTCACCGCGATCCCGACCCTGATCGTGTACTTCGCGCTCCAGCGCCAGTTCGTCAGCGGACTGACCCTGGGCGCCAACAAGGGCTGACGCCCGAGCGCCAACAAGGGCTGACGCCCGGGCGCCGGGCGCGGCCTCGCCGAGACGCGGCCGGGGCGCGGCACTCCCCTAATCGTGCCGCGCCCCGCCCCCCGTCCCCCGTCGGTCAGACCGCCTCGGTCTCCGGCAGCGCGCCGGTCCGAGCCGCCCGGCCGTACCACCGGGCGCTCGTCTTCGGCGTGCGTTCCAGCGTCGCGTAGTCCACGTAGACCGCGCCGAAGCGCTTTCCGTAGCCGTACGCCCACTCGAAGTTGTCCATCAGGGACCACAGGTAGTAGCCCCGGACGTCCGCGCCGTCGGCGATCGCGCGGCGGACCGCCGAGAGATGGCCGTGCAGGTAGGCCACCCGCTCCGGATCGTGCACCCGGCCGTCGGAGTCGATCTTGTCGTCGTAGGCCGCGCCGTTCTCCGTGATGTACAGCGGCAGGCCCGGCGCCTCACGGGTGTAGCGCATGATCAGCTCGTGCAGGCCGCTCGGGTCGATCGTCCAGCCCATCTCCGTGCGGTCGCCCGGCGTCTGGTGGAACGCGACGTCGTCCGCGGCCGGCCACGGCGAGTGGTCGCTCGCCCCGTGCCCGTCGGCACGCGGGGCCTTCGCCGACACGTCCGCCGCCGAGACCAGCGCGGGCGTGTAGTAGTTGAGGCCCAGCGCGTCCAGCGGCTGGTTGATCAGCTCCAGGTCGCCGTCCAGGACATGGCCCCAGTCCGTCAGGCCCGCCGTCGCCACGTACAGCGACTCCGGGTAGGCGCCGTGCAGCATCGGCCCGTGGAACACGCCGTTGGCCAGGTCGTCGATCCTGCGAACCGCGTCCAGATCCGCCGGATCCTGCGAAAGCGGCCGCACCACCGAGGAGTTGAGGCTCACCGCGACCGTGTTGCGGGCCGGCATCACCGACCGCAGCGCGGACGCGCCCAGCCCGTGCGCCAGATTCAGATGGTGCGCGGCACGCAGCGAAGCCGCCGGGTCCGTACGGCCCGGGGCGTGCACACCGGAGGCGTAGCCCAGGAACGCGCTGCACCACGGCTCGTTGACCGTGATCCACTGCTCCACCCGGTCGCCCAGCGCCTCTCCGGCGATCTGCGCGTACTCCGCGAACCGGTACGCCGTGTCACGCTCCGGCCAGCCGCCCGCGTCCTCCAGCTCCTGCGGCAGGTCCCAGTGGTAGAGCGTGATGGCCGGCTTGATGTTCTTGGCCAGCAGCTCGTCCACCAGCCGCCGGTAGAAGTCCAGACCCTTCTGCACGGCAGGGCCCCGGCCGGTCGGCTGCACCCGCGACCACGACATGGAGAAGCGGTAGGCGCCCAGGCCCAGCTCCGCCATCAGCGCCACGTCGTCGCGGTAGCGGTGGTAGTGGTCGACAGCGATGTCACCGTGGTCGCCACCGACGGTCTTGCCCGGCGTGTGACTGAAGGTGTCCCAGATCGACGGCGTCCGGCCGTCCTCCCGCACCGCACCCTCGATCTGGTACGCGGACGTCGCCGCGCCCCACAGGAAGGCGGGCGGGAAGGTCACCGGAGTGGCCGGGTTCTCGGAGTCAGGCATGGAAGCGCTCCCAAAAGGGGTCGTGTGGACCGACGGGCGGATGGGGGGAAAGGGGTCGAGACGGCAATGGCTCGGCCCCGGGGCAAGCAGGACTCAGCCCTTGACGGCGCCCTGCATGATGCCGCCCACGATCTGCTTGCCGAAGATCGCGAAGACCAGCAGCAACGGCAGCGTGCCCAGCAGCGCGCCCGCCATGATCAGGGACTGGTCGGGGGTGTAGCCGCGGCCCAGGCCCGCGACCGCGACCTGCACGGTCGGGTTGCCCATCTGGGTCAGCACCAGGAAGGGCCACAGGAAGTCGTTCCAGGTCTGCACGAAGGTCAGCATCCCGAGCACGGCCATCGCCGGCCGCGCCGCCGGGAACACCACGTGCCACACCACACGCCAGCTGCTCGCGCCGTCCACCCGGGCCGCCTCGATGATCTCGTCCGGCAGCGCCTGGATCAGGTACTGCCGCATGAAGAACACCCCGAAGGCGCTCACCAGCGACGGCAGGATCACCGCCTGCAACTGGTCCGTCCAGTCGAGCTTGGCGACCATCATGTACAGCGGGATCACACTCAGCTGCGGCGGCACCATCATCGTGCCGATCACGATCAGCATCAGCGCGCCGCGGCCCCTGAACCGCAGCTTGGCGAAGGCGAAACCGGCGATCGTCGACAGGAAGACGATGGTCAGCGCCGAAGTGCCCGCCACGATCGTGGTGTTGAAGAACGCTTCACCCAGGTTGGCGTCCTTCCAGGCGATCTCCAGCTTGTCGAACAGGCCCGAACCGAACCAGAAGGGCGGCGGCGTCTGCGCCAGCCGCTGGTTGTCTCGCGAGGCGGCGATCGCCGTCCACACCAGCGGGAACAGCGACACGATGGTGAACACGATCAGGATCGCGTACGCGATCGGACCGCCGTGCAGCTGCCCGCCGGCCCGCGCCGACTTGGGCAGCCGGGGGCGCTTGGGTGTCTCGACGGGCTTGGTGTCCGGGGGCGTCACAGTCGTCGTCACGGCCACACTCCTTAACTACTGGCGCGCAGCCGGCGCGAGATGACGTAGTTGACGATGGCGATGACGATCAGGATCAGGAACATCGTCCAGGCGATCGCCGAGGCACGGCCCAGGTGCTGGGCCACCCAGCCCTGCTCGTACAGGTACAGACCGAGCGTCTGGAACTGGTGCTCCGCGCCACCGGACGTGCCCTTGTTGGCGTCGAACAGCAGCGGCTCGCCGAAGACCTGGCTCGCCCCGATCGTCGAGACGACACAGGTGAACAGGATCGTCGGGCGCAGGGCGGGCAGCGTCACATGGATGAACTGCTGCCAGCGGTTGGCCCCGTCCAGGGCCGCCGACTCGTACAGGTCGTGCGGGATGGCCTGCATCGCGGCGAGGTAGATCAGCGCGTTGTAGCCGGTCCAGCGCCAGATGATGATCGACGAGACGGCGATCTGCGAGGGCCACTTGTCGTTCTGCCAGTCGACCGGGTTGATGCCGACCGCGTCCAGCGCCCAGTTGATCATGCCGTAGTCGCGGCCGAAGAGCAGCACGAACACCAGCGAGGCGGCGGCGATCGACGTCGCGTACGGCGCGAGCATCGCGACCCGGAAGAACGTCGAGGCGCGCAGCTTGTAGTTGAGGATGTGGGCGATGCCCATCGCCATCAGCAGCTGCGGAACGGTGGAGATGATGCCGATGGTCAGCGTGTTCTTCGCCGCGTTCCAGAAGAAGTCGTCGTCGAAGATCCGGGTGTAGTTGCGCAGCCCGACCCAGTTCATGTCGGTCGGCGCGGTCAGCTCCACCTGGTGCAGCGAGGCCCAGCCCGTGTAGAGCAGCGGGAACAGGCCGAACGCGACGAACAGCAGGAAGAACGGGGAGACGAAGGCGTACGGGCTCCAGCGGATGTCCCGCTGCCAGCGCCGGGACAGCCGGTCCCGGCGCCGCCGCTCCTTCTCCACGGCGGCGTCCTCGGGCGGGCGGCCCGGGGCCGCGCCCCCCTCCACGGGGGGCGCGGCTGTGTCGTTGCGGGTGGCCATACGGGTCACTGGTCCAGCTTGTTGTCGATGGTCTTGATCGCGGACTCCCAGGCGTCCTTGGCGGACTTGCCCTTCGTCACCAGGATCACGCCGTTGTCCGACAGGCCCTGCATGATGATCTGGTCCTTCGGGCCGATCACCTGGACCGGGGCGGCCTTGGCGGCCTCCGCGAAGATCGGGCCGATCTTCTGGTCACCGGTCATCTCGTTCGTCGCGCCGGTCACTTCGGGCATGGTGTAGGCGGACGGGGCGCTCGGGAAGCTGGCCTGCACCTTGAACAGCTTCGCCTGCTGCTCCGGCGCGGTCAGCCAGGTCACGAACTTCTGGGCCTCCTTCACGTGCTTGCCGCTCTTCGGCACGGTGAGGAAGGTGCCGCCCCAGTTGCCGCCCTTGGGCGCGACGGCCACGGCCCACTTGCCGGCCGCGTCGGGCTTGGCGTTGCCCTTGATCGTGCCCAGCATCCACGGCGGGCAGGCGATGGCGGCGAACTTGTTGTTGGCGATCGTGGAGTTCCAGGACGGCTGGAACTGGGTCTGCGACTGGACGAGACCCTTCTTGGCGGCGTCCGCGGTCAGGTCGAAGGCGGCCTTGACGGCCGGGTTCGTCTTGTAGATGACCTCGCCGGAGGAGTTGTAGAACTTCTCCTTCTCGCTGCCGAGGATCGCGTTGATCAGGCCGCCGGGGGAGTCCATGAAGAAGGTGCCCTCGGGTGCCTTCGACTTGTAACGCTCGCCCACCTGGACGAGCTTGGCCCAGTCGCCGGACCAGAGCTTGCCGACCTCGGCCGGGTCGGTGGGCAGGCCGGCCTGCTTGAAGAGGTCCGTGCGGTAGCAGATCGCCATCGGGCCGACGTCGGTGCCGAGGCCGACCGTCTTGCCGTCCTTGGTGGTGGCCTGCTGCCACTTCCAGGGCAGCCACTTGCTCTTGTCCACACCCGGCGCCTTGGACATGTCCTCGAGCTTGTCGGCCTGGGTGGCCGTCACCTCGGCGATGTTGGCGACTTCCACGGCCTGGACGTCGAGCAGACCGCTGTTGGTGGTCAGGTGGTTCAGCAACGCCGGGTAGTAGTTCTCGTTGCGCTCGACGACGTTCTGCTCGATCTTGATCTTCGGGTTGAGCTTCTCGTACTCGGCGTAGAGACCGGCCTCCTTGAAGCCCATGGTGCCGAAGAGGCCCACCGAGATCGTGGTCTTGCCGCCGCTGTCGCCGTCCGACGAGGAACCGGAGCCGTCGTCCTTGCCGTCGTCGGCACAGCCGGCCAGCAGCCCGGCGCCCAGCGACGCGACGGCCGCGACGACCATCGCCTTGCGGGCGGTTCGGATGCGTGCTCGCATGTCGTCCTCCTGTTGCCCTGACGTGCCGACCCCCCGGCCAACTGCTGTGTCGGACCGTTTTACGCGCTTAAGGCTCGGGCGGGGAACGTGCGGGTTGTGTATGTGTCAGGTACCGTGGGAGCGCTCCCACCAGTGATGTGTTGAAGAGTCCCCGGTCGTGGCGGGGGTGTCAAGGGACCGGACAGGGAGAGATGCGTTCAGTTATATGGCTGTTAACTGGACCCGGGCCGGGCCCGGTTGGGTCCCGGGCCGGTTGAATCGAGCCAGTCGGCCCATCGGTCGCACGGTTCGTCCGGCGGAAACGGAAGGCCGGGGCGGCGAGCCCTCGGCGGAGGTCGTCACGGCGGGTGGGCCTGTTAAATTCCAGGCCAGTCGCAGAGTGCGGGTGTGAACGGGAAGGCGGAGGCCATGGCAACCCACGGAGCGCGGGGCCGAAGTGGTGGCCGGCCCACCCTCGAAGAGGTGGCGGCGCGCGCCGGTGTCGGCCGCGGCACCGTCTCGCGGGTGATCAACGGTTCGCCCCGGGTCAGCGACGCGACGCGTGCTGCCGTCGAGGCGGCGGTCGCGGAGCTCGGCTACGTCCCCAACACCGCCGCCCGTGCCCTGGCCGCCAACCGTACGGACGCGATCGCGCTGGTCGTGCCCGAGCCGGAGACCCGGTTCTTCGCGGAGCCGTACTTCTCGGACATGCTGAAAGGCGTCGGGGCGGCGCTGTCCGACACGGAGATGCAGCTGCTGCTGATCTTCGCGGGCAGCGACCGCGAACGCGCCCGGCTCGCCCAGTACCTGGCGGCCCACCGCGTGGACGGCGTCCTGCTGGTCTCGGTGCACGCCGACGACCCCCTGCCCGACCTGCTGGCCCAGCTGGAGATCCCGGCGGTGATCAGCGGCCCGCGTTCGGCGGCGGAGACCCTGCCGTCGGTCGACTCCGACAACTACGGCGGTGCCCGCCAGGCCGTCGAGCACCTGCTGTCCCGGGGCCGCAGCCGGGTGGCCCACATCACCGGCCGCCTCGACGTCTACGGTGCCCAGCGTCGTGTCGACGGCTACCGCGAGGCCATGAGCGACGCCGGCCTCGGGGTGGACGAGGGGCTGATCGAGTCGGGGGACTTCACGGAGGAGGGCGGCCACCGGGCCATGGAGGTCCTGCTGGAGCGCCACCCCGACATCGACGCGGTCTTCGCCGCCTCCGACGTCACCGCGTCCGGAGCCCGCCGGGCGCTGCGCGAGGCGGGCCGCCGCATCCCGGAGGACGTGGCGCTCGTCGGCTACGACGACTCCGCCATCGCCCGCCACATGGAGCCGCCCCTGACCAGCGTCCGCCAGCCCATCGAGGAGATGGGCCGCCGGATGACAGACCTCCTGCTCACCGAGGTCGCCGACCGCCGCCCGCTGGCGTCCCGCGGCCTGGACCGCCGACAGCTGGTCCTGGCCACGGAACTGGTGTCCCGCTCGTCGTCGTGACCGGCCGTCCCCACCTGGAGGTCGTGGGCCCGGGCGAACGGTTCACCGCCGTCGCGGAGTCGGCGGCGGTGTGCCGAGGGTGGGGTGGCGGCGCAGGGCGTCCAGGCCGTCGGGCACGAACAGCCGCTCCTGGATCGCCTCCCGGAAGGCCGCCTCGCCGAACCAGCCGTGCCAGGCGATCTCGGACGGGTCGGGGGCGAGGCGCTCGGGGACGACGGCCTCGTGCACGCCGAGCCAGTACGGGCTGATCGCCCCGCGGCAGAGGAACGAGAACACGAACCGCACCCGTGCCCGGACGCCCAGCTCCTCCGCCAGCTCCCGGGCCGCCGCCTCCTGGTACGACTCGCCGACCGCGACGCCGCCGCCGATCAGCCAGTCGTGGTGGCCGGGGAAGCGGGACACGTGCTCCGGCCTGCGGTGCACCAGCACACGCCCCCGCGCGTCCCGGCAGACGGTCGTCGCGACCCGGTGCAGCCAGCCGTTGCGGATCGCCTCGTCCCGGTCGACCACCCCGACGACCCGGTCCTGCTCGTCGACCCGTTCCACCAGCTCACCCATGGGCCTCACGATCGCACGCGCTCACCCCCCGGGTGCCGCCCGGCGTACCAGGTACACCGCCGCCGTCACGACCAGCACCGCCATGCACGCGATGAACACCAGCCCCGCCCCCTCCAGGCCGATCGGACCGGTCAGCAGGCCGACGCCGATCACCGGGAGGGAGATGCCCGCGTAGGCCACCACGAACAGGGTCGAGATCACGGCCGCGCGCTGGTGTGCGGGGGAGGCCTCGGCCACGTCGGACAGGGCGCCGCGGAACGCCAGGCCCTGGCCGATCCCGCCGACGAGCGCGCTCGCGATCAGCAGCGCCATCTGGTCCCACCGCAGCGCACCGGCGAGCAGCGCGAGACCGGTGAGGAGCCCGGCGCACCCCAGCGGCAGGGAGCGCCGTACGCCGACCCGGCCGACCGCCAGCTGCCCGGCCGTCGACGAGAAGAAGGCCAGCGCGACGAGCAGCCCGCTCACGGCGTGGTCGTCCACGTCCAGGGACTCCACGAGGAAGGCCGGGCTGACCGAGGTGAACACCCCGAACAGGGCGAATCCGACGAAGGAGGCGGTGGCGGCGGGGCCGAACACCGCCCGCACCTGCGGCGGCAGCGCCGGCCGCTGCGGGCGTACGGCGTGCAGCGGCTGCCGGTCCCGTACCGTCTCCGCGAGCCACAGCAGCACGGCGGCCGAGGCGGCCACCAGGGCGAGGTGGGTGACGAACGGCAGATACAGCGGCCAGGGCGCGTACTGCGCGAGAAGCCCGGAGAGCAGGGGGCCGCAGCCCAGTCCGCCCATGTTGGCGGCGGTCGCCACGAACGTGGCCCGGGAGGCACCGCCCTGGGGCGCCAGCTCCATCACGTACGCCGTGGCCGCCCCGGTGAACAGCCCGGCGGACAGCCCCGACAGCAGCCGCCCCGCGTAGAGCCAGCCGAGGCCGGTGGCACTCAGGAAACAGACGGCGCTCAACGCCGCGAACCCCAGGCCGCACAGCAGCACCGGGCGCCTGCCCACGGCGTCCGAGGCGTTGCCGATCAGCAGCAGCACACCGATCACCGCGAAGGCGTACAGGGCGTACACCACCGTGACCGTCAGCTCGGAGAAGCCGAACTTGTCCTGGTAGAGGGGATAGAGGGGAGTCGGCAGCGTGGTGCCGGCCATGCAGACGGCGAACACCGCCCCGCTGAGCACACACGCGCGCCATCCCGGGCGTCGACCGTCCATGCCGCCGACGGTAGCCAGCCTGCCGGGCCGCTCCGGGCAGGCGCGCAAAAAGCTTCAGCCGGTGACTTCTTCGCGAAGCCACCGGCTGATTACTCAGGGTGAGTGACGGGACTTGAACCCGCGGCATCCTGGACCACAACCAGGTGCTCTACCAGCTGAGCTACACCCACCATGACCGGCTTGGAGGTCAGTGACTTCCCTGACCGGCCGAGAAAAAGTGTACAGGGTCCGAAGGGGTGCTCGCGCACAGCTTTTCCCGCGCCGCCCCGACGGGGCGCCCACGCCGCCCCTGACGGGCCCCGCCCCGCCTACTGAGCGGGCAGAACGTGCTTCGCCGCGATCGTCCTGGCGGTGTCCGAGTCGGGCCCGGGCTGCGGGACGAACACGGCCTCGCGGTAGTACCGCAGCTCCGCGATCGACTCGCGGATGTCGGCGAGCGCGCGGTGGTTGCCGTTCTTCTGCGGGCTGTTGAAGTACGCCCGCGGGTACCAGCGACGCGCCAGCTCCTTGACCGACGACACGTCGACGATCCGGTAGTGGAGGTGGTTCTCCAGCGTCGGCATGTCGCGCAGCAGGAAACCGCGGTCCGTGCCGACGGAGTTCCCGCACAGCGGGGCCTTGCCGGGCTCCTTGACGAACTCCCTCACATACGTCAGGACCTGGTCCTCGGCGTCCTTGAGGGTGGTCCCGGCGGCGAGTTCCTCGAGCAGCCCGGAGGCGGTGTGCATCTGACGCACCACGTCCGGCATCGTCTCCAGCGCCTGGTCCGGCGGCCGGATGACGATGTCCACGCCTTCTCCGAGCACGTTCAGCTCGGAGTCGGTCACGAGGGCGGCCACCTCGATGAGCGCGTCGTCCGACAGCGAGAGGCCGGTCATCTCGCAGTCGATCCACACCATGCGATCGTTCATGTGTCTAACCTTACGGCCCGCCGTCCCCGGCCGGGCCGCCCGTACCGGGAAAGCCGCGGGGCCCGCGGGAGGCATGCTCCTCGCGGGCCCCGCGGCTACCTGTTCACGGCGCGCTGCGCTGCCCTGGCAGGCTCCCCGACAGGGCCGGGGACTGGCCGGCCGCGCTCGCCGCCGCCGTACGGCGGGACTGCAGCGGCACCGGGTGCTCCGGGTGCAGTGCGGCCGGTCCCTGGCCGGGCTGGCCCGGGTGCCCCGCGTGTCCCGGATGGCCGGGCATGCCGGACCCGGGACCGCCCGGTGCGCTCTCGGTCTCCTGGGGCCGCTCACCCTGCGGACGCCGGGCGCGGTACGCCGCCCGGTACGCGGCAGGCGACGAACCCAGCTGGCGGCGGAAGTGCCCGCGCAGGGCGACCGGCGACCGGAAGCCGCAGCGCCCGGCCACCTCGTCCACCGAGTAGTCCGACGTCTCCAGCAGGCGCTGCGCCTGGAGGACCCGCTGCGTGATCAGCCACTGCAGCGGGGCGCTCCCGGTCAGCGAGCGGAAGCGGCGGTCGAACGTACGCCGGCTCATGTACGCGCGTGCCGCCAGTGTCTCCACGTCGAACTGTTCGTGGAGGTGCTCCAGCGCCCAGGCGACGACCTCGGCGAGCGGGTCGGCGCCGATCTCCTCGGGTAAAGACCTGTCGAGGTAGCGCTCCTGCCCGCCACTGCGGCGCGGCGGCACGACGAGCCGCCTGGCCAGGGCCCCGGCCGCCTCGTTCCCGTGGTCCGTGCGCACGATGTGCAGGCACAGGTCGATGCCCGCCGCGGTGCCCGCCGACGTCAGCACGTCGCCGTCGTCGACGAACAGCTCACGCGGGTCCACGTGCACCGACGGATAGCGCTTGGCCAGCGTCGGTGCGTACATCCAGTGGGTCGTCGCGGGGCGGCCGTCCAGCAGGCCGGCCGCCGCGAGCACGAAGGCGCCGGTGCACAGCCCGACGATGCGGGCGCCCTCCTCGTGGGCGCGGCGCAGCGCGTCGAGCGCCTCCTCCGGTGGCGGAGAAGTGATCGAACGCCAGGCCGGTACGACGACCGTGCCCGCGCGCGAGATCGCTTCCAGGCCATGTGGTGCGGTGAGTTCGAGTCCTCCCGTGGTCCGTAGCGGACCCTCCTCGCCCCCGCACACCAGCAGTCGGTAGCGCGGTACGCCGGCGTCCTGGCGGTCAACCCCGAACACCGACAGCGGTATGGAACTCTCGAAGATGGGGCCGCCGCTGAACAGCAGCACCGCGACGATCTCCTTGCGGCGTCGCCCGGAAAGTTTCCGGGCCGCGGCTTCCGGCGCGGCAGTGGAGTCGTGGCTCATACTGCTAAGCCCCCCTCGGTGGTCGCGGCTCCTCGGTTGTGTCGCTCCTGCACGTTTCCCCTCGGTCCTGCACGAGTCCCCCGCCGTAGACAGTCAAGATCGAATCTACTGTGTGCCGTCGCGCCGAAGTGGCCGGTTCACCACTCGGCACATTGTCGACTTGGCAACTTGGCGTAAAGCATTCGATCACGAAGCGTTGCACTCGTGGGCCGTGCAGGGAAGTGCGCCTCGTCGCAGTGGCCAATCCACGTAGGGTGCGCGGACCCCCTGAGGCCCTTTCCGTGCAGGTCGAACGGGGGTTGGGGGGTGGTTGGACGGGGTGATGTGCAGGTACCGGAAGTTGGCTGAAAAGCGCCGTGTGTGTGCGCGGAAACCGGTCAGCTGACCGGTGTATCTCCGCCGGTGTGCCGTCCGCCACGGTGCGACCCCGTACCGGTGCGGTGCCGCCGGCCCCGGTGGGGTGCCCGGTCCTCGGCCGCGAGCCGGGCCGCGCCGCGCTCGGACTGGCGCAGCAGGACCCGGCAGGCGCCCGTGACGGCCGCGAGCCCGAGGGCCGTGCCGGCGGCGCCGGCGAGTGAGGCGCCGCAGCCGAGGAGCACCACCGGGACGAGCAGGCAGCTGAAGGCAGCCCAGCGAACCACATCCGTCGCGGTGTCCCGCGGCGGCGGGGCCGCGCGGTCCGCCTCGGCGGCGGGGCGTGGTGCGGACATGGTGCTCCCTGTGGCGTGACTCACCGGGTTCAACGCGCGGCCGGGGCGTCGGTCACTGGCCGCACCCGTCGCCCACGTGTCCACGTGCAAGTGAATCCCGTGCAAACCGCCTGTACAGCGCAGCAACCATTGCGTTACGGGCGGTGCCTCGTGCATGCTCCCTGGAACCCGCACGCACCGTGAGCGGGATCTGGGCTAAGGAGGCGTGGCGCCGTACCCTTGAGGGTATGGGGTTGGGAAGACCATTCCCGGACACAGCTCCGCCGCACACTGATGTCCCTCCCATACAAGGATCACAACGCCGAGACAGCCATGGCCGGTCACGAATTCTTCGAACCCGCGGACCGCAAGCGGCCCGTCGCCGATCCCACGGCGGCCGAGCCCCTGGCGGCGAAAGAGCCACGCCATTCCTGCGATCCCGCCTTCAAGCACGGGGTCGTCGTCGGCTTCGACGGCTCCACGTCCAGCGAGCGCGCCCTGGCCTACGCCATCGGCATGGCCCATCGTTCCGGGTCGGGCCTGATCATCGTCCACGTCGCCAACCGGCTGCCGACCACGGTGTGGGCCGGTTGCGAGCCGCCGGTGTTCGTGGACGTGCCGGACCACCGCACCGAGGTGCTCGGACTCGAGCTGGCCTGTGCGGACTATCTCGCCGAGGTGCCCTGGATCCTGGTCGAGCGCGGCGGTGACATCTGCCACGAACTCGAAGAGGTGGGCCGGGAGTACGAGGCCGACGCGATCGTCGTCGGCTCCACCCATGGTCTCGTGGGGCGCATCTTCGGCTCGGTCGCCGGGCGGCTCGCCAAGCGGGCGCAGCGGCCCGTCATCGTCATCCCCTGAGCTTCGGCTCCCTTGGTGCGACGCGCGAATTCTCCTCGCGCGCAGAGGTGTTTGTGCCTTTGTGAAGGGCATATACGGAACACCGCACAACTGCACCTGCACGAAGGGAGCCCGCCGTGGACAAAGACGTCTCCGCGGGAAGCGGAATCACGACCGTGGCCGGTCGACTCGCCCTGGGAATCACCCTGTTGGCCTTCGGGGTGGGGCATACCGCCGTGATCGACGGTGTGTCAGCCGCTGACGCCGCGTCAATCGCCCAGTACGTGGGCGGCATTGCGCTCTTCGTCGCGGGGCTCGTGGCCCTGCGGGAGGGTGACGCCGCCGGTGGTACGGCGTTCTCGGTGCTCGGGGCGCTGTGGTTCACGTGGGCCGTGTCGGAGACCGCCTCCGGCAACGGGGCAGGGGTGTTCCTGCTGTTGTTCGCCCTCGTGGCGCTGTCCCTGACGCTCGCGGGTGGGGATCGGCTCGGACAGGTGACGTACGGGCTGTTCTTCGCCGCCCTGCTGCTCATGGCGGTCGCCGAGTTCGCCGGCGGCGAGGGGCTCACCAAGGTGGGTGGGTGGTTCGCCGTGGCCGCGGGGGCGGTGGCCTGGTACGCGGCGACCGCTGCGCCGGCGCACTGGCCTGCGGCGCTTTCGCGGCGGGCTGCCGGCGGGGGCGTGACGGCCACCGGCTGAATCGGCAGCCGATGCCGGGGAGTTGGGCGGCTTCCCGGTGATGAAAACGGACCCCCCGTGCAGGTGGCAGCACGCGGGGGTCCGTCCTCTTTCGTCGGCCGTGCGGGTCCGTGGGGGCCGTTCGCGCAGTTCCCCGCGCCCCTAAAACCTATTCAACCGTCACCGACTTGGCGAGGTTGCGCGGCTTGTCGATGTCGCGGCCGAGTACCAGGGCCACGTGGTACGCCAGGAGCTGGAGCGGGATGCCCATGAGGATGGGGTCCAGCTCGTCCTCGTTCTTGGGGACGACGATCGTCTCGTCGGCCTTCTCCTGGGGCTGGTGGGCCACGGCGAGGATCCTGCCGCTGCGGGCCTTGATCTCCTCCATCGCGGCGCGGTTCTTCTCCAGGAGGTCGTCGTCGGGGACGATCGCGACCGTCGGCAGGGCCGGCTCGATCAGGGCCAGCGGGCCGTGCTTGAGTTCCGAGGCGGGGTAGGCCTCGGCGTGGATGTAGGAGATCTCCTTGAGCTTCAGGGAGGCCTCGCGGGCCACGGGGTAGCCGCGGACGCGGCCGATGAAGAGCATCGAGCGGGCGTCGGCGTACTGCTGGGCCAGCTTCTTGACGTCCTCCTCGCCCTTCATGATCTCGGCGATCTGCTCGGGCAGCTTGCGCAGGCCCTCGATGATCCGCTTGCCGTCCCGGACCGACAGGTCACGGGTGCGGCCGAGGTGGAGGGCGAGGAGGGCGAAGGCCACCGTGGTGTTGGTGAAGCACTTGGTGGACACGACGCAGACCTCGGGGCCGGCGTGCACGTAGATGCCGCCGTCCGCCTCACGGGCGATGGCCGAGCCGACCACGTTCACCACGCCCAGGACACGCGCGCCCTTGCGCTTGAGCTCCTGCACGGCGGCCAGCACGTCGTAGGTCTCGCCGGACTGGGAGACGGCGACGTAGAGGGTGTCGGGGTCGACGACCGCGTTGCGGTAGCGGAACTCCGAGGCCGGCTCGGCGTCGGCGGGGATGCGGGCCAGCTGCTCGATCATCTGGGCGCCGATCATGCCCGCGTGGTACGAGGTGCCGCAGCCGAGGATCTTCACGCGGCGGATGCGGCGGGCCTCACGGGCGTCCAGGTTCAGGCCGCCCAGGTGCACGGTGGAGAAGCGGTCGTCGATGCGGCCGCGCAGCACGCGGTCCACGGCGTCGGCCTGCTCGTGGATCTCCTTGTGCATGTACGTGTCGTGGCCGCCCATGTCGTAGGAGGCGGCCTCCCACTCCACGGTGGTGGGCTCGGCGGTGGTCCGGGTGCCCTCGGTGGTGTAGGTGCGGAAGTCGTCGGCCTTGAGGGTGGCCATCTCGCCGTCGTCGAGGGTGACGATCTGACGGGTGTGGGAGACCAGCGCGGCGATGTCGGAGGCGACGAACATCTCCTTCTCGCCGATGCCCAGGACGACCGGGGAGCCGTTGCGGGCGACGACGATCCGGTCGGGGAAGTCGGCGTGCATGACGGCGATGCCGTACGTGCCCTCGATGAGCCGGAGGGTCTCGCGGACCTTGTCCTCCAGCTTGGTCGCCTGCGAGCGGGCGATGAGGTGGACCAGGACCTCGGTGTCGGTCTCGGAGAGGAACTCGACGCCGTCCGCCTCCAGCTTGCGGCGCAGGTCGGAGGCGTTGTCGATGATGCCGTTGTGGACGACGGCGACCTTGCCCTCGGCGTCGAGGTGCGGGTGGGCGTTGACGTCGGACGGGGCGCCGTGGGTGGCCCAGCGGGTGTGGGCGATGCCGGTCGTGCCCTTGAAGCGGGCCGGGACCTTCGCCTCCAGGTCGCGGACGCGGCCCTTGGCCTTGACCATCTTCAGACGGCCGCTCGAAGGGGTGGTGACGACGATGCCCGCGGAGTCGTAGCCGCGGTACTCAAGGCGCTGCAGGCCCTCCAGGAGCAGGGGCGCGACGTCACGCTTCCCGATGTAACCGACGATTCCGCACATGGATACGTATTCCTAGCCGTAGACGATGCGCCGCAGCTGCCGGAGCGAGAGCTCCGGCGGGGCCACCGCGCGGTACTTGAGGTCCGCCTCGATCCGTTCGAAGATCTCCGCGTTGACCAGGCCCTGGGCCTGGAGCTCGCGGTGGCGGCGACGGACGTACTCCTCGGTCGTCTCGTCGAAGTAGGCGAGCACGTCCTGGATCACACGCAGCGCCTCGCCCCGGCCGAGGGCGGTGGACCGCGTCAGATGATCAACGAGTTCGTCGTGCACTCGCTAGATCTTGGGGCACCGGCGATGGTTTCGCAAGAATTCTGCCCGATTTCGGGCAGACCCTTGTGGGGAGCTTTTGGGGGAACGTTGAACGTGTCATGAGTGCCTGTTCGTGATCCGTCCATCGGGCGTCCGGGATCCCGTTGCTCGAGGCGTCGATTTTTGGACGCCATGGACACTCCTCGTATGGGCGTACCGGAGCGGCTCGCCGAGCGCATGAGCATGGCCGAGCAGCACGAGTACCTGCACGCAAAGTTCTCCCGTCGCACGATGATCAGAGGCGGTGCCGTCACGCTCGGCGCCGTCGCGGGTGGCGCGTTCGTGCCCGGCGCCACCGCCCAGGCCGCCGTGCCGACCGCCCGCACCGCCCCGGCGACCGCCTCCGTCGACGGCGCCCTCGTCGCCCCCTTCGGCCGCCACCTCGCCTACGGCACCGACCCGCGCACCGAGATGACCGTCTCCTGGCAGGTCCCCGTCGCCGTCAAGAAGCCCTTCATCCGGATCGGCGCCCACCCCACGGACCTCTCCCGCAAGATCGAAGCCGAGGTCCGCACCCTCTTCACGCCCGCCGGAGTCGGCGCGAGCGGCAACCACACCCAGTACTACGTCCACGCCAAGCTGAGCCACCTGAAGCCGGGCCGGACGTACTACTACGGCGTCGGCCACCAGGGCTTCGACCCGGCCGAACCGCACCTGCTGGGCACGCTGGGCACCTTCACCACCGCCCCCGCGCACAAGGCGCCGTTCACCTTCACGGCCTTCGGCGACGAGGGCGTCAGCTACCACGGCCTCGCCAACAACAGCCTGCTGCTCGGCCAGAACCCGGCATTCCACCTGCACGCCGGCGACATCGCCTACGCCGACCCGTCCGGCTCCGGCCAGACCTCCGACACCGGCTTCGACTCCCGGATCTGGGACCAGTTCCTCGCCCAGACCGAGTCCGTCGCCAAGTCCGTCCCCTGGATGCCCGCCTACGGCAACCACGACATGGAGGCCTGGTACTCGCCCAACGGCTACGGCGGCGAGGAGGCCCGCTGGACCCTGCCCGACAACGGCCCCGACAAGAAGAACCTGCCGGGCGTCTACTCCTTCGTCCACGGCAACACCGCGGTCATCTCCCTCGACGCCAACGACATCTCCTTCGAGATCCCGGCCAACCTCGGCATCTCCGGCGGCACCCAGACCAAGTGGCTCGAGGCGCAGCTCAAGAAGTACCGCGCCTCCCACGACGTCGACTTCATCGTCGTGTTCTTCCACCACTGCGCCTACTGCACCTCCACCTCCCACGCCTCGGAGGGCGGGGTCCGGCAGGAGTGGGTGCCGCTGTTCGAGAAGTACACCGTGGACCTGGTCATCAACGGCCACAACCACCAGTACGAGCGCACCGACGTGATCAAGGGCGACAAGGTCGCCAAGAAGCTCCCCATCGGCGGCACGGCCTACCCCGAGACCGACGGCGTGGTCTACGTGACGGCCGGTGCGGCCGGACGCAGCCTCTACGCGTTCAGCGCCCCGCTGTCGTACGAGGGCAACGAGCACGACGTGGACTCCGTCGCCTCGTTCGTCAACGTCAAGGGCGGCAAGCAGAACGAGACCGTCGCCTGGTCCCGGGTGCGCTACCTCGACTACTCGTTCCTGCGCGTGGACGTCACCCCCGCGCCGAAGGGCCGCCTGGCCACGCTGACGGTGCGGGGCATCGCCGAGAGCGGTGACCAGGTCGACCACTTCACCGTGGCGCGCCGGGCGAAGTGACCGCGAGCGCTACATCCGCTTGAGGATCGCCTGCTTGGCCAGGGTGAACTCCTCGTCCGTCAGCACGCCCGCGCGGTGCAGCTCCCCGAGCTCGCGCAGGCGGCGCAGCAGGGCGTCGTGGTCGGCCTCGGCGGACGCGACCGGAGCAGAAGGCGGCTCCGGTCGCGCGTCCACCGGGTCCGCGGCGGCCCGGGCCGGGTGCGGAAGCCTGGCCTGGACCGCCGCCGCGACCAGCGCCATCAGCGGGTCCTTCTTGAAGCCCCACAGCTCCACGGCGTTGGGGTCGTACTTGGGCGGGGTCTTGGTGGGCGCGTGCCGCACCGTGAAGCGCAGGTGCCCGTTCTCCAGACCGGCCGCCGGGTGCCACTCCACACCCGTGATGTCGCAGAGCGCGAGCGTACGGGCGCCGGCGGCGGCCTTGGCGTCCTCCGTCTTCCAGTTCCACTCCAGGCGTATGCGCTCGCCGTCGAAACCGGCGGTGCCGTCACCGGCGGAGACCGACAGCGGGACCGAGGGCCCCGGCAGCAGATACGCGTCGACCGGCCCGGCGGGGACCTGGTCGAGGAGCAGAGCGCTGCGGACCTCGTCCACGAGGTACTCGGCGACGCCGTAGCGGTCGGGCTCCACGATCAGCTGGTAGGGGTCGTGCGGCTCGGTGAGCCGGCCGCCGGTGGCGAGCAGCAGAGGGTCGGCGCCGTCGCGCAGCCGGAGCCTGAGCCGCCCCGACTTCTTGCCCTGCTCCAGGGAGACACCGGCCAACGCGCCTAACGGTACGACCAGTTCACCCAACTCTCTGCGCAACAGACTGACGTTCTTGTCCCGTCCCGGAGTCAGCCGCAGCGCGTCCCCGTCGAAGGTCCACGTGCCGTCCTTCTGGATGATTTCCGCCATGGGGCGGATTGTTCCACGCAGTTCCCCACGTCCCTGAAGGCAAGAAGACGAGCACCCCGGAGGACCGTACTCCGGGGTGCTCGTCCGTACGTGGGTGGTCAGAGGTCCGCGATCGGGTTCCTCAGGCTGCCCACCAGCTGGAGGGCTCCGGACGGGTCCGACAGGTCGACCATCTGCTCGTTGTTGCGGAGTTGCAGGCGGTTGAGGCAGGAGAGGGCGAACTCGGGGGCGAACATGTCGTACTGCTCGAACTTGCCGGTGAGTTCGGGCGCCGACTCCTGGTACTCCCGGGTGACCTCCGCGACCGTGCGCCAGAAGTCGTCCTCCTCCAGGATTCCCTCCGAGGCGAGGTTCGCCGCGAGGAAGCGGAAGAAGCAGTCGAAGACGTCCGTGAAGATCGACAGGAGTTTCTTGTCCTCCGGGACCTCCACGCGGAGCCGCTCGACCGTCGGCGGCAGCACCGCGTCCGGGTCCATGACCGCGATCTCCTCGGCGATGTCCTTGTAGATCGCGCGCTGCACGACCCCGTCCTTCAGCACCAGGATGACGTTCTCGCCGTGCGGCATGAACACCAGGTCGTAGGCGTAGAAGCTGTGCAGGAGGGGCGTGAAGTAGGCCTGGAGGTAGCGGCGCAGCCACTCCTTGGGGGTGAGGCCCGACTGCTCGATCAGTGCGCCCGCGACGGACGCGCCCTCGTGGTCGACGTGGACCAGGGACGCCATCGTGGCCAGGGACTCGCCCTCGTCCAGCGACGGCACCGGGCTCTCCCGCCACAGTGCGGCGAGCATCTTGCGGTACGGCGAGTAGCGGTCCGTCGCCTGCTCGTACTCCAGGTGCCGGTAGCCGACGGCCGCCCGCTCCCGGATGATCGACAGGCCGGTGGCCCTGAGCACCGGGTCGCCCTCGATGAGCTGGGCCAGCCAGTCGTTGATCGCCGGGGTGGCCTCCATGTAGGCCGCCGACAGGCCGCGCATGAAGCCCATGTTGATGACCGACAGGGCTGTTTTGACGTAGTGCTTCTCGGGGCTGGTCCGGTTGAAGAAGGTCCGGATCGACTGCTGGGCGAGATACTCGTCGTCGCCCTCGCCCAGGCACACCAGGTGCCGGCGCGCCACCTCGGCGGCGAAGGTGACACTGAGCTTGTTCCACCACTGCCAGGGGTGGACCGGGATGAACAGGTAGTCGCCGGGATCCAGGTCCTGCTCGCGCAGGACACCGTGGAAGCGGTCGACGGTCTCCGCGCCCAGTTCCTCACGCAGGAACGACTCGTACTCGATGCCGACTCCGGCCGTGAACGCGGCCCGCGACCGGTGCGCGGCCAGCCACACCAGGCGGACCGGGCTCGCCGTCTCCGGCGCGTACGACAGGTACTCGTGGATGCCGAAGCCGAGCCGGCCGTTGTTGGCGACGAAGCAGGGGTGGCCCTCGGTCATGCCGGTCTCGATGGCCTGGAAGTCGCCGCGGGCCAGTTCTGCCGCCGTGGTCTTCGGCTTGGTGAGCTTGTAGCAGGTGCCGGAGAGGGTGGAGGAGATCTCCTCCAGGTAGACCGGCAGGATGTCGTCGCTCAGACCGAGGGACTTCTGCAGCTCGATGAAGAAGTCCAGCGCGGCGAGCGGGACCTCGGTGCCGTCCCGGTGACGGGTGATCGAGTCGGCGTCGACCTGCCAGTGGTCCAGGGCACGACGGGTCGCGGTGAAGCGGTAGCTGGTCAGGCCGTCGTCGCTGCGGACGACGTAACTCTCCCCGTCCTGCTCGGGGGTGATCAGCCGCTCGTGCGCGAACTCGGCGAGGGCTTTGCGGATCAGGAGGCGGTTGGCCCGCGCCCAGCGGTGGGGGGACAGGTGCGCTACGGCGTCGGACAGGGTCATACGGCTACTCCTCGGGCGGCCAGGAACTGTGCGCGCGTGCAGAAGCTGAGCAGCGCGCGCTTCTCCGGCTTGTCGATCTCGCGCTCGGCCACGAAGCCGACGGCCTCGTTCAGCGCGTGTACTGCCTTGTTGGCGACGTCGGGCTCCACCACGATCCGGCGGGTGCGCGGGTCGGCGAACAGCTCGTCCATCACGGCGGTGATGACGGCCCTGGTGAAGCCGTGGATCGGCCGGTCGGTCGGCGCGACCAGGAAGTGCATGCCGACGTCACCGGGCTCCGGGTCGTACAGGCCGACCAGTTCGACGTACCGGGGGTCGTACTTCTCCATCAGGAACGCGGGCCGGCCCTCGTGGAGACCGATGAAGGCGTCGTGGTGCTCGTGAGCGGCGATCCGCATGTACTCGCGCTCGACGTCCTGGAGTTGCGCGTCCTGCATCATCCAGTAGGCCGCCTTGGGGTGGGTGACCCAGGAGTGCAGCAGCTCGGCGTCCTTCAGCGGGTCGAGCGGGCGGACGGCGAGCGTTCCGATACCGGCTCCGGCGCTCATACGGCGAACTCCTGGAACGCGATCGTCTTCTCCACCGGGTAGTACTCGCTGCCGAGCAGCTCGCGGATGATGTACGCGTTCCGGTAGGGGCCCATGCCGAGGTCGGGGCTGGTGATGCTGTGCGTGTGGACGCCGGCGTTCTGCAGGAAGATGCCCCGGCCGGTGACGTCGATCGCGTAGTTGCGGGCGACGTCGAAGTTGCCCTGCGAGTCGTAGACCAGGCGGTCCTTGACGGGGGCCAGGAACTCCGGTTCGGCGTACCGGTAGCCGGTCGCCAGGACCAGGCCCTGCGACTCCAGCTCGAAGTCCTTGCCCTGCTCCTCCTGGCGGAAGCCGAGCGTGTACGTGCCGTTCTCGTACCGCGCGCTGTGGAGCGCGGAGTTGGTGAGCAGCCTGGTGGGGACGGGGCCGCCGAGGTTCTTCTGGTAGAGCAGGTCGAAGATCTCGTTGATGAGGTCGCCGTCGATGCCCTTGAACAGGCCCTTCTGCTCGGCCGTGAGGCGGTAGCGGGTAGCCTCGGGCAGCTCGCGGAAATAGTCGACGTACTCCGGGGACGTCATCTCCAGCGTGAGCTTGGTGTACTCCAGCGGGAAGAAGCGCGGGGAGCGGGTGACCCAGTTCAGCCGGTAGCCGTGGACGTCGATCTCACCGAGCAGGTCGTGGTAGATCTCGGCGGCCGACTGGCCCGAGCCGACCAGGGTGATCGAGTCCTTCTTCTGCAGCTCCGCCTTGTTGTCCAGGTAGCGGGAGTTGTGGATGAAGTCGCCGCCCAGACCCTGGCAGGCCTCGGGTATGCAGGGCGGGGTGCCGGTGCCGAGGACCAGGTGACGGGCCCGGTAGACGTCACCGGCGGTGGTCCGCACGACGTAGAGCTCGTCCTCATAGGTCACTTCGGCGACCGTCGTGCCGAAGCGGATGCTGCTCAGTTTGTTCGCGGCCCAGCGGCAGTAGTCGTCGTACTCGACGCGCAGCGGGTAGAAGTTCTCGCGGATGTAGAACGAGTAGAGCCGGCCCTTCTCCTTCAGGTAGTTCAGGAAGGAGTACGGGGACGTGGGGTCGGCGAGGGTGACCAGGTCCGACATGAACGGCGTCTGGAGGTGGGCGCCGTCCAGGAACATGCCGGCGTGCCACTCGAAGTCGGGCTTCGACTCCAGGAAGACGCCGTCGAGCGCGTCGATCGGCTCGGTCAGGCAGGCCAGGCCGAGGTTGAAGGGGCCGAGCCCGATCCCCACGAAGTCATGAGTCGCAGGAGAAGGGGCCGGGTTGTCAGGACGCGCGGTCAAGGGACTCTCCCAGGTACTGCTCGGCGTGGCCGGCGATCAGGTCGAGGACGGCGGCGATGTCGGACGCCTGCGTCTCGGGGTTGAGCAGGGTGAACTTCAGGTAGTGGCGGCCGCCGACCTTGGTGCCCGCGACGATGGCGTCACCGGAGGCGAACAGGGCCTTGCGGGCGTAGAGGTTGGCGCGGTCGATCTCGGCGGGGTCGGTGACGGCCGCCGGGATGTAGCGGAAGACCAGCGTGGACAGGCTCGGCTCGACGACGACGTCGAAGCGCGGGTCGGCGGCGATCAGCTTCCAGCCCTCCCGGGCCAGGTCGCACACCTCGTCGAAGAGCTGCCCGATGCCGTCGGCGCCCATGGTCCGCAGGGTCATCCACAGCTTGAGCGCGTCGAAGCGGCGGGTGGTCTGCAGGGACTTGTCCACCTGGTTGGGGATGCGCTCCTCCACCATGCGCCGCGGGTTGAGGTACTCGGCGTGGTACGTGGCGTGGCGCAGCGTGGCGGCGTCCCGCACGAGCACGGCCGAGGAACTCACCGGCTGGAAGAACGACTTGTGGTAGTCGACGGTGACCGAGTCGGCGCGCTCGATGCCGTTGATGCGGTCCCGGTGCTTCAGGGAGGCCAGCAGGCCGCAGCCGTAGGCGGCGTCGACGTGCATCCAGGTGCCGAACTGCTCGCACAGCTCGGCGATCTCGGGCAGCGGGTCGATGGAGCCGAAGTCGGTGGTGCCGGCGGTGGCGACGACGGCCATGGGGACGAGGCCGGCCTCCTTGCAGCGCCCCAGCTCGCGGGCGAGGGCGACCGTCTGCATGCGCTTGTCGTGGTCGACGGGTATGGAGACCACGGCGTCCGGGCCGAGCCCGAGCAGCTTCGCCGACTTCTTCACGCTGAAGTGGCTGACCTCGGAGGCGAAGATGCGCAGATCGGCGAAGCTGTCGCTCTTGGCCTCCTCACGGGCGAGCAGCAGCGCCTGGAGGTTGGACTGGGTACCGCCGGAGGTGAACACGCCGTCGGCGGCCGGGCCGAGGCCGATGCGCTCGGTCGTCCAGTCGATCAGTTTCCGCTCGATGAGCGTGCCGCCGGCCGACTGGTCCCAGGTGTCGAGGGAGGAGTTCACCGCGGACAGGACGGCCTCGCCGAGCACGGCCGGGATGACGACCGGGCAGTTCAGGTGGGCCAGGTAGCGGGGGTGGTGGAAGTAGATCGCGTCCCGGAGGTAGACCTCCTCCAGTTCGTCCAGCACCGCGCCTGTGTCGTGCAGCGGCCGGTCGAGGTCGATCTCGTCGATGCGGGGGGAGAGGGCGTCGACGCTGATGCCGGTGAACGGCCGGTCGGTGGTGGCGAGTTTGGCGGCCACCCGCTCGACTCCGTCGGTCACGGAGCGGCGGTACTGCTCCGCGGTGGTGTCGTTGAGCAGGTGCGAGCGCATGTGGGGGTCCTCCGGTGGGGACAGTCCGGTGTGGGACGGGATGGGCTGGTCTCCGGCGTCCAGAACTTAGGTAAGCCTAACCTAACTTGATCGAGAGGCGGGCGGGCTCTGCCGTGACCGTGGTCACTCGTGTCACTTCAGGACCGGGGAGCCGCGGCGGGTTGCGACTAGGCCTCCGCGCGCAGTTGCTCCTCGCTCACGCCACGCCGCCAGTAGCCGACGAACGTCACCCTGCGGCGGTCGACCCCGAGCTCGCGCACGAAGTGCCGGCGCAGCTCCTTCACGCACCCCGACTCACCGGCGAGCCAGACGTAGGGCCGCTCGGCCGGGGGCAGCGGGGCGCTGCGGAGGGTGTCGAGGGCCATGGGGGAGCCCTCGGCGTTCCCCTCCTCCCGGACCAGCCAGGTGATCTCGGCGTCGGCCGTGGTCACCAGGTCCTGGATGTCGCCGGCGTGCGGGACCTCAAGCCAGACCCGGGCGCGGGTGCCGGCGGGAAGCGACTCGACGATGGCGGAGGCGGCCGGGACGGCGGTCTCGTCGCCCCAGACGACGACCAGGTCGGTGTCCTCGGGCGGCCGGAACCGGATCGCCCGGTTGTCGGCGACGGCCGGGCCGAGCAGCAGGACCCGGTCCCCGGCGCGGGCGCCGGCGGCCCAGCGGGAGGCCGGGCCGGCCTGGACGCAGGCGTCCGGTCCGATGCCGTGCAGGGCGAAGTCGATATCGATCTCGTCCGGGTCCCGGCGCAGGTCGCGCAGGGTGTAGGAGCGCATCACGGCCCGTACGCCGTCCGGGAGTTCACGCCAGCCCTGCCACCAGCCGTCGCCGAGTTCGAGCGGCACGACCGGCTCGGGCTGCCCGGGGTGCGGCAGGAACAACGACAGGGACTGGTCGCGCCCGTCGGAGTGGAAGGCGTGCAGATCGGGCCCACCGAAGGTGACACGGACCAGCGACGGCCCGAGCCGCCGCGTCCGCAGGACCTGGAGGGAGAAGAAGCGGAACGGGGCGGCTACGGCGGTGGTCATGGTGACTCCTGATTCGTCGTCAGGGGTGAGTGGAGGCGCCCAGGGGCGTGGGGGCGTGTCGCCGTGCGGCTCCGCCGTGCGGGCGTGACCGGCCGTATCCGGCTGGCCGGTGCGGGCGTGACCGGCCGCATTCGGCTGGGCGGTGCGGGCTGTCGACATGACCGGCCGCATCCGCCCGCGCTCGCGACACTCCTCAGGCGCCCCGAGGGTGGCGCGTCAGGAGACCTTCTTCGCGCTCTCGATCGCCTTGGCGAGGTTCTCGACCAGGGGCGTGCACTTGTCGTACGACAGGATCGGCTCGGGCGAACGTGAGATGACCTGGCCGGCCTTGACCGCGGGCAGCTTCTTCCAGGTCGCCTCGGTGATGTCGGCCGGCTGGATGGTCGAGGCGCGGTCGTCCATCATGATGATGTCGGCCGGGTACTTGTCGACGTTCTCCCAGCTGAGGTTCTCGAACCAGCCGCCGTTGGCCTTCTTGGCCTTCTCCGGGGGCTCGACGAGGTTCACGCCGAGGGCCTTGAAGTACTCCAGGTCGATGGAGAAGTTGGAGCCCGAGACGTAGAAGATGGCGTCCGAGGCGGAGCCGGCCAGCACCTTGATCTCGGGGCGGGACTTGGCGGCCTTGCGCAGTCGCTCGGAGGCGGCCTCGAAACGCTTCTTCGCCTCGACGGCCTTCGCGGCCTTCAGGTCGGCGCCGAGGGACTCGGCGAGCTCGGCCATGCGCTGCAGCGGCTTCGGCAGCTGACGGTCGAAGACCGAGACCGCCACGCTCGGGGCGAGCTTGGCGATCTTGTCCTTGGAGGCCAGCGGGACGTACCAGAGGGAGCCGGCGGCGTCGAAGGTGGTGGTGATGAGCACCTCGGGCTGGAAGGCCGCGTACTGCTCGACGTTGAACTGGTCGAACCGGTTGCCGAAGACGGTCAGCTTGCTGACGTCCATGTCGCCGGCCTGGACATCGGCCTTGCCGTCCTTGGTCCTGGTCGGGCCGAAGACGCCCTTGACGTCGATGCCGTAGTCGTACAGGGCGGCGGCGACGCCGGTGAACGCGACGATCCTCGTGGGGGCCTTGTCCAGGCTCACGGTCATGCCGCGGTCGTCCTTGAATGACCAGGGGCCGGACTTGGCGACACCCTTCGCGTCCGAGCCGCCGTCCTTGGAGTCCTCACTGCCACACGCGGTCACGAGGGCGCCGAGCCCGAGAGCACCACCGGCGGCGAGCATGCCGCGGCGGGAGAAACGGGCGGTTCTGGCGTTCGACATGACTGGGTCTGCTTTCGTGCGTACGGAGCCACTGCGGGCATGGCCGACAACCCCGTGGCTGAGATCGACGTTAGGTTAGCCTAACCTGAGATTCTGTCCAGGGGGTCGGGGGGTGTGTGCCCGGGGGTGGGGGTGGGATGCGAAGGCACGCAGTGATCCGAGTCACCAGGGGGCCGAGATCCCGCTCGGCGCGTCTCCTACGACGTGAAACGGCGGGTCACGGCTCGGACCGGATCGGTGCGGGCGACCTGCAGCGCGAACCCTTCCCCTCGACCGGGGGCGGGCTTCGCGTACCAAGGGAGGCAGCGGCGGCGCCAGGTGGCGGGCGGAAGATCGTGCGGAAGCGGTGGCAGGCTCAGTGACCACGGCCCGAGGCGCAGTTGTCCTGTCCACGCTCCGGCGGTGAGCTCGGTGACCGGAACGCGCACGGTGAAGTCGCCACCGGCAGGTGAGCCGGGGCCGGCGGGGAAGGCGGCGGTCCTGCCCCGGTCGTTCTCCAGGTGGACGGCGAGAGCGCCGTCGGGGAGGGCGGCGAGTGTGCAGCGGCCGGTCAACTCCAGTTCCGTGGAGGCGCCGGTGGCCCATCGGACGCCGTCGAGATCCAGGTGGGGCAGGACCTCGTGCTTGCGCTCGCCGATGTCGAGCGTGAAGTTGCCGTGGGGTCTGGTGGCGTAGAGCGTCACGGCCCGGAGCGCCTCACCGCTGCCGACGAGATGCGTCGTGGGAGCGCCGGAGACGTCGCTCCGTCTCCTGCTGCCGATCCGGACCTCGCGGGACACGCCTTGGGCGCCGACCCCGAGGAAGATGTCCCACAGGCCGTCGGGGAGGGGTTCGCCGCCTGCGGCGGTGGTGATGTCGACGGATGCCTCGAAACCGGCCGTGTCGTAGAGGTACCGCCCTTCGTCCTCTTCCTTGCCGAGCCCGGGGGTCGCCGTGTGCGTGACGGCAAGCCGGTGCTCGGTCCCGCTGTCCCGCTCGCGCAGCACCAACTCGGTGGACACGTCTTCGGTGGCGACGCGGTGCAGGTAGCCGTGCCCGGTCAGATGCAGCACGGTTCCGCGCAGTTCGGCGCGGGTCACCAGATGCCGGATGCCGAGTTGCCGGGTCACGTCGTAACAGGCGTCGGGTATCCGGCGGGACGGGTCGCGAAGGTAGGGGTAGCGGGCGTAGGCGCGGCCGCCGTCGACGAGGACGGGTGTCGCAACGCCGCTGTTCGCCAGCAGCCCCTCGAACCGGACGAGTTCGAGAAGTTCGTCCAGCATGGTGTGGCGCACGAGGTGCAGGCGGAGTCGGGCCATCGCCGACAGTCGGTCGTTCAGCCCCTCGTGCCACAGCGGGGCGATGACCTCGGCGAGCCGGGCGAGGGCCTTCTCCTGCTCGGGGCGGGGCTCGTGCACCAGATGGTCGAGGAGTTGCTGTACCTCCACGGTCAGGTGGCGGTGGGCCAGGTGGTCACGACCCGGGCCGGGCGGAACCTGCTCCAGGAGCATGTCGACCACTCGGGGCAGGAAGCGCAGCCGGGGCTCGGAGCCGCCCGTCCGCAGGGTGATGTTGCCGCTGTCCTCACGCTCGACCCAGAACAGGCAGTCGTAGTCGGCGAGTACGGAGATGCCGTCCGCGTGGAGGTAGGCAGGGCCGACGAACAGCTGGTCCTCGCCGATCTTCAGGTCCGTCGGGAAGCGCAGCTCCAGCCGCTCCAGCAGGTCGCGGCGGAACAGCTTCATCGGGTTGAGCGTCCAGTAAACGCGGGACGAGAGGACGTCGGTGCGGGGCTGGTTGCGCCGGAACATCGAGGTGGGTGCCCCGCGTCCGCCCTCGCCCACCATCTTGCCGAGGACGATGTCGGTGCCGTTCGTCTCGGCCATGGCGACCATGCGTTGCAGCGCTTCGGGGCCCAGATGGTCGTCGGCGTCCAGGAAGAAGACGAACGTGCCACGGGCGTGGTCGAGCCCCTTGTTCCGCGGGGCTGAGGGACCACCGGAATTCGACTGGTGGAAGACCCGTAAGAGGGCTGGGTATTCCTTTGCGAGCCGGTCGAGCTCATCACTCGTTCCGTCGGTCGAACCGTCATCGACGGCCAGAATCTCCAGCGCGTCCTGACCGATGCTTTGCTCGGCGACGGAGGTGACGCAGCGTGTGATGTAAGGCATCGCATTATAGGCAGCGATAACCACGGAAACGGCAGGGCCGGCCATCGGAAAGCTCCCCCGGAGAAACGAGTCACGCTCCCTCTTTTGGCTTGGTCAGAGCCCGCCCAGTGGTCAATCCGGGCGCCGGGAGGTGTCATATGAGACGTGAAGATACCATGCAGTAGTAGTGTCTGCGAAGTGACTTCATGAAGAACCTGCAGCTCGGGCGGGTTTCGGTCAGTTGGCCTGATGGGTGATTTGTCCGCCATCTGGGGCCGTGTTGCCGCATCCGGTGAGTCGCGGTGAAGGGTTGACATCCTTTACCCACGCCATATTTAGTCTGCGCTTACAACTTTCATAGCGGGCGGGGGTGGGTCTTGCCCGGATGAACCCAAGGGGTGGGTGTGCATACGCGTATGCGTCCGGGCGCGGTATTGGCCGCGACTACAGGCGTCTTTGCCTTGGCTATATGCGGCTTGTCATTGAGCTCTTCGCAGGCCGCGGCAGCGACGTGCACGGCGGGAACATCGAGTGACTTCAACGGCGACGGCGTGACCGACACGGTGATAGCCGACCCGACCGCCACAGTGAACGGAGCCAAGGCTGCCGGGCTGGTGCGCGTCGTCCTGGGCGGCGGCAAGGGAGTGTCGGAGATCTCCCAGGCGACGAGTGGCATGAGCGCGACTCCCGAAGCCGGGGATCAGTTCGGCTTCTCCCGTTCGGTGTACGACATGGACGGGGACGGATGCACCGACCTGGTCGTGGGCGCCCCGTACGAGGACGTCGCCAAGGACGGGGGCCGACTGGTCGACGCCGGAGCGGTGTACGTCATCCACGGCACACCGACCGGCATCGGCGCGTCACGGCGACCGATGGCCATCCGTTCTGGGTGCCTGAGCTCGGGGAGTGGGTCGACGCCACTGATCTGAGGGCGGGGGAGTGGCTGCGGACCTGGACGGGGACGCGGGTCCAGGTCGCTTCCGTGAAGCGGTGGGCGGTCGGCTCAGCGACGGTCCATAACCTGACTGTCAGCGATCTGCACACGTACTATGTGCTCGCTGGTCAGACGCCGGTACTCGTTCACAACAGCAATTGCGTCGGCGCCGGACGCGACTTGATTGGTGGGCAAGAGCAGTTCCATATCATTCACGGTGACAGAACGGGTGGTGGCCATAAGTGGCCGGGACAGCCTGGGAAGACCGTGTTTCCGCGCGGCTGGGACACCGACAAGATCCTCGACAGCATTGCCGATGTGGCGACCAGTCCGAACAGCGTCAGAACGCAGCGGACAGGCCGAGCTGGAGCCCTGTATACGAGGAACGGGGATCCGTCGCGGTGGAAGGTCGAAGGAGTAGTGGACGGCGTGAACATAAGGGTCATCTATGAACCTGCAACAGACCGAATCGTGACCGGCTTCCCGTATCGACCCTGATGGAGGTGCAGTGGAAGCCGTAGAGTACGCCGCCAAGATCGAAGAACTGCTAGAGGAATCTCCCATCACTGCGCCTTCAGTCGCAGTTGACGTGCGCGACCTTCTGGTGGCCGGAGAGTTCGCCCTAGCTTTCGACACAATGTGCTCATGGATTTACGAGGACGAGTTGTCGATTAGTGAGGAGTATTACGGGCGGCTTGTTCGGCTGTCGGCAGAGCTCGGATCTCGTGATCTAATCGCGCGAATGCGTGAGCTGGTTACGGGATAAGCGAGTGGGCTCCCGTCGCCGCTTCGGATTGGGGTGCGTCGTGATCGTCTGATACGGACCAGATCAGAGTGAGCGACCGCAAATCTGAAGCCCCGCCAGGTGCGTCCTGGCGGGGCCTCAGCGTGGGGTGACGGCAGTAGTTGACGGCAACGTCAGCGGACGGCGGCTCCGAAGAGGGGTGGTTCGTCGCCGTCGTCGGGCTTGCCGCTGATCTCGTCGGGGTTGCGGAGCGCGTGGCCGAGGAGGTCGATGGCGTCGCGTTGGAGGCGGAGTCGGACGTGGGCGTAGACGGTGGCGGTGACGCCGATGTGAGCGTGGCCCAACAACTCCTTGATCGCGACGAGTTCGACGCCCTCCAGGAGCAGGGTGGCGGTCGAGTGGCGGAGGTCGTGGAAGCGGATGCGGCGGAGGCCGGCCTTGCGGTGTTGCCGGGGGCGAGGACGTATCCGGCGGCTTCCCAGCGGCTGTCCTTGCGCTGGTAGACGGTTCCGTCGCCGTTGGCGCGGACGCGGCGGGAGGCGGGGGTGTCGCGGGGCGTGGTCATCAGGCGGCGGCTTCCTGTTCGGGTCGGGTGGTGATGAGGGAGTCGAGCGCGGGGGCGGGGATGCGGCGGGCGCGACCGAGGGCGATGGAGGGGAGTTGCCGGGTGCGGATGAGGTCGTAGACGGCGGTGCGGCCGAGCTGGAGGCGTTCCATGACCTGGGGAACGGTGAGGAGTTCGGTGCGGCGGTCACGCGAGGGCCCCCGTCCGGACAGTGCTGGTCAGCCGATGAGTGGGGTGTCCGACCGGGTGACCGGCGGACTGACCGGCGCGGTCACCGGAGCGCTTGGGCGCGGAGGGCCGGACCAGGGGACTGGTCGGCGGGGCGCGGTGGTGATCACCGGCGGGTGCGTGACGTTAACATCGCCTCACGGGCGCATTCAAGTGCATCCCTCCTCATTCCTTTCTGCTGGGTGGTGGGACGCGGGTAGTGTGGGGCCGGTTTCCGGGTTTGGACGGGCCGGATTTTGCTGGTAGGTGGCGTGGACAGCGGGGTGGCCGGCGTGGTGGTGGGGCGGCGTGGGCGCAGGCCGGCGGGTGGCGGGGTGCCGCTGACGTTCGAGGTCGTCGCCGAGACCGTGCGTGAGCGGATCCGCTCGGGTGGGCTGCGGCCGGGTGACGCGTTGCCGACGCAGGCCGTGCTGATGCGGGAGTTCGGGGCGTCGAGCCTGACCGTGCAGAAGGCCATGGCCCTGCTGAAGCAGGACGGGTGGGCGGTCTCCCGCCCCGGCAAGGGCGCTTTCGTCGCCCGCCGCGACTACCCCGACGGCGCCGATGGCCCCGACGGTCCGGAGGCAACCGCACCCGCCGGCGGGACGACGGCCCGCGTCGAGGCACTGGAACGAGCGTTGGCCGAGGCCGCTCAGCAGATCGCCGACCTTCGTGGCCGCGTCGAGGCCTTGGAGTCGGACGTCAGCGAGCGGGGCCACTGAACCGCCGTTGCGCGTGGCCCGGGGCGTGCGTTCAGATTTTCTCTTCGAGGTTCAAGGCGGGCCCCGCCCGCCGGAGCTGGCCGTCGTCGCCGACAAGTCCGCCGTTCGCTCGGAAGGTCAGCGGCGCCGCAGGTGGCGAGTCGCACCGGCAGCCGGGGCATGACCCAGGGCTGCGGGAGCGGCAACTTGCCAGCTAATCGGGCTGACTGGAGTCGGGCTCCTGGCAGAGCAAGTTGTCACCAACGACCGTCCTACGGCCGGATCGCAGGCGAGGGCCGACCAGGGGGCCGATCCTTCACGTGCGTCGCGCAGGCTCACCGAGGGCGGTGGCCGGCACCGCCTTCAGCGGGGAGCGATACGCTCTCGGCGGACCGCTCCCCCCCCCGGCCTCCGCGCTGCCGCACTGGCGGGGGAAACCGGCACTGCCCCGACGTCCGAGGACCGCCCTCCCCGGCGAACGGGCCGCCAGAGGAATACCGGACAGGACACACACGGGGACATCGATCAAGTTCCTGGCAATCCTCGGGCGACTGCCCGCATTCCAGCGGGGGTGAACCTCTGCCTATCCAGCTGTCCAAGGCTGCGGGACCGTCCTACACTGCTGGCGTGACCGCTGCATTCGACTACGAGGACATGCACCACCTGGTGGACCGGCTCACCCCGACCCAGGTGCGACGCCTGCGCCTGCTCGTCACCCAGGATGAGGAACTGTCCCAGGTTGCCCAGTCGCTGCCGGCAGTCGACGCGAACGAGGACGAGGAGTCGGTCCCGGCCGGGCTGCTGGCCCTGATCGGCAGCGTGAATGGCCCAGAGGATCTGGCTGAACGGCACGACGACTATATCCGCGAGCGGATGCGCGAGCGCTTCGGCGACTCGGCGTGATCGCCACGGTCCTGGACACCGGACCCCTGGCTGCGGCGTTCAACGCGGCCGACCGGCGTCACCCGGAGTGCGCCTCCCTGCTGACGTCGCTGACCGGCCGCCGTCTACTGCCCAGCCCGGTCATGACCGAGGTCTGCTGGCTGTTGGAGCGCTGGCCCCGTGTCGAAGCGGCGTTCCTCGCCGAGGTCGCACGGGGAACATTCGAGCTGGTCCACCTCACGCCCGCCGACCTGACGCGCATGGGTGAGCTGGTCCTCCAGTACGCCGACTTCCCGCTTGGCGGAGTCGACGCCTCGGTCATCGCGGTAGCCGAACGCTTCGACGTGGACCGGGTAGCCACCCTCGACCGGCGGCACTTCAGCGTCGTCAAGCCCGCCCACGTCGCCGCGCTGACACTCCTGCCGTAGCCCGACCAGCGGTCTACACCTCTGACGGCAGCGCTGACGGCAACAAGCACGGACGCCAGGGCACAGTCACGGAGACCAGCGGAACCCGAAACCGCCGATGACCTGCGAAAACGCAGGTGGGGAGGGGCCGCGTAGCACACGTACTATGTGCTGGCGGGTAAGACTCCGGTCCTGGTTCACAATTCCAGCTGCTCCACAAGTGCCGCCGATGGTGAGCGTTTGCGCAGGCAGCTTGCCGGGGAGGCTGGCCAGCTTCCAGGGATTCGTTCGGCGGATGACATCTTCGACACCCCCTCTGCCCTTAGTGGTGGTGTCACGCCGGACCAGGTCCGCCCATTCTTTGCAGGCCGGAAGGGATGGGTCGAAGAGGGCCTAGGTAGAGGGAAAAATGCTGGCGGCGGTTGGGTAATTCGTGAATATACGGGTCGTGGAGACCCGACCGGTAGGATGCTCAGGTGGAATCCTGGAGGCGGTCATCATGGTGAGGGCGCTTACTGGAGAGTCGTGGGTCCTGAAGGGGATCTGGGAGGAATCATTCGATGACCGGCGATCGAAAGTTGACGGATTTTCGGCGGTGGGCCCTCGCGGTGCTGGACCTGCTCAGTGCGGGGCCTGAAAGGCAAGTGGAGTACTTGCGGGCGTCGGGCATAGGGTCAGATGAAGTATTGCTTCAATTCGACGACGTGCTGCACGTGGCTCACGCCAGACTAGCTGACGGTTCGTTGAACGACGAAGATTACCTCTTGCTTCAGTCGGTCAACGAAAGTGTCAATTCCGTAAGCGCAGGCCCTGAGGAGATTTGGGTCGAAGATGCACTTAAAGAGGCCGCTGAATGGGAAGAGGTGCGGGCGGCTTCGAGGGTGGCAAAGTCGGGCCTTGAGCAGTCCTGGAGTCAGGAATTCGGCGATTAGCAGGGAGCTTTTGGTCGGCGATTGGTGGCGAACCTACTTCGCTTTCGATTGCCCCAATGTAGGACGTTCCTGAGCGTTCGCTGAGGTCAGCGTGAGAGCCCCGCCGAAGTGAAATCAGTGGGGCTCTCGCGCCGTTTGACGGCAACGCTGACGGCAACGTCAGCGGACGACGGCTGCGGCGGGTGGGTCGTCGGGATCGTTGTCCGTCGGGCTGAGGGCGTCGCCGAGAGTATCGATGGCTTGGCGCTGGAGGCGAAGCCGGACGTGGGCATAGACGCCGGCGGTCACGCCGATGTGCGCGTGGCCTAGGAGTTCTTTGATTGCGACGAGGTCGACGCTCTATTCCGGGAACTTGAAGTAACGCTGCCATGCCCGTCGGGGTGGCTCGTTCTGCACGATCCGAACGAGTACGTAAAATTGCAGTTTTCGGCTGCCCGTGAGGCTGTTCTGTGTTCGATGAGGGTGGATGACTTGCAATTCCCCGCAGAGGTGCAGATCCTGCTGGAGACTGCTGCGAAGTAGTCTCGCAATGTGAGAGAAGGCTGGTGGGGCCGCGGTTATTAGGGGCCCCACCCATAGGCGTGGCAGAGTGGTTGGGTAAGCCCCCCAACCCCAAAACCCGC